>NZ_JBNPTW010000002.1:0-630664 GCF_051167855.1 Bradyrhizobium sp. HKCCYLRH3099
GCGCGCCGGTTGGAGCGATGACTTCTTTTTCGAACTCCTCAGTCACGTGCGATAGCCCTGCCCGCAAGGGGGAGGGGGGCGCACCTATCGTGGTACGACAGCGGTGGTCCACAACGCGCATGCTACCTCTCCTTCGGCACGAATGCGCCCGGCGGGATGTGGCCTTCGACATACGCATGATACAGCGCATCCAGCTGCACCCACAGCACGTTGGTCTTGAAGATCAGCGCGTTGCACACCGCGGCGCGTTGCTCCGGCGTGGTGGCGTGCTCCTTGACGTAGTGCAGCGCGAAGTTCGCGTCGCGCGGGGCCTGGGTGAGACGGCGCTTGAAGTAGCTCATGGTGTCGTTGTTGACGAAGTCGTAGTGCTCCAGCATCCCCGAGATGCGCTCCTCGTGAATCCCGGGCGCGAACAGCTCGGTCAGCGACGAGGCGATCGCCTCGAGCGGCGAACGGTCGCGGCAGAAATGCACATAGGCTTCCACCGCGAAGCGCGTCGCCGGCAGGATGCCCTCGGTGGATTCCACATACGCCGTGTCGAGGCCGAGACCTTCGGTCAGCTTCAGCCAGCGCTCGATGCCGCCCTCGCTGCCGATATCGCCGTCATGATCCTCGATGCGGTGCCGCCATTCCAGCCGCGTGGCGCGGTCGCGGAAGCGGGTCATCACCATTGCGTCCTTCAGCGGGATCGTCGACTGGTAGTAGTAGCGGTTCAGCGCCCAGGCCTGGACCTGGCCCTTGTTCAGCTTGCCGCCGTGCAAGAGCTTATGGAACGGGTGGTGATTGTGATAGCGCGTCGCGCCGATATGGCGCAGCGCCGCTTCCAGCTCGCTTGCAGTGTTCAGCGTGACGCCGCGTCCGATCGACAGCGCCGTCATTCCGCTCAGATTGACCTCACTCACAATACGATCTCCATCCCTTCAGCGGGGATTTCCCATCCCTCGCGTTCCAACGTTTGCCGCTCGGGTGAGGCGTGCAGCCACGCCGGATTGGAGTTGTTGATGTGCAGGAAGATCTTCCTGCCAATCCCGAGGTCCGAAAGCTGCCTGATCGCGCCGCTGTCTCCGGACATCGCGATATGCCCCATGCTTTGCCCGGTCTTGTTGCCGAGTCCGGCCTGGATCATCTCGTCGTCGCGCCACACCGTGCCGTCGAACAGCACCAGCGGCGCGCCCTTCAATCTCGTTTTCAAGTCAAAGTCGACATCGGCGCAGGCCGTGATGACATAGGCATATTGGCCGCTCTCGACGTCCTCGATCCTCAGGCCCAGCGTGTCGCCGGCCGAGGCGCTGCCGCCGGGATGCTGCTTGTCGCGCAGATACCAGGCGCTGGTGCCGGACACCGCGAAGGCCGTGATCTCCAGGCCCGACGGCGCGCCGTCCTGCAGAGTGGGGCGGAACGGAACGTCGATCACGATCGGCACGCGCTTGACGTTCTCCTCCTTCAACACATCGAAGATGTTGTTGGAACGCAGGATCGCAAGCACCTTCGGATGCGCATGGATCGAAAACGGCGAGCTCTCGCGCATCGAGAGCAGGCCCGTGATGGCGTCGATCTCGCCATTGGTCAGGATCACGCCGGCGATCGGGCTGTGGCGCAGCGCGCCTGGCTTCGGATGCAATTGCGGCGTGGCGGTCAGCTGCTGGCGCAGGTCGGGCGAGGCGTTGATCAGGAACCAGTTGGCGCCGTCGGCGCTGACGGCGACCGACGCCTGGCTGTTGCGGATCTCGGGATGAGAGGTGCGCGCGGCGCGGCACACGGCGCAGCCGCAATTCCACTGCGGGACTCCGCCGCCCGCGGCGGCGCCCAGGACGACGAGGCGAAGCATGAGCCGTCTCCTGGAATTCAGCTGTGGTGGCGCACGCGATTACCGGCGGCAGGATGACGAGCAATCTCGGGGGATCGGCAGGTCAGGACAGCGACGAGGGTGGGATATCGGACCTTCGCATGGGCGCGTGCCCGGACGCGATCACAGATCCCCACCCTCAAGCGTCGACGTCCCGATCCCAGCGGGACTTGATCCCAGCGGGACCTGGACGTCACACCCGCGAATTATTTGCGGGCGGCGCAAGCGTACATGTTGATTTCCATGCCGACCGGCACTTCAACAATCTTGGGAGCTTTCCAGGCCATTGTCCTCTCCTTCACGACGGGACGGTTGTCGTCCTCCGAATTAAACTACCGTTCTACGAAAAGTTCGCCAGTGGAATCTTTTTGTTTGAGCCTCTCAGGCCCGTTTATTGCAGTGCAAAGCCGCACCCGCGAGTTGTTGTCGTTTTCGCCCGGAGGAGCCGCGAAAACAACGAATTCGTGATCGATGGCTTCGCATGGCCGTTCTGTTCCGCCCTTAGATTTGGGGCGGAATGGGCTGGATAAAGCAGTTGTGAGACGTTTGAGACTTCAAAACCCCAGCGCGCGACCCCATTGGAAACTGACGATGCCCCGATATTTCTTCAACACACGGATCGGCGAGGAACTGGTCTCCGACACCGACGGCGAAGTGCTGCGCAATCCCGACCGCGCCTGGGAAGTCGCACGCGACATGATCAAGGAACTGCTGCGCACCGAAGGTGGCAATGCGGCGCTGATGACGGCCGTCATCGAGGTCACCGACGAGGACGGCGAGATCGTGCTGGAGTTTCCGTTCTCGGAAGCGATCTTCAACATGAGCGCGCAATCGATGACACGCCATTGAGCGCATCGGCACGGCCGCTGATCGAACGCGGCCTCAGACGGAATGCCGAGGACGCACGAGTTCGCCGCGCGTGCTGGCGATTCCCATCTCGAAACTGTCGGCGATCCGCCGCGCGCGGATGATGAAGAGCTCGGCGAGCTCGGGCGGGAACAGGTCCGTCGCCGTCGCCTCGAACAGCTGCAGCCAGCGGTCGAAATGCGGGCCGTGCAATTCGAGCAACAGATGCGGCCGCATCGGCGCGCCACTGTAGCGTCCAGTCTTCAGGAACATCGACGACCAGAAATCGCTGATCTTGCCGATGTGCTCGTCCCAATCCTCGACCGTGCGGTTGAAGATCGGCCCGATCAGCGCGTCCTCTCGCGCACGGCCGTAGAACGTCTCGACCAGCCGCCGGATCGCGGCGTCGTCCAGTTCCGGATTCTGAACCGCGAGAGGATGTCGTTCAGGCTGGGCGGGGGGCATGCTCATGGCATCGTATATAGGGACTGAGTACGCCCTGGGGAATGCCGCGCCGCAGCGGGGCCTCATGGTTCGAGACGCGCCGAAGACGGCGCTCCTCACCATGAGGGTAAACAGTCCGGTGTGCGGAGAGGAATGCGGAGAACAATCCTCGCCGCATATTCCGCCCTCATTCTGAGGAGCGCGCCTCCGGCGCGCGTCTCGAAGGATGGCCACAAGTTCGCTCTCTCCACCCGCCGCTCACGGCAGGCTGACGAACTCCACCCAGTTCGGCTTCTTGCCGACCGCGTAGGACTTCACCTTGTCCAGCGCGCCGCTCGGGGCATCGATCCGGTACACCGTCATGCCGTTCGAGACCTCGCCGACGGCGGCGAGATAGCGCCCCGTGGGATCAATGGCGAAGCCGCGCGGCTGGGTCTCGGTCGGCACGCTGCCGATCGGAGTCACGCGCCCGCTGGCCGCATCGATCTTGAACACCGCCAGCGTGTTGGAGCCGCGCTCTGACGTGTAGAGGAAGGTGCCATCAGGCGTCGCATGAAGATCGGCCGCCCAGGGCTTGCCGGTGAAGCCAGGGGGCAGGGTGGTGACGCGCTGCTGCTCGGTCCACGTCCCCTTATCGGCGTCATAGGCATAGACCGCGAGATCGGCGTTGAGCTCGTGCAGGAGATAGATGAACTTGCCGTTCGGGTGGAAGATGAAGTGCCGCGGGCCTGATTTCTCCGGCGTCTTCACCGTCAGCGCGTCCTTGGCCGTCAGCATGCCGGTGGCGGCATCGAAGGCGAAGCCGAGCACCTGGTCGGAGCCGAGATTGGTCGCGAACACGAAGCGGTTGTCGGGCGAGGGCAGGACGGCGTGGGCATTCAGCCCGGTCGGGATCACTTGGCTCGGCGCTGCGACGACGCCATTCGCTTGCACCGGATTCGCCGCCACCTTGTTGCCGCCATAGGAGGCGCTGAACAGCACCTTGCCGGTGCGGTCGAAGGCGATGTTGGCCATGCTGTCGGCGAGCGGGCCGTTGCCGAGATGCGTGAGCTGGCCGGTCTTGGCGTCGATCGCAAAGCTTTCGGCTTGGAAGGGCTGCGAGCGAACGCCCGCGATCAGCACGCGCTTGTCCGGGCTGACCGCGAGCGGGGTCGACGCGCCCGGCTTCTCGACGCCGACGAACGCGGCCGTCTGCACCAGCGTCATCTCGCCGGAGGCAGCATCGAACTTGAACACGCTGATGTCGTTGCTGTCGGCATTGCCGACATAGGCGTAGGTCTCGGCGTGCCCCGCGCGCGGCGCGAGCGTTGCCGCGGCGGCGAGGACGAATGTAGCGGCCATGATGGTGCCCGTTCTGATCATCTGTTTCCCCCTTTGTGATGTTGTTGCTTCAGCTCTTAAAGTCGATTGCCAGGCTTGACCAAGCCTGTTTCCGGATCGATCGATGCAGGACGGGTATCGATCGCCGTAGGAGCTTTGGGGGCCTCGTGGTTCGAGACGCGCCGCACGCGGCGCTCCTCACCATGAGGGGAAGAAGTGGGGCGCGCTGCGACGTGCGCTCGCCACAAGCTCAACCCTCGTCCTGAGGAACCCGCCGGAGGCGGGCGAAGGACGGCCGCGGGCGCCAGCGCTCCCGCGGTTCTGCACGGTGAGACTGGCGCAGGCGAGGGGGCTGCTCTTGCATAGCCCACCACGCAATGCGCTGCTTTCTCCGCCGCATCCGCCGCGCTAAGAACGCCAGACCATTACGGAGCTTCTCATGACCGATCTCTGGCGCCTGCCGGCTGCCGACCTTGCCGCCCTCATCAAGTCGAAACAGGTCTCCGCGCGCGACGCCGCGACCTCGGCGCTGGCCCGGCTGGATGCGGTCAACCCCGCGATCAACGCCGTGATCGACCATCGGCCCGAGGACGTGCTGCAGCAGGCCGACGCCATCGACGCCCGTCTCGCGCGTGGCGAAGATCCGGGGCCGCTCGCCGGCGTGCCCGTCACGATCAAGGTCAATGTCGACCAGGAAGGCTACGCCACCACCAACGGCCTCAATTTGCAGAAGGACGCGATCGCGTCGGCGCATAACCCCGTCGTCAACAATTTCGTCAAGGCCGGCGCTGTGCTGCTCGGCCGCACCAACACGCCGGCGGTGTCCTATCGCTGGTTCACCAGCAACCTCATCCACGGCCACACCAAGAACCCGCGCGACCCCGGCATCACGCCCGGCGGCTCCTCCGGCGGCGCCGGCTCGGCCACCGCCGCCGGCATCGGCCATATCGGCCACGGCACGGACATCGCCGGCTCCGTCCGCTACCCCGCCTATGCCTGCGGCATCCACGGCCTGCGCCCGACGGTCGGCCGCATCCCCGCCTTCAACACCTGCCTGCCGGAGCGTCCGATCGGCCCGCAGATCAGCGCCGTCTCCGGCCCGCTCGCCCGCACCGTCAACGACGTCAGGATCGCGCTTGCGGCGATGTCGGCGCGCGACGTCCGCGATATCTGGTGGATGCCGGTGCCGCTCGAGGGACCGCCGCTGCCGAAGCGCGTCACGCTCTGCGTCAATCCCGATGGCCTGAACCCGGTGCCCGAAGTGGTCGCCGCGCTGCGCGACGCCGCCAAGCGGCTCGAAGCCGCCGGCTGGACGGTCGAGGAGATCGCGGACACGCCGCCGATGCAGGAGGCCGCGCTGCTGCAGACCCGTCTCTGGCTCGGCGACGGCTACGAGGCGCAACTCGCGGCCGCGGAGAAGGAGGGCGACCCGGGAGCGCTCGCCTGCCTGCGCGGCGTCAGTGACAAGGTGCATCCGTTCGATCTCTCCGCGACCTTGGCGCGCCGCGCTGCGCTGACCCGGCAGTGGCTCCTGTTCATGGAGCAGCACCCGCTGCTGCTGATGCCGGTGTCCGGCATGCTGCCGTTCGCCGACCAGCTCGACCGCAAGGACGAGGAGTCGTTCAAGCAGGTCTGGCACGCCCAGCTGACGCAGATCGCGATTCCCTTTTTCGGCCTGCCGGGCCTCGTGGTCTCCACCGGCATGGTCGGCCGCGTCCCCGTCGGCGTGCAGCTCGTCGGCCAGCGCTTTCGCGAAGACATGTGCCTCGCCGCGGGCGAAGCCATCGAGGCCGGCGGCACGCCGCCATCGCCGATCGACCCGGTGCTCGGCTGATGGCCAGCATCTACGATTTCACCGCGGCCGCGCTGACGGGCGAAGAGGTGCCGCTGAAGCGCTTCGAGGGCCAGGTGCTCCTGATCGTCAACACGGCGAGTGCCTGCGGCTTCACGCCGCAATATCGTGGCCTCGAGGCGCTGCACCGCGCCTACGCTGACAGGGGCTTTGCCGTGCTCGGATTTCCCTGTAACCAGTTCGGCGCCCAGGAGCCCGGCACGGCCGAGGAGATCGGCGCGTTCTGCTCGACGAAGTACGATGTCACCTTCCCGCTGTTCGCGAAGATCGACGTCAACGGCACGCACGCGCACCCGCTGTACAAGTTCCTGAAGGGCGAGAAGACGGGCCTGCTGGGCTCGGCGATCAAATGGAATTTCACCAAATTCCTGGTCGATCGCGCTGGCCATGTGGTGTCGCGTGATGCGCCGACCACCACGCCCGAGGCGCTGAAGAAAGAGATCGAGGCACTGCTGTGAGCGACAACGAGACCTTCACCTTCCCCGACCGCCTTTCGGTCGATCCGAAGAGCCCCTATTACAACGCGGAAATCCTGTCGCGCGACGTCGGCATCCGCTTCAAGGGCGCCGAGAAGACCAATGTCGAGGAATACTGCATCAGCGAAGGCTGGATCCGCGTCGCCGCCGGCACCGCCAAGGACCGCCACGGCAACCCGCTGACCATCAAGGTCCACGGCCCGGTGGAGCCGTATTTCAAGGATTGAGGGGCGGGGGGCATCGACAGCGTTAGCCGCAGACCTCGCGCCGCGGTTGGTCGTCATCGCGAGCCACCCGGTCCGCGCGAAGCGCGGCCGGATGACGGGCTCCGCGACGCGATCCAGGGCCGGAGCAAGGACTCTGGATTGCTTCGCTTCGCTCGCAATGACGCTGAAAAAGCTCGTTCCACCCCATCTGTCATCGTCCGCGAAGGCGGACGATCCAGTATTCCAGAGGCGACAGTGATCGATCGAGAGGCCGCGGCGTACTGGATTCCCCGCCTGCGCGGGGAATGACACTGAGGGTGACGTGCGGGCGTCGGGCCCACGGACAGGAACCGATGCGCGGGAGCGGGGGCTGATCCCTGACCTCGGAAATATTTGAGCGTCGCTCAAATAATTTCTTGAACGTCGCTCACGTTCCGCTACACTCACCCTTATCCGCCACGCCGGCGTCGGCCGGGACGCGCAACGCGAGCAGCGTTTGCGCGACCGGCCCCCCGTGCCCGTCTGCTGGCGGACCACCCGAGGTAACGACGATGTCCTATTCCGAAACCGACCTCCGCGCCGCATCGAGCGCCGGCGCCATCAGCCCGGACGAACTGCAGCGCCTGCTGGCCTATCTCCACCAGCGCGCCCCCTCCACCGACACGCCCCGCGCTAAATTCGATGCCGCGCATCTGCTCTGGTACGCCGGGGCGCTGATCGTGATCGGCGCCATGGGCCTGTTCTCGACGGTGGCCTTCTCGCAAATAGGCGGCCGCGCTTTGACCGCCTGCGCGCTCGCCTATGCCGCAGCCTTCGGCTTCGCCGGCGACCACCTCTGGCGCCGCAGCCTGCGTATCCCCGGTGGCCTCTTGATCGCCATCGCCGTGTCCATGGCGCCGCTCGCCGTCTACGGCATTCAAGCCGAGCTCGGCTGGTGGGGCAGGTTCGGCAAGCCCGGCACGGTTCAGGACTTCTATGTCTGGATCAAGGGCAGCTGGCTGTTCATGGAGCTCGCCACCATCGCAGCGGGCGCGATCGCGCTGCGCTTCTACCGCGTGCCCTTCATCTATGCGGTCATCTCGGTCGCCTTGTGGTTCATGTCGATGGACCTCACGCCCTGGATCTTCAATGTCAGCCACATCGATTGGGAGATGCGCCGCATCGTCTCGATCTGGTTCGGCCTGGGCATGCTCAGCCTGGCCTGGATCGTCGACTACACCAGCAACAACCGCGACTTCGGTTTCTGGCTGCATCTGTTCGGCCTGATGGCCTTCTGGGGCGGCATCAGCGCCACCGACGGCGCCACCGAGCTCGGCAAGGCGATCTACTGCCTGATGAATGTCGGTCTGCTGGCCGTGGCCGTCATCATCGTCCGCCGCGCCTACGCCGTGTTCGGCGCCATCGGCATCACGATGTATCTCGGCCACCTCGCCGACGTCGTCTTCAAGGACTCGCTGCTCTTCCCCTTCGCGCTGTCCCTGATCGGCGTCGCGGTGGTGGCCGCGGGGCTGGCGTATCACCGGAAGCAGGGAGCGATTGCGGAATGGCTGGCGGCCAATCTGCCGGCAGCGGTGCTGCGGCTGCGGCCGCAACAAGTCGCGGCCTAAAGCCTGCGCTACGGCCGCTCTTCGAAACGCCCGCCTTCGGCGCGCTCCTCAGGACGAGGTCCGTATCCGCTGAGACGGCGGCGCTCCTCATGGTGAGGAGCGCCGCTCGCGGCGCGTCTCGGACCATGAGGCCCGAACGGTTGGCGCCTAGGCGCAACGCTACGATCCGAACGGTGCGATGCCATGGATTTTCAGCATCGCATCGACATATTGCGGGTAGCTGACAGAAAGATCGGCGCTGACAGGGCGCTCCCGGTTGGCAGCGACATATTGACGAAGGGTATCGAGCTGGCCGAGCTTGATGAGGAAGATCGGCACATACATCACGAAGGCAGGCGAGGCTCTTCGTTCATCCACGGCTGCGCGCCACAAGGCCTCTATGCTGGTGTGCGCCTGAATGTATGGGTACCCGCAGGTCCGGATGCAGTGAACGATGTCGTCCGCAACGTTCGGCTCCAACGCTTTGCCGCGATAAGTCCAAGAAATCCTGGCCCGATTGTCAGCGTCCTGTTCGGCAAGTTGCTGCAGGTTGATCATGATCAGTGGTGGTCCATTCTTGCCGTATCGCCATGGAGCACCCGACATCTTCAGCGCGTCGCTGCTGGCCTTCAGGAATTCGTCGTTGAAGACGCCGACAACCGGGCCCAAGCTGTAACGTCCGGAGTCCACACCGATCCATCCTCGCCACGCGTTGGTCCATGGCTTGACATAGATCCCGCGGGAAGGCTGCCGAAAGCCATCTTCCGAGAGCAGCTCGAATATGCGTTTCGAAATCTCTGCTGAGGTGCTCATGAATATCTCTCGGTGTCGGAATGCCCTCGGAGTTCCGGTGTCTGCTTCTCCCGGAGCAACAATTTCGCCGCCGTCACGCCCGCCCAAATTCCAAGGAGGCCGCCCAGGCCTATGCCAACCACGACACCCAACAGCGCCAGCATGCTCCAGTCGCTGTGGATCCCCCTGGGCGCGAAACTGAGAGCAAAGAAGCCGGCTGCCAAGGCCGCGTAGCCGAGACCGACCGCCCCAAGCGCGCCGCCGATCAGCGCGGTGGCGGCAACGACTGACGCTCGTATCGCTTGTCCCATCGACATCCTGCGGCCTCCCTGGAGGCAAGATTTGTTCTACGGTCTGTCGGGACCTGCCAGTCTGTATCGTCCTTCGAGCACAAACTCCTGCACGTCTGCAGCGAGCCGTCAAATCGAACCAAGGAGCAATGGTCATGCGGATCACCGTCGAAGCCACCGTCGCAGCCCCGATCGATCAGGTCTGGCGCGCCTATACGACGCCGGCCGACATCGTGAAGTGGAACGCTGCGTCGGACGACTGGCATACGACCAAGGCCACGGTCGACCTGCGCGAGGGCGGAGATTTCTCCTCGCGGATGGAAGCCAAGGACGGCAGCATGGGCTTCGACTTCGCCGGCACCTACACGAAGATCGTCGAGCACAAGCTGGTCGCCTACGCCTTCGGCGACCGGAAAGCGGACGTCCATTTCGAGACCGGTCCGAACGGCGTTCTCGTTCGCGTTGTCTTCGATCCTGAAACGACGCACCCGGTCGAGATGCAACAGCAGGGCTGGCAGGCCATTCTCGACAATTTCAAACGGCACGTGGAGGCGAAGGCGTCCTGACTGTGCCGGGCGCACGACGTCCCGACGGGGGGCGTCGGGATCGGCCGGAGTCGTCGCGCTTGACAAATTCCGAAAATCAGCAATACTGCCTGCATCCTGCCTCATCGCAGAGGGGCGTACGCGTCGTCACGAACGTCGGGGCAGGGATGCGGTGGCCGTAGCGGCGACGGTGGACGACCGGCGTCGCTGCGGACGGAGAAGTCGTGTGGTCCTGGCCTCTCGACGCTGAGGTCAAGTTCGCGGTCAGTTGCTTGACGGCACGCGCGGGCGACGGGGGCAAGAACGCCGATCCCCGGGGAGAGCACGAAGGACACCGTTCCAACCATCGCGCAGGGAAGGCCGGAATGCACCGGTCGTACCTGTGGTTCCTGCCCCGTGCACTTTTCTCACGCACGGGGGCCATGGGTTGCGGCCAGCACCCGGTCTTCCCTGCGCCCTCTGTCATTGATCGGAGGGACATGTCGATGCAGCACTCGGGCGTGACGCGCCGCGAGGCTATGGTCGCACGTCCCCAGGCTGTTTGAGATGTGAAAGCGGTTTTCCACAGCGTCGTCCCGGACAAGCCGTGACGCGCAAGGCGCGTCGCGGCGCCGATCCGGGACCCATACGCCGCTGCGGATGTGGCTTGGCGAGGTCTAACGACTGGCCTGCCTCAAGCGAGGTCCTGTGGTTATGGATCCCGGCGTTCGCCGGGATGACGGCGGTGGTTGTTGTGGGAGCACACAAGCTCACCACGCGTCATTGCGAGCGAAGCGAAGCAATCCAGGGCGGCGCGTGGGGCTCTGGATTGCTTCGCTTCGCTCGCAATGACGGAGTTTGGAGTGGATAGCGTGACTCAAGCCAGCAGCTGTCGAGCCATAAGCTATCGAACCTTAAGCTTCAAAACGACGCGACGCGATCGAACGCGTCCGCGCCATTCCTACGACGACAGCCTCATATCCAGCAGCCGCCGGCCTTCGCCGCGCAGCAGCTTCTTCACCGCGCTCGACGCGACGACCTCGCCGTCATTGGCATACGCCTCGTGGTTCTTCTCGATGTCCTCAAGGCGATAGAGGTAGTTCACCATCACCGTCGCCGACTCGCGCTGGCCCTTGGCCGAGAGATCGCCGAGCCAGTTGATGCGCTCCAGCCTTGCGCCATTGCCGAGGTGGAAGCGGGCGACGGGGTCGATCAGCTTGCCCTTGGACGTCCGCGCCTTGAGGAAATAGTGCGCGGCGAGCGGCTCGATCACGCTGCGCAGCTCGGCGGTGATCGTGGCGTCCTCGACCCAGCGCGGCTCGTTGAGGAGCTTGAGCACGTTGCGATCCTCTTCGGTCGCATCCTCGGTGGATTTCAGCCAGCCCATGAAGCCCGGCACCGGCGACAGCGTCACGAACGTGTCGAGCTTCGGCAGCTCGCGCCGGAGCTCCTCAACAACCTGCTTGATCAGGAAGTTGCCGAACGAGATGCCGCCGAGACCGCGCTGGGTGTTGGAGATCGAATAGAACACCGCGGTGCGAGCGCGATCGGCGGGCACCGGCGCGCGATCCACCGCGAGCAGCGGCGCGATGGCGCCGGGAATGGTCTCGGTCAGCGCGATCTCGACGAAGATCAGCGGCGCATCGGGCATCGCCGGATGGAAGAAGGCGTAGCAGCGCCGGTCGACCGGATCGATGCGGCGGCGCAGGTCGTCCCAGTCGTGGATCTCGTGCACCGCCTCGTAGCGGATGATCTGCTCGAGGATGTTCGCCGGCGTCGACCAGTCGATCTTGCGCAGCACCAGAAACCCCCTGTTGAACCACGAACTCAAGAGATGCACGATGTCGCGATCGAGCGCGGCGAGTTCCGGATTTGCCTTCAGGAGATCCAGCAGATCAGTGCGCATCGCGACCAGCTCGGGCGTGCCGCCCGGCGCGCGGTTGAGGCGGCGGATCAGTTCCTGCCGCCGCGGCTCCGAGGCGAAATGCAGCGCGCTCGCGCCTTCGTCCGACGGCGCCGCGCGCCACGCCTCGATCGCCTTGGTGAGCCTGGCATTGTCGGGACCGAAATCGTGAACCAGCGCGGTGAAGAACGCCTTGCGGCCCTCGGGGTCGAGATCGTGATAGCCGTCGAGCACGTCGCGGGCCATCGCGGTGCCCGAGGCCTCGCCGGCACCGGACACCAGCGCCTCGCACAGCTCGGCAAGGCTCGCCGCATCGTGCTTGTCGACGGCAGGCGAGCCGCCGCGCAGCAGTGTCCGGCCGCGTTCGGAAATGGTGGTGATCAGGTCAGTAAAAAAGGCGTTGGCCATCTGGTCTCGGTCGAATCCCGCAAAGCGACAGGCTGTGATGTTACATGGATTTATGGCAAAGGTGGCCACATTCAAACATAACAAATCGTCAACGCCGCCGTCGCTGCCCGCATGCGCGGCAGCGTCGTCATTCGCTTTGGCCGGCGAATTCCGTCGGTGTACGGCCGGTCACCTGCCGGAAGGCGTGCGAGAATGCCGGTACGCTGGCATAGCCGAGATCGGCAGCGAGCTGCTTGACGGAGAGGTGACGGTCGGTCGACAACCGCTCGATCGCCGCCGCGATGCGGGCGCGCTGGCACCACGCCTTGAAGCTCAGCCGCGTCTCGGCCGCGAACAGCCGCGACAAGGTGCGGGCCGAGCTGCCGACGGCGCTCGCGAGGGTCGTGAGATCCTGCTCGTTCGCGGGCGAGGCGAGCACCAGCAGCGCGGCGCGCCGGGCGCGCGGGTCCTGCGGAAGTGGGATGAAGGTCGAGGAATCCTCGGCGCGGCGCAATTCGAGCAGAGCGAGCCGCACCAGCAGGGCGGTGCGCTCGGGCCCGCTGCTGGCGTCGAACAGCGCGAGGATCGCCTGATGCAGCAGCGGCGAGACGTGCACGACGAATTCGCGATCGAGCCGGAGACCGCGCGCCTCGCGCGCGAGCCAGTCGAGCTCGAAATACAGCGTCCGCATCTCGCTGTCGGCCAGCATGTCGATCGCATGCGCATGCCGCGCCGGCACCCACACCGCGCGGTCCGGCGGCACCAGCCAGCGGCCCTGCGGCGTCGTCACCTGCATGGTGCCGGCGGAGGCGTAGATCAGCTGCGACTCCCGGTGCATGTGCGGATCGAGCCGGGTGCCCTTGAGGTAGCTGCGCGCGATCAGGTGCACGCCGGGCTCGGTCGTCACCCGGTCGGCGCCGAGCGGCTTCAATGGCGTGTCCACGATGGTCATTGGCGGCTTCTCGTTGGGGCGAGCCAGTATAACCGATTTATTCGGGAATCGAGGAACTGCCCATGAACACTCCCCGCCGCGTCATCGGCTTCGTCAACGCGGCCCATTTCATCGACCATTATGCGATGCTGATCTTCGCGGCCGCGGTCATCATCATGGGCCCCGCGCTCGGCATGGCCTATGCGGACCTGTTGCCCTATGCGACGCCGGGTTTCATCGCGTTCGGCGCCGGCGCGCTCGTGACCGGCTGGCTCGGCGACCGCTGGAGCCGGCGGCACATGATGCTGATCTTCTATCTCGGCATCGGCCTGTCGATGATCTCGGTCGGCCTGGTGCAGACGCCATGGCAGCTCGGCGCGGCGCTGCTTTCGATCGGCCTGTTCGCCTCGATCTATCATCCGGTGGGAACCGCGATGCTGGTGTCCTATGCCGACCGGCTCGGCCGCGACATGGGGCTGAACGGCGTGTTCGGCAATCTCGGCGTCGCCTCCTCGGCGCTGGTGACGGGCGTGGTCGGGCAGTATCTCGGCTGGCGCTTCGCCTTCATCGTGCCAGGGGTCATCACGATCGGCATCGGCGTTGTCTTCGCGATGCTGGTCGCGCATGAGGACCGCCGCGGCTCGAAGCAGGCGGCGGCGCAGGCCCGCGTCGCGCGCGAGCAGATGTGGCGCGTAGTGCTGGCGCTGCTCTTGGTGGTGATCGCGATCTCCACCACGTTCAACGCGATCACCGTGGCGCTGCCCAAGCTGTTCGCGGAGCGGCTGACGGGCCTGACGCAGAGCCCGGCGCTGCTCGGCGTGATCGCGGCCGGTGTCTACGTGTTCGGCGCGATGACGCAGTACACGATCGGGCGCTTGCTCGATCGCCACACGCTGAAGGCCGTGGCGCTGCCGCTGTCGCTGGTGCTGGCGCCGCTCTTGTATCTCGCCGCCGATGCCCGCGACTGGGCGCTGATCGCAGCCTCGATCGGCATCGTCATGGGCGCGTTCGGCCAGGTCACCGTCAATGACGCCATGGTCGGCAAGTACACCGCCGAAGAATGGCGCTCGCGCGCCTATGCCGTCCGCTACTTCGTCGGCTTCACCGCGGCCGGCGCGTCGGTCGGCCTGGTCGCCTGGCTGTATGAGCACGGCGGCTTCGTCACCATGCTGCAGGCTTTCGCCGCGCTGGCGCTGGTCGCTGTTATCGCCGCGCTCATCCTGCCGCCGGAGCTCCCGGCGGCGCGGCCGGCGTTGCGGGAGGTGCTGGCCGAATGATGGCTCACTCCGCGGGCTGCGCGATCACCGGCTTCGCCTTGCGCGCCGCGCGCCAGTTCTCGAAGCGCTGCACCACGACGAAGAACGCCGGCACGAACAACACGGCAAGGCAGGTCGAGGCCAGCATGCCGGAGAATACGGTGATGCCGATCGACTTGCGCGCGCTGGCGCCGGCGCCGGTCGCCAGCACCAGCGGCACGACGCCGAGGATGAAGGCGAACGACGTCATCAGGATCGGCCGAAACCGCGACCGCGCCGCCTCGATGGCGGACTCGATCAGCGGCTTGCCGTCGCGGCCGTGCAACTCGAGCCCGACCTCGACGATCAGGATCGCGTTCTTCGCCGACAGCGCGATCAGCAGGATCAGCCCGATCTGTACATACAGATTGTTGTCGATCCTGAGCGCCGTCAGCACCGCCATCGGCCCGAGCAGCGACAGCGGCACGGCGAGAATGACGGAGATCGGCGCGTACCAGCTTTCATACTGGCCGGCCAGCACGAGATAGACGAGGAGGAGGGCGAGCGCGAAGGCGAGATAGATCTGATTGGAGACGACCTTCTCCTGATAGGACATCGCGGTCCATTCATAGCCCGCGCCCGGTGGCAGGGTCTTCGCCGCGATCTCCTCCATCAGCTTCAGCGACTGGCCGGAGGAATAGCCCTGCGCGGGCAGGCCGACGATCGCCGCCGAGGGATAGAGATTGTAGAGGCTGATGAGCGACGGCCCGACCGAGGGCTTGACCGTCGCGACCGTGCCGAGCGGGATCATGTCGCCGCTCTGGTTGCGCACCATCAGGCTCTCGATCTGCCGCGGCGTCAGCCGCGCCGCGGAATCGGCCTGAACATAGACCTGGAACACGCGGCCGAATTTGTTGAACTGGTTGACGTAGGAGGCACCGAGATAGGACGACAGTGCCGAGAACACCTGGTCGGTGGTGACGTGCAGGGTCTGGGTCTTGATCCGGTCGATCTCGACGTCGAACTGCGGCACCATCGCGCGGAACGGCGACTGCACGCGCTGCAGCGCGCTCTGGCTCTGGGCGCTGGCGACGATCGCCGAGGTCATCGCCTGCAGCTTGGCATAGTCGCTGTTGCCGTCGCGCAGCTCGACCTGCATGGCAAAGCCCGCGGCATTGCCGATGCCCTGGATGGGCGGCGGCGGCAGCACGAGGCTGCGGGCTTCAATGACCTCGGCAAGCTTGTCGTTGAGGCCATAGACGAGCGAGCGCAGATCCTCGCCCTTGCCTCGCGCCTCCCAATCCTTGAGGATGATGTAGGCGACCCCTGCATTGGCGAGGCTGGCGCTGTTGTCGAGCGCGGAGATACCGGCGATGGTGATGACCTGGGCGACGCCGGGCGTCGCCTTGGCGATGGCGCCGACCTTGTCGAGGGCCTTCTGGGTGCGCTCCAGCGAGGCGCCGTCGGGCAGCTGCACGGCGGCGATCAGGTAGCCCTGGTCCTCGATCGGCAGAAAGCCCGTCGGCACCCGCGACAGCCCGTAGCCGCCGGCCGCGATCAGGATCAGCGCGACGATGACGGACGCAGTGCTGTGCCTGACGAGGCGCCCGATGAGATTTGTGTAGCGCCGCTCCAGCCGGGCATAGAGATTGTTGAAGACGCGGTAGAGAATGTTGCGCTGCTCCAGCGGCACCGGCGGCCGCAGCCACAGCGCGCATTGCGTGGGCTTCAAGGTCGCGGCGTTGATCGCCGAGAGCAGGGCGGTCGCCGCGATCACCAGCGCGAACTGCGCGTAGATGCGGCCCGTCAGGCCGGGCAGGAAGGCGGCCGGCAGGAACACCGCGATCAGCACCAGCGTGATGCCGACGATCGGTCCGAACAATTGGTCCATGGCGCGGATCGCCGCGTCGTGGCCGTTCATGCCGCGCTCGATGTTGTGCGCGGCGCCCTCGACCACCACGATGGCATCGTCGACCACGATGCCGATCGCCAGCACGATCGCGAACAGGGTCGAGAGGTTGATGGTGAAGCCGAGCGCGGCCATCGCCGCGAACGCGCCGATGATCGTCACCGGCACCGTCGTGGTCGGCACCAGCATCGCGCGCCAGTCCTGCAGGAAGATCAGGATGACGACCAGCACCAGCACGCCGGCCTCGATCAGGGTCTTGTAGACCTCGTGGATCGAGGCATTGACGAACTTGGTGGTGTCGAACGGCGTGTCGTACTGAATGCCTTGCGGAAACGTCTTCGACAGCTGCGCCATCCTGGCCTCGACCGCCTTCTCGACCTCCAACGCATTGGCGCCGGGCGACTGGAAGACGCCGATGCCGACAGCGGGCTGGCCGTTGAGCGAGAACATCTGGCCGTAGGTCTGTGCACCCAGCTCGACCGAGCCGACGTCGCGCACCCGCGTGACGTCGCCATTGCTGCCGGTCTTGACGATGATGTCCTCGAACTCCCTGGCATCATCGAGCCGCCCGGCGATGTTCAGGGTGTACTGGAACGCCTGGCCGGAGGGCGCGGGAGGCGCGCCGATCTGGCCGGCGGCGACCTGCTGGCTCTGCTGCTGGATCGCCTGGATCACGTCCTGCGGCACGAGGTTGCGCACCTGCAGCTTGCTCGGATCAAGCCAGATCCGCATCGAATACTGCCCCGCGCCGAACACGGTGACATTGCCGACACCGGGCAGCCGCGCCAGTTCGTCCTTGAGATTGATGGTCGCGTAGTTGCTCAGATACAGGCTGTCGTACTTGGCATCAGGCGAGGTCAGCGTGACGAACAGCAGAATCGACGTCGAGCGCTTCTGCACCGTGACGCCCTGGTTCTGCACCGCCTGCGGCAATTGCGCGAGCGCACTGGAGACGCGGTTCTGGACCAGCACCTGCGCGAAGTTCAGATCGGTTCCGATCTTGAACGTGACCGTCAGCGAATAGCTGCCGTCCGCGCCGCTGTAGGACTGCATGTACAGCATGCCGTCGACGCCGTTGACCTGCTGCTCGATCGGCAGCGCGACGGTGTCGGCCACGGTCTTGGCGCTGGCGCCGGGGTAGCGCGTCGTGACCTGCACCGTCGGCGGCACCACCTCGGGATATTGCGCGATGGCCAGGTTGAACAGCGCGACCGCGCCGATCAGCATCATCAGGATCGCGATGACGTTGGAGAGGACGGGGCGCTCGATGAAGAATTTGGAGATCACGGCCGGGCCTCATTTGCTCGCGGAGACCGGTTCGATCGCCTTCAACTGCGGATCGACCTTCTGCCCGGGAATAGCGCGCAGCAGGCCGGCGACGACCACGCGGTCGTCGGCCTTGAGCCCACCATCGATCACGCGAAGGCCGCCGTCGAGCGGTCCCATTTTGACCTTGCGCTGCTCGACCAAATTGTCGCCGTTCACCACGAGCACGTAGCGCCCGCTCTGGTCGCTGCCGAGCGCGGAGTCGGGCACCAGCAGCGCGTCATTGACGCGGTCCAGCGGGATGCGGATGCGCACGAAATAGCCGGGCAGCAGCACGTGATCGGGGTTCGGCACCACCCCGCGAACGGCCAGCGTGCCGGTCGATGCATTGACGGTCGGCGCGGCGTAGTCGAGCTTGCCCTGGTGCGGATAGCCGCTCTCCGTCTGCAGGCCCAGCTCGATCGGGAACTGCTTGAGATCCGTCGCCGTCATGCCGCGGCGCCGCGCTTCGGCACGGATGCGCAGCACGTCCTGTTCGTTGACGGTGAAGTTGACGTAGACCGGATCGAGCGAAACGATCGTCGCCAACTGGGTCGGCGACGCCACGCCGACGAGTTCGCCGACCGAGACCTGGTGCGCGCTGACGACGCCGTCGAATGGCGCGATGACTTTGGTGTAGCCGTAATTGACCTTCGCGATCTTGGTGTTGACCTGCGCCTGCTGCAGATTGGCCTGGGCGTTGTCCCGAGCCGAGGTCGAATTGTCGAGCGCGACCTGCGACGCGGCCTGGCGCGCGACGAGGTCGGACTGCCGCTTGAAATCGGCATCGGCCTGCTTGAACGACGCCTGCGCGCCGGCTTCCGCTGCCTGCGCCTGGTCGAGCTTCAGCTTGTAGGTCTCCGGCTCGATCGTGAACAGTGTCGTGCCTTCCTTGACCACGTCGCCGTCCTTGTAGTCGATCGACTGCAGGAAGCCCTGAACGCGGGCGACCAGATCGACGTTCTTGACCGGCGCGGTGTTGCCGGTGGCTTCGAGATAGCGGGTGACGGCGCGCTGCACCGGCAGGGCGACGTCCACCTTCGGCGGTGGCGGCGGCTGGTAGCTGTTCTGCTCGCAGCCCGCGAGCAGCGAGGCGCCGGACGCAATCAGGAGGGCAGCCGTTCTGGGCAGCCAGGCGCAGGCGATGCGCTGTTTAGAAAATTCCGCCCGTGAGGAGATGGAAGTGTCGATCTGCGCCATTCCGCCTTCCGTATGAAATGATCTTCGGAGCAATCGTCGTGTCGGACAACAAACAACAATGTTGGTCGCCTCCATAACAACAATCGTTCAGCGGCGGAACAGCAATGCACTGCAGCAGGCGCGAAGAAATCCTGGCCTCTGGCCGATCCACCCAAATTTTCCCACTTGCCAAGCCCGTCCGGTCATCGCAGCCTCCGGGACCCATTCTCATCAGGTTGTCTCCGGGCGGAAGCACGTCGACCGGGGATGGCCTGATATCGTGCTCATACTGACAAGTTGATGGCGCTTGCCGGATGCGGGCGATGTTTCACATTTGAGAGCAATCCAGGCTCGGCAGCATTGAGGATCGATCGATGATCAATCGTTACAAGCGGATGTTATTGCTCGGCTTGGCGGCAGCGGCCGGCTTCGCTGCAACGCAAGCGCTGGCGCAGACCGATGCGCAGCGCAACGCCATCAAGTCGTCCTGCCGGTCCGACTACATGTCGAAATGTTCGAGCGTGCCGCCCGGCGGCGCGGCGGCATTCCAGTGCCTGCAGAAGAACATGGCCGGCTTGTCCTCGTCGTGCCAAGCCGCCGTGAAGGCGCTCGAACCCGCGGCCGAGACCAAGCCGGCTGCTCCTTCACCGGCGGCTCCGAAGCCCGCGGCCGCGGAGGCGCCGAAGCCTGCCGTCGACGCACCGAAGGCCGCGGCGCAGCCGGCAGCGCCGGCGACCCCTCCGCCTGCAGCCGCGCCCGCCGCAGCGGCGGCGACGGCCAAGCCGGAGCCGGCGAAGCCCGCGGCGGCAACACCGGCAGCAAAGCCGAGCGAGGCGCAGGTGGCCGCGATCCGCAGCGCCTGCGGCTCCGATTATCGCAGGGTCTGCAGCAGCGTGCCGCCGGGCGGCGCCGCTGCGATGCAGTGCCTGGAGCAGAACAAGGCCAAGGTCGGGCCGGCGTGCGCTCAGGCCATCGCGGCGGCGAGTGGCGGCGGCGCGGCCGCCGCTGCGTCGCCCGCGGCGACGGCCGCAGTCGCGCCGACGACGGCTGCGGCGCCACCGGCTGCTCCCGCGATGGTGCTGAGGCCGCTCCGGCCGCTGGAGGAATTGCGCATCGTCAGGGCCGCTTGCGGCACCGATGCCCGGGCCTTCTGCAGCGGCGTCGAGCCGGGCGGCGGCCGTGTTGCGCAATGCCTTGCCGCCAATGCCGGCGCGCTGTCGCCGGCCTGCAAGGGCATGCTCGCCCAGTTTGCAGCCAATCGCTAGGCGGCCTCGCCGACCGGCCCCGTAGTTCGACGGGCATTGCACCCCAACGTGCGGATCGTTTCGATCCACCCAAATTGTCACAGTTGAAAAGCCGCGGGAGGCCCGGCAAATTCAAGACAGGGTGGATATTTTCCTAATCAAATGATGACCATCAGGAGTTCGTCATGCGCAGCATTCTCTCACGTATCGTTCTTTCGACTCTCTGTGGCCTGTTCGTTCTGGCATTGATGCCGTTCGTCTCGATGTCGGATGCCAACGCCGTCGTCTGCGCGCGCGGCGTCGTTCGGGCAGGCTGCGCCGGTGCCGCCGGTGCGGTGGTCGTGCGCAAGCCGCCCGTTGCGGCGGCCACGACGGCGTGCCGGACCGTGATCGTGAATGGCGTGGCCGTTCGTCGTTGCGTTTAAGGCGGGTTTAATCGCCTTTCGATATCGAGCTATTCGAAACGGTAATGGCGGCGCGCAAGTTTTGCGCGTCGCTTGTTGCTTTGCGAGAGCAAGGTAAGCTGTATTTAACAGTGCTCCCGGCAAGGTGCGGCCCGTAACCACTTTGCAATTCGATGGGAGAGGGCCATGGCGTTCTGGCGCTGGCTGCGTGATGCAGCCCTGGCAGCTGCGGTAGTCACGTTTGTCGGTCACAGCGCCGGGGCCGCGGGCCTGAAGGACGAGATCGCGCCGGGCGGGAAGCTCAGAGTCGCTATCGCCGTCGGCCCGGCTGGTGGTGCGTTCTGGTGCGTCAAGTCCGATAGCGGCTATGCAGGTGTCCCCGTCGAACTCGGCAAGGCGATGGCTGCACAGGTGGGCGTCCCCGTCGAGTTCGTCGAGCATCCAAATGCGAATTCCATCATCGATGGAGCTTCACAGGGCGCCTGGGACGTCACTTTCCTGCCGAAGGATTCCGAGCGCGAGACCAAGGCATCATTCGGCCCGGTCTACGACTCCGTCGATACGACGTTCATCATCCGCGCCGGGCTCGATATTCCGAACCTTGCCGCGCTCGATCAGGCCGGCCATGAGATCGCGGCCATCAACGATACGACGGTCATGCGCGGGGCGAAGGCATTCATGAAGAAGGCGACCGTCGTCGGCTTCAAGTCTTACGAGGAGGTCTATGCGTTGCTCGCGGCCGGCGAGATCGATGCACTGGCGCTGGCGCGTGATCAGCTGGTCATCCTCTCCAAGCAGCTCCCGGGCACCAAGGTGCTGAACGAGACCTTCAAGAAGACCGACACCGCTGTCGCCGTGCCGCTGAAGCATCCGCAGTCGCTCGCCTTCGTCACCAAGTTCATGACGGAATCCAAGGCAAACGGCCTGTTGAAGAAGGCCTACGGCGCCAACAATCTGAGCGAGGCGACGCTGTTCACCCAGTGAGCGTCGCAGCCGTTGCGGTATAGCCGACCGAACTCTCCCTGCGCGTCATGCGAGGGAGAGTTTTCTGTTTCGACCCGATGCGATCGGATCAGTTCGGGGGCTTCCTGACGATCGGATCGAGGCCGCTCTCCGCGATCACCTTGCGTGCGTCCGGTGATCCCAGGAAATGGATCAGCGCCTTGCCGGCCTCCGGCTCCTTGGCATTCGTCGCGATGCCGGCGGAGAACACGGTGATCTTCTGCAGGCCCGCCGGCAGCGGCCCGACGATGTCGATGCCATGCACCGGCTTCAGCTCGCTGATCTGCTGGAAGCCGATCTCGGCCTCGCCCTGCGCCACGATCTCGCCGACCGGGGTGGCCGGAATCATCCGCGCCTTGCCCTTCATCTCGTCCTTGATGCCGAGCTTGTCGAACATCTCGGTGGAGACGTAGACGCCGCTGGCGCTGTCCGAATAGGCGATGGTCTTGGCGGCGACCAGCATGCGCTTCACGGCGTCGGCGTTCGAAATGTCCGGGTGCGGCGTGCCTGACTTGACCGCCACGCCGATCGGTGAATTGGCGAGATCGGCATGGCTGTCCGGCACCACCTTGCCTTTGGTGGTGAGATCGCTCAGCGCATAGCCGACCATGATCAGGACGTCCGCGGGCTCGCCGCGGTCCAGCCGCACCGGAATGGCATTGGCGGTGGTTCCCATCGACGGGCCATAGGCGATCGTGACATTATGGCCGGAGCGCCGCTCGAACTCCGGCACCAGCGCCTTGAAGGCTGCGGTCATGCCGCCGGAGATCATGACGTGAACCTCTGCGGCCTGTGCTGCGCCGCTCAGGGCGATCACCGCCGAAAGAGCGGCGGTCAGGGAACGCAGGCGGGTTGCGAGAGTCATGTGAGTCTCCGAGGCAGAGGCCTGTGGCCAGGGGCGCCTTGGATAGCCCGCCTGCCGTTCAATGACCAGCGGCCGACTGTGCGGCGCGTCCCATCGATCGGATCAAATCCGAGTGCTGTGGAGCCACGGAATACCGAGCGATCTCTGGTGCGGCAACAGCGTGTCGGCGCGGAGGCGACACGCTGGCGCCGAGCGGCATCACCCCGCCTGATAGGACGGAGCGGACGCAAGAAACGCGTGGTAGGCGTCGGCGTCGGGCGGCGTGAACATCTCCGCCAGCGCGCCGCGCCGCCGGCGCTTGGCGCCGATATCCGCAAGCAGTTCGTCGAAATGCTTGAAATGATATGGCGCGACGCAGAGGCCGCCATAGACGCCCGCCGCCGGCCGCTCGACCCGCTTGAAGTGCAGCATCATCTCGATGTTGTCGCGCATCTCACGCTCGCTCGGCTGGTGCGCGAGCTGCTTGTCGGCGTAGCGGACGAGCCAACGCGCGGCCATGTCGGCACACAGGACAGTGCAGAAGCTCGAATTGAAGCCGACGAAGCCCATGTCCGGCAGATCGGGATTCGCGATGACGCGGTAGAGCCGGTACTGCCCGTCGGGGTCGACGAGCTTGGCGCGATCGGCCGCCGACAGGAAGGGAACGCCGAGCTTGTAGCCGATCGCGAGCACGGCGACGTCGGCGGCGATCCGCTCGCCGCTGCTGGCGACGATCGTGCCCGGCTCATAGTGATCGAAGGTGCCGAGCACCGCCTTGATGCGGCCATCCGCGACCATCGGGAAGAAGTCGGGCGTCGCGATCGGGACCGAGCAATTGACGCCGTCCTCGATCCGCTCCTTGGGCACCATCTTGCACTTGGCGAGCTTGAGCTGCGCCTTGAGCAGGCTTTCCAGGCCGCGCCAATTCGCCCAGACCAGCGGCTTGGCGAGCTTGTGCGCCAGTCGCGACAGCGGGCCGATGCCCCAGCTCGCGAACATCTGCTCCTGGGCGCGGATGTAGAGGATGCGCTTGAAGTTGAGGAGGCCGCCGATGAAATAGGGGATGCGCCACACCGGCTCGCGAAACACGATCGTCACCGAGCGCGCGCCGGAGCGGACCGCGTTGACGGCGATGTCGGTCGCCGATTTCGAACCGCCGAGCACGACGACGTTGCGCCCCTTTGCGATACTAGGATCGTTATACTTCGACGAGTGCAGAATGGTGCCGCCAGCGGCCGCGAACTGATCCTCACCGGCAAGCGACAAGGTCTGCGGCTCGTTGAACTGGCCGGTGCAGACGGCGACGAAATCAAAATCCTCTCGGCTCGATTGATCGCCGGTCTTGAGATCCAGCGTCCAGCCCGGCTTGCCGTCCGCGCGGCGCTGCATCGACAGCACGGCGGTGTTCAGCCGCATGAGGCGAGTGAGGTCATGGCTTCGCGCGTAGTCGGCGAGATAGGCATAGACCTGCGGTCCTTTGGGCCACTCCGGATAGCTGTCCGGCATCGCCTTGTCGGTGTAGCGATAGAGATCCTTCGGGCTCTGGGTCTGAACGTCGGGATAGGAGCGCGCCGGTTCCCAGACGCCGCCGAGATCGGCACTGCGCTCGACGATGGTGACATCGTGGCCGTGTGCCGTGAATGCCTTGGCTGCGGCGAGGCCGGAGACGCCGGCGCCGATCACGCAGACGTTTTTTCGAGTGATCATGGGACCTCCTGTTGTCGAGCGCGCGGCCGCATGCGGACGGCCGTCATCGGCCGCGCTGCAGGAGCTCGCTGAAAGATTCGATGATGGCGAAGGCCGCCCGGCGCGACCGCAGCAGATGACGCTGACAAGAGGCCAGCGCCGGTGAGACGGCGAGATGCTCTCGCCAGTCAGAATTGGTTCAAGCGAAGCACCCGCTCATCCCGCGGAGACACGCCAAGGCGATCGCGCCCACCGCGCGCCGCACTGCCGTGATGAGCTTGTGCTCCCGACGTCGCCCGCGCCTAGTCGTTGGCTTCGGGCGGCAGGAAGTTGACCTCGTGCTCGGCGGAGATCCGCACGACCTCGGCAGGGTCGGCGAGATTGTCCAGCATGTTGAACAGCGCCTCGAGCTTCTGCATCGGCGACACCCAGAACAGCGCCTTCGCCGGCTTGTCCGACTTGTTGAAGTAGCCATGCGGAATGCCGCGCGGCATGCGCACGAGATCGCCGGCATGGGCCTTCACCCAGGCGCCGTCGAGCTTGAGATCGAGCACGCCCTCCTGCACCAGGATGAACTCGTCCTGCGTCGGATGGACGTGAACCGGCACGAACTGCCCGGGATCGCTGTTGGTCTCGAACGCGAAGGTCGAGTCGGTGATGGCTTTGGGGAAGTAGAGCTGACCCAGGATATTCCAGGTCTTGCCGGCATAGCCGGTGCCCGCACGCGTGATGCCTTTTTCCAGTGTGATCATGGCGGATCTCCTTGCTGCACACGGGCTGAGGATCGAGCAGGTCGCGGCGCGGTGTCTATCCAGAAAACGAATCCCTCGACGCCAGATGCTAATTATTATAGGTTTCAAATGATTTCGACGGACGATGTGAGCCATGACTGCAGCTGCAGCCGCTGATCGTAGTTGGAAAGACGCCGCATCGCCGCGGCTCGCCGCCTATCGCCGTGTTGCAACGCACGATGTCGATGAGGCTGCTGAACAAATAGGCCGCATCTTCTGTCCGCACGGGCTGCAACCGAAGGCAGAGACTGCGCGTGATTTCCTCGCGCTGCATAATTGCGCGGCATTCGACGGCTTCTCCATCAACTATGTCGCCTATGGCGGCGTGGTCTCGATCGATCCCGGCTGCCTCGACCGGTTCTTCCTGGTGCAGTTGCCGTGCGCGGGGGCGGCCGGCATTCGCACCGCCGCCCGCGAAGTGACGACCGGTCCCGAGGGCGCGGCCTCCTTGTTGTCCCCGACCGTGCCGACGCGGATGGTCTGGGACCATTGCGCCCAGCTCATTCTGCTGCTCGATCGGAGCCTGGTCGAGCAGCGGGCCGCAGCGCTCTCGGGGCGCGCGGTGCGGCCGGTCGAGTTCGATCCGGCGATTGAGCTGTCCGTCGACCACGGCGCGCGGCTCCGGGCCCACATGCTTGCTCTTGCCGACCTCGCCGAACAACTCGGCGGCGAGCGAAGGCTGTCGGCGGTAGCCGCCGCCGACTGGCGCGAGACGCTGCTGGACATCCTGTTCCGGCAGCCGGGCGACGGATTGTCGGAGGCGATCAGGGTGCATTCCGGCCGGAGCGCGACGTTGCCCCAGGCCGTCCGCAGGGCGCGCGATCTGCTCGATGCGCAGGCAACAGAACCGCTCGATCTCAACGAACTCGCCGTCGCCGCCGGCGTCGGCATTCGTGCGCTGCAGGGCGGCTTCCGCCGTCACTTCGGCATGTCGATCTCCGACATGCTGCTGGATATCCGGCTGGCGCGGCTGAATGCGCAGCTGATGACGGCGGCCCCCGCGGCCCGCATCATCGACCTGGCCTTCGAGCTCGGCTTCACCCATCTTGGGCGGATGGCGGGGGCCTATCGCGAGAAGTTCGGGGAGACGCCGTCAGCGACGCTGCAGCGCGTGCAGCGTGGCCGCTCTACGAATTGACGTGGACGAAGTCGCGCAGCAACGGATAGATCTCGTTATTCCACTTCTTGCCGCTGAACACGCCGTAATGGCCGACACCGGCCTGCATGTGGTGGACGCGGCGATAGGCCCGCACATTGGTGCAGATGTCCTGCGCCGCCAGCGTCTGGCCGATCGAGCAGATGTCGTCGCGCTCGCCCTCGACGGTCATGAGGCCGATCCGCCTGACAGCCTTCGGATCGACCGGACGGCCGCGATGCATCAGCTTGCCCTGCGGCAAGAGATGCTCCTGGAAGACGTCGCGCACAGTCTCGATGTAGAACTCGGCCGGAAGGTCCATGACCGCGAAGTACTCGTCATAGAAGGTCTTGATCGTCTCGGCCTTCTCGACCTCGCCCTTGGCGATGTGATCGGCGAGGTCGAGGTGCTGCTTCACATGCCGTTCGAGGTTCATCGAGACGAACGCCGTCAGCTGCACGAAGCCCGGATACACTTTCCGGAACGCGCCCCGGCATTGAAAGGGCACGTAGTGGATCAGGTTGTCCTCGAACCAGTCGATCGGCTTGCTCTTGGCGAACTCGTTGACTTTGGTCGGCTGGATTCGCGTATCGATCGGCCCGGCCATCAGGGTCAGCGTCGCCGGCCGTGACGGATGGTTGCCCTCGCACATCACGGCTGTTGCGGCCAGCGCCGAGACGGATGGCTGGCAGATCGCGACCATGTGCGGCCGCGGTCCGAGCTGGCTGAGGAAGCTGATGAGATGATCGGTGTAATCTTCCAGCCCGAAGCGGCCGTGGCCCGGCGGAATGTCGCGCGGATTGTGCCAGTCGGTGATGTAGACGTCGTGGTCCTGCAGCAGCGTCTTCACCGTGCCGCGCAGCAGCGTGGCGAAGTGGCCGGACATCGGCGCGACCAGCAGCACCTTGGGCTGGTCCGGCGCGCCATCCTTCTTGAAATGCAGCAGCGAGCCGAATGGCGTCTTGAACGTGACCTCCTCGGTCACGCCGAGTTCGTGGTTGCCGACCATCACGCTGTCGATGCCATAGGCCGGGCGTGCGTAGGTCAGCGCGGAGCGGGAAATCAGCTCGAGCGCCGCGGAGAGCCGCCGCATGGCGCGGCCGGAGAGGCCTGAGGGGATCAGATTGAGATAGCGCATGGCGGCCGCAGCGCCCTGGCGCCATGGCTCGGTCAGGTCCATGTGGTTCTGATAGGCTTGGTACAGCAGCGCCATCGGGTCCGATCCGTTACATGCACGTGCATAGGCAGCATCGAAGATGCAATATCGGAGCCAGGGCCACGGAGTCTTGCCTGAAAAACTGGCATGTCGCTTGCTCAATGAAATCTCAGCAGTATCCGGCTCCGCGTGATCACCGGCCCGTGCGGGCCGGCCGATCGCCTGAGCGACAAGCGACCGACGACACGACAAGGGGGTAGGGCGAGATGACCAAAGCGACGTTGACGATCAGCAGCAAGAATTACTCGTCATGGTCGTTGCGCGGCTGGCTGCTCGCGAAGTTCGCCGGGCTCGATTTCGACGAGGTCGTGGTCGGCCCGGACGACGCCTCGGCGCGCGCCGAGATCCTGCTGCTGTCGTCCTCGATCCTGGTGCCCTGCCTCCGCCATGATGGCGCGACGATCTGGGATACGCTGGCCATCGCCGAATACCTCAACGAGACTTTCCCGCAGGCCGGACTGCTGCCGGCCGATCGCATCGCGCGGGCGCATTGCCGCTCGATCTCGGGCGAAATCCACTCGGGCTTCACCACCTTGCGCGCGTCGCTCCCCGTCAACCTCAAGGGCCATTTTCCCGGCTTCAAGGTGTGGACCCGCGCCCAGGCGGACATCGACCGCATCTGGGCGATCTGGCGCGACTGCCTGGCGAAGTCCGGCGGCCCATACCTGTTCGGCCAGCAGCGCGGCATGGCGGATGCCATGTATGCGCCTGTCGTGACGCGCTTCGTCACCTATGACGTCAAGCTCGAGCCGCAGCTCAAGGCCTATGCCGACCTGATCATGGCGATGCCGGAAATGCGCGAATGGATCGAGGCGGCCAAGGCCGAGCCCGAGGAGATCGAGGAGCTGGAGGTCGAGTACTGACGGCCCGGCAGCCGCCGCTCGCCCCGCGGCTTGCCGCTCTGGCGGTCTCATGCGGCTCATGGCTCGGGCAGACGCTGCCCAAATCGAAGCCGACACGGTCCGGCATCTGCGCGTGATCCGCGTCTCCGGGGCGACCTTCGCCACAAGAGACGACCGCGAAAATCCCGTTGCTCACAAGCAGTTCGCGCGCGCGTGCGGGGAGCCCGCCGGCCATCCTTGCGCTGGGAGCAGGGCATGGCGCGGTTTTCGCATAGCACAACGGGCTTTCAGGCGTGGTGGCCGCTGCGGCCGTTCGATGGGCCTCAGGGGTTGCCGATGCCGCGATCAACCGGTGGAGGCCGTCATGAACCAGCATGCTGTGGTGACCAAGTTCTCGCACGTGAAGCCTGAAGACACCGACTACAAGGGCGGGGGTCTGCGCGACTTCTTCCTCTATCGCGATCTCGGCATCGCCGAGGCCACCGGCGGCCAGGTGATCTGCCATCTCGTCAAGGCGAATCCCGAGTGCCCGCCGGTCGACGGCACCGGCTGGCACCGGCACGATTGCGATTTCCAGATCGTCATCATGATGAAGGGCTGGGCGCGCTTCATGTACGAGGACAAGCCGACTTTGGTGAAGGCCGGCGATGTCGTGCACCAGCGGCCGGGCATCGTGCACTACCTGTACGATTATTCCCCCGACATGGAATACATGGAGATCGTCAGCCCGGCGGATTTCAAGACGGTCGAGATGCCGCCCGCCACCGACAAGGTGCCGCCGGTCACGCCCTGGAGTTGAGCGCTGCGGCCCACGCTCTGATCCGTTAATGCCCGTCGTCCGAATCCTCTCTGCAGGCGGACGGCGGTCATCACGGCGTTGCTCGATCTGGTGGTGCATCGCGGTCCGCGCCGAGATGTAGCGGTGAACAGCCGAGAACATGATGCTGCGGCTGATTCGGGCGCGATTCGTTCCAGTCGCGTTCCGAAGGTTAAGCGCCGTCACGATCGCCGTTGCGTTCTGGGACACTCAGCGTGAATGTCGAACATCGGCGAGCCCGGATGACGATGTTGGCGAGAGAGTCCTGCTCTCATCGGCCAGCATCCGCGTTGTTAAGCTTTGATGTGCGCCTGATCATCACTGCTGCAATCGCAGCCGTCACCATCTGGTAGGTCGGGCCGATGAACGCGCAGATGTAGCCGTGAACAAGTGTCGGACCTGATGTCGCCGCTGATTCGAGCGCGATTCGTTCCAGTCGCGTTCCGAACCTTAAGACGACCGTTCGGCACCGTCACATTTTGCAACAGGCCGGGTCTTGAAACACGCAGGGCGCGCCTTGAATGCCCGGCATGTCCGTTGGCAGCGCGCGTGGCTGCCTTTCTTGCCGACGGAAATCGCGATGACGCAGTGGGCTTGCAATGACGGGATAGCGGGGCCAATGGCGGAACGGCGATTGCGGCGTGATCGCTGGCGGCCGATCCGTTCGTGATGCTCAATGCACGTTCGAAAATAGATGTTCGGCAAGACCGGCCCTGAGCGGAGCCCAGGGCCTTGAGTGATCAATAAGACGAAGCGCGGTCGGCAACGAAGCTCGGCTGCGGACGGCGCGCGTTGCGCTCGTCAAAGCGCGTGCGCGGGAAGCGCCAGCCGATGACGGTGGCTTCGAGTGCGCCGCCTGATTCCTTGTTGTGCCACTTGCCATCAATATAGAAACACGGAAACGGAAGCTGATAGGTGCCGCTGTGATCCTCGCAGAGCACCTCGACGGTCTGGCCCGGCGGTGGTTCGCCGTTGCCGTCGAATTGCGCCAGCCGTTTTTCGCGCGTAGCCATTCTGTCCATCTCCCTAAAAACGGGTCCGAGCCTGGAACTTCAATGCGCGATTGAGGTCTCAGTATGGTATCAATCAGGAAACAGCGTAAGTTCCATGCAAAATCATGTGTTTGGCAAGCGAATGAGAAAATTGTGATGCGAATCGTCATGGCTGCGAGCGTGCTCGCGATGTGTGTGTGCTCCGCCGTGCATGCGCAGGATATTCCAGGGATCGAGATTTGCACCGCCGAGAAGGCGATGGATCGCAGGACCTCATGCCTGCAGAGCAACATCGATTTCCTGCAGAAGACGATCACCAAGCAGTCGCTCGATCAGCAGCAGAAGCTCGATGCCGCGAACCGGCAGATCCAGGCCCTCAGGGCAGCGCTGATCGCGCAGCAGAGCGCGATCGACGAACTCAAGGCCGCGCAGGCGAAGCTCGTCGACGAACTGAAGAAGAAGGCCGATGCAGCGGCCGCCAAGGACGCCGCCCCGGCGAAGCCGGCCGGCAAATAGCCGGGCCGCGGCGCAAGAACGATCAAGCGGTCGAATCCGTCGACCGGCATGATGCGCGGCTTCGTCAGGAGACAGGCGTGTCTACCAACCCCGCCCAGAAGGCGCTCTGGTACATCGAGAGTCATCTGACCGCGCCGCTGTCGCTCGATGACATCGCGCGCATGGCCGGCGTGTCGCGCTTTCACATCGTGCGTGCGTTCGCGGCGGCAACCGGCGTGTCGGTGATGCGCTATGTCCGGCTGCGTCGTCTCAGTGAGGCGGCGCGCGCGCTCGCCAAGGGCGCGCCCGATATCCTTACTCTCGCGCTGGAGGCGGACTACGGCTCCCACGAAGCCTTCACCCGTGCGTTTCGCGACCAGTTTGGTGTCACGCCGGAGATGGTCCGCGCCGACGCGCGCCTCGATGGCCTCGCATTGCAGGAGCCGATCCTGATGGACCAGACCCCGCTCGATGATTGTCCCGTTCCCCGCTTCGTCACGTCAGAGGCGCTGCTCGTCGCCGGTCTCGGCGAGCGTGTCAGCGTCGACAGCGGCGCCGGGATTCCCGCGTTGTGGCGCCGCTTCAATGCGATCACGCACGAGGTTCCGGCACGCCGCGGAACGGTGGCTTACGGCGTCTGCTGCAACGGCGACGATGCCGGCAATTTCGACTACATCGCAGGCATCGAGGTGGCCGATTTTTCCGACCTGCCGCGGACCTTCAGCCGCGTGCGGGTGCCGGCTTCGACCTTCGCCGTGTTCACCCATGCCGGCCACATCTCCTCGATCCGCCGCACCGTGCACACGATCTGGAATCGCTGGTTGCCGCAGTCGGGCTGCACGATCGTCGACGCGCCGAATTTCGAGCGCTACGACCAGCGCTTCGACCCGCTGACCGGCAATGGCGGGCTGGAGATCTGGCTGCCGGTGATCCGCTGACCGCGCCGACTTGCGTCAGCCTGCTGCGAGCCTCACCCCGCAGCAGAGCTGCCCTGCGGTCGCACACCCAGCCGCTTGCTTGGCAAGCCACGTCAGCTTTGCGATAACCTCCTGATAACAACAAGGCGCCGCATCGCGGCGTGACAAGCGGGAGGTCCGTTCGATGTCCAACATGCGCGTGCTCGCCACAGATCTCGAATTCCCCGAAGGGCCGGTCGTGATGCCCGACGGCTCGGTGGTGCTGGTCGAGATCCGCGGCAAGCGCCTGACGCGGGTCCATCCCGACGGCCGCAAGGAGGTCGTGGCGCAGATTCCGGGCGGGCCGAACGGCGCCGCTCTCGGCCCCGATGGCAAGATCTACATCTGCAACAATGGCGGCTTCTCCTGGATTCCGACCGGCAAGATGATCATGCCGGGCCCGCAGCCGGAGGATTATCAGGGCGGCTCGATCCAGCGGATCGATCTGCAGAGCGGCAAGGTCGAGACCGTCGTCACTCGTTGTGGCGAGCACGAACTGCGCGGGCCGAACGACCTCGTGTTCGATCGTCACGGCGGGCTGTGGTTCTCCGACCTCGGCAAGCGCCGCGCCCGCGACATGGATGTCGGCGCGTTCTATTATCTCAAGCCCGGCATGAGCGAGATCGTCGAGGCCGTGCACGGCATCCTGCCGGCCAACGGCATCGGCCTGTCGCCGGACGAGAAGACCGTCTACATCGCGGAGACGCCGACCGCGCGGCTCTGGGCGTATGACGTGCCGGAGCCGGGCACCGTGAAGCCGCGCGACGTGATCTATCGCGGCGAGCGCGGCCGCCCGATCTGCGGCCTCGGGGGCTACCAGATGTTCGATTCGCTCGCGGTCGAGGCCAACGGCAATGTCTGCGTCGCGACGCTGGTCTCCGGCTGCATCAGCGTGATCGCGCCGAATGGCACCCTGGTCGAGCAGGTCCCGACCGGCGACCGCGTCACCACAAACATCGCCTTCGGCGGCCCCGAATTGAAGACCGCGTACATCACGCTGTCCGGCCGGGGCGAACTGGTGACGATGGACTGGCCGCGCCCGGGCCTGCCGCTGAATTTTCTGAACAAGTGACGTTCGGCATGATAGTTCCGTCATTGCGAGCGTCAGCGAAGCGATCCAGGGCCGCGTACGCGACTCTGGATTGCTTCGTCGCTTGCGCTCCTCGCAATGACGGAATCCAATGATGCCCTTTCTCGAACCGGTCACCCTGCGCGGCACGCACGCCAGCCTCGTGCCGCTGTCGCCCGACCACCACGACGCGCTGGTCGAGGCCGTCAGCGACGGCGAATTGTGGAATCTGTGGTACACCGCAGTTCCGAAACCCGAGACCATGGCCAAGGAGATCGAACGCCGGCTCGGCCTGTTCGCCGCGGGCAGCATGCTGCCGTTCACGGTGCTCGACGCCGACGGCAAGGTCGCCGGCATGACCACCTACATGAATGTCGACGCCGCCAACCGCCGCGTCGAGATCGGATCGACCTGGACCGCGAAGCGGGTGCAGCGCAGTGCGCTCAACACCCAGTGCAAGCGGTTGCTGCTGGCGCAGGCCTTCGAGGCGATGGACTGCATCGCGGTCGAGTTCCGCACGCATTTCTTCAACCACCAGAGCCGCCGCGCGATCGAGCGGCTCGGCGCCAAGCAGGACGGCATTTTGCGCAGCCACCAGATCGCGCCGAACGGCACGCTGCGGGATACCGTCGTCTACAGCATCACCGCCGCGGAATGGCCGACGGTGCGGGCGCATCTCGATTATCAACTGCATGACAAGGCGCGCTGATCGCGCTATGGCCGCCTTGCCGCGTCATGCGGCAGGCATGATGAGACCGGGACGACAGACGAGATGGATACGTTCGACTATGTGATCGTGGGCGCCGGCTCGGCCGGCTGCGTGATCGCCAACCGCCTCAGCGAGGACCCGTCGGTGACGGTGTGCGTGCTGGAGGCGGGCCCGCGTGACTGGCATCCCTACATCCATCTGCCGGCCGGCTTCATCAAGACCTTCTACATGAAGAGCATCAATTGGGGCTACCAGCAGGAGCCGGGGCCCTACACGGCCGGCCGCAGCATCTATGCGCCGCGCGGCAAGACGCTCGGCGGCTCGTCCTCGATCAACGGCCATGTCTACAATCGCGGCCAGAGCCAGGATTTCGACACCTGGGCGCAGATGGGCAATCGCGGCTGGAGCTATTCCGACGTGCTGCCGCACTTCCGGCGCATGGAGAAGCGCATCGGCGCCGGCGACGAGCAATATCGCGGCCGCGACGGCAGCCTTGAAGTCACCACCATGGAGTGGAAGGACACGCTGTGCGAGGCCTTCATGGACGGCGCTGTCACGCTCGGCATCCCCCGCAATCCCGACTACAACGGCGCCATCCAGGAGGGCGTGTCCTACGTCCAGCGCACCATCCAGAACGGCCGCCGCGTGTCGTCGGCGACCGCGTTCCTGAAGCCCGCCAGCAAGCGGCCCAACGTCGAGATCCGCACCCACGCGCATGCCACCGGCATCATGCTTGACGGCAAGCGCGCCGTCGGCGTGCGCTACAGCCGCGGCGGACGCGGCGGCGTGCCGGTCGAGGTGCGCGCGCGGAAGGAGGTCATCCTGTCCGGCGGCACCTACAACTCGCCGCAGCTGTTGCAGCTCTCCGGCATCGGCGCGCCCGAGCTGTTGCAGCAGCACGGCATCGAGGTGCGCCATGCGCTCCGCTCTGTCGGCGAGGGCCTGCAGGATCACTACGCGCCGCGCACGGTGGCGCGCGTCAAGAACATCAAGACCATCAACGAGCTCGCGCGCGGCCTCAATCTGTGGGGCGAGGCGCTGAAATGGGCGGTGACGCGCAAGGGCATCCTGTCGCTGTCACCGACCATGGTCTATTGCTTCTGGCATTCCGGAGAAACCGCGGAGAGCTCCGACCTGCAGCTCACCTTCACGCCTGCGAGCTATAAGGAAGGCGTGCAGGGCCAGCTCGAGGACGAGCCCGGCATGACGGTCGCGTCGTGGCAGCAGCGCCCGGAGAGCCGCGGCTATGTCCGCATCCGCTCCGCCGATCCGTTCGCGCCGCCGCTGATCCAGACCAACTATCTCACAGCCGAGCTCGACCGCCGCGTCATCGTCGCCGGCATGAAGCTGGCGCGCCGGCTCTTGGCCTCGGCGCCGCTCGCGCCGTACTACGCCTACGAGGATTTCCCGGGCCCGAAGGTGAACAGCGACGACGAATTTCTCGCCGCCGCCATCCAGCGCGCCACGACGACCTTCCACCCCGGCTGCACCTGCCGCATGGGCCCGGCCGACTCCACCTGGGCCACCGTAGACGACCAACTCCGCGTGCACGGCATGCAAGGCCTCCGCGTCGCCGACGCCTCCATCATGCCGCGCATGATCTCGGCCAACCTGAATGCGGCCACGCTGATGATCGGCGACAAGGCGGCGGATCTGATTTTGGGCAAGGGCGCGACGGCGGAGAGACTATCGGCCTAAGAGCGCGTCACCTCACCCGTGGAGGTCGAGCACCCACCGCGCCAAAGGTGAGCTCCCCTCCGCCTTGCGGGGAGGGGTCGGGGGTGGGGGTCCCCGGGCGCTGAACGCAGTTTCTTTCGGCGAGCTGCTATCCAGGACCAGTCTGTCTCGCGCGCACTCAATCGCGCATCATTGATAGTCGGACTCGTGGCCCCCCACCCCCGACCCCTCCCCGCAAGGGGGAGGGGAGTGCACCGTCCGCGCCGGGCTCGTTGTGCCAAAAACGCGAACCCGACTACTTCACCAGCCTGAACTTCCCGCCCTCGACCTTGATCAGGAACGCCGAGCGCTCGTCGTAGCCGTTGTGGTCGGTCGGGCTCATGGTCGAGAGGCCGTTGTTGAGATAGATGTCCTTGCCGCGCTCCAACTCGTCGCGCAGGGCGGCGCGGAATTCCGGCGTGCCGGGCTTGGCGGCCTTGAGCGCGCCGGGAATGGCGCCTTTCAGCAGCGTCACCGTGTCCCACAGATGCGCGGCGAAGATGTTCGGCCGGTCGCCATGGACGGCCTGATAGGCCGAGACGAACGCGTCGTTGGCGCGGCGGAACGGATCCTCCGGCGAAAGATCGTCGGCGATCGAGAACGCTTCGCCGGCGAAGATCGCGCCCTCGACGTTCTCCTTGCCGAGCTTGATGAACTCCTGCGTCGCCACGCCATGGGTCTGGAAGATCTTGCCCTGATAGCCGCGCTCGCGCAGCGCCTGCTGCGGCAGCACGGCGGGCGTGCCGGCCGACGCAATGAACACCGCATCCGGATTGGTCGCGATCACCTTCAGCGCCTGGCCGGCCGCGCTGGTGTCGCCGCGCGCATAGACCTCATGCGTGGTCACGGTGATGCCGAGCTTCGGCGCCAGCCTGCTCACCTCCTGGTAGTAGCCCTCGCCATAGCCGTCGGAGACGCCGATGAAACCGAGCGTCTTGACGCCGCTCTTGGCGATGTATTTCAGCATCGCCGCGGCCATAATGTCATCGTTGGGCACCACCTTGAACGCCCACTTCCGCTTGTCGTCCATTGGCTGGACGATCGCCGTCGAGGCCGCCAGCGACAGCAGCGGCGTGCGTGACTCCAGCGCGACATCGAGCATCGGCATCGTGACCGGCGTCAGCGACGAGCCGATGATGACGTCGACGCCATCCTGGATGACCAGGCGCCGCGCATTCTGCAGGCCCTTGACGCTGTCGGATTCGTCGTCGAGCGCGATGTAGACGATCTTCTCGCCGCCGATCTCCTTCGGCAGTGCGGCGACCGCCTTGATCTGCGGCTGCCCGAGCGCCGAGCCGGGCCCGGTCGCCGACACCACGATACCGACCTTGATGTCAGCCCGCGCCGGCGCGCCGAGCGCCAGCATGGCTGCCATTCCGAGCGCAGTGAGTGCGGCTCTCATCGCGAGTTCCTCCCCGTTGAGCGTGCCCGGCGCGTTGATCGGCCGCGACTTCGAGCTGCCAAGCCTAGCCCCGTCGCGGCCGTGCGTCTGTCCCCGTGGTTGGTGACGTCGGGCGGCCTTCCAGCTGTCCAACGTTGCTGCTAGGCTGAAACAAACAGAACATCCAGGGGAGGACCATCATGGAGGCCATCAGGTCCGGCGTCGATGCGACCAGCGCCGTCAGCGCCCTGGTGCTCGCCATCGGCCAGCCGTCGTTTCCGGCCGTCCTGATCGACACCTTGCGCGATGTCGCCGATGTCGGCCATTGCATGGTGTTCTCTTTCGCCGGCCAGCGCTCGGCCCGCTGCCTGCTCAGCACCGGCAACATCGCCATCGGGCCCGATCTCGGCACCGCCTATTCGGAGCATTTCCACACCGCCGATCCGAACCGCGACGTGATCTTCCGCGAGCGCGCGGAGCAGCGACACATCCTGCTGCCGCACTTCGCCCGGCGGATGTATCCGAAGGGCTATCGCAAGCTGTTCTTCGAGGACTCGGAGATCGTCGACAAGGCCGCCACCGCGATCTGGGTCGGCGATCACTGCACCTATGTGAACTTCTATCGCACGGCGGAGCAGGGCGGCTTCACCGAGGCCCAGCGGCAGCGCATCACGGCGGTCGCCCCGATCGTCGCCGCCACAGTTGCGCGGCATTGCGAGGACGATACGACTGTCTCTGCTCCGGCCGACAAGCTCGCGCTGCTATTCGCGCAAGGCGGACCGCTGTCGGTGCTGACCCCACGCGAGAAGGACGTCTGCCGGCGCATCCTCGAAGGCTTCACCTCGGAGGCGATCGCCGGTGATCTCGGCATCGCGCTCAACTCCGTCTTCACCTACCGCAAGCGCGCCTATGAGAAGCTCGGCATCGCCTCGCAGAACGAGCTGTTCGCGATCGCGCTGCGGCTCATGACGGCGCCGAAGCCGCTGAACTGATCATGTCACACATCACCGGGACAGACGCCGCTCATGCGCGCGGCTAGCCTGCGCCGTCTGACCGGAGGCCACGCGTGAGCACCGCACCGCATTTCGACATCGATCCCGCTGCGTTCTGGGCCGATCCCTATCCGGCGCTGGCGAAAATGCGCCAGGAGGCCCCGATCGCCTTCGTGCCGCAGCTCGGCAGCACGCTTTTATGCCGGCGCGACGACATCTTCGTCTCCGAGAAGCAGATCGACGTGTTCAGCTCGCACCAGCCGCAGGGGCTGATGAACCGGCTGATGGGCCACAACATGATGCGCAAGGACGGCGCCGCGCATATGGCCGAGCGCCAGGCGATCGCGCCGGCGGTGTCGCCGCGCGCGGTCCGCGTGCAGTGGCTGGCACAGTTCCAGGCCCACGCCGACCGGCTGATCGACGCGCTCGATCCGGCGGCCGATGTCGATCTCGTCCGCAATTTCGCGCTGCCATTCTCCGCCGAGTGCCTGAAGCTGATCACCGGCCTCACCAACATGCGCTTCGAGGACATGAACGCGTGGTCGCAGGCGATGATCGACGGCATCGCCAACTACACCGGCGACCCCGCGGTCGAGGCGCGCTGCAACGCCGCCACCACAGGCATCGACGCCGCGATCGACGACATGCTGCCGGTGCTGGAAAAGACCCCGAACCAGAGCCTGCTCGGCGTGATGCTCGCCACGCAGATGCCGATGGACAGCATCCGCGCCAACATCAAGCTGGCGATCTCCGGCGGCCAGAACGAGCCGCGTGATGCGATCGCCGGCACGGTATGGGCGCTGCTGACGCATCCCGAGCAGCTCGCGCTCGCCATAAGCGGCGAGGTGCGCTGGCTGCAGGTGTTCGAGGAATATGCCCGCTGGATCTCGCCGATCGGCATGTCGCCCCGGCGCATCGCCAAACCCTGGACCATCCGCGACGTGACGTTCGAGCCGGAGGAGCGCGTGTTCCTGATGTTCGGCTCGGCCAACCGGGACGAGGCGCATTTTCCCGATCCCGACCGCTTCGACATCCGCCGCAACGTCGCCAAGAGCATCGCCTTCGGCGCCGGCCCGCATTTCTGCGCCGGCGCCTGGGCCTCGCGCGCGATGATCGCCGACGTCGCCCTGCCGACGCTGTTCGCGCGGCTGCAGAACCTGCGGCTGCGAGACGCCGAGCCGATCCGCATCGGCGGCTGGGCCTTCCGCGGCCTGCTCAACCTGCCGGTGACGTGGGATGCGACGCGGAATTAATCCGGTGCTGTCTGGCGATTTGTTTGCACGACGGGCACGCCGTGCATGTGCGCCATGCGTGAATTGCCCGTCGTGTTAGTTTGCCGCAGGCGTCCTGGCTTGTGTCGTCGGGCAAATCAGGTCGATGCTCTGGCTCACCCGCCTCGAGCAGAGGGACGTACGCGTCGTCACGAACGTGGAGGTGGGCTGCGATGGACGTGACGGTCGTGCCAGACGAGCATGGCCGGCGCGGACGGCGAAGTCGTGTGGTCCTGGCCTCTCGACGCTGAGGTCAAGTCCGTGGTCGTTGCTTGACGGCACGCGCGGGCGATGGGGGCAACAAAGCCGATCCCCAGGGAGAGCACGAAGGACACCGTTAAAACCAATCGCGCGGGGAAGGCCGGGTCTGTCCGGCTGTACTCGTGGTGACTGCCGCCTGCATTTCTTTCTGCAGGCGGGCCACGGGCCTCAGCCGAGGTCCGGCCTTCCTCGCGCCCTCTCTTATTTCGGAGGGACATGAGCGATGCATGCCTCGGGCACGATGTGCCGCGGGACTGCAATCCCGCGTCTTATGAGTTGGCGAGGTCCCCAACCAAGTCCACCACTGTCGTCCCGGACAAGCGCGCTCCCGACACGCGCAAGCATTGTTCGGCAAGCGCGCGCCGATCCGGGACCCATAACCCCAGGGAGCTGTTCGAGGCACGATGGCCGCTCCATCCCGCCCAGCCACACCTGCTACGGCGTATGGATCCCGGGTCGGCGTCCGCCCCCGCTTCGCAGGGCCGGACTTGCCCGGGATGACGCTGAGGGTGTGGCCGGCCTATGCGTCCCAAAACCGCACGGGAGCGGGGCGCGTCGTGACGAGGAGACGCGCGGCTCCATCACGGTCGCCCTCACGCCTCCAGCGCGGTCCTGATCATGCGGGCGAGATCGGCGCTGAGATATGGCTTGGCGAGCAGCAGCACATCGGCGTCGAGCCGGCCATGATGCACGATGGCATTCTCGGTGTAGCCCGACGTGTACAGCACCTTCAGCCCGGGCCGCCGCTTCTCGGCTTCGATCGCGAGCTGGCGGCCGTTCTTGCCGCCGGGGATGATGACGTCGGTGAACAACAGGTCGACCCGCTCGTCGCTGTCGATGATCGCGAGCCCCTCGGCGGCGTTGCTCGCCGACAGCGTGCGATAGCCGAGCCGGCGCACCTGGGCGATGACGTAGTCGCGCACCAGCGCGTCGTCCTCGACGATCAGGATGGTCTCGTCGCCGCGCGGCACGGCTGGCCGCTCGACGTCGGCGGCCGGCAGCTCCGGCGCACTCGCCGCGCGCGGCAGATAGAGCTTCACCGTCGTGCCGTGGCCCTGCTCGCTGTAGATCTTGACGTGGCCGTTGGACTGCTTGACGAAGCCATAGACCATGCTGAGCCCGAGGCCCGAGCCCTTGCCGACGTCCTTGGTGGTGAAGAACGGCTCGAACACCTTGTCGAGCAGCGAGGCCGGAATGCCTTCGCCGGTGTCGCTGACCGCGATCATGATGTAGTGGCCGGGCCTCGCGTCGCGGTTCAGCCGCGCGTAGTGCTCGTCGAGCGTGACGTTCTTGGTCTCGAGCGTCAGCTTGCCGCCATCCGGCATCGCGTCGCGCGCATTGAGCGCGAGGTTGAGGATGGCGGTCGAGAGCTGGCTCGGGTCGATCAGCGCCGGCGCGCTGTCATGCGCGAGCATCGACTCGATCTCGATCTGCTCGCCCAGCGTCGGGCGCAGCAGGCGTGCCGCATCGACCACGAGCCCATTGATGTCGGTAGAGCGCGGCTGCAGCGGCTGGCGGCGCGAAAAGGCGAGGAGATGCCGGGTGAGGTCGGCGCCGCGCTCGGCGGCGGCGCTGATCATGTCGGCGATGCCGGCGAGCTGCGGCTTGTCCTTGACCGCATCGGCGAGGATCTCGATCGTCCCGGTGATCACGGTCAGGATGTTGTTGAAATCGTGCGCGACGCCGCCGGTGAGCTGGCCGATCGCCTCCATCTTCTGCGCCTGGCGCACCTGGGCCTCGTTGGCCTCGATCTCCTGGAAACGGCGTACCATCGCCTCGGCGGCCTGGCGCTGCCGGATTTCTTCCTCCAATCGTTCATAGGCCTTCTGCAGCACGATGCGAGTCGGCTGCACCAGGATTTTGCGCAGCATCCTGATCATGCTGACAATGACCACGACCGAGATCACGGCGAGCAGGGCGTAAAGAAGACTCTCGAATCGTGCGTCCGACACCCAGAGATCGAGAATCGCGAGCAGACGCGTGAGCCCGTAGAGCGCCACGAAGACGCCGAGCGCCGCCAGGGCGCCGCGGAACATGACCTCCTTCCAGCGCCGCAACAGATACAGGCCGATGACGATGGAGACCGTGAAGAAGGCGCAGGCGATGAGCGCGTTGGACACGACATACAGCCAGAACCATCCCGGCGCCTCCGGCAGGCCCGCCGCTTGCACCGTCAATGTCGGCATTTGCAAACCATCCTCAAAAAGGCAACGCGTCAATCCTGGCGCCACGCGGGCCGCCCGTTGTCTCAAACCGAAAGGATCATTCAGCTTTTCGTCCCTCGCGCAAGGGCATTGGCGGCTCGGCCGAACGCCATTCCCAACTCCGCTGTCAAGCCCGTGCCACACATCCTTAACCGCCCGGTCACGCGGCTGTTAACGCCGCCACCTAAGCCGCTCGACACCTTCGTCACTTCGGGAGTGAAAGAGATGTCGAACACGATCGCGCACAACCGGCGCGAGTTCCTGCGCCTGCTCGGGGCTTCGGCCGCCACCGCGGCGCTCAGCCAGAGCATCGAGCGCGCGCACGCCATTCCGGCGTTCAATCGTCACGGCAGCATCGAGGACGTCAAGCACATCGTCGTGCTGATGCAGGAGAACCGCGCGTTCGATCATTATTTCGGCGCAATGCGTGGCGTGCGCGGCTTCAACGATCCGCGCGCCGTGAAGCTGCCGAACGGCAATCCGGTCTGGCAGCAGCCGAATGGCACGGGATCGGTGATGCCGTTCCGCGTCGACAATGCCGGCCAGGTCTATGTCGAGGATGTCGCGCACGGCTGGAACGACGGCCAGAAGGCCTGGAACAACGGCAACTACGACAAGTGGATCGCCAACAAGGGCACCACGACGATGACCTGCATGAACCGGCAGGATCTGCCCTGGCACTACGCGCTCGCCGACGCCTTCACGATCTGCGACCAGTATTTCTGCTCGGTGATGGGACCGACCGATCCGAACCGGTATTATCTGTGGACCGGCTGGGACGGCAATGACGGCAAGAATGGCGGCCCGGTCATCACCAACGCCGAGGCCGGCTATGACTGGACCACGTTCCCGGAGCGGCTGGAGAAGGCCGGCATCTCCTGGAAGGTCTATCAGGACATCGGCACCGGGCTGAATGCCGCCGGCTTCTGGGGCTGGACGCAGAATCCGTGGATCGGCAATTACGGCGACAACTCGCTGCTGTATTTCCATCAGTACCAGAACTCGCAGCCGGGCAGCCCGCTGTATGAGAAGGCGCTGCGCGGCAGCAACATCGCCAAGGGCGGTACGTTCGAGAATCTGTTCGACGGCCTGCGCAACGACGTCCGCAACGGCACACTGCCGCAGGTGTCGTGGATCGCCGCGCCGGAGGCGTTCAGCGAGCATCCGAATTGGCTGCCGGGTCCGGGTGCCTGGTACATCTCCAAGGTGCTCGACATCCTGACGTCGAATCCGGAGCTGTGGAGCAAGACCGTGCTGCTCATCAACTACGATGAGGGCGGCGGTTTCTTCGACCACGTCGTCGGTCCCTATCCGGCGATGTCGCGGGCCTATGGACAATCCACCGTCGACGTCAGCACCGACCTGTTCGCCGGCGACGCCAATCACCTCGCGGGACCGTATGGTCTCGGCGTGCGCGTGCCGATGATGGTGGTGTCGCCGTGGTCGCGCGGCGGCTATGTCTGCTCTGAGGTCTTCGACCACACCTCGGTGATCCGCTTCATCGAGCAGCGCTTCCATCGCCATGCGAAGGATCTGTTCGAGACCAACATCCCGGCCTGGCGTCGCGCTGTCTGTGGCGATCTCACCTCGGCGTTCAACTTCACCTCGCCGAACGAAGGTCTGGCGCCGCTGCCGAGCACGGCGGGCTTCAAGCCGCCGGCCTCCGATATCACCTCGGGCGCGCGCTTCGACGACTATCACCCGGTGCCGCCGGCCAAGCAGGTGCTGCCGCAGCAGGAGCCCGGCATCCGTCCGGCGCGCGCGCTGCCGTATGACCTGCGCGTGGACGGCGATGCGGATGCCGCGCATAAGAAGTTCGGCATCCGCTTCGTAAATCCGGGGCAGGCGGGCGTCTGCTTCCACGTGCGTTCCGGCAACACCGCGACCGGTCCGTGGAGCTACACGGTCGAGGCCGGCAAGTCGCTGAACGGCGTGTGGGATCTTGCCGCCAGCGCCGGCCAGTATGACCTGTCGGTGTACGGCCCGAACGGCTTCTACCGGCACTTCAAGGGCGGCGTCGTCTCGACCGCGGCGCTGGTCGACGTCGACACCGTTCACATGTGCGACTGGGATGAGGGAGACGACGCCCGCAGCCTCGCGGTGGCGCTCACCAACAAAGGCGCGAGCTGCGTGGTCACGCTGACCGACAACTATTCGGGACGCAGCGAGCGGCATCGCCTGCAGCGCGGCCAGCGGCTGGAGACCAAGGTGCGGCTGCGCCAGACCCATGGCTGGTACGACCTGACGGTGACGGCGGACAGCGACGCCAATTTCAACTGGCAGCTCGCGGGCCATGTCGAGAACGGCCGGCCCAGCATCAGCGATCCGGCGATGGGCAAGATCGCCGCGAGCTGATCGCGGACAACAGCGACGCGATGCGCCCGGAGCGATCCGGGCGCATCGTCAGGACGAAGAGGTGACGAGCGATTGATCGGCGTCGTCGGCGTTGGGATCACCGGGCGCGGTGGCCCAGGCAAGTTCGACCAGGGTCACGATACGGCGGCCGGCGCCATCGAGCTGGCAGACGATCAGGCCCTGGTCCTCGATATAGGTGAGCAGCCGCTGCGCCCGGCGCAGCGAGTGCGAACCGTAGGCGCGCGCGATCGCGGCGTCGCTCGGGCAGGGGCGGCCGTCCTTGGCCGCGCGGGCGAGCATCATGAACACGCCCTGCATGTCCTCGGGCAGCAGCGAGGCGCGCAAGGTGACGTCTTGCCAGCCGGCATCGTCGGAGGCCGCGTCACCGCCGAGGCCGGCGCGCGCGCGGGTCAGCATGCGGCGGAATTCGTTGAGGTCGGGCACGGCCGTGCCCAGCCCCTCGATGCGGCAGCGGACGACGAACTCCTGGTAGAGCACGCCGACGGCGCGGAAGCCGGCGTCGGGCTCGGCCAGCACCGCCTGCAACACCCGCTCGACGCGGGCGCGGCGCTCGGCGAGCTCCTCCTCGCTGATCTCCGGCGGCGGCGGTTCTGGGCGGAATTCGAGTGCGGCGGACTTCGCCGCGATGAGCTGGTCGAGCAGCTCCGGCTGCGGCTTGCGCTGCGGCCGCGGGTTGGCCTCGGGCGGTGGGGCGGCGAGGATGACGGCGCGGGCGTCCTCGAGCGAGGCTTCCGGCAGCGGCATCAGCCGCGGCGTCGCATTGCGCGGCTTGGTGTCGGTCGGGCCGATGCGCAGGCCGAGCGGACGGCGCGACAAAGCGGGGCCGAGCGCCATGAACTGGCCGCGCTCGAGATCGCGGAAGGCTTCCGCCTGGCGGCGCTCCATGCCGAGCAAATCGGCGGCGCGCGCCATGTCGATGTCGAGGAAGGTACGGCCCATGAGGAAGTTCGAGGCCTCGGCCGCGACGTTCTTGGCCAGCTTCGCCAGCCGCTGCGTCGCGATCACCCCCGCCAGCCCGCGCTTGCGGCCGCGGCACATCAAATTGGTCATGGCGCCGAGCGAGGCCTTGCGCGCTTCGTCGGACACTTCGCCGGCGACGGCGGGCGCGAACAACTGGGCCTCGTCGACGACGACGAGCATCGGGTACCAATGGTCGCGCGAGATCTCGAACAGGCCGTTGAGAAACGCCGCCGCCCGCCGCATCTGGTTCTCGGCGTCGAGCCCTTCGAGGTTGAGTACGGTGGAGACGCGGTGGATCCGCGCCCGCTCGCCGGCGACTTGAAGGGCGCGCTCGGTGTGGTCCTCGGCCTCGATGACGAGGTGGCCGAATCGCTCCGCAAGCGTAACGAAATCGCCTTCGGGATCGATGATGGTCTGCTGCACCCAGGGCGCGCTCTGCTCCAGCAGCCGGCGCAGCAGATGCGACTTGCCGGAGCCGGAATTGCCCTGCACGAGCAGGCGGGTCGCCAGCAGTTCTTCGAGGTCCAGGGCCGCAGGCGATCCCGCCGTCGTCTGCCCCATCTCGATCGCAACCGTCATGTGCCCCGACTCAAACCCGCGTCCCGCAGAGGGTGGCGCTTAACAAGCCCGGACCGATGCGTCGAGCCTTCGTGCGGGCTTGTCCCAGATTCAGCATCGGCTGTGGATGATTTCTGCAGGGAACTCCGAGGCTGCGGCGGGTCGGTCGAAGCCGCGGTCGACAGGAAACGCCCGGCGCTTGGCGCATGCTCGGGTTTCACGATACGATGCCGAAAAATGGGGCAGCAAGTGAACGAGCATTCGGACGCCGTGCGCGCGGACACGCAGATGCTCGCGCCCCAGGCCGACGTCGTGCAGGGCGCCGATGCGATGGCGCGACTGCGCGCCAGCGAGGAGCGTTTCCGCGCCTTCGTGACCGCGAGCTTCGACGTCGTCTATTGCATGAGCCCGGACTGGAGCGAGATGCGCTTTCTCCGAGGCAAGGATTTCATTGCCGATACGATGACCCCGAGCCGGCGCTGGCTCGCGAAGTACATCCCGTCCGATCACCAGCCGCAGGTGCTGGACGCCGTCGGCAGGGCTATTGCGACGAAGAGCGTGTTCGAGCTGGAGCATCGTGTCATCAGGGTCGACGGAACGCTCGGCTGGGCGCATTCGCGTGCCGTGCCGATGATGAGTGGCGATGGCGTCGTCCTCGAATGGTTCGGCGCGGCCCGCGACATCACCGAAAAGAAGCTGGCCGAAGAGGAGTTGCGCAAGAGCGAGGAGCGGCTGCGCAGCGCGGTCGAGGTCGGGCGGCTCGGTCTGTGGGATTGGAACGTCAGGACCGGCGAGGTTTATTGGTCGGACGAGCATTTCCGCATGGAAGGCTACGGCGTCGGCGAAGTGCCTCCGAGCTACGAGGCCTGGACGGCGCGGCTTCATCCGGAGGATCGAGCGGCAACGGAAGCGGCGGTGCGGCGGGCGATGGAGCTGCGCGAGGACTATGCGCGCGAGTTTCGCGTCATTCATCCGAACGGGACGCTGCGCTGGCTGTATGGCCGCGGCCGCTTCTTCTACGACGAGGCCGGACGGGCGATCCGCATGACCGGCGCGATGATCGACGTCACCGAGCGGCGCGAGTGGGAGGAGCGGCAGACGGTGCTGGTGGCCGAGTTGCAGCATCGCACCCGCAACCTGCTCGGCGTCGTGCGTTCGATGGCCGACAAGACGGCGCGCGCCAGCACCGATCTCGCCGATTTCCGCACGCGCTTCCGTGACCGGCTGGACACGCTGTCGCGTGTCCAGGGCCTGCTGTCGCGCCTCAAGGAGCAGGACCGGGTCACGTTCGACGATCTGATCCGCAGCGAGCTGTCCGCGGTCGCCGGCACGTCCGAGCGCGTCACACTGGCCGGGCCGCCGGGTGTGCGATTGCGATCCTCCACGGTGCAGATGCTTGCGATGGCGCTGCATGAGCTCGCCACCAATGCCGTCAAATATGGCGCGCTGGCGCAGCCGTCCGGCCGGCTCGGAGTGGTTTGGTCGCTGGAGCGGAACGGCGCGGACAACAGGCCCTGGCTGCACATCGATTGGCGGGAGAGCGACGTCGACATGCCGCCCCCTGGCGTCGTCTCCGTCGGCACGGGACAGGGCCGCGAGCTGATCGAGCAGGCCTTGCCCTATCAGCTCAATGCCAGGACCTCGTTCGGGTTCACGCCCGACGGTGTCAGCTGCACGATTTCGCTTCCCGTGTCTTTCACCACGCCGGAGCTCGAGGACCATGCCTGAACGTCCGCTGCGTGACCGTCACATCCTCATCGTCGAGGACGAATACATGCTGGCCGACGAGCTCAGGCGCGAGCTCGGCGGTGCCGGCGCAACGGTTCTGGGACCGGTCGGAACCGTTGCGGAAGCGCTGGTGCTCGCGAACAGCCAGGCGAGGATCGATGGTGCCGTGCTCGACGTGAATCTGCGTGGCGAGATGGCGTTTCCGGTCGCGGACTTGCTGGTTGAGCGCGGCGTGCCCTTCGTGTTCACGACGGGCTACGATGAATCGATCATCCCCGACCGGTTCGCGGAGATTCTCCGCTACGAGAAGCCGATTGCAGTCGAGGGGCTCATCGGTGCGCTCGGACGCATGGCCGAAACCGGGGCGCGACAATGACGCGCCCGCGGCACGGACCTGCCGGGCGGGAGGCGGAGGCCCTACACCTCGCGCCGGCTGAGGAAGGCGAGCCGCTCGAACAGATGCACGTCCTGCTCGTTCTTGAGGAGGGCGCCGTGCAGCGGAGGGATCAGCTTGCGCGGATCGCGCTCACGAAGCTGCTCGGGGCCGATGTCCTCGTTGAGCAGCAGCTTGAGCCAGTCGAGCAGCTCCGAGGTCGACGGCTTCTTCTTCAGGCCGGGCACGTCGCGCACCTCGAAGAAGATGCGCAACGCTTCCTCGACCAGACGCTTCTTGATGTTCGGGAAGTGCACGTCGACGATGCGGCCCATCGTGTCTGCGTCGGGGAACTTGATGTAGTGGAAGAAGCAGCGGCGCAGGAATGCGTCGGGCAATTCCTTTTCGTTGTTCGAGGTGATGATGACGATCGGGCGCAACTTGGCCTTGATGGTCTCGTTGGTCTCGTAGACGTGGAACTCCATCCGGTCGAGCTCGAGCAGGAGATCGTTCGGAAACTCGATGTCGGCCTTGTCGATCTCGTCGATCAGCAGTACCGGGCGCTGCTCGGCGGTGAACGCCTCCCACAGCTTGCCGCGCTTGATGTAGTTCTTGATGTCGGACACGCGGCTATCGCCGAGCTGGCTGTCGCGCAGCCGCGACACCGCGTCGTATTCGTAGAGGCCCTGCTGCGCCTTGGTGGTCGACTTGATGTGCCAGGTGAGCAGCGGCGCGTTGACGGCCTTGGCGACTTCCTCGGCCAGCACGGTCTTGCCGGTCCCCGGCTCGCCCTTCACCAGCAGCGGGCGCTCGAGCACGATCGCCGCGTTGACGGCCACTTTGAGGTCGTCGGTGGCGACGTAGTCCTGGGTCCCGGTAAATTTCATCGCGCCTCGCTTGTCGGTCGAACTTGTGTTGAGTGGCTACGCCGCGGCAGCGGCTTTGAGATGATGGCTGCCATCGGAAGGAGAAATAATCAAGCGCGCCTGATCAGCGAGAGGATCACGAGCACGATGACGGCGCCGATGGTGGCGTCCAAAATCGCACCCAAGGTGCCGCTGGCGAGCGCGATGTGCAGCGCCGGCAGCACGTAGCTCGCGACCAGGGCGCCGATGATGCCGATCACCATATTGCCGATCAGGCCGAAACCGGCGCCGCGAACGATCAATCCGGCCAGCCAGCCCGCGATGGCACCGATGATCAGCGCTGCAATGATACCCATGAAAACCCCCATTCCATCCGTGGTTCCTGGGATTGTAGAGCAAAAAGCCGCCCGGTCCAGACTGGCCGCAGCGGCAGCCCTCGACGCGCCCTGGCCCTTGACGTGCCCTCCGGGCCGCGCGATCTAATGGGCATGTTCCTGCAATTCTTCACAGCACTGCGCGACGCGCAGGTCCCGGTCTCCTTGCGTGAATATCTCACGCTGATGGAGGCCATCGACGCCGATCTCGCCGAGCATTCGGTCGAGAACTTCTACTATCTGTCGCGCACCGCGCTGGTGAAGGACGAACGCAATCTCGACAAGTTCGATCGCGTCTTCGGCACCGTGTTCAAGGGATTGGAAAATCTCCTCGATGCGATGGAGAAGGCCGAAATCCCCGAGGAGTGGCTGCGCAAGCTGGCCGAGAAGTATCTCACCGAGGAAGAGAAGAAAGAGATAGAGGCCATGGGCTGGGACAAGCTCATGGAGACCTTGAAGAAGCGGCTGGAAGAGCAGAAGGGCCGTCACCAGGGCGGCAACAAGTGGATCGGCACGGCCGGCACCTCGCCGTTCGGCGCCTATGGCTACAACCCCGAAGGCGTCCGGATCGGCCAGGACAAGAACCGCAACAACCGCGCCGTGAAGGTGTGGGACCGCCGCGAGTTCAAGGATCTCGACGGCAATGTCGAGCTCGGCATCCGCAACATCAAGGTCGCGCTGCGCCGCCTGCGCAAGTTCGCCCGCACCGGCGCGCCGGACGAGCTCGATCTCGACACCACCATCCGCGAGACGGCCAATCACGGCTATCTCGACGTGCACATGCGTCCCGAGCGGCGGAATGCGGTGAAGGTGCTGGTGTTCTTCGACATCGGCGGCTCGATGGATTCGCACGTCGCCCAGGTCGAGGAATTGTTCTCGGCGGCGAAGAGCGAATTCAAGCACATGGAATATTTCTACTTCCACAACTGCCTCTATGAGGGCGTGTGGAAGCAGAACAAGCGGCGTTTCACCGACCGCACGCCGACCTGGGACGTGCTGCACAAATATCCGCACGACTACAAGGTGGTGTTCGTCGGCGACGCGTCGATGAGCCCTTATGAGATCATGGTGCCCGGCGGCTCGGTCGAGCATGTCAACGAGGAGCCGGGCTCGGTCTGGCTCGATCGCGTCATCCGCACCTATCCGCATACGGTGTGGCTCAATCCGGTGGCGCAGAAGCATTGGGATTACTCGGAGTCGACCACCATCATCCGCCGCATCTTTTCCGAGCGCATGTATCCGATCACGATCGAGGGGCTGGAGTCGGCGATGAAGGAGCTGGTGCGCTAGAACGGCCCCGTCATTCCGGGACGGTCGCACCAGCGATCGAACCCGGAATCTCGAGGTTTGTTCGATAAGCTCTGGATTCCGGGTTCGGTCCTGCGGGCCGCCCCGGAATGACGCCGAGAAATACGACGCTCTGCAATAGCGGGGCAGGGAGGTTCGAGAATGCCCCAGACCATCACCCGCGGCATCAAGACGCTGCTCGACGAAGCCAATGCCGAGATCGAGACGCTCTCCGCGGCTGAGGCGATGGAGGCGGCCAAGCGCGACGACGTCGTGATCGTCGACATCCGCGATCCCCGCGAGATCGAGCGCGAGGGCAGGATTCCCGGCGCATTCTCCTGCACGCGCGGCATGCTGGAGTTCTGGATCGATCCGCAGAGCCCCTACGCCAAGCCGATCTTCCAAGAGGACAAGACGTTCATCTTCCATTGCGCCGGCGGCCTGCGCTCGGCACTGGCCGCCAAGACCGCAAAGGATATGGGGCTCAAGCCCGTGGCCCACATCGGCGGCGGCTTTGCCGCCTGGCGCGAGGCGGGCGGGCCGGTCGAGGCCTGGGCGCCGAAGAAAAAGGATTGAAACCTGCTCGTCACACGCGGGCTTGACCCGCGTGTCCATCGCTTGAAGAAGATGGATCGCCGGATCAAGTCCGGCGATGACGATTTGAAAGTGATGCTGGAGCCAGGCCATGACCGCCCCCAATGACCCGCTCGTCTCCACCGACTGGCTTGCGGCCCGTCTCGGCGATCCCAAGGTCAAGGTGCTCGACGCGACCTTCAAGATGCCGGGCGTGCTGCCTTTGCCGAAGGACGATTATCTGAAGGCGCACATCCCCGGCGCCGTGTTCTTCGACGTCGACGAGGTCTCCGACCATTCCAATCCGCTGCCGCACATGTATCCGAGCGCGGAGCAGTTCGGCCGGGACGCCGCGCGGCTCGGTGTCAGCAACGGCGATACGGTCGTGGTCTACGATGCCGGCGGCTGGGTCGCCGCCCCGCGCGCCTGGTGGATGTTCCTGTCGTTCGGCCACGCGGATGTGCGCGTTCTCGATGGCGGATTGAAGAAGTGGGTTGCCGAGGGGCGCCCCGTGGATGGCGGACAGGTCACGCCGGCCGCGGGCAGCTATCGCGCGACCTTTGACGCCGCGCGCGTGCGCCGGATCGAGCAGATGGTTGCCAACCTCGCAGGCCATGCCGAACAGGTGATCGATGCACGCCAGGCGCCGCGCTTTGCCGGCGAGGTCGCCGAGCCGAGGCCCGGCCTGCGCTCGGGTCACATTCCGGGCAGCCGCAATCTGCCGTATGCGGAACTGTTCGACGCCGCCACCGGCGTGATGAAGCCGCTCGAGGACCTGCGCAGAGCGTTCAGCGCCGCGGGCGTCGACCTGGCGAGGCCGATCGTCACCTCCTGCGGCTCTGGCGTCTCCGCGGCGGTGTTGACATTGGCGCTCTACCGGCTCGGCATTCGCGACACCGCGCTCTATGACGGCTCCTGGTCGGAATGGGGCGTCGAGAACGGGCCGCCCGTCGCGACCGGACCGGCCTGACCGGCGCCGGCTCCTATCGGGAGCGCGGCGCGGCCGCCTGGGTCATGCCCTGGGCCTGACCGAAGGGCTGCTGCTCGAACGGGTTGGGGAAGGCCTGGGGTTGCTGCTGCTGGGCTGCAGCCTGGCGGGCGGCCCGGACGCGCTGGGCATAGCGGCGCTGCTTGGCACGCTTGGCGGCCAGTTGCTTCTCGCGGGCCTGCCGCTTCTTCAGGACGCTCCGCCGCAACTGAACGCTGGCGATTTTGACCGAAGCGCGATGCTCGCCGGCCGCGGGTCGCTCCTGGTGGATGGGCTGCTCGCCGAGTGCCGCCAGCTTGGCTGCGATCGGGTCGAGCGCCACCGGTGCCGGGGCAGGCGCCGGCAGAGCCGGAGTCGCGATGGCGGTATCTGCGCTCGCGACGACTTGCAGCCCGGACGCAGGCGCGGTTGGGGTGGCCGAAGGCTCGCTGGTGGAGGACGCTACGACCGGTGCTGGATTCGAAGCGGCCGCTTCCGGAGCCATGTCCATCTTGGGCTTGTCGGTCGCCTTCTCGACGACGACCGTGCTCGCCATATCGGCGCTGCCAATTTCAGGTTTCACGCTGCCGGTGCCATCGCTCAGCGCCGCGACGGTCTGGCTCGGGATCACGACACGGCTCGTGTCGACCAGGTCAGCCGGCAGAGAGGGGGTCGGCAAGGCCGGCGGCTCGACGGCGGCCGCTGTCTCGATCTTCTCCGTCACCGGAGCATCGGATGCCGCGGCGCTCAGCGGCTCGGCTGCGGCCTGCGGCGCGTCGATGGGGCTCGCGGCTGAAGCGAGCGGGGCTGCGGGGCTGGGCTCGACCCGTAGCACGGCGAGAACCGGCGGTGGCTCCGCCGGTGGCAGGAAGGTGGTGAAGCCGGATGCCTGGGTCGAGCGCCAGGACGAGTTGCTGGCAAACTGTTCATGAGCGGCGCGCAACAGAGCTGCAGCACCCATGCCGAAAACGGTGAGAGAGATCGAACAGAGGATCGCGGCGACGAGGAAACGAAAGCCGGGAAGCATCGACGGAAAACTCTCCGTCACGGCAGCAGGACTGCCGAGACCTTCGAGCCAGTAGGGAACGCGGTGATCACAGGGAATGGCCGCGTTCGCGACGGTGCCGGCTTCTGCCGTGCATCGCGAATCAGGCTGAAGTCAGAATACCGAAAGCGTTCCCGCTCGCTCGTCAAATCGCGGCATCGATGCGGCCATCCGGAGCTTGGCTGCACTTTTTCGGCGGCGTGAGACTTCCGTGCAACGACGGTGGTGTGATCACAATTTGCCGAAATGGCACCGCGTCGGCCGGAATTGTCTTGAATGCGCCGCTATCTTCGGCCATCTGGCGGAGCAAAGGTCCCAATCGGCGGCTTGGGGATACTGCAAGGGCGATGATGATCAGACACATTCTGACGGTTTGCGCGGTCGCAGCGGCGGGCGCGGCGGCGACTTCGTTCGCCGAGGCACAGCAGGTCTATCAGACTGCACCGGGAGCTTACTCGCCCGCGCCGACTCCTTACCCAACCGACGCGCGCGGACATAACCCGGATTTCGATGCGCTGGACGACGAGGACGCGCCCGGCAACTCCGCCGCGCTGCCGCCGCCCGGACCGGTGATCTCGCCGGACGATCCGCGCTATGGACGGCCTGCCAGCGGACCCGTGTATGGGACCGCCGCTCCAACCGGCCCTGTTCTCTCACCGGATGACCCCCGCTACGGGCGTCCGGCCAATGCTCCGGTTTATAGCGCGGCGCCGACCGGCCCGGTGATGTCTCCGGATGATCCGCGTTACGGTCGACCAGCAGGGCCTCCCCCGGTGATCTACGGGGATCGCCCGGCCTCATCGCAGCAGGCCTATGGCGGCGATGCCGGCGCACTGCGTCCTCCGGGCGCGGTCGGCGGCGCCTCGTCCGTTCCGGGAACGGCCCAGGCTCCGGCCGGCGATCGGCCGATGACGGTGGCGGCTTTGCCGCCGGAAGAGCAGCCGGATGCAGCGCCCGCGCCGCTGCCGGCCAACCTGCGTCGCCAGGAAGTCGACTTCGTCACCAAGGAGCCGCCGGGCACGATCGTCGTCGACACCCCGAACACCTATCTCTACCTGGTGCTCGGCAACGGCCGGGCGATGCGCTACGGCGTCCGCGTCGGCCGTGAAGGTTTCACCTGGACCGGCGTGCAGAAGATCACCAAGAAGACCGAGTGGCCGGATTGGTATCCGCCGAGCGAGATGATCGAGCGCCAGCCCTATCTGCCGCGCTTCATGGCCGGTGGTCCGGGCAACCCGCTGGGCGCCCGCGCGATGTATCTGGGCTCGACCGTGTATCGCATCCACGGCACCAACCAGCCCTCGACGATCGGCAAGTTCGTGTCCTCCGGCTGCATCGGCATGCTGAACGAGGACGTCTCGGACCTGTTCGAGCGCGTCAAGGTCGGCACCCGCGTCGTGGTCATGCCGGGCGGCGCGCCGGCGGGATCGAACAAGAACATGGCGGCAGCAGCCAACGGCGCGCCTGCGCCGGCCCCCGTCCAGGCCCAGGCCAATGTCCCGGCCGCCCAGCCGGCGACGATGCAGCCGCTGCCTCCGCCGGTGACCATCCGCTGAGCAGCGGCGATCGATGGCTTCGAAACACCCTCCTCGCGGAGGGTGTTTTCGTTTCGGAAGGGGGTCAGGCGAGCCGGCGTGGCGGCTCGGCCCCACCGAGCCAAGTGGCGATGCACTCGACCATCTGGCCGTAATGGGCGCGGAAGCTTTCCTCCGTGACGTAGCCGAGATGCGGCGTCAGCACGACGTTGTCGAGCCTGCGCAGGGGATGCGTGACCGGCAGCGGCTCGACTGTGAACACGTCGAGCGCGGCACCCGCGATGCGCTTCTCGCGGAGGGCGCGCAGCAGCGCGGGCTCATCAATGATGGGAGCCCGGGAGGTGTTGACCAGATAGGCGGATGGCTTCATCCGCCCGATGTCGGCGTCGCCGACCAGCCCGCGTGAGCGCTCGCTCAGCACGACGTGGATGGTGATGATGTCGGCCGTCGCGAACAACTCCTCCTTGCTCGCGTAGCCGACGCCGGCGTCCTGACAGCGCTCCGGCGTGAGATTGGGGCTCCAGGCGATGACCTTCATGCCGAACGCCTGAGCGAGCCCGGCAACCTTGCCGCCGAGCTTGCCGAGCCCGATCACGCCGAGCGTCTTGCCCTCGATCTCGACCCCGCCCAGCGACTGCCAGGGCTGGCCGGCATGCATCCGCGCATTCTCCTGGCCGATCCGGCGGGTCAGTTCCAGGATCAGGCCCATGGTGAGAGGAGCGGTCGGGTCGCGGCCATATTGGGTGCCGCAGATCACGACGCCGCGCGCCTTGGCGGCCTCCATGTCGATCGCGGCATTGCGCATGCCCGACGTGATCAGGAGCTTCAGCTTGGGGAGCCGGTCGATCAGCGTGCGCGGGAATGGCGTCCGTTCGCGCATCGCGCAGATGACGTCGAATTCGGCCAGCGCGCTGGCCGCCGTATCCTCGCTGTCGAAGGGATGGGTGAAGGCCGTGACATCGACCTTGTCGGCCAGCCGGGGCCAGTCCGCCAGCGACAGAGCCGTATCGTAATAGTCGTCGAGAATTGCACAGCGCAGCCGCGTCATCGGTCCGGATCCATTCGGGCAGGGAACGGCGACGTGAGACCGTCGCCAGCGAATGGATGGCATCGTTGCGCGCAAAGCGCGGGCGGCGCAAGCCGCGCGCCGGTCAAGATCAGTCGAGATCAGCCTTGAGGCGGAACGCTGCGTCGCTGCCGTATTTCGCGCGCCAGGCGGGGCCCGGACCGCGCATGTAGTGCAGTTCCGGCCGATACGGATTGAAGGCCCGGGCGACGAATTCGCGCCAGAAAGCCCTGACGTCGGCGAGGAGACCGGATCGGCTCTGGCGTTCTGCCACCGCGGCGGACAGTGAAACTGACGTAAGGGTTGCCATGACGGGCTCTCGCTGTTGTCGGTCGCGGCTTGTGCCGCTTGGGCGCGCGGTTCTTGCGGGCCGAGACCGAGTGTCCCGCCGAATTAATTAAAAGATGGTTGCAATTGTCGTGATCGACCGCACACATGGTGAGGAAACCGTAGTCGTCCGTGAGCGCTGGGTCTGCGCCGGGCGGATACGACCCGGGATTGTCCCGGCAATTGTTCCGCTTGAAGTGGGCTCTCCGGTTGCCCTTTGGTGACCGCACGGCTACATCAGCGGCAACCATTTTCCGAAATTTCAGCCGGTTTTGAGGGACACGCGATGGCGCGCCAGTTCGTCTACTTCATGCAGGGTCTGTCCAAGACCTACCCGACCCGCAAGGTGCTCGATAACATCCACCTGTCGTTCTATCCCGACGCCAAGATCGGCGTGCTCGGCGTCAACGGCTCGGGCAAGTCGACCCTGCTCAAGATCATGGCAGGGATCGACAAGGACTACACCGGCGAGGCCTGGGTCGCGGACGGCGCGCGTGTCGGCTATCTGGAGCAGGAGCCGCAGCTCGATCCCAAGCTCACGGTGCGCGAGAACGTCATGCTCGGCGTCGGCAAGCAGAAGGCCATCCTCGATCGCTACAATGAGCTGGCGATGAACTACTCCGAGGAAACCGCCGATGAGATGACCAAGCTGCAGGACGAGATCGAGGCCCAGGGCCTGTGGGATCTCGACAGCAAGGTCGACCAGGCGATGGACGCGTTGCGGTGCCCGCCCGACGACGCCGATGTGAGCAAGCTGTCCGGCGGTGAGCGCCGCCGCGTCGCGTTGTGCCGCCTGCTGCTCGACCAGCCCGACCTGCTGCTGCTGGACGAGCCGACCAACCATCTCGACGCCGAATCGGTGTCCTGGCTCGAGGGCCATTTGCGCAACTATCCCGGCGCGATCCTGATCGTCACCCACGACCGCTACTTCCTGGACAACGTCACCAGCTGGATCCTCGAGCTCGATCGCGGCCGCGGCATTCCCTACGAGGGCAACTACTCGTCATGGCTGCAGCAGAAGCAGAAGCGGCTGGAGCAGGAGGGCCGCGAGGAGGCCGCGCACCAGCGCACGCTGGCGCGCGAGCAGGAGTGGATCGCGGCCTCGCCGAAGGCGCGCCAGGCCAAGTCGAAGGCGCGCTATCAGCGCTATGAGGAGCTGCTCAAGAAGGCCAGCGAGAAGCAGACCCAGACCGCGCAGATCATCATTCCCGTCGCCGAGCGGCTCGGCCAGAACGTCGTCGACTTCGAAGGTCTCTCGAAGAGCTTCGGCGATCGCGTGCTGATCGACAATCTTACCTTCAAGCTGCCGCCGGGCGGCATCGTCGGCGTGATCGGCCCGAACGGCGCCGGCAAGACCACGCTGTTCCGCATGATCACCGGCCAGGAGAAGCCCGACGCGGGCACCATCACCGTCGGCGAGACCGTGCATCTCGGCTATGTCGACCAGTCGCGCGATGCGCTCGACGGCAACAAGACCGTGTGGGAGGAGATCTCCGGCGGCAACGAGCTGATCCTGCTCGGCAAGAAGGAAGTGAACTCGCGCGGCTATTGCTCGTCGTTCAACTTCAAGGGCGCCGACCAGCAGAAGAAGGTCGGGGCGCTCTCCGGCGGTGAGCGCAACCGCGTGCATCTCGCCAAGATGTTGAAGTCCGGCGCCAACGTCCTGCTGCTCGACGAGCCGACCAACGATCTCGACGTCGATACGCTGCGGGCTCTGGAAGAGGCGCTGGAGGATTTCGCCGGCTGCGCCGTCATCATCAGCCACGATCGCTGGTTCCTCGACCGCATCGCGACCCACATGCTGGCCTTCGAGGGCGACAGCCATGTCGAATGGTTTGAGGGCAACTTCCAGGACTACGAGAAGGACAAGATGCGCCGGCTCGGCCAGGACAGCGTGATCCCGCATCGGGTCAAGTACAAGAAGCTGACCCGCTGATCTCCATGACGAGGCGCGACGCTGTCTTTGCTCCGGGACAAAGCGTCGCGCCCGCGTTGCGACCAGTTGTCGCTTCCGCGTGCTATGCGATGGCGTAGATAGACGTTCCGCCATCCATCCTAGCCTGCGAGATTCCCGATCATGTCTTCCCCTGACGCGTCCCTGTCCTCCAAGGGCGGCGCGCTGCGCCCGATTCCCATGCTGATCTTCGGCTCGCGCTGGCTGCAGCTGCCGCTCTATGTCGGCTTGATCATCGCGCAGGGCGTCTATGTCGTGCTGTTCCTCAAGGAGCTCTGGCATCTGTTCGCGCACGCCTTCGATTTCTCCGAGCAGCAGATCATGCTGGCGGTGCTCGGCCTGATCGACGTGGTCATGATCTCGAACCTTCTCGTGATGGTGATCGTCGGCGGCTACGAGACCTTCGTGTCGCGGCTGAACCTTCAGGGCCATCCCGACGAGCCGGAATGGCTCAGCCACGTCAATGCCAGCGTGCTGAAGATCAAGCTGGCGATGGCGATCATCGGCATCTCCTCGATCCATCTGCTGCGCACCTTCATCGAAGCCGGTGCGCTGTCGTCGGGCAAGTCGACCTACACCGAGACCGGCGTGATGTGGCAGACCATCATCCACACGGTGTTCATCCTGTCGGCGATCGGCATCGCCATGGTCGATAAGCTGTCGAATGCCGCGATCGAGGAGGCGAAGCAGGCGGCGGGGCATTGAGGAGGGGAGCGCAAGTAGGTTGTTCACATTCTGTTCGCGGTGTGGTAGGCTTATGCCATGACCGAAGTGGAAAACATCGTCCTTGAACATCTGCGTCTTATCCGCGGGACGCTCGATTTGCTTCGCGAGGATGTCCGCGAGGTGAAGCAGCGCGTCGGTGGACTTGAGCGCGAAGTTGCCCACGTTCACGTTGAGCTCGGGCAGGTTCACGTTCGGATCGCCGAGCTTTCGGAGCGCGTTGATCGTGTTGGGGGACGTTTGGAGCGTGTAGAGAAGCGCCTCGAATTGACAGAAGCTTAGGCGGACGCCGCAGTGTTGTTGCGCACGCTCGTGGCTTTGCTTCTGCTCGCAGTTTCACCGTTCCTATCGGTCGCGTACGCCGCCGACCCCGCCTTCACGCAATTCGTCGCCTCGCTCTGGCCAGAGGCCAAGGAGCAGGGCGTGTCGCGGACAACGTTCGAACGCGAGACGCAGGGGCTGGAGCCCGACTACAAGCTCCCCGACCTGCTGCTGCCCGGCCGCCCCGCGACCGGCGCGCCGGCGCAGGCCGAGTTCGTGCAGGTCCCCGCCGACTACATCAAGGAAGCCTCGATCGCGCGGCTGGCCGCGCATGGCCAGCAACTGATCCAGCAATATCGTCCGGTGCTCGCCGAGATCGAGCGCCGCTTTGGCGTGCCCGGGCCGATCGTGCTCGCGATCTGGGGCCGCGAGACGGATTTCGGCCGTTACGCGCTGCCCTATGACGCGCTGCGCGTACTGGCGACGCAGGCCTATGTCGGCCGCCGCAAGGACCAGTACCGCACCGAGTTCATCATGGCGCTGAAGATGCTGAGCGACGGCGTGGTGTCGCGCCGCGATCTCAGAGCGTCATGGGGCGGTGCCGTCGGCCTGACCCAGTTCTTGCCGTCGGAGTACTACAAGCACGGCGTCGACCTCGACGGCGACGGCAAGGTCGATCTCTGGCGGTCGGTTCCCGATGCGCTGGGCTCCGCCGCGCAGCAGCTCGCCAACAAGGGCTGGCAACGCGGCGTGCGCTGGGCCTATGAGGTCAAGCCGCCGGCCAATGTCGACTGCACCATGGGCGTGCCCGAGGTGAAGAAGCCGATCGCGGATTGGCTGCGCGCGGGCTTCGTTCCCGTGCGAGGCCAGCGGCTCGGCGCGGCCGAGCAGCAGCAGCCTGCCTCGCTGCTGCAGCCTGAGGGCATCTACGGCCCGGCGTTCCTGACGACGGCGAACTACTTCGTCATCAAGGAATACAATTTCTCCGATTTGTATGTGCTGTTCGTCGGCCACCTCGCCGATCGCATGACCAGCCCCGCCGCCTTCGCGACGCCCTGGGCGGCCTCGAAGCAGCTGCGCAGCAGGGATGTCGAGGCGATGCAGAAGGGGCTGACGCGGCTCGGCCTCTATGGCGACAAGCTGGACGGCAAGGCCGGCATGCAGACACGCGCCGCGCTGGGCGCCTTTCAGAAGAGGGCGGGCCTGAAGCTGGATTGCTGGCCGAGCGCATCGGTCCTGCAGGCAATCGAGGCCGCGCGGTAGCGTGCCGACGATTTGCGCGAGTCCGGCAGCAAAAAGCCCGGCCTCGCGGCCGGGCTTTTCGAAGAGCAATCGTCGTCTGGCTCAGTAGCAGACGCGAACCGGGCGCGACACCCAGCCGTAGCCGTCCCAATAGCGCTCACGGCGCCACACGCACGGCGGCGGGGCCGGCGGAGGGGCTTCGACATAGACCGGACCGCCATAGGCCGGACGGCTGGAGGCAATCGCGCCACCGATCAGCGCGCCGCCGATCAGACCAGCCGCAACGCCCGCGCCGACGTCGCCGGCCTTCGCAGCCGGTGCAGTGACGCTCAGCGAACCTGCGATAGTCGCAACCGCGAGCACCGCGGTCAGGATCTTCTTCATGTTCCAAGATCTCCTGGAGAGCGCCCTCGGGGAGCGCCGGGTTGGTGATTCACGCACGATCAGGGCCATCAGCATCGCTGAGAAAACACGATAATCCGTCAACCCTTCGTAAACTCTGTCCGACCTGATGCGACGGAAAAACGGTTTTTTCTGGCCCTGCGGACAGCGGATTTTGCGTTTTCCGCCGCCGCTTCATGGAATTAATGTTGGTGAACGATCACTCGCACACGCGGACGCGGCGGATGCGCCAGCCATAACCATCCCAGAAGCGCTGGCGTTGCCAGTAGCAGGCGTAGCCGGGATCGGCCACATAGGCAGGGCCGCCTCCGTAATACGAGTATCCCGGGCCGTAGGAGTAGCCAGGGGAGTAGGAGTACCCGGGGCCGTAGTAATAGGGATTGCTGCCGGCGGCGATCGCACCACCAATGAGCGCACCACCGATCAGGCCCGCTGCCACGCCGGCGGCAACGCGACCATTACGCGCTTCGGCCGGAGCAGGCGCCAGCGCTGCGCTCGACAGGGTCGCGACGGCGGCCAGGGCCGCGAGAGTCTTCTTCATGACCTTACCTCTTTCACTTCAGGTCGGCAGATGGCGCATCGGGTGATGCGGCACGTTTTCACATCCCGCTTGAATGATCAATGAACGGGCTCGTCCCATTGGACGACCCATAGACAGGATACGTTCAAATGCTGCATTGCACAAAATTTTCCTGCGGCTCGGACCAGTCATGACGCCGGCGATGGCTATCGCCGTGGCCGTTGGGCTGACATCGGCCTTGTGCTGGGTACTGCTGGTCAGATCCGATCGCCAGCAACCGCGCCGGCGCCGGTCATCTGACACCGCGACCTCCGACACGGCGACCTCATCGACCTCCGGCCAGGGCTTCAGCCTCGCCAGCTGGTTTTCGAATACCTCGGTCGACGCCATGGGCAACCCGATGGACAGCGGCGGCGATGGGGGAGGAAGCGATGGAGGTGGCGGGGACGGAGGAGGCGGCGACTAAGACCGCCGATGATCGCGAGCTTCAATTGCTGACGACTTTGATCTGCAGCAACGTCCTACTCTGAAATCATTCTAGGTTGCACGACAGATTGGAATAGCTTCAAAAGCGCGGTTTTCCCTTTGCGCGGGTAGCTGCGGATGACTATCGATAGCGGACCAAACGACGATTGGCCGGTTTCTCATGATTGTTTGTTCCTGCAACGTCATCAGCGATCACGACATCCGCAAGGCTGTGACCTCCTCGGACGAATTGCCGCGGAGCCCCAAGCAGGTCTATGGCTGCCTTGGCTGCAGCGCGGAATGCGGACGCTGTGCGCGTACGATCAAGACGATCATCGATGAAGCCCTGGGTCCCTGTGCGCGTGCGTGCCAGAGCGGCTGCCAGCATGCCCATCAGCATGCGCAAGCGCCGGTGCAGGCCGTCGAGGACGACCTCCAGAGCCGGTTCGCCCTCGCCGCCTGCTGACCGCCGCTGCCCTCCCGCGCGTCGCTCTCCGCCCGAAAAATGCACATGAACGGGGGTCGTCTCCGCACTTCGAACCTGTTATTGAGCGCCTGCGGCCTCAAACTTTTCGGAGCTTATCTATGCAGGGCGACCCCAAGGTCATTGAATATCTCAACAAGGGATTGCGCAGCGAACTGACTGCCATCAACCAATATTGGCTGCACTATCGCCTGCTGAACAACTGGGGCCTTCTCGACATGGCGAAGGTCTGGCGCAAGGAATCCATCGAGGAGATGGAGCACGCCGACAAGTTCACCGACCGCATCCTTTTCCTCGACGGATTCCCGAACATGCAGGTGCTCGATCCCTTGCGCATCGGCCAGAACGTCAAGGAGATCATCGAGTGCGATCTCGCCGCCGAGATCGGCGCGCGGACGCTGTATCAGGAAGCTGCGACCTACTGCCATGGCGTGAAGGACTACGTCTCGCGCGACCTGTTCGAGCAGCTGATGAAGGACGAGGAGCATCACATCGATTTCCTCGAGACTCAGCTCGACCTCATCAACCGCATCGGCCTCGAGCTCTACACCCAGAAGCACGTCGGCGGGCTCGAGAGCGAGCACTGACGGTCACGGCCAGACGGCGTCTCTCCTGCGGAACACGGTCGGTTCAGGGCTTCGTAACTTGCCCCGGATCGACCGCCTCCGCGACATTGCAGGCGCTCAGTCGATGATGCCGAATGCGATGACGGGCACGGCCCAATAGACCAGCTGTGTTCCCGCAAACGCGCTTCCGAGCCGCTGCAGCAGCCGCTCGAGATCCTTCTCCTGAAGTACGATCTGCACGACAATCTCGTTGGCATGTCCCTGGACTCGTTCCGAGGGGCTGCGCAGCCGGGCGCGCGCGCCATGGCCGGCGGCCTCCGACGCGGTAAAGCCCGTGACCAGATCAGTCTGCTCTGCGAGATGATCGAGCACCTCCGCACGAAGCCCCTGCGGCACGATCAACGTGAGGCAGACGGCTTGGCCGGTCATGTCGCCTCCTTGGCGCTTGCGCCGTAGCGGCGGTACAGGATCGGCAGCAGGATCAGCGTGAGCAGCGTGGACGACAGCAAGCCGCCGATCACCACGATCGCGAGCGGACGCTGCACCTCCGACCCCGGACCGGATGCGAACAGCAGCGGGATCAAGCCGAGCGCGGTGATGCTCGCGGTCATCAGCACCGGCCGCAGTCGGCGCCGCGCGCCGTCGATCACGATGCGCTGCTCCGACAGCCCGTGGGCGCGCAGCTGGTTGAAATAGGACACCAGGACCACGCCGTTCAACACGGCAATTCCGAGCAGTGCGATGAAGCCGACCGATGCAGGCACCGACAGATATTCGCCGGTCGACACCAGCGCGAAGACGCCGCCGATCAGGGCGAATGGGATGTTGACGAGCACCAGCAGAGCCTGACGCACGGAGCCGAACGTCGTGAACAGCAGCACGAAGATCAGACCGATCGCGACCGGCACGACGATCGCGAGCCGCGCGGCGGCGCGTTGCTGATTCTCGAACTGGCCGCCCCAGGTCAGCCGATATCCCGCTGGCAGCGGCAGTTCGGCTGCAACCCTCTGCTGGGCGGCCTGTACGAAGCCGACCATGTCGCGTCCCCGGACATTGCTGCGCACCACGCTCATGCGGTTGCCGTCCTCGCGGTCGATCTTCACCGGGCCATCGACCCGCTGGATGCGCGCCACTTGAGAGAGCGCGACATGCTGGCCCGATGCCAGCGTCAGCGGGAGCGATGCCAGCATCGTCGGCGCCTGCCGCGTGATCTCGCCGCCACGAACCAGGATCGGCGTCCGGCGTCCCTCCTCGAGCGCGGTGCCGATCGTTCGGCCTTCGATCTGCGTGCGCAGCGAGGCGGCGATGGAGTCCACCGTCAGTCCAAGGCGGCCAGCCTCCATCCGGTTGACGGCGATCGTGTAGTACTGCGCCCCCTCGTTCAACGTCGTGTAGACGTCCTGCGAGCCCTCGACCTCGGACAGGATGGATGAGAGCTTTGCGGCGATCTCGTTCAGCTTACCGATATCAGGCCCGAAGATCTTGACCGCGACGTCGCCGCGAACGCCGCTGATCATTTCCTGCACGCGCATGTCGATCGGCTGCGTGAAGCTGAGCGAGACGCCGGGGAAGCCGCTCAGGACCTCGCGCAGCTTGTGCAGCAGCGCGTCGCGATCCGTGCTTTGCCTCTGTTCCGCCGGCTTGAGCACGAGAAAGGTATCGGTCTGGTTCGGTCCCATCGGATCGAGACCGAGTTCGTCGGAGCCGGTGCGCGCGATGATGCCGGCGACATCTGGCACCTTCATCAGGGCCGTCTGCAGTCGGGCGTTGATGGCAAGCGATTCGTCGAGATTGACGGACGGAAGCGTTTCGACGCTGACGATGATGTCGCCTTCGTCCATCGTCGGCATGAAGGTCTTGCCGAGCTGAGCGTAGCCGTATCCGGCGGCGATGAGGGCGGCGAGCGCGGCAACAATGACCTTGCGTTCGTTGCGGAGCGCCCATTCCAATGCCGGCGCATAGATGCGTTGCGCGGCCCGGATCAGCCACGGATCCTCGTGCGACGCGGATGTGACGACGAAGGAGGTCGCGACCGGAAGCACCGTCAGCGCGAGCAGCAGCGACGCGGCGAGCGCGAAGATGATGGCGAGCGCGACCGGGATGAAGAGCTTGCCCTCCAGCCCCTGCAGCGTCAGCAGCGGGACGAAGACGATGATGATGATCAGGACGCCGGAGGCGACCGGCTGCAGGACCTCGCAGACGGAACGGTAGACGATGTGGACGAGCGGCGTCGTGCTCGCGCGGTCGTGCTTGCCGAGATTGCCGACGATGTTCTCGACCACGACGACCAACGCGTCGATCAGCATGCCGATCGCGATCGCGAGACCGCCGAGACTCATCAGGTTGGCGGACATGCCGACGGCCCACATCACGATCAGCGCGATCATGATCGCGAGCGGCAGGCTGAGCGCGATCACCAGCGACGCCCGCCAATTGCCGAGGAACAGCAGCAGCAGCACGACGACCAGCACAGTCGCCTCGGCGAGCGCCCGGACGACCGTGCCGACGGCGCGGTTGACCAGCCGGCTGCGGTCGTAGAACACGTTGATGCTGACGCTCGCGGGCAGCGTGGGCTTCAGCTGCTCCAGCCGGGCGCGGACATCGCGGACCAGTTGTCCGGCATTGGCGCCGCGCAGGCCCAGCACCAGCCCCTCGACCGTTTCGCCCTTGCCGTCGATCGTCACCGCACCATAGCGGGTGAGGGCGCCGATCTTGACGCGGGCGACGTCGCTGACCCGGATCGGGATGCCGTCGCGTGTGTCGACCACGATGGCCTTGATGTCGTCGATGCCGCGGATGCTGCCTTCGATGCGGACCAGCGCGCTGTCCTCGCCCTGGTTGACGCGTCCCGCGCCGTCGTTGCGGCTGTTGGCTTCGATGGCCTTGCGGAACAGTTCCGAGGAGATGCCGCGCGCTGCCAGCGCATCATTGCGCGGCACGATCTCGAACGCGCGGACATAGCCGCCGAGCGAATTGACGTCGGCCACGCCCGGCACGGTGCGCAGCGCCGGCCTGATCACCCAGTCGAGCAGAGTCCGTCGCTCCGCAAGCGACAGGTCGGGACTGTCGATCGTGAACATGAACATCTCGCCCAGCGGGCTCGTGATCGGCGCGAGGCCGCCGCTCACGCCTTCCGGGAAGTCGCGCGAAACATTCGACAGTCGCTCCGAGACCTGATTGCGTGCCCAATAGATATCGGTGCCATCCTCGAAATCGACGGTGATGTCGGCGAGAGCGTACTTCGTCGCCGATCGCAAAATCTTCTTGTTCGGCAGCCCGAGCAGTTCCAGTTCGATCGGCACGGTGATGCGCTGCTCGACCTCTTCGGGCGTGAGCCCGGGCGCCTTCATGATGATCTTCACCTGCACAGGCGAGACGTCGGGAAAGGCGTCGATTGGAAGGCTCGGCAGCACCACGGCGCCCGCGCCGATCACCAGCAGTGTGCTCAGCAGGACGAACAGCCGCTGCGACAGCGCGAAAGCGACCAGGCGCTCCAGCATCATTGTCCCAGCCGCGCGAGAATGCCGCGCAGCGCGGAGATGCCGCCGGTGGCGATGTCGTCCTTGTCGGTGATGGGCCCGGAGATGACGACGTGATCCTGGTCCTCGGCGAGCAGCGTCACCGCGACGAGGCGGAAGCCGCCCTGCGTGGCGACGAACACCGAGGCCTGGTCGCCGCGGCGGACGAGACCGCTATAGGGAATTTCCCAGGCGCTCTCGCCGGCAGAGATGAAGCCGATGCGCGCGGCCGCCATCTGGCCGGGATGCAGCTCGCCGTTGTTCGGAATTTCAGCGCGCACCAGGATGGTCTGCGTCGCCGCGTCCGTCGTCTCGGACACCAGGATCACCTGACCAGGCGTCGGGTAGCCGTCGATGTCGACCCTGGCGCCGGTCTTGATGGCGCCGATGCTGGTGGCAGGTATCGCGATCTCCGCCCACAGCGGCGACAGCCGTGCGAGCTTCACCAGCGAGGCGGCCTGCTCGAGGCGCTGGCCCGGCGACACCGTGATCTCGACAACCGACGCCGCGCGCGGCGCGGTCACGGTGAGCGTCGTGCTGATCGCGGCCTCGTTGGACAGCCGCGAGATCGCCTCGTCTGACAGCCCGCTGAGATGCAGCATCTGCCGCCGCTCGGCGACCACGATGCTGGCCTGTCGTGCCTCGGCCTGACTCGACTCCAGAACGCGCTGCGGGATGGCCTTGCCGTCATATAGATCCGCGTTGCGCTTGAGTTGCTGAACCGCGAGCACCTCCTGCGCCAGCGCATGCAGATAGTCCCGCTGCAGCGATACGAAGCTCGGGCTTTCCATCGTCAGCAGCGGCTGGCCGACCGCCACGCGATCGCCGCGGGCGACGGCGAGATTGGTGATCATGCCCGACACCGGCGCACTGACGACCCAGAGCTGCGGTGTCGGAATGACGAGCTGCGCGGGGTAGGGAAGCGTCTTGTCGAGCCGGCTCGAGATCGGATGCGTGACACGGACGCCGAGATTCTGCGCCTGCTCCGGCGTGAGTTTCAGCTCCTCATCGGCCGCCGCCGCGCCCGCGATGGCCGACAGCGCGAGCGCCAGGAGGGCGCGCGCGAGGGGCGCTGCAGTCGATCGAACAAAACGCCCGGTCATGGTGATGAGGAAGCTTGATGCGATGACGCGCTTCATACCCAACTTCCTCTCGCTCCGCACCTGCACAGCTGCGTGAGCACGGTGGTTTACTTGACTGATCGCGACTGCAAATGAGTAGCAGCAGCGGAACTCACAGCTGCTCGCGCCAACGCGCATCGATCACGTCCTGAGCCTCCGGCGCGCCGAGCTTGGTCTGATCATAGATGATGTCGCTGATGCTCGGCATCGCCGAGCGCGGGACCTTCGCATCCGGCGACCAGAGCTTCGCGCGCATGATCGCCTTGCCGCAATGGAAGTAGACCTCTTGCACGGTGATCACGAGCGCCGCGCGTGGCGGCTTGCCGAACTCTTCGAGCTGCGCCAGCAGATCGGGATCGGTCGACAGCGCGGCCGTGCCGCCGACGCGAAGGGTCTCGTTGAGGCCTGGCACGAAGAAGATCAGTTGCACCTGGCCTGAGCCTTCCGTCAAATTGCGCAGGCTGTCGATGCGGTTGTTGCCGGGACGGTCCGGCAGCAGCAGGCGCTGGTCGCCGTCGATCTGGACGAAGCCGGGATGACCGCCGCGCGGCGAGGCATCGACGCTGCCGTCGAGGCCGGAGGTGGCCATCACGCAGAACGGCGACATCGCGATGAACGTCCGGCTGTGGACGTCGAGCCCGGGGCGCACCTTCGCGAGCACGCGCTCATGAGGCTTCGGATAGATCGCTGCGAGATCGTTATCGGCTGGGGCGCTCACGGCTCGGCTCCTCGAATTATTTCACGTGATCAGGTGGACGGCGCCAGGGCCAATCGATGATGCCGGCGCTGTACAGCGCCCACCACACCAGCACGGGCTGGAACGCCAGCCGCGGGCCGTGATAGAGCCAGCTGCTGCCGAGCAACGGCAGGTCGATCGCCTCGAACGCATGCTTGAAGTTCGCGGGCCACACGCAGATCGCGTAAGCCGCGAGTCCGATCCCCGCCCAGCGCCGCATCGGTGTCGTCACCAGCGCGGCCGCGCCCGCGAGTTCGCAGAGGCCCGTGAGCAGAATGACCTGCGGGGCGAACGGCACGAAGGACGGCGTGATCCGCAGGAACGGCTCGGGGATCGCCAGATGCGCGATGCCGGCCGCCGCGTAGAATGCCGCCATGAGCCAGCGCATCACGGCGCGGCGCCGATCGTCGCGCGGTGCCTCCGTCATCTCGCTGTCCCAAGCGCTGACCTCGCTGCGTTCATGTCACACGGCATCCGCCGGAACGAAGCAGCTGATGATGATGTCGCCGCGATGGTGGACGTACCACACCACCGCCTCGCCGATCGGATTGCCGCGGTCGCGGATGATGGCGCGCTCGGGCACGGCCATCCAGCGGCCCTCGATCGGCACCCAATAGGTGCCGTCGCGGACGTCGTAGGTGGTCCGGTGGCCGTCGGAGACATCGCAGCAAGGGACGCCGTTGGGCGCGATCACGCTCTTGAACCAGGCGCGGATGTCCGGGGGCACGTTCTCGAACTGACCGTTGTCGACGGCGAGCGCGACGGGCGCGGAGGCGAGCGCCCCGAGCATCAGAACGGCCAGAACGATTCCGCGCATTCGAGGCTCCTTCCCCCGCTACATGCCGCGCTGCGGCGCCGTCGCGAGCAACTCGCGCAGCGCCTCGACGTAGAATTTGGCAAAGCCGGTGGTGAGATGGCCGCGGGTCTCCGCCGACGCCGGGATCAGCAGTACCTTGCCGTTGGCGACGCGTTTCATGGCGTCCGCGGTAACGCCGGTCTCCGGCGGATTGCGTTCGTCATCGGCCGAGTTGATCAGCAGCACGGTCGCCTTGATCTTGTCGAGATCGGCCGACGGATTGTAGTCCTGCGACGAGCCCCACTGATAGAGGAAGTCGTTCGCATCGGTGGGAATGGGCGTGCCGAGGCGCTCCTCGACCAGCTTGTCGGCCTTGGCCGCCGTGGGCGCTGCCACCTGATAGGCGATCGTGCCGCCGGCGGTCGCGGTGCCATAGGCCGTGACGGCGTATTTCATCATCCGCGGCTGGGTCGTGTAGTTGCCGCCATTGTAGTCGGGATCGTTGCGGATCGTCTCCAGCATGATCCGCCGCAGCATCCAGTTGCGCGCCGCCATCTCCGTCGGCTGCGAGGCCATCGGCACGGCGATGTCCATGAACTCCGGATAGCGCGTCGCCCACACCCAGCTGTGCATGCCGCCCATCGAATTGCCGATGATCATCCTGACATGCTTGATGCCGAGCCCCTCGGTCAGCAGCCGGTGCTGGGCATCGACCATGTCGGCATAGTTATAGGCCGGGAATTTGGTCTTCATCCCATCCGACGGCTTCGACGATTTTCCGTGGCCGATGCTGTCGGGGATGATGATGTAGTATTTGCTCGCGTCGAGCGGCTGGTCCTTGCCGAACAATTCGCCGGCGAAGGTCTGCCCCAGCATGCTGGCCCCGGAGCCGCCGGTGCCGTGCAGCACCAGCACGGGCTGCCCCGTGGGCTCGCCGACGGTCGTGTAGTGCAGTTTCAGCTCCGGCAGCGTCTCGCCGGTGTGAAACTTGAAATCCTTGATGACGACGTCGCCCTGCTTCGGGGCGGGATAGTCGGCGGCGCGGGCCGGCGCGCAAAAGACGATGACGACGGCAAAGACGGCGGCAAGCGATCGAACCATACATTCCCCCTGATCCTGTGCGACTCTTCCGGCCGCCTCGGGGGCATGATAGCACGGTCCTCGACGTCGTTCAGCACCGGAATCCACCCGCCATGTGCCGCAACATCAAGACGCTGTTCAATTTCGAGCCACCGGCCACGGAGGCTGAAATCCAGGCCTCGGCGCTGCAGTTCGTGCGCAAGCTCTCAGGCTTCAACACGCCGTCGCAGGCCAACGAGGCCGCCTTCGCAACCGCGGTCGAGGACGTCGCCAGCGCGGCGCGGCGGCTCTTGACCTCGCTGCACACCCAGGCTCCGCCGCGCGACCGCGAAATCGAGGCGGCCAAGGCGCGGGAGCGGTCGGCGGCGCGGTTCGGACCGCGCTGAGCCGGCGGGCGCCACAGCAGGGCGAGCGCCTCAGAACTCGTCGTCCTGATCCTCGCGCGCGGCGGCCTTCTTGCCGTGCTTCTTGTTTTTCTTGCCCTTCTTCTTTTTCTTCTTCTTGGGAACGTCGATCTCGTGCGGATCGTCGTCCTCGAACGCCTCTTCCAGCGCCTCGTCGTGCTCGGTCGAAGCGAAGATGTCGCGCACGGCGATCAGCTGCGCGTCGCGCTCATGCGCCTCGCGATCCCGGTTGCGCTTGTAGTCGTCATAGGCGGCGAAAATCTGCTCGAGCCAGGGCATCAGCTGATCGATCGTCGGCAAGGTGCCGGGCGGCCCCTGTTCACCGCGAGGGCCTTGGTCTCCACGGGGGCCTTGCGGTCCTTCGGGACCCGGCTTGCCCGGCGGACCTTGTTCGCCGCGTGGGCCTTGTGGACCAGGTTTGCCCTGAGCTCCCGGCTTGCCGTCGGGGCCGGGCTTGCCGCGCTGACCATCCGGTCCGCGCCGTCCGGGCTGCCCTTGCGGGCCACGTGGACCCACGGGGCCCTGCAGGCCGCGTCCGGCCGGATTCCTTGCCACTACCGCAACTCCGCTACCAAGCTCTGATTCGCGGCAAAGCCTAACAGAGCCGTGATGATCGCAGCAATTGCAGGAGGGCTGCGAGGCCGACTGATCAACATCAATCGGCGACGCATCCTGATGAGTTCCACACGATGGGATATCGGGCGGTCGCCGTTGGATCAGGCCGTATAGGCGGGCACCGCGATGCCGTCGGCCGTGTAGCTGCGGATCTTGTTGCGCAGGGTGCGTACGGGCATGCCGAGCAGCCTTGCGGCGTGGGTGCGATTGCCATTGCAGCGCGCCAAGGTCTGGACGATGAGCTCGCGCTCGATCTCCGACAAGGGCGTGCCGATCAACAGCGGCAGAACCTCCGCAGCCGATGGCGACGGCGGCATGACGAGGGGTACGAGTGAGGGACTTGCGGTATCGGCTGACAACTCTTGCGACATAACTCCTCCCGATCAACGCCCGCGCCGACGCTCGAGACGACGCGAAAACATCGAGACCAACTAAACATCCAGCCCGTAAATCACCGTGGTCGGACAAGGTTAACGGGGCCTTAACACGGGGGCGCAGCGAGCCAACCGGCCCGAAATACCCCGAAAGTGCCATTGTTTCGCTGGGGTCTCGACCCATTTCGCCACAACGCGGCGCAAAAGGGGCGCGGGACGGAGCAGGCCACGCCGCTCCGTCCCGCATCGATCGGGAACGTTGTGTCAGAACTTGCAGTGGCCGTGGCGGAGCAGATGCTCCTTCATCGCCAGCGCCTCGATCACGGTCGGCACCTTGGTGCTGACGCTCTGATAGTTGCCCGGCCACGGCGTGGTCGGCACGCCATTGTCCCACACCTGGCAGAAGCCGGTGTCGCTCCAGCGGATCAGGTGATAGGGCGCGGCGCTCGCAGGCGTCGCAGCGGAGAGAGCGGCGCCGGCAATAGCGGCAGTGGCACACAGCAGCGAAATGCGGGTCATCAGGAAGGCTCCTCAAATGGCTAAGTGAATGCGGGGCTCCGGCGGCGCCTGCGGCTTGCCGGAGCCGGGCCGGGCGCTTGGCCCGGACACCCCCTTCAGTGTCGTTCGTCATGGAACCGGTTCAATCCTGCATCGCTGCGGCGAGGGCGGCATTTCGACCACACTTGCGGCCTCGCATGCGCATGGCCGCGTAAAGGGCTAAATTCGGCCCGATCGATTCGCTTGGTGGGGCGCGATCGCCGCGCGCGGCCACCGAAATACCGCACCTTCGCGCATCTCATAATCACGCTGCAAAGCTCACTTCGCTGGAGACTTCATTCATGAAAATTGCATCCTCGCTTCGCGGTCTGCTGGTGGCGCTGACGGCCGCTTGCGGCGCCGTCATTCCCGCCACCGCGCATGCGGATGGCGGCTTCATCACGCTGACCATCTACAAGGCGGGATGGATCATCGGCGGCTCCGGCGGCAGCGGCGTGCTGAACTTCCACGGCCGCGCCTATCCGCTTTCGACCGGCGGCATCGACTACGGCCTCGTGTTCGGCGGCTCCCGCACGGTGCTGCGCGGCCGCGTCAGCAACATCTGGCGCCCGTCGGATGTCGAGGGCGTCTACGGCGCCGCCGGCGCCGGCCTCGCCGTCGGCCGCGGCGTCCGCGGCATCGTGCTGACCAACCAGAAGGGCGCGGTGCTGGAGCTGTCCGGCGAGCAGGTCGGCCTGCTGGCGAATGTCGACCTGTCGGGGCTCGCGATCACGATCAGGTAGGGAGGTCATTGGTGATCGGTGCCGGAAAAAGAGCATCGCCGCCGCTACTAACAACCGCTGTCATCGCCCGGCTTGACCGGGCGATCCAGTACGCCGCGGCTCATCGGCTCAATCACAACCGCCTCTGGAATACTGGATCGCCTGCCTGCGCGGGCGATGACAGTGTTTCCTGAGTTGGCCGCGCGGCGCATCATCGATCTCCTGCTCACGACTCCACTTTCTCGCCGCACATTGTGCGCGAGATCTGCGTTTGTGAGCGCCCCATCGAAACCCGAGAGGGGCAGGGAAGACCGGGAGCTCGCCGCTCCCATGGTCCGCGTGCAACAAGAAAAGCACGCGGCAGAACCACAGGCTCGGCTGGGACATCCCGGCCTTCCCTGCGCGCATGGTTTGACGGCTTATACGTGGTCTCCCTGGTGCGCCGGGCTTGTTGGCCACCATGACGGACGCGCTGCCTTCGCATCGCCGCCCGCGTGATACCAGCATCGGGGTATCAGGACATCACGACTTCGCCGTACGTGACGACCGGCGCTCGTCCGGCGCAGCCCTCACGTCCACCGCGGCCCACCTCCACGTATCGTGACGACGCGTACGTCCCTCTGCATGAGGCGGGTTGAGAGAGAGATAATCATGATTTCGGAAAATAAGCAAGAAATATTTTCGGCAAAGACGAATACGCCTTGAGAGGGCCGAGTGCCTGCCGCGTCGGCGGTGAGCTCCCCTCCCCCTTGCGGGGAGGGGTTGGGGGGTGGGGGTCCGCGGGCGATGAGTTTCGTTTGAGGCAGGCCGGTCCAGGTGATCTGAAATCACCGGACAGACTTCTCGTGGGGACCCCCACCCCCGACCCCTCCCCGCAAGGGGGAGGGGAGTGGAGAGACCGGCGCCGTGGAGATGTTCTCGACTAAGGGAAGACGGCACGGTCTCACCAGCCCTGTGAGCAAGATGGGCATGCAGTCCACACTGCTAGGGTGGGCAAAGGCGCGCCCGTGACCCTCATTGTCTGCTGTGCTCCGTCACGCGCCGTGCCCGCCGTCGCGCTGCTGAGTGCGCCGATGCATGGTGGGCACGCCACCGCCCTGCGGGCGATTGCTTTGTCCACCCTACCGATCATCACTGGCGCCGCGTGTTAGGCCGTCTTCAGCACATGCTCCGCCAGCTCCAACCATGGCTGCAGCGTCCACGCACCCGACGCGGCTCCCGACGGCGAAGACAGCACGAACACGGTCGGAAAATCCTCCTGCTCCAGCTGCCGCCCCAGCGCGATCGCGCCGGTCGGCCGGCCGTAGAACAGGCTCGCGGCCTTCTTGCTGGTGAAGGCCACCGTCGCCGGCCGGTACTGCCTGATCTTCACTGTGAAGCCCGCGACATCGACGCCGGCCTTCAGCGCGACATGGTCCATGCCCGCGCCCTGCTTGCAGAGATCGGTGAAGCCAATGCCGAGCTGACGCAGCGTGGGATACTCCTCCGGCTGGTACAGCCGCGGCGTGAGCCCTGTCGCATGCAGCGTGCGCCAGAAGCGGTTGCCGGGATGCGCGTAGTAGTGCCCGGTCGCGGCCGAGCGCTCGCTCGCGGCGGTGCCGGCGAAGACGAGGCGCAGGCCGGGCTGAAGCTGGTCGGGCAGGCGGTCCATGGCGCCTTGTGCATTATTGCTGGCCTCGCAACAAGCTGTTGCGAGAGCGCTGCATTGTTGCCGCGGCGGCCGTGGTCTAGGTCAGGCGCAACACAGGGAGCCCAGCATGTCGCAACGTCGTCTGTATCAATTCACCCTCTCCGGCCACTCGCATCGCGCCAAGCTGATGCTGCATCTGCTCGGGCTCGACTGCGACTATGTCGATGTCGACCTCAAGGGCGGCGCGCACAAGCGGCCGGATTATCTCGCGCTCAATGCGTTCGGGCAGGTGCCGGTGCTGGTCGACGGCGACGCCGTGATCCCCGATTCCAACGCGATCCTGGTCTATCTCGCGAACCGCTACGACGCCTCCGGCCGCTGGCTGCCGCGCGATCCGCTCGTGCAGGCGCAGGTGCAGCGCTGGCTGTCGGCGGCGGCGGGACCGCTCGCCTTCGGCGCCGCGGCGGCGCGGATCGCGACCCTGTTCGGCGCGCCGACCGACATGGAAAGCGCGCACCAGCTTGCCAACGGCCTGTTCGCTGTCATGGAGCAGGAGCTCGGCCGCCGGCCCTGGCTCGCCGGTGATGCGCCGACCATCGCCGATATCGCGCTCTACAGCTACACCGCGCATGCGCCGGAAGGCGGCGTCTCGCTCACACCCTATCCGAATGTGACCGCCTGGCTGGGGCGGATCACGGAACTACCCGGCTTCGTCGCGATGCCGGCGAGCCGGGTCGCCGCCGCCTGACGCCGCGGGGATGCACACTGCCGCGTCGCCGTCCTTCGAGACGCACGCCTGCGGCGTGCTCCTCAGGACGAGGCCTTGGCAGCAGGCCGATATCAGACCCTCATGGTGAGGAGCGCCGCTTGCGGCGCGTCTCGAACCATGAGGCCAGGGGGGAGGCGGCTTACAGGAAGCAGCGGCGCTCGTCGCGCAGCTTGAGCTGGATGTTGGTGGCCTCGACGAAGGTCGGCACCGGCTTGGAGACGATCTTGTAGGTCGACGGCCATTCCACCGGCTTCGACTGCAACTCGGTGTTCCAGATCTGGCAGATGCCGGTGTTGTCCCAGCGGATCACGTAGTAGCCGCTCTTCGGTGCGGGCGCAGCGAAGGCAGGCGTGGCGATCGAGGCGGCGGCGAGGGCCGCGGCGGCAGCGAGAGTGGTCAAGCGACGCATCGTCAATCTCCTCAAACGAACGACAGCGGCCCGCGGTGGCGGGCTGACGAAGGCGAGCGCGCGGCTGGCCTTGGGCGAAAGTGGTGCGACAAAAGGGCGCGTCGCGCAAGCCGCGACGTGGCGCCGTTCACAGCGATCTCGGCGATGTGACGATGGGGTGTCGTCATGATGGAGGAGGCGTGGGACGCGCGCCTCCCGGCGTGCAGATGCGGGGCTGCTCGCCGTCGCGCGGCCTCAGAGCGTGCACCGCCCCTGGCGCCTCAGCTTCACCTGCAGCGTGACCGCGTCGTTGAAGGTCGGCACGACGCGGCTGATCACCTGGTAGCGCGACGGCCACTGCACCGGCCTGAACGTGAACGCCTCGCTCCAAACCTGGCAGATGCCGGTGTTGTCCCAGCGCAGGATGTAATAGCCGGCGCGGGCCGGGGTGGCGGCCATCACGGCCGCGGCGGCAAGGCCAGATGCAATACAGATTGTGGTGAAACGACGCATCGACAAACTCCGGCAACAAATCGGCCCCTCCCTTGGGGCGCGGCCTGTGTCCATGCGGTGTCGTTCAATTTGAAGGCAGGGCGCCGCGAAACATGCGGCAAAACCGCGCGAGCAGGCATGCGTTACCGATGGTGCATGGCTGACGCGGCGCATCGATGCCGATCAGCGCGCTTGCGGTCCGGGCAGGATGGTGAAGCGGACGGCCTTCGCTGGACTATGGCGTCGCGTAGCTCAGGCGCGCGAACTCCGCCGGCGGCGTTGTCGCCTCCTGGACCGAGAAGCTTCTGTGATGATCGGCCACGCGATCGACGACGACGGCGGAGCCGACCATGGTCACGCGTTGCGTGCTGCCGGAATTCCATTCGGTCGGCAACGCGTAGTAGGTTTTTCCGGCCGCGGTGGTGAATTCGACCTGATGGGGAATCCCGTTGATGGCGCGGCTCCACGCGTTGTTCGGCACCTCGAGCGTATGCTTGCCGGGTGCAAGCTCGACAGTCATGTAGCGCCCCGGCGCGAGCGAGCCGACCGTCTTGCCATCGATGTCGATCGTCACCGGGAAGACGCTGACGTTGAAGCCGGTGGGCCGACCGACATGCAGCGTCGCATAACCAGCTCGCGGCGCCTCCGGCGGCTTGGCGGCCTCGTTCCCGATCGGGACCGATGAGCAGCCTGCTGTCAGCGCGATTGCCAGGCCTGCGAGCAGCCAGCGTAGGGGCCGATCCAGCGCCGCCCCGAAAAATGCAATGAACATCGCCGACATTCCCCCGCCCCAGCGGTATTCAACCACGGGCCGCATCGCAATGACAAGTGTGAGGCGGTCACCGATGCTGTTCGGAGCGTGTAGGTAGGCAAAGCGGCCGCCTCCAGGGCGGAGACGTGACTATCGTCGCGCTGCCGTGAAACTCTTAGCATCATGCCGCCGCGCGCCGCGCTGCTTGATACAAGGGCGCAGTCACTTGCACCGCTAGTCGCTAGAGACGCTCGCTGGCGCTACGTCTTCACCGCCGCCACGCCCTCGATCTCGATCAGCATCTTCGGATCCGGCAGCGCCACCACCACGCACGTCGTCCGCGCCGGATACGGCGCCGGCCCGAACGCCGCGGCATAGAGCCGGTTCATGACAGCCACATCGGCCGCGCGCGTCAGCAGCACGTTGACCTTGACGAGATCGCGAAGAGAGGCGCCGCTCTCGGTCAGCACGCGCGTGAAGTTGGTCACGACATTGGCGAATTGCGCGTCGAACTCATCGGGCAGGTTGCCGTTGGCGTCGAAGCCGGGAATGCCGGAGATGAAGAGGAGGTCGCCGACGCGGGTGCCGAAGGAGAGCGGCGGGGCTTTGATGTGCGGTGGGGCGGGGATGTGGTGGATGGGCATACAAAATCCGGCAAAGAGGTATTATAGCGCTCCAGGCTGTGATCCGTTCTGGCGACCCTGGAGACTTGAAAAAGTGTGCGCCAGCTCCTTTGGTATCAGTCGAACGCGTTGCAGGCTTTGCGTCAAACGTGGTGGCGATACCACGGTTGGACCCCCAAAAATCGACTGGAAGGTAATCAATAGATCGTGTCCTCTTCTGTCGATCATCCAGTTTGGGTAGGAAACAGCCTGTCCGGTTGTAAACTCTACCGTCTGAGTTGCGGCTTCTTCCGATCGTAGATGCTGTAGCTCCGGTTCAACTCTGTTCCGGATAAAGTCAACGATCGACTGTAGAGCGGTGGGCGGAAGATTTCTAATCTTATGTTCGTCGCCGATCTTGTGCGGAACGCCATTCAAATTAGGAGCGGATCTTGTTTCTATCAGAAGTCCAAAAACAACAAATGGATCTATGATGTAATTTTCGTAGCTATATCTTCCTATAACAAGAACCCTTGAGTTGGGGACGTTTGCATCGTCTTCGTCGATGAGGCCGAAGACCAGTTCGTCAAAGGGAGGTGAGTCTAGTTTGTTAATCCAGTGCCTTACGTTGTCTTTGCCTCCGCTGGTTTTCGCTGTGCTTTTTCCCACGGAAACGGAGACAAAGGCGATTGTGGGGGTGGGCGTCAAGGCCATTGCATCTTTGCCGGGTCCGATGTCAATCAGTATGTCTCTGATGCAGTTGTAAAAAACGGAGTCAGCCTCGTCTTCGACGAGAACGAAGCGCGTCGAAGGCGATACTGTGACGAGCCCCGCGGTTAGGAGGCCGATTGCATTCGCCTTGGATTGCGATGGCTGTATCTTCGCCCCTCCTCGTGACATCTCGAATATGCTGCCGTCTGGAGCGAGAGCGACAGTGGATGGAGAGTGCGTGGTGAGGATGACGCGCACATTGTACCTATCGACAAGAACTTCTTTGAGGACGTTAAAGAATTGGCGCGTCATAGCCGGGTGCAGATGAGCGTCTGGCTCGTCAAGAAGTAGCAATCGGGGGAAGCGGTTATGGTGCTTCGAGTCGTACATCCAAATAGCTAGCTGTAGTATAGCCTTTTCGCCAGATGACAGCTCTTGCGGGCTTATAGCTGTGTCTCCTTCCATTAGAAGTACGCGATACAGCCCAAGTAATGAGGAGGTTGGTGCGGCTACCCGATAGGGAAACTCAGCAACCGTAAGGATCTCGTTGAGTACGTCCCATGGAGCTGGGCCTAATTTCGCTTCTGCTTCGTCTTTGGAAAGGCCGCGTTCAAGCTCCTCTATAATTTGGAGACGGTGGCCTAGAAAGACATGCGCTAAACCTGAGATTGGACTTTCGTCGTCAAGCATGAATGAAAGATCGTTGGGCGCGGCGTCTAGGAAATCGTTGACTGGAAAGCTTCTTACTTCCTTTCCGAGCAGTGTTGCGGCCCAGCGCTGTCTCCTGAGCATCTGTATTGAGGAGTTGCCGTGTTGGATCAATTGGTTGTAAGCTTGTTCTTTAACGTTAACTAGGTTGCTGATTGATAGAGCTGCGTCGTTGATTGTTGTTTCTGAATTGGGAACGTATGCAACCTCACCCGGTTGAAACGTGTCGCCCATGACGTCGAGCTTTAGATTGTTAAGATCTGAAATATGAGGGGCATTCACCCCATTCATCTTATGTGCAAGACAGAAAAGTAGCTGTGACTTGCCTGATCCGTTCCGTCCAGTGAGCACTGCAAGAGGTGGAATATCGCTCCAAGATAAATTAGTTATAGATTTGAAGCCATCTAAGGCCGATGGACGAAATGTTGATGCTGAATGGTGGAGTGGAGCCGGTTTGGGTCATTTTGGCCCGTTCGCGTTGTTAAGTGGGTTGTCCTTGGGGCGTAACGTGTAAGCTTTCCTCATGTGACTTGGCTGTTCGGGTAGATTGAGCAGTGCGCCGTTTTGTTTCAAGCAAAAAAGCCGGGCTTTCGCCCGGCTTTGATGGATGGCCGGGTCAAGCCCGGCCATGACGATCGAGAGAGAGGCGCAAGGCGTCAGGACAGCGCCTTGTTGCTCTCCTTCACCTTCTCCGCGTCGAGATACACGCTGCCGCCCATTTCCTTGAACTTGGCGCTCATCTGGGCCATGCCGTCCTCGATGGTGCCGCTGATGGTCATGCCAACTGTCGTGGGATCATTCAGCGTCGCGGCGTAGTCGCGGACGTCCTGGGTGATCTTCATCGAGCAGAATTTCGGGCCGCACATCGAGCAGAAATGCGCGACCTTGTGGGCTTCCTTCGGCAGGGTCTCGTCGTGGAAGCTTTTCGCGGTGTCCGGGTCGAGGCCGAGGTTGAACTGGTCGGTCCAGCGGAACTCGAAGCGGGCGCGGGAGAGGGCGTCGTCGCGCAGTTGGGCTGCGGGATGGCCCTTGGCGAGGTCGGCGGCGTGGGCGGCGATCTTGTAGGTGATGACGCCGGTCTTGACGTCGTTGCGGTCGGGCAGGCCGAGATGCTCCTTCGGTGTCACGTAGCACAGCATCGCGCAGCCGAACCAGCCGATCATGGCCGCGCCGATCCCCGAGGTGATGTGGTCGTAGCCCGGCGCGATGTCGGTGGTCAGCGGCCCCAAGGTGTAGAACGGCGCCTCGCCGCACTCCTTGAGCTGCTTGTCCATGTTGATCTTGATCTTGTGCATCGGCACGTGGCCGGGGCCCTCGATCATGACCTGGCAGCCCTTGTCCCAGGCGATCTTCGTGAGCTCGCCCAACGTCTCCAGCTCGGCGAACTGGGCGCGGTCGTTGGCATCGGCAATCGAGCCCGGGCGCAGGCCGTCGCCGAGCGAGAACGAGACGTCATACTTGCGCATGATGTCGCAGATCTCGTCGAAATGGGTGTAGAGGAAGCTCTCCTTGTGATGCGCGAGGCACCACTTGGCCATGATCGAGCCGCCGCGGCTGACGATGCCGGTGACGCGCGACGCGGTGAGGTGGATGTATTGCAGCCGCACGCCGGCGTGGATGGTGAAGTAGTCGACGCCCTGCTCGCACTGCTCGATCAGCGTGTCCTTGTAGAGCTCCCAGGTCAGCGCGACCGGATCGCCGTTGCACTTTTCCAGCGCCTGGTAGATCGGCACGGTGCCGATCGGCACCGGCGAGTTGCGCAGGATCCATTCGCGGGTGGTGTGGATGTTGCGGCCCGTGGAGAGGTCCATCACGGTGTCGGCGCCCCAGCGGATCGCCCACACCATCTTGTCCACTTCCTCTTCGACGGAGGAGGTCACCGCCGAGTTGCCGATATTGGCGTTGATCTTGGTGAGGAAGTTGCGGCCGATGATCATCGGCTCCAGCTCGGCATGATTGATGTTGCAGGGGATGATGGCGCGGCCGCGCGCGATCTCGTCGCGCACGAATTCCGGGGTGATGAAGGCGGGGACGGCAGCGCCAAAACTCTCGCCGTCGGCGAGCGCGGCTTCGGCGCGCTCGAGCTGCTGCTTGCGGCCGAGATTCTCGCGCTCGGCGACGTAGATCATCTCCTTGGTAACGATGCCGGCGCGGGCGAATTCGAGCTGGGTGATCTTGTGGCCGTCGAGGCCGCGCAGCGGCTTGTGATGCGCGGTGAACGCCTTCGCCGCCTTGTCGGCGCCGACATTGCCATTGTCCTCCGGCTTGATGTCGCGGCCGACATATTCCTCGACGCCGCCGCGCTCCTTGACCCAGGCGGTGCGGTTGCGGGGCAGGCCGGCGTTGACGTCGATGGTGACGCTGGGATCGGTGTAGGGACCGGAGGTGTCGTAGACCGGCAGGTTCGGCTCGGAGGCCGCCTCCGACAGGATGATCTCGCGCAGGGGCACGCGGAGATCGGGCGCGGAGGCAGGCGTCGCGTAGATCTTGCGCGACGACGGCAGTGGGCCGGTGGTGACGGCGGGCAGGGTGGTGTCGGGATTGGAGCGGATGTTCATGGGATCCTCCTGGTCAATTGTTGTCGGCCGGGCCGAATGCGGGCGCGGAGTTCAGAGGGGATGCGTGGGAGTAGGGTGTGTTGGAGCGACTTTTGCTGCGATGAGATGCGTTGCCGCGAGATGTGATGGAGCGAGACATCGCGACGTGCTCAGTGCGCTCCCCTCCCCCTTGCGGGGAGGGGTCGGGGGTGGGGGTGCTCGGAATACGGTGCTGATGAGTGAGCGCGTGATTGAAGTTGTAGGGTGGGTGTGATCTCACGCTGAGAGCAGAGCGCGTGGACCCCCACCCCCAACCCCTCCCCGCTGCCGACAATCGCTGCGCGATTGCGGCGTGGGGGAGGGGAGCGCACTGCGCGCTTGGCGGCGAGCTCGTGCAACAATTCTCAGACGCATTCGCAACATTCGCGCGCATCACGCCGGCTCCTTCGCGGCATCCAGCCACGCGCGCACTCTTGTGTCCGGATCGGCATTCTGCGTGACATCGCTGACCACCGCGATCGAGTCCGCGCCCGCCGCAAAAATCTCCGCCGCCTGCTCCAGCTTGATGCCGCCGATCGCGACCAATGGGATGTTGCCTATGCGCTGTTTCCACACGCTGATCTTCGGAATGCCCTGCGGCGCGAAGCGCATGGCCTTGAGCGTGGTCGGGAAGATCGGGCCGAGCGCGATGTAGTCGGGCTCGGCGGCGAGCGCGGTTTCCAGCTCGGCATCGTCGTGCGTCGACAGGCCGAGCGTCAGGCCGGCCTCCTTGATCGCCTTCACGTCGGCCTCGGCGAGATCCTCCTGGCCGAGATGGACGTGCGCGGCGCCCGCGACGATCGCGGCGCGCCAGTAGTCGTTGACGATCAGCTTGGTCGCGGTGCCCTTGGTGATTTCAAGCGCGTCGGTGACGATCTGCAGCGCCTGGCCGTCGTCGAGATTCTTCGCACGCAGCTGCACGGTGCCGACGCCGAGTTTGGTCAGGCGCTCGACCCAGGCGAGGCTGTCGACGACGGGATAGAAGCGATCAGGATACGGCATGCCAGAACGGGGTCCCAACGACAGGGGTGGAGGGCGAGGCGAAATCGCGGGCGTCCATCAGCCCGGCCTCGTAGGCGGTGCGGCCGGATTCGACGCCGAGCTTGAAGGCGCGGGCCATCGCGACGGGGTCGGCGGCCTTGGCGATCGCGGTGTTGAGCAGCACGGCGTCGTAGCCGAGCTCCAGCGCTTCGGCCGCGTGGCTCGGCGCGCCGAGGCCGGCGTCGACGACGAGCGTGATGTCGGGCAGGCGGTCGCGCAGCAGCTTGAGGGCGTCGCGATTGGTGATGCCTTTGGCGCTGCCGATCGGCGCGGCCCAGGGCATCACCACCTTGCAGCCGGCATCGACCAGGCGCGTGGCAACGGTGAGATCCTCGGTGCAATAGGGGAAGACATCAAAGCCGTCCTTGATCAGGATGGTGGCGGCCTCGACCAGTCCGACGACGTCGGGCTGCAAGGTGTCGTTGTCGCCGATGACCTCGAGCTTGATCCAGGACGTACCGAACAATTCGCGCGCGAGCTTCGCGGTGGTGACGGCCTCGCGCACGCTGCGGCAGCCGGCGGTGTTCGGCAGCACCGTCACGTTCAGCTCGTTGATCAGCTTCCAGAACGCATCGCCCGTCTTGCCGCCGGCGGCTTCACGCCGCAGCGACACCGTGACGATCTCGGCGCCGGAGGCGCGGATCGCATCCTGCATGATCGCGGGCGAGGGATACAGCGCGGTGCCGATCAGCAGGCGGGAGGTGACAGTCTTGTCGTAGAATTTCAGCATGGGAATGGTCTCTCCCCGAATGACACTGTCATCCCCGCGAAAGCGGGGATCCAGTATTCCAGAGGCGGTCGTGATGAGCCGAGGGGCCGCGGCGTACTGGATCGCCCGGTCAAGCCGGGCGACGACGGCTGTGGGTGGTGCGCATACGGTCTCCCCACGTCGTCCCGGCGAACGCCGGGACCCATACCGCGTGATGTCGCATGGGGGCACGCTTGAAGAGATCGAGTACCACCACGGCCGACGGTGGCTATGGGTCCCGCCGTCCGCCGGGACGACGGCGGAGTGTGAGGCGCGAGCGATTGCTCCATCAGCATCATCACCCTCCCTGCCGGGGCGTGATGATCTCGATCTCGTCGCCGGCTTTCAGCGCCGTCTCCGACCAGCGGCTCCTCGGCACGACGTCGTAGTTCAGCGCGATCGCGAAATGCGTGCCCTCGTAGTCGAGCTCCGACAGCAGCGCCGCGACGTCGGTGGCGCTGATGTCGCGGGCCTCGCCATTGACCGTCACGCGCATCGCATCACCTCATTGTCGATCTGGCCATGCGCAACGTAGTTCAATGTCGCCTGCGCCAAGCTCGGTGCGATCAGGAAGCCGTGGCGATAGAGCCCGTTGACGCGGATCTCGCGCTCGCTCTTGACCGTGATGCGCGGCAGATTGTCGGGATAGGCCGGCCGCAGGCCGGAGCCGAATTCGAGGATGCGCGCCTCGCCGAACGCCGGATGCACGGAGTAGGCGGCGCCTAATAGCTCCAGCGCCGAACGCAAGGAGACGCCAGTGTCCTCGGCCTCGAGCGAGGTTGCCCCCAACATGAACAGATTGTCCTCGCGCGGAATGAGATACAGCGGGAAGCGCGGATGCATCAGCCGCACCGGGCGCGCGAGCTGCACCTCGGCGGTCTCGATCAGGATCATCTCGCCCTTGACGCCGCGCAGCTCCGGCTCGGCGTCGCGCGCCTCCAGCCCGCGGCAGTCGATCACGAGGCCATCGATGTCATCGGCGCTGACATTGCTGTTGAACAGCACGCGGCCGCCGGCCTCGACGATGCGCTGGTGCAGCTTCGGCAGCACGCGGCGCGGCTCGACATGGCCCTCGGTCGGATAGAACAGGCCCTCGCGAAAGCGGCCCTCCAGCGACGGCTCCAGCTCGGCGAGCGCAGCCGCATCGAGGCGCTGATAGCCGGAGGTGCGGCGGGCGAAGCGGTCGTAATCGGCCCGGTCGCGGGCATGGGCGATCACCAGCGAGCCGTTGAACGGCGTCTCCGGCATCTCGCGCCGCCAGATGTCGAGCGAGGCAAGACCGAGGCGGCTGATGATCGGTTCGGAGACTTCGCTCTCGCAATAGGGCGCCAGCATGCCGCCGGCCCAATGGCTGGTGGAAAGCATCAGCGCGGCGTCGCTGCGCTCGTGCAGGGTGACGTCATGGCCGGCGCGCGCGAACAACAGCGCCTGCCAAGCGCCCGCAATACCGGCGCCGATGATGGATACGGGGCGATCCCCGCGCGTGGGTGTCTGCTGCATCCCTGTCCCTTCGCCGGCATGACCCGGATCAGGTTCAAAGGGTCACCGCATCACGTGCGGTATCTCAGCTCCCCCTCGGAGCTCCCCTCGGAACGCGCTTAAAATAGACCGATACGCCCCGGTGTCAACGGAGTGTCATGGAAAGACTGTGGCGGGTGGATAGGAACGAAACGCCGTCAGTGCGCGCGGGCGTGCCGGCGGGTCTCGATCTTCGGCGTGATGTCGAGCGGTGCGCTGACGCGTTCCGGCCGGCCGGCGGGGCGGGCATCGGCGAGGCGCTGCCGCTTGGCCTCCTCGTAGTAGCCCTTGGCGAAAAACGCCACGGCGCGGTCGTGGTCGCCGCGGGCGGCGCGGTAGGCGCCGGCGAGGTAGCGCACGCCATAGGTGAGGTTTGTGTTGGGATCGTGCAGGCCCGCCGCATCGCCGGTATAGCCGAGCCCGCGCGCGGTGCCGAGCTTGATCTGCATCAGGCCGATGCAGCCGCAGCGGCCGACCAGGTTCGGCTGATACTTGCTCTCGCGCACGATCACGCGGTGGATCAGCGTTTCCGGAATGTTGTTGGCGGCGGCGTGCACGGCAACCAGCGCATCGATATGCGGATGGCCGGTATTCATGTGCTTCGGCTTGGCCTCGGCCGCCTTGCGGTCGGCTTCGCGCTCGGGGGCGGGCGCGTCCGGCGCGGCCTCGACCTCGGCCGGCTGTGCCGAAGCGTTGGCATCGACCGGATTGGTCGTGTCGGCGCCGCTGACGGCCTCGATCGCCTCGACCTCGCGCGCGGTCCGGGTGACCGCGCCGCGCGCGGCCAGATCCTTGATGCTGTCGGCGCGGACATGGGCCAGCTTGATCTTGCCCGCTTTTGCCTTGCTGGCGCTGTCCGTCTCCTCGGCGGCCGTTGCAAGCGGCGCGTGACCGAGCATCGCGAAGCCTGCGAGGCAGGCCGTCAGCACAAGACGTTTCATGACTCAGGATCCCCCGGGAACCGTGCGCATGCCGAAGCAGCCCCCTCGGCACACGTTTAACCCTTTGCACACCGTAATTGGCGCAAACGCCGGGCAATATTGTGGCGAAAATCGGGCGCTGCGCCCGGGTGCGCCGGGAGCATGGCGGCTCCGGTTTACCCCGAATTATGCCGGGGCGTGGTTGGGTGGAGCCGTCTCCAGCCAGGACCTACCGCGATGACGCTGTCCGTCACCCATACAGATGCGAGCGCCGGACGCGCACAGGCGCAGCTTGCGCTGTGGGTCGGCGCCGCCGTCTATGCGCTGCTGCTGATCTCCGGCAACCGGCTGCTCAACGATCCCGACACGCTGTGGCAGATCACGGTGGGGCAGTGGATCATCGATCACCGCGCGGTGCCCGAGGTCGACGTCTATTCCTTCACCATGCGCGGCGCGCCCTGGATGTCGACGCAATGGCTGGCGCAGGTCGCCTTTGCCGCGGCCTATCGGATCGCCGGCTGGACCGGGCCGGTGGTGCTGGCGGCGGCGGCCATCGCGCTGGCGTTCGCGCTGTTCGCGCGCATGTTGAGCCGCCATCTGCGCGACAGCACGACGCTGGTTTTCGTCGTCGCGGCGTTCCTGCTCTGCCTGCCGCATCTGCTGGCGCGGCCGCATGTGCTGGCGTTTCCGATTCTGGTGGCCTGGATCGGCGGACTGATCGATGCGGCCGACCGCAGAGAGGCGCCGCCATTCGCGCTGGTGCTGCTGATTGCGCTGTGGGCCAATCTCCACGGCGGCTTCGTGTTCGGCCTGTTCTTCATTGCGCCCGCCGCGCTCGATGCGCTCGTCAACGCGGACGCCTCGGCCAGACGCGGCCTCGCCTTGCGCTGGGCGCTGTTCGCGGCGCTGGCGCTCGTGGCGAGCTGGTGCACGCCCTATGGCTGGAATGCGCTGCTGGCCTCGCAGAAGATCCTGTCGCTGGGGCAGGCGCTGCCCTTGATCGTCGAATGGAAGGCGGCGGATTTCCAGGGCCTCGGCCCGTTCGAGATCTGCCTGTTGATCGCGATCGGCTTCGCGCTGCTCCACGGCTTCGCGCTGCCGCCGGTGCGCATCCTGATGCTGCTCGGCCTGTTGCACATGGCGCTGGCACAGGCGCGGGCGGCGGAAATCCTCGCCCTCGTCGGTCCGCTGGTGATCGCGGCGCCGCTGGCGCGCTTTTCGGGGACAGCGCCCGTTCCGCCCGTGGCGGGAAGTCCGCGCGCGCTCGCCGCCGCCGTCGTGCTGGCGCTGGGCGCCGGCACCATTGCGTCGGTGTCGATGCTCAGCTACGCGCCGAACATGCGCGGCACGCCGGTTGCGGCGGTGACCGAACTGAAGAAGCTCAATCTGACCAGGGTTCTCAACGACTACGATTTCGGCGGCTATCTGATTTCAACCGGGGTGGCGCCGTTCATCGACGGCCGCACCGAGCTCTATGGCGAAAAGTTCTTCGTCGATCACAATGCGGCGTCGGGCCTGATGGAGCCGGACAATCTGTTCCGCCTGCTCAAGGACTACGACATCGAGGCGACCCTGCTGCGGACGCAGAGCGCGGCGACCAAGCTGCTGGATCACGTCGACGGCTGGCAGAAGGTCTATGCCGACGACATCGCCACCATCCACCTGCGCAAGCCGGGCGCCCGCCACGTCGTGGAACCGGCGGTCCAGAGTCGCGGGAATTGAAGCAGACAATTTGATCGAATTTGCGTGAGGTCGGATGTCGCGCGGCATCCGGGCACGTGCAAATCAGCAGCCGTGCGGCTATTCTCTCCCGGTCAGTTCGACAGCAAGCCTGACTCATTCAAAACAGAACAGAGAGGGAGCGCGTCATGGCCGTGAAGGCAGCCGACATCCAATTCCGTGACATTGTTGACAGCCGGTCGCCGATGCGCGTGCTCGACCTGCCGCGCAACAATCCCTGCGCCCAATGCGCCGAGCCGATCGCGCTTCCGACCTGGGTCGAGAAGGATGGCCGGCGGACTGCGTTCCTGTGGCACTGCCGGTTGTGTGATTATCGCTACGAGACGATCGCGTTCTATGCCGAGGCCGTCGACGAGGATGGCGCACTGGCGGCGTAGTTAGCTCGATGCGCCGCGATCTGGCTGAATGCTTGAATCCTCTCTGAGATGCGCAAGCTGCCACAGCAACGGCGGTGCGCTCCCTCTCCCCGTCCTTCACGGGGAGAGGGTCGGGGTGAGGGGCAGCGGCACGGGCAGACTGAGTGAGTGGAGCAGAGTCTGCGCGATGAGATCGCATCTCAAGATGCGATCTTCCCAGCTTCATCGCCAGCAGTCTTTGCTCGGAGATTGCACCACCCGTGCCGCTGCCCCTCACCCCAGCCCTCTCCCCGTGAAGGACGGGGAGAGGGAGCCCACCGTCCGTGCAGTGAGCGGCGGTTTCCATTATTGCGCTTTGTAGTTTCTTTCCCTCAGCCTCATCCTCCCCATCTCAGAACCGTCACTCCGTAACACTCCCCCGCCCGCGATGGGACCGCTTGTCGCGATCGTGACGAAATCGCGGTTCCCTGGGAACGCGGACTGTCCGTTGCCGTTCTCTCGTCACCATTCACACTGAGAGGAGACACCACATGGTGATGAAGACTGTTGCGGCCGGCCTCGCCGGTTCCCTGCTGCTCGCGACCGCGGCGTTTGCTGCCGAGAGCACCACGACCACCACCAGCACCACGATCAAGAGCGACACCACCGCTGCCTCCTATGCGGGTGACTGGCGCGGCTCGAAGCTGATCGGCGTGAAGGTCTACAACAACAACAACGAGAACGTCGGCTCGATCGACGACATGCTCGTCGACAAGAGCGGCGCGGTGAAGGGCGTCGTGATCGGCGTCGGCGGCTTCCTCGGCATGGGCGAGCACCTCGTCGCCGTCTCGTTCGATCAGATCAAGTTCTCGGATCAGCCGGTGCAGGCGAGCACGGCTTCCAGCGCTCCGGCTACTGGCACGACGACGGCGACCACGCCGCCGGCCTCGACCACCACGACCGGCGCCGCCACCGGCACCTCGTCGTCGTCGATGAGCTCGTCGAAGAGCCGCTGGTATCCCGACCACGCCATGATCAACGCCACCAAGGACCAGCTGAAGTCCATGCCCGAGTTCAAGTACTCGGAGTAATCTCGGCGTTCCGGTCTATCAGTTGATGTGCAGCGCGCCCGGTTCGTCCGGGCGCGTTCGCATATGATCAGGCGGCGCGAAGCGTCGTCTCGCCCTGCGGCAGCTTGATGCGCGCGATCAGCCCGCACGGTTTGCGATCATGCAGCGAAAGCTCGCCGCCATGCGCCTGAACGATCGCCTTGGCGATCGACAATCCCAATCCGAAGCCGGTTGCCTCGTCCATGTTGCGGGCATGATCGCCGCGCACGAAAGGCTCGAGCATGTCCGCCTTCAGCGCGTCTGCGATTCCCGGTCCGTCATCCTCGACATCGATGGTGAGATGCTTGCCCGAGACTGTGAGCCGCACGACCGTCTGCTGGCCATACCTCACGGCATTCTCCACCAGGTTGGTGATCGAGCGCATCAGGTCGTCGGGACGCACCGTCGCCATGGCATGCGGGGGTCCGGCATAGCTGACGTTCTGCCCGACATCGGCGAATTGATCGGCGACCAGCTGCAGGATGCTGGCGACATCCACCAGTGTCATCGGCTCAAGCTTGCGCCCGTTGCGCAGGAACGACAGCACGGAGCCCAGCATCGAATGCATCTGATCGAGGTCGGCGAGCATGCGGCTGCGCTGCAGCTCGTCCTCGACGAACTCGCAGCGCAGCCGCATGCGCGTGAGCGGCGTGCGCAGATCGTGGCTGATCGCAGCCAGCATCTTGGTCCGGTCGTTCATCAGCGCGGTGATGCGCTGACGCATCCGGTTGAGCGCGCGTGCGAGCGAGCGGATCTCCTCCGGTCCGCGCTCGGGCAGGGCCGGTGCATCGCCGTCGAGGCTGAACGTCTCGGCCGCCCTGGCGAACACGGACAGCGGCGATGTCAGCGCGCGTGCGGCCCACACTCCGAGCAGCGTGATGCTGATGAAGGCGAACAGGATCGTCGTCAGCCACGGCGCCCCCCAGAACGGCGGCCGGCGCGGCCGCTCAGGCATCTTCGCCGAGATCATGCCGCCATCGGGCAGGGCGAACACCACCTGTCGCCCGGGCGATCCCGGCGGTGGCATGTAGATGCGATAGCCCGGGCCTAACCCACGAAAGCCGCCGAATCCCGGTCCGCCCTCGCGCCCTCCGCGTGCCTCGGGCCCGCGCTCGTCAGGGCGCGGTCCGAAGTCCGGCGGCGGGCCGGCATAAGGCTTGAGATCGAACTCAGGGTAGGCCCGGGTGATGTCGCTGATCAGATGCGCGCGGTCGGACGCTTCGGCGCGCCCGAGCACATGAACCACGGTCGCAAGCTGAAACGGTCCGGCCTCGTTCTCGTTCTCCGGCTGATCGGCGCGATAGATCAGGAACGAGGCGGTGATGATCGCATGCAGCGTGACGATCGAGATCGCCACCAGCGCCGTGATCTGGCCGCGGATGCCCTTCAGGTTGAGAAAGCCGAACGACATCATCACGACAGCTACCCGATACGAACGATCAATGGTTTTGCGGGCCGGTCACCACCTCGACCACGGGCGTGAACATGTAGCCGCCGGAGCGCACGGTCTTGATCATCGTGGCCTCCTGGGGATCCGGCTCGATCTTGCGGCGAATGCGGCTGACCAGCACGTCGATCGAGCGCTCGAACGAGCCGGCATTGCGGCCCTGCGTCAGGTCGAGCAGGCTGTCGCGCGACAGCACCCGGCCGGGCCGTTCGCAGAAGGTGCGCAGCAGGTCGAACTCGGCGCTGGTCATCGCGACGCGCGCGCCCTCGGGATTGCGCAGCTCGCGCAGCCGGAAGTCGATGCGCCAGCCGAGAAAGCTCAGGGCGGTGGCGCCTTCGGTCGCGCTCGCGGTCATCGCCGCGGCCTGCCGGCGCAGCACCGCATTGATGCGGGCGAGCAGCTCGCGCGGGTTGAACGGTTTCGGCAGATAGTCGTCTGCGCCCATTTCGAGACCGAGAATGCGGTCGACGTCCTCGCCGCGCGCGGTCAGCATGATGATCGGCACCTGCGATTCCGCGCGCAGCTTGCGGCACAGCGTGAGGCCGTCCTCGCCGGGCAGCATCACGTCGAGGATCAGCAGGTCGACGCGATGGTCGCCCATGATGCGGGTCATCTCGCGGCCGTCGGTCGCGGTGGTGACGTTGCAGGCATTGTTGCGCAGATATTTCGCGATCAGCGTCCGCGTCTCGCGGTCGTCCTCGACGACCAGGATGTGGGGTTGTGTCTGGGCCATGCCGATCAAGTGACCTAGAATCGCGGCGATTTGCGATTTTTTTTGTTACGTAATGTTTCCTAGCAACGCGCCGTCGAGCAGGGCGCGACTACCGTTGGGCACGCTGTCGCGCTTTGATGCGGAGGCGTCAAGCCCCTGGGCAGACGGAGAGGTGCCACGGTGGGGCTGACGACACCGGACTACCGGCTCGTGGTGTAGAGCTGAACCGCTGCCCCGAGCGACGCTGCGCTCCCTCTCCCCGTTCTTCACGGGGAGAGGGCTGGGGTGAGAGGGGCAGCGGCACGGGAAGTGGATCAGTATACGGGAATCGTCACGAACGAGCTTTGAGTAGCTATGGCGTCGAACACTCGCGTTGACGAGCATGGAGAAGTGCTACCAACTCACTCTGCCCGTGTGGCTGCCCCTCACCCCGACCCTCTCCCCGTGAAGGACGGGGAGAGGGAGCAGACCGCCGTTGCCGCGTCGTATCAGTTCGACTTCACCAGCGGGCAGCCGCCCTTGTCGAGCGGACGGAAGGCCTCGTCGCCCGGGACGGTGGCGATCAGCTTGTAGAGGTCCCAGTCGCTCTTCGATTCCTCGGGCTTCTTGACCTCGAACAGATACATGTCGTGCACCATGCGGCCGTCGATGCGGATCTTGCCGTTCTTGGCGAAGAAGTCGTTCACCGGCATCGCGCGCATCTGCGCCATCACCTTGGGCGCCTCGTCGGTCCCGATCGCCTCGATGGCCTTTAGATAATGCGTCGTGGCCGAATACAGCCCCGCCTGGATCATCGTCGGCATGTGGCCGACCTTCTCGTTGAAGCGCTTGGAGAAGGCGCGGGTCTCGTCGTTCATGTCCCAGTAGAAGGCGTCGGTGACGATCAGGCCCGATGTCGACTTGATGCCGAGCGAATGCACATCGGTGATCTCCATCAGCAGCGCGATCATCTTCTGGCCGCTCTGCGCCAGGCCGAACTCGGCGGCCTGCTTCAGCGCGTTCTGCGTGTCGCCGCCGGCGTTGGCGAGGCCCACCACCTTGGCCTTGGACGCCTGGGCCTGCAGCACGAAGGAGGAGAAGTCGGACGAGTTCAGGGGATGGCGCACGTCGCCGAGCACCTTGCCGCCGGCTTCCTTCACGACATTGGCCGCGTCGCGCTCCAGGGCCTGGCCGAAGGCGTAGTCGGCGGTGATGAAGAACCAGGTGTCCTCGCCGCGCTTGACCATCGCCTTGCCGGCGACGTTGGACAGGGCATAAGTGTCGTAGGTCCAGTGCACCGTGTTGGGCGAGCACTGCGCGCCGGTGATGTCGGAGGAGCCGCCGCCGGAGTTGATGTGGATCTTGTTCTTCTCGCGCGTCAGCGCCGAGACCGGCAGCGCCACCGAGGAGGTCGGCACGTCGAAGATGGCATCCACCTTCTCATTGTCGTACCAGTTGCGGGCAATGTTGACGCCGACGTCGGGCTTGTTCTGGTGATCGGCCGAGACCACCTCGACCTTCTTGCCCTTGACCTTGCCGCCGTAGTCCTCGACCGCCATCTGCACCGCGACCAGCGAGCCCTTGCCGGTGGCGTCCGCATAGAGGCTCGACATGTCCGTGAGCACGCCGATCTTGACGATGTCGTCCGAGATCGTCTGGGCAGATGCGGTTCCGCAGAGGGCTGCGAGCGCGATGGCTGCAGCGGCGGCTTGCGCCGAAGGTCTCATGTCTCTCTCCCGAGATTATTGTTTGTTGGTGCGGGAGTTCTATCCGCCCTGATATGGCCGCGCAAAGCGGGGCTGCGCATAGGACGGTTGCGCGGAGGGCGCAAGCTCGCATCGGGGGACGCCAATCGGGAACCCGGCGCGGCCACTCGTGATTCGCTGGGAATCTACGGGCTACGCCATATGACGGAATGTTCAGCCGTGTGAACGGCTACAGCCCCGGCAATGAATTGACGCGCACCGCCAGCGTGCCCTCGGCGGTGGCGATCACGCGCAGCACGTTGCTGTCGAAGGCGATGTCGGTGAGGGCGAGATTGTTGATGTCGGTGTCGACGCGGATGCCGTTCTCGTTCTTCTGCAGCTCGGCAATGGCGGCGGCGATCTTCTCCCGGACATTGTCGGAGAACGGCTTGAGATCGACCACCGATCGTTCCAGCAAAGCGCGCTGCAGATGCGGCACGGCGGCGCGCGCGGCGGCGCCGAGCAGGCCGAAGGCCGCGTCGGATTCGACGGCAAGCTGCAGATCGGCGAGGCGCAGGATCTGCTGCGCCTGATCGACCATCGGGCGGCCCCAGATGTGCACCGTCGCGTCGGCGCCGAAGCCGAAGAAGCTTTCCTTTTCCGTGCCCTTCACCTGCAGCGAGATCAGCAGCCGGTTGCCGGAGGGAATCACAGTCGCATGCTTGACGGTGACCGCGACCGGGCCGGAGCCGTCCTCGGGGAAGGTTCGCCCGGCAAGCTGCGAATCCACGAGCTTGCTGAGCTCGGTAAAGGGCACGTCGATCGGGACCGCGACGTTGATGCCGCCGGTGGTCGGCGGAATGATCGTGATCTTCTCGGGGAAGGGGCATTCCGGCTTCGTTTCGGCCGGCGTGACCCGCGTCTCCGCCTCGATCCCCATCGTCACCGTGACGGCATTGACGTCGATCGTCGGCTGCGCGGCCAGCGCGCGTGTCGGCTTGACCTCGAGCCACACCGGCGGCAGTCCCGGCGCGGAGCCCTGCAATGGCACCGAGCGGCAGGCGCGCGCCCATTGCGCCTGCGCGACCCGGCGCATCGTCGGATCCTTGCGCAGCCGCTCGCTCAGCGCGGCGAGCTGCTCGTTCACGGTCTTGTCGATGACCGGCTTCATCTGCGCGGGCACGTTCACCCGGGCGCCGGCGACCGTCAGCGCGGTATCGCCGAGATTGACCTGCGCGGTGAAGTTCGGCTCGACGGCCCAGGCCGCCGCGAGCCGCGGCCGCATCCCGATCAAGACGTTGCCCTTGATGTCGGCGGTGGCGTTCAGGTTCTTGATGTTGATGCCGCCGATCTGCTTGGCCGCGTCCGATCCGAGCAGGCCGCCGAGCGCGTCACCAAGTGCGCCGGTGGCCTTCGCCGAGAGCGAGCCGGTGACGTTGAGCCGGCCCGACAGCGGCGCGGCCAGCGACAGCGTGTCCTGCGTCCCGGTGGCCGCGATCGTCCCGCGCGAGACGGTCCAGCCGATATCGGCATTCTGCAGCAGCTGCGACACGGGGTTCTCGGACTTGCCGGCGTAATTGCGCGGCGTGGCCTTCTCGGCCGCGTCGCGGATGGCGCCGAGCGAGATCGACACCGGGGTCATGATGATGGAATTGCGCGTCGCGGCCGGCAGCGGTGGCAACGCGGCGACGGGCGGAGCCGGCGTCTTGCCGGAGTACAGGAACACTTCCACCACGATGATGCCGATCAGGACGAGCGCGGCGAGCCCGGCGGCCGCGATCAGCACCATGCGCAGCCGCGGCGGCGACCACCGTGGCGGCCGCTGCAACGGCCGCTGCGGTGTCTGCAACGGTCTTGGGGCGAGCGGATGAGGCTTGCCCTGCCAATCGGTGCGCGGGGGCGGAAGGTTCATGTCGAGTCCAGGGGGCTCCGGCGGCTGCACGGCCGGGCACGGTCCGGTCGTGGCGGGATCGCGGTTAATACAGAATTATCGAGTTTACAGGGCTGGACGGAGGCGCGCCAGAGCACCCGTTGAAGTCCGGCATCATCAATCGGCCGTGAAGGTGAATGGCCGGATCAGCGCGAAGACGTGACGCGCGCAAAGAAATGACCGCCGTGGCTGTCGGCCGCGGCGGTCCAGTCAGGGAGGATCGTGGGGAGGAAAAGGGGAGGCAGGTTGCGATCAGCGGAGCGCGCGGCCGAGATCGGCGCGCCGCTCCATCGGCAGCACGATCACCTTGGCGCCGACATTGACCCGGGAATACAGGTCGATCACGTCCTGGTTGGTGAGACGGATGCAGCCGGACGACACATGCGTACCGATCGTCTCCGGCGCATTGGTGCCGTGAATGCGGTAGACGGTGCCGCCGAGATACATCGCGCGGGCGCCGAGCGGGTTGCCCGGGCCCCCGGCCATGTGGCGCGGCAGATAGGGCTGGCGCGCGATCATTTCCGGCGGCGGCGTCCAGTCCGGCCACTCGGCCTTCTTGGTCACGGACTGCACGCCCGACCAAGTGAAGCCGTCGCGGCCGACGCCGATGCCGTAGCGCATCGCCTGGCCGTTGCCGAGCACATAGTACAAATACTTGTTAGGCGTATCGATCACGATCGTGCCGGCCGCCTCGCGGGTGGCGTAGCTCACGACCTGACGGCGCAGCCGTGCCGGCAACTCTGAGGGCGTCGCCTCGTCATCGCCGGGTGGCGTCATTTGCGGCGCAGAGGCCGGCGGCTCGTAGGCCGACGCCGGCGGCGGCAGCAGGAAGGGGAACGGCAGCGGGGCCGGGGAGGCGGCCTGCGTCGGCGCGGCGGCGACGATGCTGCCCGCGATCAGCGCGCCGAACAGAATACGAGATGGAGAAAGGAATTTTCCTGACGTGAACATCGACGTCCCCTTGTTTGAACGCTTGCCATGCGCCGCCGTCATGTTCGGCCGGCGTCGTTGAAATCAGCTGCCTGTCATCATTTCTTGTGGCGCATTGATCCGCGCCTGATGCTGCAACTGATAGGGGAGAAAAGTTTCGGTGCGTTTGCGCGCTCTCAGTAAAACGGTTTCGTCGGCTTAACCGTTTGTTTCATGACGGTTTCACGACAGGCTGGCGTTGAGATCGCGGCGGAGATGGTGGACGGCGGCAAAAAGAGCCTTCGACAGTTCGATGACGTCACACGCCTGAAATAACAATGTCGGAATTTGCGGCCGTTCAGAATCGCTGCAACTTTCCGGATCGCCTTATGCGGATCTTAATCGCAACCGACGCCTGGCACCCCCAGGTCAATGGCGTGGTACGCACGCTGACGTCCTTGTCGCGCGCCGCGGCGGGGCTGGGTGCCGACATCACCTTCCTTACGCCGGAAGGCTTTCCATCGTTCGGCGTGCCGACCTATCCGGGCCTGCGGCTTGCGATCACCAGAGCGAGCGAGATCGCCCGCCGCATCGAGGCGGCCGCGCCCGACGCGATCCACATCGCGACTGAAGGCACGATCGGCTGGGCGGTGCGGCGCTACTGCCTGCGCCACGGCCTGCCGTTCACGACGTCCTACACGACGCGCTTCCCGGAATATGTCTCTGTGCGCACCGGAATTCCCGATGCCGTGGGCTACTGGGTGATGCGCCGCTTCCATGACGCGGCCGCGATGACCATGGTCGCCACCAACTCGCTGCGGCAGGAGCTCGCGGGACGCGGCTTCAAGAAGCTCGGCTTCTGGACGCGCGGCGTCGATACCAAGCTGTTCAATCCCGATGAGCCGGCAACGCTCGATCTGCCGCGGCCGATCTTCCTGTCCGTGGGCCGTGTCGCGGTCGAGAAGAACCTCGAGGCATTCCTGTCGCTGGATCTGCCGGGCTCGAAGGTCGTCGTCGGCGACGGTCCGGCGAAGGCCGAGCTGGAGCGCCGCTTCCCGAATGCGCACTTCCTCGGCGAGAAGAAGGGCAAGGACCTGACGGCGCACATGGCGGCCGCCGACGTCTTCGTCTTCCCCAGCCTGACCGACACGTTCGGCGTGGTGCAGCTGGAATCGCTCGCCTGCGGCACGCCGGTCGCGGCGTTTCCCGTCACCGGCCCGCTCGACGTCATCGCCGATCATCCGATCGGTGCGATCGACTGGGACCTGCGCGCGGCCTGCCTGAAGGCGCTGACGATGTCGCGCGAGACCTGCCGCGCGTTCGCCCTCGATCGATCCTGGGAGAACAGCGCGCGTCAGTTCATCGGCAATCTCGCCGTGCTGCAGCCGTCGCGCGTCATTCGTCCCGCTCCGATCCTGGTGGGCCAGAGCGCGGTCCGCGGCTGACGGCCAACCTTGCGTCACTCCGTTCATTCCAAACCTCAGTGAGATGTTACGATGGCAGAAACCATGAAGCTCGACGGCGCGCGGGAGCTCGATTTCGACCGCGAGCAGGTCGAGCAGGCCTATGACCGCTGGGCGCCGATCTACGACCTCGTGTTCGGCGGCGTGTTCGAGAAGGGCCGCAAGGCGGCGATCTCGGCCACCAACAAGATGGGCGGCCGCGTGCTCGAGGTCGGCGTCGGCACCGGCATTTCGCTGCCGCTCTATGCCCCGCATGTCCGCGTGTTCGGCACCGACATCTCCGAGGCGATGCTCGGCAAGGCGATGCGCCGCGTCGCTGACCAGCGGCTGAAGAATGTCGAGGGGCTGGCGGTGATGGACGCCGAGAACCTGGACTTCCCCGACGATTCCTTCGACGTCGTGATGGCGCAATATGTCGTGACCGCCGTGCCGAACCCCGAGGTCGCGCTCGACGAGTTCGCCCGCGTGCTGCGTCCCGGCGGCGAGCTGATCATCCTGACCCGCGTCAGCGCCGATGACGGCCTGCGCCGCGTCATTGAGCAGGCGCTGCAGCCGGTGGTGCGCCGGCTCGGCTTCCGCACCGCCGAGTTCGGCTGGTCGCGCTACATGCGCTGGCTCGCCGGCGCGCAGCGCATGGAGCTGGTCGAGCGCCGCCTGATTCCGCCGCTCGGACACTTCTCGCTGGTCCGCTTCCGCAAGATGGACCTCGCTGCCGCCGCCTGAGGGCGCGGCAGCTTCCCATCCGTGAGTCTCCCGTAGTCTGCGGGGCCCACTGCGTCCGATCCTGTGACATCTTGATGATGTCACAGGATCTACATCGAATCCCTGTACACGACCTGCAACTCATTCTTCGGAGCAACCATGATCAAGCACTTCCTGGAGCAGCTGCGGATCCAGCGTTGGGACGACCATCGCTACTATCACCACAGCCGCATCAATCAGAGCCTGCACTTCGTCAGCGCGCTCAGCTTCCTGATCGCCTATGTCATGATGGTGTTCGATCCCCTGATCTCGGCGCTGATCGGCTGGCTGGTCTCGATGACCTCGCGCCAGGCCGGGCACTTCTTCTTCGAGCCCAGGGGCTATGACCACGTCAACCAGGCGACCCACGAGCACAAGGAAGAGATCAAGGTCGGCTACAATCTGCAGCGCAAGGTCGTGCTGATGTCGATCTGGGCCGCCGCTCCGGTGGTGCTCTATCTGCAGCCTACGTTCTTCGGCCTGCTGTCGCCCTGGACCACGGCGATGGAATTCGCCCGCGAGACCGCCAAGCTGTGGCTGGTGATCGGCGTCGGTGGGCTGATGTTCCGCACCATCCAGCTGTTCTTCATCCGCGACGTCGAGACCGGCCTCGTCTGGATGACCAAGATCCTCACCGACCCGTTCAACGACTTCATGCAGTACCGCTCGGCCCCGCTGGCGCTGCTGCGCGGCGAACTGATCGATCCGGGCCTTCACCTGATGAACGAAGGCCTCGAAGAGCAGCACGCCTGAGCTGATCTCGAAGTCCGAACGATCGCGATGCCCGGGCCAGTCCCGGGCATCGGTGTTTGTGGGGAAAAGTTGATGTTGAACGGAGACGGATGCGGCGCGGGCAGTGCGCTCCCTCTCCCGCTCGCGGGGGAGGGCTGGGGAGGGGGCGAGCTTGCTCCGCTCCCAAGGGCAGCGCGTCGTGAGGCTGCCCCCACCCGTCGGGCTCTGCGAGCCCGCCGACCCCCCCCGCAAGCGGGGAAGGCGCAGCCCTCAGCGCCCGATGACCGCCCCGATCATCTCTTTCAGGATCTGGCGCTTGATCGCCTTGTTGGTCAGGGTGCCGTCGTTCCACCACCAACCGTCCTGCTTCATCTTCTCCGCCGCCGCGACGACGCGCTTCGTCACCTCGGCGAAATCCGCGTCGGTGTAGTTCAGGCTGAAGATGAAGCGGCCGGTGCCGACCCAGCTCAGCGCCAGGCCCTCGGCGCGCAGATAATATTGCAGCATCCAATTGTAGCGCGACGGTACGGTGTACTCGACCAGCCAGATCGACTGCATGTTGGAGACGCGCACCGGCAGGTCCTTGGCGGCGAGCTCCGCATTGAGCTTGGAGGCGCGGCCGTTCCAGGTGTCGTCGAGCCCGTCATAGATGGCGCGGAAGTTCGGGCTGTCGAGCCGGCTCAGGAACTCGTCCATCGCCGTCATGACGTAAGGATGCGAGTTGAAGGTGCCGCGGGCGAAGCAGATGTCGGCGGGGCGGTCGTCGCGGAAGCGGCGCATGTAGTTCTTCTTGCCGCAGACCACGCCGATCGGCAGTCCGCCGCCGAGGCTCTTGCCGTAGGTCACCATGTCCGCGGAGACGCCAAAGTACTCCTGGGCGCCGCCGGGCGCGAGGCGGAAGCCAAGGAAGACCTCGTCGAACAGCAGCACGATGCCGCGCTCGGTGCACACCTCGCGCAGCTGCCTCAGCCAGGCCGTGTAGGCCGCGCGGTCGTAGCGGCCCTTGCGCGAGGAATCGACCAGCGCGGAATCGCCGGGCGCGTTGCCGTTCGGATGCAGCGCCTGCAGCGGGTTGACCAGCACGCAGGCGATGTCGCGCCGCGTGCGCAGCACGTGCAGGGTCCGCTCGGACATCTCGGCGAGGGTGTAGGTCTCGTGCGGTGCGATCGGATTGCCGACGCCGGGCTGCACGTCGCCCCACCAGCCGTGATAGGCGCCGGCGAAGCGCACCAGATGGCTGCGGCCGGTATGATAGCGGGCGAGCCGCACCGCCTGCATCACGGCCTCGGTGCCGGACATGTGGAACGAGACCTCGTCCATGCCCGACAGTTCGGTCAGGCGCTTCACATTGTCGGCTACGACCGGGTGATAGAGCCCCAGCACCGGGCCGAGCGCCTGCGCGCGCCGCTCGGCGGCGGCGATGCATTCCTTGTAGAAGTCGTAGCCGAAGATGTTGACGCCGTAGGAGCCGGTGAGGTCGTAGAACTGGTTGCCGTCGAGATCGGTGATCGTGACGCCGGACGACGACTGCATGAACGAGCCTGCGCCGAGCTGCTCCTTGACCAGTCGGCTGTACTGGAATGGCACCCGGTAGGCCTGGGTGAACTGCAGGTCGGAGATGCGGCTCGCGGCCTCCGCGGTCAGCGCACGGCTCCTGGCGAACTTCTCCTGGAACAGCGCGCCGAGCCGGAAGAAGCCGTCCTGGCGCTGCGTGGCGATCGCCTGCGGCGCGCCGTCGGAGCGGAAGAAATCGTCGATGTCGAACTCATAACGCGGGATCAGCTTGGAGATCCGGCGGGATATCTTGGAATGGCCGGCCAGCGAACGGTGCTTGGCGCGCGACAGTTCGATGCGGGCCTTGACCTTCGGGGCGACGGCGGCTGTCACGGCAGCGCCAACGGCGAGCGATACATAAGGAATCGAGGTTTCCATCATGTCCAAAAGCGCTAACTCCACCTGCTGACAGATTCATGACAGTCAAAAGCCTGATCGCCTCCTTCACCCAACAGGAAGACCTCAACTTCCTGCTCACCAACCGTGTGCCGCGCGCCGCGCTGACCCGCTTCATGGGCTGGTTCTCCAAGATCGAGAATCCGCTGGTGAAGGATACGTCCATCGCGTTGTGGAAGCTGTTCTCCGACCTCGACCTCTCCGAAGCCAAGGAGAGCGAGTTCAAGAGCCTGCACGCCTGCTTCACCCGCGAGCTGAAGCCGGGCTTAAGGCCGTTCGATCCCGATCCCGCAATCGTGACGACGCCGTCCGACGGTATCATCGGCGCGCACGGCACGATCAAGGACGGCGAACTCTACCAGATCAAGGGCGCGCCCTATTCGCTGAAGGATCTGGTCGCCGACCCCGCCGTCGTCGAGACCTATCGCAACGGCAGCTTCGTCACCATCCGTTTGACGTCGAGCATGTATCACCGCTTCCACGCGCCGGCGGACATGACGCTCGAGCATGTCAGCCTGATCCATGGCGACGTCTGGAACGTCAATCCGATTGCGCTGAAGCGTGTCGAGCGGCTGTTCTGCAAGAACGAGCGCGCGGTGATCCGCACGCATCTCGCGACAGGCGAGCCGTTCACGATCGTGCCGGTCGCCGCGATCCTGGTCGCGAGCATCCGCCTGCATGCGCTGGGTCGCGTGTTGAATGCGCAGACCGAACGGCCGCTCTCTTATGTCTGTAACAACGAGGTGAAGAAGGGCGACGAGCTCGGCTGGTTCGAGCACGGCTCGACCATCATCCTGCTCGCGCCCGGCGAGTTCACCTTCGCTGCAGGCATCACCGAGGGCGCGCGTGTCAGAGCAGGGCAGCCACTGTGGCGCAGGCGCGTCGCCGCCGGCTGAATGTGACATGTGCACGACGGCAATCTCGATTTCGCCGTTGCACGTCGCCATATCCTGGCGTTGAACTGGCGAATCGGCGGGTTGCAACCCGCAAGGCGTGGGAGAGGCGATGGCGAGAACGCCGATCATGGCGGCAGGCGGCATTGTGCTGCGGCGGGAGCAACCGCCGCGGATCGCGGTCGTGCGCCTGCGCAAGCGCGACGAATGGGTGCTGCCGAAAGGCAAGCTCGACGACGGCGAGACGCCGCGCGACGCGGCCAAGCGCGAGGTGCTGGAGGAGACCGGTCACAAGGTGACCGTGCATGAATTCCTCGGCACGCTCGTGCATGACACCGGCACGCGCTCCAAGGTCGTGCACTACTGGCGCATGGAGGCGACGGGCACGCAGACGCAGCCGCTGATGGACGACGTCCGCGCCGTCGACTGGCTGCCGCTCGACGCCGCGGTGGAGCGCCTGTCGCGCGATCACGAGAAGACGTTCCTGGAAACGGTCGGCCCCTATGCGCTAGCCGGCCTGATCCGCAAGGTGAAGGCGAAGCCGGCGGCGGAGCCCAAAGCCGCTGTTGAAAAGGCTGCGGTTGAAAAGTCGGCTGAGGAGAAGCCGGCCACGGCCAAGAAGCGCCGCAGCCGCGCGACACCGCAGCCGGAGCCGTCCGAGCTGCCTGCCGCCTTGCCAGTCGCGGTCGAGCCGGTCCCGCAGGCTGTTGAGATGGTGGAGGCAATTCCGGAGATCGCAAGCGAACCGGCGCTCGATGCAAGCCGCGAGTTGGATCGTCCCGAGCCGGTTGTGGCCGGAGTGCCGCCGCAAACGGAGGCGGTGGCCGCGCCTGAGGCTGCGATGCCCGAGCGAGTGCCTGAGGATCTCGAACGCGTCGAGGCCGTCGCGGCGGCGATCAAATCGCTCGTGCCGGCGCCCGCCGAGAACAGCCGACCGACTGCGGATGCGCCAATGTCCGACGCGGAGTCTGAATCGCAGGACAGTGCCCGCGGCGAAGCCGATGCTCCGGACGGCCGCGGCCGACGCAGTCTCGCGCAGAAGATGCGGGCCTGGCTCGGCCGGGCGGCCTGAGCCTCGGCGGGCGGAGCGCAGCCAGTCCTGCGGTCCGCCACGCGAAAATTGCTGAGAACCATTCGCGCCATTGCGGGTTGATGCGGGTCCGTCAACGGAGACCCCGCATGAGCCCGTCGCGCGAGAGTGCCGCATCTCTCACCAAGCCTGCCCCGCTGTCCGTCACTTTGCGGATCAACGGCGAAAGCCGCACGCTGTCGGTGGCGCCCTGGACCACGCTGCTCGATCTCCTGCGCAATCATCTCGATCTCACCGGGACCAAGAAGGGCTGCGATCACGGCCAGTGCGGCGCCTGCACCGTGCTGATCGACGGCCGCCGTTCGCTGTCCTGCCTGACGCTCGCGGTGATGAAGGACGGCGCCGAGATCACCACGATCGAAGGGCTCGCCAAGGGCGGCGAGCTGCATCCGCTGCAGCAGGCCTTCATCGATCACGACGCCTTCCAATGCGGCTATTGCACGCCGGGACAGATCTGCTCGGCCGCCGGCCTGATCGCCGAGGGCAAAGCGAAGACCAAGGATGAGATCCGCGAGCTGATGAGCGGCAACATCTGCCGTTGTGGCGCCTATCCCAACATCGTCGGTGCGATCGAGCAAGCCATGGACAAGCAGGCCATGACCAAGCAGGCCACGGGAGGTCGCCGATGAACAATTTCGACTACGCGCGCGCCAGCGACGTCGCGGAAGCCGTCAGGCTGAAGGCCGATACGCCCGATGCAAAATTCATTGCCGGCGGCACCAATCTGCTCGACCTGATGAAGTACCACGTCGAGCAGCCGCGCCGGCTGATCGACATCAGCCGCCTGCCGCTGAATGCGGTGGAGGAGACGAGCGCTGGCGGCGTCAAGATCGGCGCGCTGGTGCCAAACAGCACGCTGGCCTATCATCCTGTGATCGAGAGCCGCTATCCGCTGCTGTCGAGCGCGATCCTCGCCGGCGCCTCGGCGCAGCTGCGCAACATGGCCTCGACAGGCGGCAATCTGCTGCAGCGGACGCGCTGCGCCTATTTCTACGATGTCGCCACGCCCTGCAACAAGCGCACGCCCGGTGATGGCTGCTCGGCGGTCGAGGGTCTCAACCGCAACCATGCGATCCTCGGCGCCAGCGCCGCCTGCATCGCGACGCATCCGTCCGACATGTGCGTGGCGCTGGCCGCGCTGGAAGCGACGGTTCACGTCGCTGGTGCCCAAGGCCAGCGCAGAATCGCGTTTGCCGATTTCCACCGGCTGCCCGGCGACCGGCCCGACCTCGACAACACGCTGCGCGCCGACGAGATCATCACCGCGATCGAACTGCCTGCGCAGGGTTTTGCCGCGAACCACAGCTATCTCAAGATCCGCGACCGGCTCTCCTACGCCTTCGCGCTGGTCTCCGTCGCCGCAGCGCTCGACATCGACAATGGCCGCATCCGCGAGGCGCGGTTTGCGCTCGGCGGCGTCGCCCACAAGCCATGGCGCAACGACGCAGCCGAGGCCGCGCTGCGCGGCCAGGCGCCTGACCGCGCGGCGTTCGAGCGCGCGGCGGACATCCTGCTCCAGGACGCCAAGCCGCATCGGCACAACGCCTTCAAGCTCCCGCTCGCCCGCCGCGCCATCGTCAGAACCCTGACGCAGGCCGCGAGCGGCACGCCGCAGATCCAATCCAACAAGACCATCCGGTGATCTCATGACCGCTCACATCGGCACCGCCACCTCCCGCGTCGACGGCCGCGCCAAGGTCACGGGTTCAGCCAAATACGCCGCGGAGTTCTCCGCGCCCGACCTCGCCTACGGCGTCGTGGTCAGCTCCACCATTCCGAAGGGGCGCATCGTCAGCATCGATGCCAGCCGCGCCCGCGCCGTCGACGGCGTGATCGACATTCTGACCCATACCAACCGCGTCAAGATGGCCGACAAGGACGACGGCTATCGCGACGAGGTCGCGCCGGAGGACGGCTCGCCCTATCGGCCGCTCTACGACGATCGCGTGCATTTCAACTTCCAGCCGGTGGCGCTGGTCGTCGCCGAGGACGAGGACACCGCGCGCTTCGCGGCGACGCTGGTCGACGTCCGCTATCACACAGATGAATTCGCGACCGACCTGCATGCCAGGCGCGAGCAGGCCTTCAAGGTCGAGAAGCCCGTCAAGCCGCGCGGCGACGCAACCAAGGCGCTCGCAGTCGCGCCGGTGCGTCACGATGCCGAGTACGGCGTGCCGATCGAGTATCACAATCCGATGGAGCTGTTCGGCTCGACCGTGCTGTGGAAGGATGGCGGCAAGCTCGTCGTCTATGACAAGACCCAGGGCGTGCAGAACGTGCAGCGCTATGTCTGCAGCGTGTTCGATCTGAAGGAAGACGATGTACAGGTGATGTCGCCGTTCGTCGGCGGCGCGTTCGGCTCGGGCCTACGGCCGCAATATCAGGTGGCGCTCGCGGCCATGGCCGCCCTGAAGCTGAAGCGCGCCGTGCGCGTGGTGCTCAGCCGCGCGCAGATGTACGGCCTGTGCTACCGCCCGGCGACGATCGAGCGGCTGGCGCTCGGCGCCGGTCCGGACGGCGCGCTGACGGCGCTGACGCATGAGGCGATCGCGATGACCTCGCAGCACGAGGCGTTCTCGCGCAACGATATCGGCTGGGGCGAGGTGCTCTACACCTCTGAAAATTCACGGGCGACGCACCGGCTCGCCAAGCTCGACGTGCCGACACCCGGCGACATGCGCGCGCCGGGCGCCGCCAGCGGCGTCTACGGCCTGGAATGCGCGATGGACGAGCTCGCCGTCGCCCTCAAGATGGATCCGCTGGAGCTGCGGCTGCGCTGCTACTCCGATCGCGATCAGGACAAGAACCTGCCGTTCTCCAGCAAGCGCCTGAAGGAGTGCTATCAGCAGGGCGCCGACGCCTTCGGCTGGTCGAAGCGCAGCGCCGAGCCGCGCTCGATGCGCGATGGCCGCGAGCTGGTCGGCTGGGGCATGGCGAGCGGCGCCTGGGAGGCGATGCAGATGCCGTTCGCCTCGCGCATCGTGATGACCGCCAACGGCCATGTCGAGGTGGCCAGCGCCACCTCCGACATCGGCACCGGCACCTACACGATCATGGCGCAGGTCGCCGCCGACATGCTCGGTGTGCCGCTCGACAGCATCACGGTGAAGCTCGGCGATTCCACCCTGCCGAAGGCGCCGGTCGAAGGCGGCTCATGGACCGCCGCCTCGATCTCGCACGCCATCGTCAATGCCGCCGACGACATCCGTGCCGAGCTGCTGACCATGGCGCAGGCCATGCCGAACTCGCCGCTGCAGCGGCTGACGGCCGACGAGGTGACCTTGGCCGATGGCGCCATCGTCGCGATCGCGGATCGCAGCCGCTCGGTGGCGATGTCGGACGTCATGCGCCACGGCGGCAAGGACCGCATCGAGAAGGAGCGCGGCGGGGATTTCGAAGAGGACGACAAGCACGCCCACAACACCCATTCGGCTGTCTTTGCCGAGGTGAAGATCGACGAGGAATTGGGCGTCATCCGCGTGACGCGCATCGTCAACGCCGTCGCCGCCGGCCGCATCCTCAACACCAAGACCGCGGCGAGCCAGATCATGGGCGGCGTGGTCATGGGGATCGGCATGGCGCTGCACGAGGAAGCCATGATCGATCACCGGTTTGGCCGCATCATGAACGCCAACGTCGCCGAGTATCACATGCCGGTGAACGCGGATGTCCACGACATCAAGGTGATCTTCGTCGAGGAGGAGGATCGCATCATCAACAAGATGGGCATCAAGGGCGTCGGCGAGATCGGCATCGTCGGCGTTCCCGCCGCGATCGCCAACGCGGTCTATCATGCGACAGGCAAGCGCGTGCGCGACCTGCCGATCACCTTGGACAAGCTGCTGGTGGAATGAGGACGGCGGGCGCCGGCGACTGTTCTGGTCGAAAAGCGCCCGCTGTGCCGAAGCGATCTCCGCGCAAGCCGAATGAGCCCGGCGACCACGGTGCTCTGCCTGCGGAAGTTGTTCGTCGCGGTCGTCCCGCATCGCTCCATGCGATGCCGCCCCGGTCGCGAAGAGCCTTCATCGCCGTGCTGCCGCCTGGCTGCGCGGAAATGACGCCTTGTCTCTCGACGTGGTGGAGCGCAAGGTTCGCACGGCGATCCGCCGACATGGCTGGCCGCTTTCGTTGATGACGCCGCCGTTCTTCGACTTCCCCATCGAATTCGAGCCTGCCGCAATGGCGCCAGAGCGTAACCATGCCTGCCGCACTGTTTCCCTGGTTGGCGCCGTTCACCGATCATCTCTCCACGCTTCCGCCCTCAGCTCTCCGAATTCCCGGACCACAAGCAGGCGTCGCCAGCGGCGGGCGATGGTGAGCGAGCGCAGGACGGTCCCGGCATGGTCGATGGCAAGGTCAGGACTTTCGTCGGATCGTCTCGTCCCATGATCGGCCTCCGTCTCGGCGTGCTGTGCGCGTCCCTTGGCCTCGCCGGCTGCGCGACGGCGCCGATCACCCAGAGCGGGTCGCTGGCTTCCTATCAGGCGATGGCGGAATCCAACGGCATCCTCGCCAAGTCGCAGCTCAACGTCGACAAGGACAAGGTGCTGGCGGCTTCGACCGTGCGCATCATGCCGACGTCGTTCTCGGGAGAGGCGGGCGCGGTCCTGAGCGAGGAGCAGCGGCGGCTGGTCGCCAATGCCGTCGATCGCGCGCTCTGCCTTAACTTGAGCGAACGCTTCACCGTCGTGCCGGCGAACGAGCGGGCGGATTTGACGACCCGCACCTTCATCACCCAGGCCACGGCGACCGACCCGGTGGCGGCCGGCGCATCCAAGGTCGTCTCCGCTGTTCCCGGCGCACTCGGCGTGCCCGTGCCGGTGCCGCGACTGCCGATCGGCCTCGGCAGTCTGACGATCGAAGCGGAAGCGCTCGACCGCAAGGGACGGCAGCAGGCCGCGATGGTGTGGGCGCGCGGCGCCAACTCCTTCACCAATTCGCCGGTGCTGTCGCAGGCCGGCGACGCCTATGATCTCGCTGGATCGTTCAGCGCCGATTTCGGCCAGATGCTGCTGACCGGCGAGACGCCGTTCGGCAAGCCGCCGAAGCTGCCGTCGATCGAGCGGATCGGCGCGGCACTCGGCGCCAAACCCAAGAATGCTGCGTGCGAAGCGTTCGGAAGGGACCCCGGACTCATCGGCATGGTCGCCAATCGCCTCGGCGCCCCGCCCGAATGGGTCGACAAGGGCGCAGTGCCGCAAGACGGCCAACCGGGCACGCAGGTCGCCAGGCGATAGAGGCCGAGCGGCCCGACCGGTGCGCCCCCTCCCCCTTGTGGGGAGGGGTCGGGGGTGGGGGTCCACGAATCCCGCTCTTCGTTGGGCGCTTACGATCTGGCTCTCACGACGATCTCTGTGGCAAGCGAGTTGGCCGCCACACATTTCATCGCCCGGGGACCCCCACCCCCGACCCCTCCCCGCAAGGGGGAGGGGAGCGCGCTGCCGTCGTGGCGGGCAGCTCGGCCTCGTCGTCGAGGATGAGTGCAACGGAGTTGGTACAGCGCCGATCCGGAACTCATAACGACTGACTGCGGTGAGGCGCGCAACGATCAGCTTCGTTCCTCGATGGCGTCCGCGGTATGCGTCCCGTGCAATTGCGCACCAGGCCGGGACGACAGTTTTGGATGCTGTGGGCAATCGGGCATAGGCACGCAGAGCGGTCCGGAGCTTGAGTGTGACCCGCCGCACGGAAGCGGGCGTGGGCGCCGTCTATCCTTCAACCATCGAACGGCAATGACGCCGGATCGAACGCTCAAAAGGATACGACCATGCTCCGCTCCATTCTCATCGCTTCCGCTGCCGTCCTGACGCTCGCTTCCTCGGGCGCCTATGCCGGCAACTCGTCCTCGATCGTGCAGAACGGCAACGGCAACGGCGCCGAGACCTTCCAGAAGGGCCGCAACAACGACAGCCAGATCATCCAGTACGGCAACGGCAACGGCGCCGGCGTGCATCAGATCGGCCGCAACAACAACGCCGGCATCGGCCAGAACGGCGACGGCAACTACGCCGGCGTGTGGCAGCGCCGCCGCTGATCGAGAAAGCGGAGCGGAAGGAAGCGAGCGGATCTCGCTTCCTGTCCGCTGAGCCAGACCTCGAACGCCCAGCCCACGACCTCAGTCCCGAACGACAGCCCCGACAAACCCAGCCCCCAAGGATGCGCCCCATGAGCAAGCTTCTGTTGATCGCAAGCGCCGCACTGGCGCTGATCTCCGCCCCGGCCTATGCCGGCGGCATCACCGCCTGCGTGCACGCCAAGACCCAGATCGGCAACGGCCTGAGCGACCACGTCACGCAGAACTGCCAGTACAACATGAATGGACAGGTGCAGGCCGGCAACGGCAACACCGCGAGTGCGCGCCAGACCGGCATGAACAACAGCTCGAATTCGACGCAGCTCGGCAACAACAACGCGACGCGCCTCGACCAGCGCGGCCGTGACAACAGCGCCGGCGCCATGCAGGTTGGCAACGCCAATCGCGTCCGGGTCAATCAGTGGTAACGGGCTTTTGCCCGCAGGCTCGAAACCGGACGGCGTTGGACGAGCTCTCGTCCAACGCTCGAATCCGTCAGGAGGGACAGATGAAGCTCAACCAGCGAAAAGCGTTGCTCGTGGCCGGTGCTCTGCTCGCCGGTCTCGTCGCCTTGTCGGTGCAGGCCGAGACGACGTCGATCAGGAACGGCAGCAATTCGGCGAGCGTGACCCAAAGCGGCGGCGCGGCGACGACCGACAAGAAGGTCGAGACACGCTCCGGCTATACAAGGATCGAACAGCACAGCGGCGGCAACTCGGCCACGATCGTGCAGCGATCGGGACCGGTCACACCGCCGACGACAGAGGCCGACCCCGGACAGAACTCCGCGGTGCCATCCACGCCGGTCGATCCCGATGCGATGGACGACGATGATGATCGCAAGTCCGCGTCGACGGAGCCGAACGTCTATCGCGAGGTCCGCAAGGGCGCCTCGCCGCAATCGCAGAAGACGCTCGACAAGCTGATGACGTCGATGGGCCTGCAGAAGAAGATGTGAGGTCGCGACGGAGCCGGCCTGATCCGCCAGGCTCCATCGCGCTTGTCTAACATCGCCCTCCGGCAGCGACAGCCGTCACCGGCTGTCGCTGCGTTGTGGTGTCTACAGGCTATCGCATACTGAGGTCCGCAGCTGTGCCGGCGAACGATCCTGCCAATGAGAGTCACCGTCATGCCCGGGCTTGTCCCGGGCATCCACGTGGTTCTCAGCATGCCGAACGACGTGGATGGCCGGGACAAGCCCGGCCATGACGTTGTGGAGACAGATGAGCGCAAATCTCCGATCGTCATGTGCAATTGCCCCGTACTCCCAGCGAGGTGTTTGAGGCGCGCTGGCAATTGGCTTTTTGCCTCACACGACCGCCGCGGATTATGGGTCCCGGATCGGCGCCTCGCCGCGCTGGCGCGCGTCGTGGCTTGTCCGGGACGACGGTGGTGGGCGAGGCGCGCATCTGTATCAACACCCTCGCCGTCGTCCCGGACGAGCTGCGCCAACGCGCCAGCGTTGGTGCAGCGCCGATCCGGGACCCATACCCCCAGGGAGCTGTTTGAGGCACGCTGGCGTTTGGCCTTTTGCCTCACACGACCGCCGCGGATTATGGGTCCCGGATCGGCGCCTCGCCGCGCTGGCGCGCGTCGTGGCTGGTCCGGGACGACAGCGGTGGGCGAGGCGGGTGGTCACGCGAAAGGGCCATGGAGAGCGCGAGTAGCAGAGTGTGACATGCGGCACGGAAGCAGGCGTGGGCGCCGCGTAGTCTCCAACCATCGAACGGCAATGACGCGGTTCGAAACCGATCACAGGGAAAACGCCATGCTCCGCTCCATCCTCCTCGTCTCCGCTGCCGTCCTGACGCTCACCTCGGGCGCCTATGCTGGCAACTCGTCCTCGATCGTGCAGAACGGCAACGGCAACGGTGCCGAGACCTTCCAGAAGGGCCGCAACAACGACAGCCAGATCATCCAGTACGGCAACGGCAACGGCGCCGGCGTGCATCAGATCGGCCGCAACAACAACGCCGGCATCGGCCAGAACGGCGACGGCAACTACGCCGGTGTGTGGCAGCGCCGCCGTTGATCGGTGAGCGCGCGGCGGGAGGAAGCAGAACCGGTCCCCCGCTTCCTTCACGCCGACGCCGCAATCGAACGAGCAGGTGCCGTCATCGTTGACGGCATCTGCCGGGTCGCGAGGGCGGGAGCCGGGAGCTCACACCCGCTGCGATGTGACGAAAACCTACTCTCGCGCCAATGCCGTCGCCGGATCGAGCCGGGAGGCGCTGCGCGCCGGCATGTAGCCGAAGCCGATGCCGATCGCCATCGAGATGACGGCAGCGCCGGCCATCGCCAGTGGCGAATAGATCAGCTGGAAGCCGACATCGAGCGCATTGAAGACGGTGCCGAAGCCGATGGCCACGGTCAGGCCGAGCGCCCCGCCGAGCAGGCAGACCAGCACCGCTTCGATGAGGAACTGCATCAGGATGTCGCTGCGCCGCGCGCCGACCGCCATGCGCACGCCGATCTCGCCGACGCGTTCCGACACCGACACCAGCATGATGTTCATCACGCCGATGCCGCCGACCAGCAGCGAGATCACCGCAATCGCGGCGACCAGCAAGGTCAGCACCTGCGTGGTGCTCTCGACCGTCTTGCGGATGTCGTCGGTGTTGAGCACGAAGAAGTCCTTGGCGTTGTGCCGCGCCGTCAACAGCGCGGTGGCGGCGCGCTCGGCCTCCGCCATCGGCGTCGCTTCGTCGACGCGCAGGCTGATGCTGCGCAGGACCTGGTTGCCGAGGAAGCGGGCTTGTACCGTGGTGTATGGCAAATAGACGATCGGCGTGGAGCTCGAGCCGAAACCCGCCTGCTGCTGCTTGGTGACGCCGACCACGCGGCAGGGCACCTTGCCGATCAGGATCACCCTGCCGAGCGGGCTGACATCGGCATCGGGAAACAGCGCCTTGCGCGCATTGTCGTCGATCACGGCATCCTGGGCATAGGACCGCACGGTGTCGGCATCGAGATAGCCGCCTTCGGCGAGCTCGGTGTTCTTGACGCGGAAATACTGCTCGCCGACGCCGGAGATCTGCGCGCTGACCTCGATCGCGCCGAACCGCAAGGTGCTGGTGGTCGAGACCGTCGGCGAGATCGCATCGACATAGGGCTGCTGCGCCATCACCTTGGCGTCGGCGACCACCAGCGTCCGGATCTTGCCCGAGCGCGTGTCGCCGAAATCCTTGCCCGGAAAGAATTCGAGCGTGTTGGTGCCGAGGCGGTTGATGTTCTCCAGCACGCGTGCCTGCGAGCCGCGGCCGAGCGCGAGCACCAGCACGACGGAGGCGACGCCGATGATGATGCCGAGCATGGTCAGGAAGGCGCGCAGCCGGTGTGCGTTCATTGCGAGCAGCGCCATGCGGGCGGCCTCGCGCAGCCGATCGAGATGGCTGCGCCACCATGACCATGGCGGCAACGCGTGATCGTCCGGCACGACAGCAGAGGCCGGAGCGGAGGAGCGCGGATTGAGCCGGTCGGAGATGACGCAGCCGTCCTGGATCTCGATGATGCGCCGCGCGCGCTGGGCGACGCTCGTATCATGGGTGACGATGATGACCGTCCGGCCGGACGCGCTGATCTCGTCGAGGATGCGCAGCACCTCCTCGCCGCTGGCGCGGTCGAGCGCGCCGGTCGGCTCGTCCGCGAGGATCACGTCGGGATCGTTGACCAGGGCACGCGCGATCGACACTCTTTGCTGCTGGCCGCCGGACAACTGCCCCGGCTTGTGTCCGACGCGGCTGCCCATGCCGAGCCGTTGCAGCAGCGCCTCGGCCTTGCGGCGCCGGGTCGCGGACGACAGTCCCGAATACACCGCGGGCACCTCGGCATTCTCCGCGGCGGTCAGCTCGCCCAGCAGGTGATAACGCTGGAAGATGAAGCCGAAATGCTCGCGGCGCAGCGCCGCGAGTTCGTCCGGGTCGAGCGAGTTCATCTCGCGTCCGGCGATCCGGTAGCTGCCGGAGGTCGGGCGATCGAGGCAGCCGAGAATGTTCATCAGCGTCGATTTTCCGGAGCCGGACTGGCCGACGATGGCGACCATCTCGCCGCGCGCGATTCTGATGTCGACGCCCCGCAGCGCGTGCACGGTGCTGTCGCCCGACGCGTAGCGCCGGCCGACATCGTGCAGATCGATCAGCGGCGCCGCCATCACATGCCTCCGCCCGGCGGTGGCGGCATCATTGTCTGTTTCGGCGCTTCATCCGGGGTGGAGATCACGACGCGTTCGCCCTCGCGCAGGCCGGACGTCACCTCGGCCCTGATCTTGTTGTTGAGCCCGATGCGTACCGCGCGCTTCTGCAGGCTCCCGGCCTCGTCGAGGACGCGCACGGCGTAGCTGCCGTCGGCGTTGGCGCTCCCGAGCGCGGAGGACGGGATCGTCGGCACCTTGCGGGCTTCGCCGAGCAGGATGTGGACCTCGGCGGTCATATAGGTCATCAGCCGCCCGTCGGGATTGGCGATATCGAACACGCCGTTGTAGTAGATCGCTGACGACGTGGAGGACGAGGACGAACTGCTGCTGCTCGATGTCGTGGTCGTGCTGGACGAGAAGCTCGAATCGCTCTTGATGGACTCCGGCGCCGGCTCGATGCTCCGCAACGTCGCCTCGTAGCGCCGGTCGGGATCGCCGAGGATCGTGAAATAGACGTTCTGTCCGGGCTGCACCCGGACGACGTCGGCCTCGGAGATTTCGACGCGCACCGTCATCGTCTCGACCTGGCCGAGGACGACGATGGTCGGCGCCGACTGCACCGCATTGACGGTCTGGCCCTGCTGGGTGACGATCGACAGCACGGTGCCGTCGATCGGCGCGGTGATCCTGGTGTAGCCGAGATTGACGCGCGCGGTCTCGATCGCGACCTCGGCCTCGACGATCTGCGCGTCGAGCTGCGCGATCTGCGCCTGGGTCTGCTTCACCGTCGCTTCGGCGTTGTCGTAGTCCGCACGCGACGACGCCTTCTGCGCCAGTGTCGCCTGCTGGCGCGCGAGGTTCGCCTCGGCGAGCGTCAGTGTCGCCAGTTTCTCGTCGCGCTGGGCGCGCACATTGCGCAACGCGGCCTCGTTGGTGCGCAGCGTGTATTGCTGGGTCAGCGAGTCGATCTCGGCGATGAGATCGCCGGCCTTGACCCGCTCGCCGAGCTTGACATTGAGCGCGACCAGCCGCCCCGAGGCCTGGGCGCCGACCGCCACCAGCTTGACCGGCTTCAGCGTGCCGGTGGCCAAGACGGTCTGCTCGAGGTCGCCGATCGTCACCGGCGCGGTCACCAGCTTGGTGTTGGAATTGGCCGTGTAGCGCGAGGCGAGCAGACCCGCTGCGGCCGCCGCCGCGATCAGGCTGAGGATCAGCCATTTCCGCCCGCGTGCGCGTTTCGTCGGCGATGTGGGCGAGCCGCCGTCGTCGATCGCGACGGTGCGGGGCATCTGGGGCAAGGGTGCGTTCATCGGCTTACTTCGCAGTCACTGGGACATCACGGCGCAACTCAGCGGGGTTCGACGGCTTGAACGAGATGCGGACCTGTGCCGGCGTCGACGACTTCAGGCTTGGAGCTGTCGAGCACGCCACCCCAGCCGCCGCCCAGCGCCTTGGCGAGCGCGACGTAGTCCTTCGCCAGGGTGGCCCGGCTGGCGAGCAGACTGTCCTCGGCCGTGAACTGCGAGCGCTCGGCGTCGAGCACGTCGAGGAACGTGCTGGAGCCGGTCTGGTACAGCGCGCGCGACAGCCGCGCGGCCTCGCCATAGCGTCGCGCTGATTCCCCGAGGCTGCGGATGCGAAGCCGTTCCTGGGCCAGGTTGACGATGGCGTTCTCGACGTCCTCCAGCGCGCTGAGCACGGCGCTGCGCCAGGCGACATGGTATTCGTCGCGCTGCGCCTCGGCGATCTCGACCGCCGCCTGCAGCTTGCCGCCGTTGAAGATCGGGATCGAGACGCTCGGTCCGATCGACCAGCCGATCGTCGAGTTCTTGCCGAGATCGCCGAGCTTCAGCGCGGTCGTCGACACGGTGCCGCTGAGGCTGACGTCCGGGTACAGCGCGGCGGTCGCCTGGCCGATCTTGGCGGTGGACTGCGCGAGCTGCCGCTCCGCCTTGCGGACGTCGGGACGCATCACCAGCACGTCGGCCGGGATGCCCTTCGGCAGCGGCAGGCGCGGCGCGGGGATCGGCGTGGAGCGGGACAGAAGCTGGCTGAGCGCGGTCGGATCGCGTCCGAGCAGCACGCCGAGCCGGTGCACGGCCTGCTGATAGCTGGCCTCATAGGTCGGGATCGTCGCCTCCGTGCTCGCGGCGAGCGCGCTCGCCTTGGCGGTGTCGACGGCCGAGGCCGAGCCGGCCGCCTGCTTGCGCTCCGTCAGCGCCGCGGTCTCGCGCTGCGAGGCCGCCGTGCGCCGCGCCAAGGCCGCGCGCGCCTGATAGGCGCGGGCATCGATGTAGTTGGAGCCGACGTCGCCGACCAAGGTCAGCAAGGTCGCGCGCAGATCGTCCTCGGCCGCATCGACGCCGTAGCTGGCCGCCTCGACCGCGCGGCGGTTGGCGCCGAACAGGTCGAGCTCCCAGCTCGCATCGAAGCCCGCCTGGTACTGGCTGTAGGTCGCCGGTGCGATGGCGATGCCGCTCGTCGACGACCCGCTGCTGCGGGTCTCAGTCGCCGCGCCGCTGCCGCTCACGCTGGGAAACAGCGCGCCGACGGCCTGGCGCTGCGTCGCCCGGGCCTCGCGGATGCGCGCCTTGGCGGCGGCGACGTCGAGATTGCCGGCGACGGCCTCGCCGATCAGTTGATCGAGCAGCGGATCGCCGAGATTGCGCCACCATTGCGCGAGCTTCAACGCCTGCGCCGGCCGATTGGTCTCGCTGCTCCAGCGCGCTGGCGTGCCGAAATCCGGTGTGATGTAGTCGGGGCCGACGGCGCAGCCGGCGAGCAGCGGAGGCAGGAGGCAGAGTGCGAGCAGGGCGGGCTTCACGGGGCTTTGGCATCGCGGTTCGGAAGACACCGCGCCGGCCGCGTCAGCCTTGTCGCAGGACTTTCCTGGTGATGTTTGTCTGGTGCCGAAAAGTCTTAGGCGGGCCGCCGGTTGCGCAGGGTTAAGTCGCGTGAAGAAATGTTTCCGCCTTAACAATACAGCTTGATTTCGCCACGATCGGGAGGCGCTTCGGGCTGTTCTTTCCGGCCAAAATCGACCATGTTCTGCGCATGATGTCGTCACACAATACCGTCGTGGCCGCCGACGCCAACCTCGCGGCGCCGGCGCGCATCCTCTGCGTCGAGGACGATCGCGAGATCGCAGCGCTGCTGACCGAGCTGTTGCAGGAGCACGGCTTCGCGCCGCGCTTCGTCGCCTCCGCAGCCGCCATGCACGACGTCCTGCAGCGCGAGCAGGTCGATCTCATCATGCTCGACGTGATGCTGCCCGATGAGGACGGCCTGAGCATCTGCCGCAAGCTGCGCCAGATCTCGACCGTGCCGATCATCATGGTCACCGCGAAAGGCGAGGACATTGACCGCATCCTCGGCCTCGAGCTTGGCGCCGACGACTACGTCGTCAAGCCGTTCAATCCGCGCGAGCTGGTGGCGCGCATCCGCGCGCTGCTGCGTCGCTCGCAATTGCATCCGGCGGTGATCGCCGCGCGTCAGGCGCCGATGATCTTCGACGGCTGGCGCATCGAGCCCGCGACGCGCACGCTGTTCGATCCCGACCGCGTCAAGATCACGCTCACCAGCGCCGAGTTCGACATTCTCCTCGCATTCTGCCGAAACGCCGGGCGCGTGCTGTCGCGCGAGCAACTGATCGAGCAGGCGCATGGCGGCCAGGCCGGTCCGGTCGAGCGCAGCATCGACGTCCATATCAGCCGCATCCGCCAGAAGATCGAGCCCGGCGCCAGGAGCTGGTCGTTGATCAAGACCGTCCGGCTCGGCGGCTACGTGTTCACGCCAAAGGTCGAGACGCTCGATGAAGCCTGATCACAAGACCTGCAGCAACACGTTCCCGCGGCTCGGCCTCACCACGCAGATCGTGACCCTGGCGTCGTTGTCGGTGCTGTTCGGCATGGTGCTGATGATCGCCGCGGCGCTGTTGTTCCTCGATCCCCCCGACGAGCAGGAATCGCCGGCCTATGGCGTCGCGCGCGTCGCCGAGGCCGTGCATTTCGTCCGCGCCGCCAACGATCCCGTCGCTATCGAGAGCAGCCTCTCAAGTTTGCGCAGCTCCGGCATCCCCGTCGAACTGGTGCCGCTGACCTCGCTCACGCTGCTGGCAAAGCCGGTGCGCCATGTGCCTTTGACCACGAAGCTCGCCCGCCGCCAGCTCGGTGTGCTGCGCGACATCACCTTGCTGCACGGTGTCAGCTATGGCGCGGCGCCGCCGACCCAGATCATCGTCCAGGTCGACGGCGAGCGCGCGCTGGTGTTCGACGACGTGCCGCGGCTCGACTTCTGGCCGATGGTGGTCAAGCCGACCATGGTGTTCCTGTTCCTCATCCTGATCCTCGGCGTGCTGCTGTCGATCTATGCGGCACGCGCGATCATCCGGCCTCTGTCGGAGATGGCGCGCGCGGCAAGCGCGTTCGGCCGCTCGCCGGGCGCCCAGGAGCCGCTCGGCCGGCGCGGGCCGAAGGAGATCGTACAGGTCGCCGACGCCTTGAACGAGATGCAGGCGCGGATCCGCGCGCTGCTCGACGACCGCACGCGGATGCTGGCGGCGATCAGCCACGATCTGCGCACGCCGCTGACGCGGCTGCGGCTGCGCTCGGATCGGATCGGGCAGGTCGAGATGCGCGCGGCCATGCAGCGCGACATCGACCAGGTCAGCCGCATGCTCGACGAGACGCTCGATTACTTGCGCGACGACACCAAGGCCGAGCAGCCGGCGCGCATCGAGCTCGCGAGCCTGTTGGAGACGATCTGCTGCGACTTCGCCGATGTCGGCCATGCCGTCAGCTTCGAGGGACCGCCGCGGCTGGTGTGCGAAGGGCGACCGCGGGCGCTGTCGCGCGCGGTGACAAACGTCGTCGAGAACGCGGTCAAGCACGGCACGCAGGTCGTGGTCAGCCTGGATACGACGATCGAGGGCGTGATCGCGATCGAGGTCGCCGATGACGGCCCGGGCATTCCGCAGGCGTTGCAGGCGCGCGCGCTGGAGCCGTTCGTCAAGCTCGACCAGGCGCGATCGGCCGGCGGCTTTGGCCTCGGCCTGTCGATCGCGCAGGAGATCATGAAGAAGCATGAGGGCGGCATCGCCTTGATGCCGAACACGCCGCGCGGCCTGCGCGTGCGGCTGTCACTGCCGTCGCAAAGCGCGGTGCCGGCTGTGATGCCCGCCAAGGTCGCCTGAGCGCAACAAACAAAAAGGCCTCGCCGGCGACCGGCGAGGCCTTGCGCGTGGGCTGAACGAGGGACCGGCGTCAGCTCACACGTTTCCAGGTCTGGCCGCCGCAGAACAGCCCGCCGAAGGCGCAGCCCTGCACGCGCAGAGTGGTCGGGTTCTTGAGCACGATCGTCGAGTCGTAGTTGCCGCCGCCGTCGGGATCATGGATGCGGCCGACCCATTTGCTGTCCTTCGGCTTCATGTTGATCAGAATCTTCTCGCGGGTCTTCTCGGCGAAGCCGCAGATGTTGGGTCCGCACGGCTCGATCACGACATTGCCCTTGCCGGCCTCGGTGGCCCACACGCCGAGCGGCGAGTTCGGGTCCGCGGCCGGCGCCGGTGCGGGCTGAACAGCCGCGGGTGCGGCAGCCACGGTGGTCGGTACGGGAGCAGGGGCGGCGGGCTGCGGCTGGACCACGGGAGCAGGCGCGGTCGCAGTGACCGGGGCGGGTGCCACTGGCATCTGTACGGTCGGTGCCGGAGCGGGAGCGGCCGCAACGGGCGCAGGCGGCGTCACGACCGGCGCGGCGGCGGCAGGCGCAGCAACCGGCGCAGGGGCGGTGACCGCGGGTGCTGTCGCGACGGGGGCCGGCGTTGGCGCCGCCGGAGCGGTTGCGGCCGGCGCCGTGCTCGTGGCGGGCGTGTCATCATCGTCGAGCTTGGATTTCAGCCCGCTGAGATCGATGCCGGAGACCTGCAGGCACGACAGCGACTGGCAGTTGCGCGGGACGGTGACGCGGATCTTGCGGCCGTCGAAATCGAACGCGATCGAGCTGCCAGCCTGCGCGGCGCTGCTCGCGATCAGAACGGCGGCTGCGGCCAGAAAGACGGTCTTCATGATGAGCTCCCTCGGGGCGGCGTCGTGAACCTGAGGGAACTTTTAAGGGGCTGAGACCCGCCGATCTGTGACGCAGGTCACCGTCGCGTCCGCCGAGCGGGCGACGCCGGCCGGACGCGCGCGCGTCACGCGCTGCGGCTCCTAGACCAGCCCGATCACGATTGCGCCAACGAAGGCAAACGCAGCATACGCGACCATCGTGCTCCACCGACCGGCAGGGGTCATGACACGGCTCCCGTTCTCAGCGTTTTCGGACTGCGGCGGAGATTAACCTGTCTGCAGCGGCAGAAAAGACAGCGGCGCTGCCGCTTGCGCGAGTTTCGATCAGCTCGCGCGCCGCAATGGTTTCCGTGCCGTGAACAGACGACGTTGACAGCTCCTTAAGCAAATTGCCGCAAACCTCTGCACATGACGCGCGGAGTTCGTTTGTATCTCGTCGGCTCCATCGTCCTTGTTTCGCTTGCGGGTTGCGGCCGTGGATTCTTCCAGGAGCGCGAGCCGTGGCGGGCCGAGGCCGAGATCGCCTGCCTGAAATCAGGAGCGGTGGAGGAGAGCGCGGACATCGTCCGCATCGATCCGATCTCCGGCCCCGGCATGTGCGGCGCCGACTACCCGTTGAAGGTGGCGGCGCTCGGCGAAGCGACCGCGAGCTATGGCTTCGCCGACGAGAGCCTGCGCCCGCCGGGATCGATCGGCGGCCAGCCGCGCTGGCCGATCAACAAGCAGCCGCAAAACTATCCGTCGTCGACCTATCAGCCGCAGCCGGTCTATCCGCCGTCGAATGCTGGCTATCCCGCGGCATCGGCGCAGCCGGGCTATGGCGCAGCGCCAGGCGCGCCGCTGCAACTCGAGCCGCCCGCCGGCGAGGATGACGTCAACCTGCCGGCCGACAGGTCGTATCCCGCCGCGCCGTATCGAGGCCAGCCGGCGCCGCGCACCGCGTATCCGCAGCAGGAGCCCCCGCCGCGGCTCGGGCCCTCGCGCGATCCGGTCGGCACAGTCGGTCCGGTGGCGGTGAAGCCGACCGCGACGCTGGCCTGTCCGATCGTCTCGGCGCTCGATCGCTGGCTCGCGGAATCGGTGCAGCCGGCGGCGCAGCGCTGGTTCGGCCAGCGCGTGGTCGAGATCAAGCAGATCTCGGCCTATTCCTGCCGCGGCATGAACGGCAATCCGAGCGCGCACATCTCCGAGCACGCCTTCGGCAACGCGCTCGACATCTCGGCCTTCATCCTCTCGGACGGCCGCCGCATCACCGTCAAGGACGGCTGGATCGGTCTGCCGGAAGAGCAGGGCTTTCTGCGCGACATCCAGGGCGGGGCCTGCCAGCAGTTCACCACCGTGCTCGCGCCGGGCTCGAACGTCTATCACTACGATCACATCCACGTGGACCTGATGCGCCGCGCCAGCCGCCGGCTGATCTGCCAGCCTGCCGCGCAATCCGGCGAGACGGTCGCCGCCCGCGCCCAGCAGCGCCGCTACGGCTACGGCCAGCGCGATCCCGACGTGACCAGCTCGATCGCCTCGCGCAAGCAGCCCAAGTCGATCGGCCAGTTGATCAACGAGGAAGACGAGTACCGGGATTACTGAGAGGCGAGTGGCGAATAGGGATCTCCCGTCTTCGCTCCTTGCCCTATTCGCTACTCGCCATTCCCCCTCCTGTGCGCCGCTGTGGATTTCTCGCGCCTCGGTCAGGCGCAAAGCCGTGCATGTCCCGCTCCGGCACGTCATCATCACCAGCGCGAGATCAGGGTTAACGGTCCGTTCACCATCCCATTCGTCCGCCATTGGCCGACACTAGACCTGCCACACTCGCCAGGAACAAGGCGCGCGGGGTTCTGGTTTGCTGCCGGAGTGGGAGTGGTGGAGATGGCATCGTATCGCATCAGGGCGATTGGCGCGGGCTTCGAGGTCAGCACCGAGGAGCATCCCGTGCTGGTGTGCCGCTCGCTCAAGACCGCCCGCCGCGCCGTGGCCGATGCCGAGCGACTGGCGCTGCTGCCGCCGAAGCCGATCCCGTGGCGGGTGCAGCCGGAGAGGGAGGCCTGCGACGACTTCAGCGGGGACGATCTCGAGTTCGAGATCGCGATCGTCGCGGACGGACCGCCGTTGTGTGGGTGAGGAGCTGCAGGCTTGTATGGTCTCGCCTGGTTAGGCTGCCCTCTAGCAGCGAGCGCGGTGCGCTCCCTCTCCCCGTTCTTTACGGGGAGAGGGCTGGGGTGAGGGGCAGCCACACGGACGGAGCAAGTAATGAGTTCAATTCCCCGCCATCCTAAGTCTTCGGTGATGCAGTTGTCTTGCTTCGGCTTGGCAAGGACTGTTGGAGACCGCCATTCACACCACCCGTGCCGCTGCCCCTCACCCCGACCCTCTCCCCGTGAAGAACGGGGAGAGGGAGCGCACCGCCGCTGCCACGTCGATCTTCATCAGCATCGCTTCGAGCTGCCTAAGTCGACTCCTTATCAGTCCGAGCTCTTCTCCTCACGACGCCGAGCTCTTCGCCAAGGCGACGGTGAACTCCCCTCCCCCTTGCGGCAGGGGAATCGCATGTGAAATTACGCTGTAAGGCATTGTGATCCGGTCAAAAATCGATTCTGAAGGCGGCTCCTGAGCTGGAAGGAGCTGCCGATGGACCGATTCTCGGAATGCTTCGAAGACCTGCCCGACCCGCGCGCGGACAATGCGCTGCACGATCTGACGGAGATTTTGTTCATTGCGCTGATGGCGACGTTGTGCGGGGCGACCAGTTGTACCGACATGGCGCTGTTTGCGCGGTCGAAGGCCTATCTCTGGAAAGATGTGCTGGTGCTCAAGCATGGATTTCCGAGCCACGACACGTTCAGCCGTGTGTTCCGCATGCTCGACCCGAAGGCGTTCGAGACGGCATTCCGGCGCTTCATGGAAGCCTTCGCCGAAGGCGCGAAGATCGCACAGCCGCAGGGCGTGATCGCCCTGGATGGAAAGGCGCTCCGGCGAGGTTATGAACGCGGCAAGAGCCACATGCCGCCGGTCATGGTCACGGCATGGGCGGCGCAGACGCGCATGGCGCTGGCCAATGTTCTGGCGCCAGACAACAACGAAGTGGCCGGCGCTTTGCAATTGCTGCAGCTTCTGCAGCTCAAGGGGTGCGTTGTGACAGCCGACGCACTGCACTGCCATCGCGAGATGGCCAAGCAGATCGTGACGCGAGGTGGCGACTACGTCCTGGCGGTGAAGGAGAACCAGCCCGCTCTGCTGGCCGACGCACGAGCGGCGATCGCCGCAGCGGCGCGCAAGGGCAGCAAAGCGGTCGCCATGACCGATGCAGACCATGGCCGCAAGGAAAAGCGCAGTGCGCTCGTGGTGCCCGTCAAGGACATGGCGACGAAACACAACTTTCCAGGCCTCAAAGCCGTCGCGCGGATCAAGAGCAAGCGCGGCAAGGACAAAACTGTCGAACGCTACTTTCTGATGAGCAAGAACTTCAGCCGCACGGAAGTTCTGCGCATCGTTCGCACCCATTGGAGCATCGAAAACGGCCTGCACTGGCCGCTCGATGTCGTTCTCGACGAGGATCTCGCCCGCAACCGCAAGGACAACGGTCCCGCTAACCTTGCCGTGCTCAGGCGCCTGGCCCTCAATGTCGCCAGAGCCCACCCCGACACATCCACCTCGTTGCGTCTCAAGCTCAAGCGCGCCGGTTGGAGCGATGACTTCTTTTTCGAACTCCTCAGTCACGTGCGATAGCCCTGCCCCTTGCGGGGAGGGGTTGGGGGTGGGGTCTCCGGGCGCCGAACTTAGTGAGTGGCACCCTTGTGATGCTGTTACCTGTAAGCGCGGCGATAGCGCGACGTGCATGTGAATAGGGCCGGGGCTCATCATCGGCAGCGGAGTCCGCGGACCCCCACCCCCGACCCCTCCCCGCAAGGGGGAGGGGAGCGCACCGTTCGTGCGGCGAGCGTGTGCCTCGATCGAAGATCGGAGCAACGACATGCGGCCGAGGGAACGATCCGCGGCTATGACGAACGCGTTCTAGAACGTCCCAGCCACCGTCACCCTGAACGTCAGCGGCTCGATCGGGTGGAGGATGCGGTCCATGATTCCGGTCTGGCAGATTTGCGCCGGCACGCCCGTGGGCGTGCTGCCGTAGCATGCCTGGTAGAGCTGGTCGGTCCGCAGCAGCGAGCCGTAGCCGTAGGAGATCTGGTTGGCCTTGGTGTTGAGCAGGTTCAGAACGTCGAGCTGGATGCGCCAGCCATTGGCGTCGCGGAAGCCGATGCGGCCGTTGAAAACGCTGGTGGCGGTCGAGCGGAAGAAGTTGTCCTCGGTCAGCGGCGTTGATCCGAGATAACGCCAGCGCAAACCGCCGAACCAGCCGGTCTGTTCGCCCAGCGTGATGCCGGCGGAGGCGATCATCGCGGGCGCGTTGGGGATGTAGTTGCCGGGCGCATTGCCGCGCAGCACCTCGGCCGGCGCGCCGGCGGCGACGAGCTGCGCGTAGGCGTCGGCCTGATCGGTGTTGTCGCCGACGAAGCGCGCATGCGTCATCGCAAGATCGGCGTCGATGTCGATCCAGGAGGCCGGCCGATAGCGGTTGGTCAGTTCGAAGCCGTAGCGGCGGCTCGGCCGGCTCGCCTCGGTGTTGCCGGCATCGCCCGAGAACAGGATTTCCGAGTCCTGGTTGTGCATGAAGACGCTGAGCGACGAGTCGAGCCCCGGAATGATCCGCGTGCGCACGCCGACCTCGGCGCCTTTGGTGCGCACCAGCAGCGGCGACGATTCGATCCGGCTGCCCGGCGCCGTCGGATCGTCCGTGGTGGTGGCGCCGCGGGCGTCGTTGCTGTGCATGCCATAGCCGGCGCCGAGGAAGAACTCGGTCTTCTCGAACGGCCCGATCACCATGCGAAACTTCGGGCTGCCGAGGCTCGCCGCCGCATCGCCGGTGTTGTTGCCGTTGTACAGCGAGAAGACGTGGGTCTGGTAGGTGTCGCCGCGATAGCCGACGGTGGTGCGCAGCCAGTCGGTCCAGCGCACGGTGTTCTCGGCATAGAGCCCGATGCTGCCTTCGCCGACCTTGTCGCTGCGCACGGGGCTCAGATAGTTGCGTTGCGCCGTGTAGCTGAGCGCCAGCGCGATGTCGTCATAGCGGGTCTGGACACCGAAGGTGGTCTCCATCGGCCGCCCGGCGAAACTGCCGTTGAACGTCCGGGACGCATTGGCGCCGATCATCAGCCGGTCGTCATGCTGGTGGAACTGATCGCCATTGACGGGATCGCGCAGCGCGTAGGTGAAGTTGTTGTAGAGATCGAGCTGGCTCTTCACGACATAGGCGTTGGCCTTCCACGATCCGGATTCATCGGTCCCCGCGATCCGGCCGGATAGCGCGAAGCGGTTGGTCTTGCCGCCGTCGCTGGGATCGATCGCATCGTAGCGGCCGAGCAGGCCGGAGGTGAGAGCGCGCTCCGGCACCTGGTCGGTCGACGTCCAGCGGTTCGCATAGGCCATGCCGGTGATCGAGATGCCGTCGGTCGCTGTGCCCTGCGAGTAGCGCATCAGGCCGTTGAGCTTCTTGGCGTCGTCGGGCGTCGTCCACGGCCCGTCATAGCGGCCGGCCTCGCCCGCGATCAGCAAATGGCCGTCGCCGACATGGACGGAGTCCATGCCGAAGAAGCGGCGATAGCCGAAGCTGCCGGCCGTCATCTGCGCGATCGCCTTCGGCACGGTGTCGATCAGGCCGATATGCACGCTGCCCACGGATGCGAAGTCGCCCTCGTCGGCGAAGTAGGGGCCCTTGCGCACGTCGACGCGGCCGATCGTCTCCGGCATCAGCCAGTTGAGATCGGCATAGCCCTGGCCGTGCGCATGGGTGCGCATGTTGACCGGCACGTCGTCGACGAACAGCGCCAGGTCGGTGCCGTGGTCGAGATTGTAGCCGCGCAGGAAATACTGGTTGGCTTTGCCTTCGCCGGAATGCTGCGTGACGATCAGGCCGGGCACGGCTTCCAGCACCTCGCCGGGCCGCGTCGCCGGCCGGGCGTTGATGTCGTCGCCGGTGATGACGGTCTCGCTCGCCATGCTCTGCGGGCGCCCCGGGCCGGAGCCGACATTGGGCGCGCCGGAGGGCGGAGCCGCCGCCGCGACAGGGACGAGGCCTGCGGCGGGACGGACGGTGCCGGGCTTCGGCCGCTGCGCTTCGCGCCTCGCCTGCGGTTTCGGCTTGGCGGGGTGCTTCGGCGCATCGACGGCGACGGTGGGCAACTCGGCCGGAGCGCGCTCGGGATGTGCCTCCGCCTGCTGCGCCAAGGCCGCCATCAGCACCCAAACACTCGCTCCACGCCACCGCATCGTCGCCACGCGCCTCGATCTCATCATCGGGGCACACGGCATCGTTCGCCGCCAGCCCTCATTGGCCGCCGGCACGCTCGCTTGGATCGCCCCACTGTCGAGTGTTAAATAACGCTACGGTGACACCAGTATGATGTCAACGAGCAAACATCATACTCAACCTCAAGCTCATGGAACAGTGTTGCCGCCGGGAGACGATGCATGCAGCGCCTGACGATCACCATCGACGACGATCTGCTCGCGGAGGTCGATGCCTTCATGGAACGGCGCGGCTACGACAACCGCTCCGAGGCGTTTCGCGACCTCCTGCGCAGCGGCCTGGAGAGCGCCGACACCGGCGCCAGCGACACCCGCCCATGCATCGCGACACTGAGCTACGTCTACGACCACGCCGCGCGCGAACTGCCGAAGCGCCTGACGCAGGAGGCGCACGACCATTCCGGGCTGGCGCAGGCGACGCTCCACGTCCACATCGACCAGGAGAGCTGCCTCGAGGTCACCGTGCTCAAGGGCGAGCGCCGTGAGGTCAAGGCCTTCGCCGACCACGTCATCGCCGAACGCGGCGTCCGCCACGGCCACGTCGCGCTGATGCCGATCGAGCCGGCGGCGGGGCATGGGCACAGCCATTCGCACAGCCATAGCAGCAGCCACAGCCATTCGCATTCCCACACGACGAAGAGCGTGAAGAAGTAGGGGGGTGGGCAAAGGCGCGCCCCGATGCTGCTGATAGAATTTGGTCCCTCGCGCGCCGTGCCCACCGCGGTGTCTCGGTTGCTTACGGTGCACTCCGCCGTCATGCCCGCGCTGCCAACTCAGTCCTCCCCTGTCGTCCCGGACAAGCGCGCGGTCACGCGCGCGCCGATCTGGGATCCATAACCACAGGGCGTGGGTTGAGGCACGCTGGCCGCTACATGGTGCCCAGCCACGACCGGCACGGGCGTATGGATCCCGGGTCGGCGACCACCAACGCTGTCGCGTTGGCGGCCTTGGCCGGGATGACACTGGATTTGGGGCGTGCGGCTCGTCCCACACTCCGCCGTCACACCAGCGAAAGCGGGTATCCAGTACGCCGCGGCTTCTCGGCGCTATCACAGCCGTCTCGGAGTACTGGATCGCCCGGTCAAGCCGGGCGATGACGGTTGAGGGGGGAGGGCGCAGCATGCCCCAATCGTCATTGCGAGGAGCGCAAGCGACGACTTGTCCGCCAGAGCCCGCAGGGCGACGGCGGAAGCAATCCAGAGTCGCGGGTGACGCCCCTGGATTGCTTCGCTTCGCTCGCAATGACGGCGGAGGGACATTTGCGAGCCACCGAAAAGGCGTGCGCGCAGAAACTCATTTCCGCAGTCCCATCAAGCTGATTTGCCCTGTCCAGTCCCCCGCGTAAAAATAATCACCTTCCATTTTTCCGAATTCCATGTTTTTCTCTCCCCATCCCGCCTCGATCGAAGAGGGACGTTTCGCGGTCGTCACGAGCGTTGGAGGTGGGGAGCGGTGGCCTGTCGGCGCGCAGCGCGCTGGAATCGCGAGCGGACGAACGCGACCGGCAGGACGGTGAAGTCGTAGGGTCCTGGCGCCCCGATGCTGGCGTCAAGTTCGTAAGGCGACGTTGAAAGCGTCGTCGCGGATGACGGTGGCTAACAAGCCCGGACACCGGGGAGACTGCGTATAAGCCGTCAACCCATCGCGCAGGGAAGGCCGGGTGTTCTCGGCCAGACCTGTGGTACCTGCCGCCTGCATTTTTTTTCCGCAGGCGGGCCACGGGCGCGGCCAGCGCCCGGCCTTCCCTGCGCCCTCCGATCGAGCGGGCGTGATCTGATCGCAAAGCTCGGGCGTCACCTGCCGCGAGGAGGAGAATGCATGTCTTTGGCGGACGTGTTCGTGACTTCCACGGCTGCGCGCTTCAGCGCCGACGGCAACGGCTCAGTTCTTGATGCCGTAGGTGGTGATGAACATGCGCACGGCGCTCGACACCACGCGGTGAACATCCTCCGGTGCCGGCGCCGGCGCGCCCTGGAAGATGAAGGGCAGGAACAAGGTCGCCTGGCACATCAGCTGAAACTGCGACGCGGCGAGATGGCAGTCGTCGATGGCGAGCTCCTTCGCCTCGACGCGGGCCTGCAGATAGGCCGCCAGCCGGCTGATGGTGCCCTCGAGGACGCAATCATAATAGCGCCGCCCGACCTCCGGCATCCGCTCCGCGATCGCCATCACGGTCCGGATCGCGGAACCGCCGCCCGGCCGGCACACCACCGCGATCCAGGCCGAGCCGAACTCGTACAGCACGGTGGCGGCATCCCGCGCCGGGTCGAAGCTGAAGTTCGAGGCGCCGCGATGAACCGTCTCCTCTTCGACGATCGCCTCGAACAGGCGGAATTTGTCGGCGAAGTAGACGTAGAGCGTGCCCTTGGAGACGCCGGCGGCGCGCGCGATCTCGCCCATGCTGGCGCCGTCGAAGCCGAGGTCCATGAAGACCTTGCGGGCGCCGTCGAGAATCTGGCGCCGCTTCGAGGAATCCTCGTCCTGCGTCACGGGGGTAGTGGTGTGGTCGCCCTCAATCATTGGTTCAGGCTGTTCCCGAAAAAGGCTGTCGAGGCAACGTCGCGACAGGACGTGAGCGAGTATGTTGCAGTCGCGAAGATATAGATTGACCGAACGGTTCGGTCAATGATAGAGATCAAATTGACCGAACGGTTCGGTCGATTTCTTTGGGGCGAAGCGGCCCCGCTGCCATGGGTGGGAGTCTGTGATGGCTGCAGCGAGGGAACAGGCTGTGCGGGCACGCCGGCCCGAGTCGGAGAGTGCGCCGAGCCAGGCCAAGCCCGAGGCGGCCCGTCCGCAATCCAGCGAGGCGGTGTCGCGCAAGCTCGACACCTCAGCCGACGTCACCACCGAAGCGCCGGCCGAACGGCCCGCGGCGCCGGCGGGTGCTCCCGGGGGACAGAAGACCCAGGGTGCGACAGCCGCGCCGCCGAAATCCGGTAAGCGCAAGCGCGTCCTCGCCGGCATCGGCCTGCTGCTGGCGCTCGCCGCAGCCGGCTACGCCACGCATTATTTCCTGGTCGGCCGCTTCATGGTCTCGACCGACGATTCCTATGTCCGCGCCAACAACACCATGCTTGGCGCGCGCGTCTCCGGCCACATCCATGAGATCGTGCCGCGCGACAATTCGGTGGTGCGCAAGGGCGACGTGATCTTCCGCATCGACGACGGCGACTACAAGATCGCGGTCGACGCCGCGCGCGCGAAGATCGCGACGCAGGAAGCGACCATCGCCCGCATCGGCCGCCAGGTCGCCGCGCAGCAGAGCGCGGTGGAGCAGGCGCAGGCCAATCTGACCTCGTCGGAAGCCGCGATGAAGCGCGCCGGGCTCGACTATGAGCGCCAGCAGGCGCTGAGCACCAAGGGTTTTGCCTCGCATGCGACCTTCGAGCAGTCGGAAGCCGCGCGCGACCAGGGCCTGGCCGCGGTGCGCGCCGCCCGCGCCGCGTTCGATGCCGCGCGCGACAATGTCGAGGTCACCAAGGCGCAGCAGGCGGAGGCGGCAGCGCAACTCGCCGAACTGAAGACCTCGCTCGCCAAGGCCGAGCGCGATCTCGAATTCGCCACTGTGCGCGCGCCGGTCGACGGCACCTTCGCCAACCGCCTCGTCAACACCGGCGATTTCGTCGCGGTCGGCCAGCGGCTCGGCAACGTCGTGCCGCTGGATGATGTTTTCATCGACGCGAACTTCAAGGAAACGCAGCTGAAGCGCATTCGTCCCGGCCAGCCGGTGACGATCAAGGTCGATGCCTATGGCGCGCGCGGCTTCAAGGGCGCGGTCGACAGCATCTCGCCGGCCGCGGGCTCGGTGTTCACCTTGCTGCCGCCGGACAATGCGACGGGCAACTTCACCAAGATCGTGCAGCGCCTGCCGGTCCGCATCCGCGTGCCGAGGGACGTCGCGCGCCAGAACCTCTTGCGCGCCGGCATGTCGGTCTACGTGACGGTGGATACCACCGACGGCGCCAAGGATGCGGATAATGATGGCGACCTCGACGCACCGGCGACGGTGCAGGGGAAGTAGTTAGACCAGGAAAGCAGTTTGAAGTGACGCGATGGCACGAGCTGTCGCGTCCCGGGAAGTGAGCTCCCTCCCCCCTTGTGGGGGAGGGTTGGGGAGGGGGGTACTCCGGGCGAGACCGCCGTTGGGGACCCCCACCCCCGACCCCTCCCCGCAAGGGGGAGGGGAGAACACCGAGATCGTGGCGCGGTCATCGACTCCAGCGGACAACTGACCATGGCCACCGCCACCACAGCCAACCCCACCATGAGCGCGCCCGCGGCGCCGTCGGACCGCATCGCGCCGCGCAGGCTGATCGCGTTTCTGATCATGGTGTTCGGCATGTTCATGTCGATCCTGGACATCCAGATCGTGTCGGCGTCGCTGACCGAGATCCAGGCCGGCCTGTCGGCGAGCTCCAGCGAAGTGTCGTGGGTGCAGACCGCCTATCTGATCGCCGAAGTGATCGCGATTCCCTTGTCCGGTTTCCTGTCGCGCGCGCTCGGCACGCGGCTGTTGTTCGCGATCTCGGCCGCCGGCTTCACCATCTCCAGCTTCCTGTGCGGCTTCGCCTCGTCGATCGAGCAGATGATCCTGTGGCGCGCGCTGCAGGGTTTCCTCGGCGCCGGCATGATCCCGACCGTGTTCGCCTCGGCCTACACGGTGTTTCCGCGCTCCAAGTTCCACATCGTCGGTCCGATCATCGGCCTGGTCGCGACCTTGGCGCCGACCGTCGGCCCGACCGTCGGCGGCTACATCACCGACGCGATGTCGTGGCACTGGCTGTTCTTCGTCAACATCCCGCCGGGCATCCTGATCACCATCGGCGTGCTGGCGCTGGTCGATTTCGACGAGCCGCATTTCGAGCTGCTGGAGCGCTTCGACTGGTGGGGCCTCCTGTTCATGGCCGGCTTCCTCGGCTCGCTCGAATATGTGCTGGAGGAGGGGCCGCAATATGAGTGGCTGCAGGACACGTCGGTGGCGATCTTCGCCGCGGTGTGCGCGGTGTCCGCGATCGGCTTCTTCTGGCGGGTGCTGACGGCGGACGAGCCGATCGTCGACCTCTACGCCTTCGGCAACCGTAATTTCGCCGTCGGCTGCCTCCTGCAATTCTGCATCGGCATCGGCCTCTACGGCCTGACCTACATCTATCCGCGCTATCTCGCGGAAGTCAGAGGCTACAGCGCGCTGATGATCGGCGAGACGATGTTCGTCTCCGGCGTCGTGATGTTCCTGATGGCGCCGGTGGTCGGCCGACTGATGGTGAAGATCGACATGCGGCTGATCATCGCCTTCGGCCTCGTCATCTTCGCGATCGGCTCCTACCAGATGACCGGCATCACCCGCGACTACGACTTCTGGGAGCTGTTCGTCCCGCAGGTGATGCGCGGCGTCGGCATGATGTGCGCGATGGTCCCGACCAACAACATCGCGCTCGGCACGCTTGCGCCCGACCGCGTCAAGAACGCCTCGGGCCTGTTCAATTTGATGCGCAATCTCGGCGGCGCCGTCGGCCTTGCGATCATCAACCAGGTGCTGAACGACCGCACCGACCTGCACATCTCGCGCCTGCACGAGCGCGTGAACTGGGGCAACGCCACCGCGGTCGAGACGCTCAACATGCTGCAGCAGAAGCTGCAGGGCATGGGCGATTCCGCACTGATGGCGATGAAGCAGCTGTCGCAGATCGTGCACCGCCAGGCCGTGGTGATGGGTTATGGCGACGCGTTCTTCATGCTGACCTGCTTCTACATCGCGCTCAGCTTCATGGTGCTGCTGCTCAACAAGCCGAGCTCGCCGATGGCCGGCGGCGGCGACGCACATTGACGTGAGCGGCCCGCGCGACGACCGCGGGTTGCCAAATCGTACCATCGATGGTATGGACCACGAATTGTCGCTCGAACCGGGGAGATCTGCATGACTACATCGCATCTGCAGACCGTTTGCACCCGGTCGATGCTCGCGCTTTCGACCCTCGTGCTCTCTACGCCCGCACGGTCGATGCCGGTCCTGGTGTTCCGCCGCTCGCATTGAGCGCCGCCGTACTTCCCACAATCTGATTCATCATTCGCAGACCGCGCGTCGCCTCGCGTCTGCTTCATTTGGAGCCGGCCTGGCGCCCGCGCGCGCGGCCGGATGATGCCATGACCCTCAACGTCTCCGGCCTGAAGGCCGACAAGCGTCCCGCCGCCATCCGCGTCGTGATCCCGTTCGTGACCCGCCACTGGCTGAAGCAGCCGCGCATGACCCTCGGCATCGCCGTGTGCCTGCTCGGCGCCACCGCCGCCGACCTGTTCATGCCGCTATTCTCCGGCAAACTCGTCGACGCGCTGACGCTCGGCCCATCGAATGCCGATGCGCGGCACGCGGCGGTGGTGGCGTTCGCGGCCATCGTCGCGCTCGGCTTCGCCTCGATCGTGCTGCGATTGTCCGGCCTGCAACTGATCGTGCCGTTCACGCTCCGCATCATGTCCGATGTGGCGCGGGAGGCGTTCGTGCGCGTGCAGCGCTTCTCCACCGACTGGCACGCCAACAGCTTCGCAGGCTCGACGGTGCGCAAGATCACCCGGGGCATGTGGGCGCTCGACCTCTACAACGACACCATCCTGCTGGCGCTGCTGCCCTCGCTCTCGGTGCTGCTCGGCTCGATGGTGCTGCTCGGCCTGCACTGGGGCGCGCTCGGCGCGGTGATCGCCGTCGGCGCGGTGCTGTACGTGGCGATGACGGTCGTGTTCTCGACCCGCTACATCGCCCCCGCCGCGCGGATCTCCAATGCCTGGGACACCAAGGTCGGCGGGACGCTCGCGGATGCGCTCAGCTGCAACGCGGTGGTGAAGTCGTTCGGGGCGGAGGCCCGCGAGGACGGCCGGCTGATGCGCGTCGTCAACCGCTGGTCCCGGCGCGTCAGCCGCACCTGGCTGCGCTACAACACGACCGCAGCCGTGCAGCTCGGCGTGCTGCTGTGCCTGCGCTCGTCGGTAATCGGCGGCGCCGTGCTGCTGTGGATGGCAGGCCGGGCTTCGCCGGGCGACGTCACCTATGTGCTGACCAGCTACTACGTGATCCATGCCTACCTGCGTGACGTCGGCATGCACATCAACAACCTGCAGCGCGCGGTCAACGACATGGACGAGCTGGTGGCGATCCATGGCGAGCCGATCGGCATCGTCGATGCCGCGGGAGCCAAGGCGATGACGGTGACCGGCGGGCACATCGTGTTCGATGCGGTGACGTTCCACTATGGCGGCCACCGCGTCCCGCTGTACGACCGGCTGTCCGTGGACATCCGGCCGGGCGAGCGGATCGGGCTGGTCGGGCGCTCCGGCTCCGGCAAGACGACCTTCGTCAAGCTGGTGCAGCGGCTGTACGACGTCAGCGGCGGCCGGATCCTGATCGACGGGCGGGACATTGCGCACGCGAAACAGGATTCGCTGCGCAGCCAGATCGCCATCGTGCAGCAGGAGCCGATCCTGTTCCACCGCTCGCTCGCCGAGAACATCGCCTATGGCCGCCCCGGCGCCAGCCAGGCCGAGATCGAGCAGGCGGCGCGACTTGCGAACGCGCACGAGTTCATCATGCGCCTGCCCAAGGGCTACGGCACCCTGGTCGGTGAGCGCGGCGTCAAGCTGTCGGGCGGCGAGCGGCAGCGGGTGGCGCTGGCGCGGGCGTTCCTGGCGGATGCGCGCGTGCTGATCCTGGACGAGGCGACCTCGAGCCTCGACTCGGAGTCGGAGGCGCTGATCCAGGAGGCGATGGAGCGGCTGATGAAGGGCCGGACGGCGATCGTGATCGCGCATCGGCTGGCGACCGTGCGCAGCCTCGACCGCATCCTGGTGTTCGACCGTGGCCGCATCGTCGAGCAGGGCAATCATGCCGCGCTCGTCAGCCGATCCGGTGGGCTGTACCGCAGCCTGTTCGAGCGCCAGGCCACCGAGTTCGGCCAGCTCTCAGCCGCGGGCTAGTCAAAATGGCGAGGGGCCCGACGCTGGTGCGTCGAGCCCCTCATGAACATATCAGCCGGCCTGTAAGCCGGGTTCTGTAGGGCACCGTGATGCTTGCGCATGACGATACGTGACGGCCATTCCTCTGGGATCGCGCTTGCGCGAGACCTCGGGCAACCTACCCGGACGGCGAGCCTGACATCGCTCCCGCGGACGTCATCGTCGAAACGATTGTCTCCGCGTGGCCGTCCCTATTCGGTTTTGCTCCCGGTGGGGTTTACCATGCCGGTTCCGTTGCCGGCCCCGCGGTGCGCTCTTACCGCACCTTTTCACCCTTACTGCCTCCCTTGCGGGAGGAAGCGGTTCGTTCTCTGTGGCACTGTCCCTGGGGTCGCCCCCGCCGGACGTTATCCGGCACCGCATGTCGATGGAGCCCGGACTTTCCTCCCCGGCGGCCTTTCGGCACCTGTCGGAGCGGCCGTCCGGCCGACTGACGCGGCTTGAATGGGGCTTCTCGACCGGTACGTCAAGCCGTCGCCATGCCGGCGGAAAATATTATGCTCGGCGTGTCGTTTCGCGTCGCTGCCGTTCGACTGGATGTCGGCGATCCAGCCGAAGAGAGGAGCAAGTCCGATGCAGTACCTGTTGATGATCTATCTGAACGAGGTCGAATACGCCAAGATGGAGAAGGAGGCCGAAGGCAAGATGCTCGCCGAATATCAGAGCTTCACCCAATCGATCATATCGAGCGGAAACTACAAGGGCGGTGACCGGCTGCAGCCGACCTCGACGTCGACGACGGTGCGCGTGCGCGACGGCAAGATCCTGACCACCGACGGTCCGTTCGCCGAGACCCGCGAGCAGCTCGGCGGCTACTACATGATCGAGGCCAAGAACATCGACGAGGCGATCGGCATCGCCGCGCGGATTCCCGGCGCCCGCCTCGGCTCGATCGAGGTCAGGCCGGTCTGGCAGTACAATCATTGAAGCCACCGCTGCGGCCGACGAGATGACGCCCGGTGCCATCGAGAAAGTGTTCCGCGACGAGTCCGGCCGGGCGCTCGCGACCCTGATCAGGCTCGTCGGCGATTTCGATCTGGCCGAAGATGCGCTGCAGGAGGCGTTCGCGACGGCGCTTCTCGCTTGGCGGGGACCCGAAGTCCCCGCCAATCCGCGGGCGTGGCTGGTCAACGTTGCGCGCAACAAGGCGATCGATCGCATCCGGCGGCAGCGCAACTTCCGCGACAAGGAAGCCGAGATCGTGCATGCGATCGAGCGCGACGCCGTCGGCGAGGACGACGGCGGCCCCGTCGATCTCGACGACGACATGCTGCGGCTGATCTTCACCTGCTGCCATCCGTCCTTCGCGCCGGAGGTGCAGGTGGCGCTGACCTTGCGCACGGTCTGTGGCCTGACAACAGCCGAGGTTGCTCGTGCCTTTCTCGCCAGCGAGGACGCCATGGCGCAGCGCCTGGTGCGGGCCAAGCAGAAGATCCGCCTCGCCGGCATTCCCTACGAGGTACCCGGACGCGATGCGCTGGACGAGCGCCTTCGCGGCGTGCTGACCGTGATCTATCTCGTGTTCACCGAAGGCTATCTGGCGACCTCCGGTCCCGAATTGATCCGCCATGATCTCGCGCATGAGGCGATCCGGCTGGGGCGGCTGGTGCTTGCCCTGATGCCGGACGCGCGCGACGTCAAAGGCCTGCTCGCCTTGATGCTGCTGCACGATGCGCGCCGCGCCAGTCGCACCGACTCGTCGGGCGACATCGTGCTGCTGGAAGAGCAGGATCGCGCGCTGTGGAATGGTGCCCAGATCGCCGAAGGACTCGCGCTGGTCGAAGAGGCACTCATCGCCGGAGGGCGGCCGCAGCCCTACACGGTCCAGGCGGCGATCGCCGCGCTCCATGCGCAGGCGCCAAGCTACGCGCACACCGACTGGCGCCAGATCGTCGGCCTCTACGAGGTGCTGCTGCGGATTGCGCCGTCGCCCGTCATCGAGCTCAATCATGCGGCCGCCGTCTCGATGGTCGACGGCCCGGCGCGCGCGCTCTCGCTGGTTGATTCGCTCGCCGCGCGCGGCGGCCTGAAACAATACGATTTGCTGCCGGCCGTGCGCGCGGACCTATTGCGACGTCTCGATCGCCGCGACGAGGCGCGCGACGCCTATCTCGAGGCGAGCGCAGCGACGCAATTGGCGCCGCTCAAGCGCCTCTACGCGCGCCGGCTCGGTGAGCTCGACGCGGGGGCTGCATGACGAATCAGGCGCGCGGCGCGGCCTCTTCCGGCAGGCTGGTCAGCAGCGCGTGCAGCGTCCACAGCGTCGAACGGTCGGCGATGCCGTCGATCTTTTCAGGACGAAAGTGTCGCTGGAACGCCGTGACCACATCCATCGTGATGCCGTCGAACTTGCCGGTGATCGGCACGCCGTAGCCATATTTGGCCAGCGCCTTCTGCAGGCCTTTCACGTCATCGCCGATGCTGCCGAGCTTCAAGGTCTCGCCCTTGCTGATCGCCGCGGGCTGCACCCAATGGCCGACTCCGGAATTGGCAAGGGAGTGCCACGGAAACTTCTCGCCGGGATCCTTCTTGCGCGACGGCGCAACGTCGGAATGGCCGAGCACGCGATGCGCCGGAACGTTGCGGCGGAGCATGATGCCGCGGCACAGCGCGATGACGGCCGCGATCTGCCGCGGCGGGAAGTCCGGATAGCCCCAATCGTGACCGCGATTGACGATCTCGACGCCGATGGAACACGAATTGATGTCCTCGTCACCGCCCCAGGACGAAAGGCCGGCGTGCCAGGCCCGCATCGCTTCCGGCACGCATTGGACGATGCGTCCGTCCTCGAGCACGACGTAATGCGCCGACACCTCGCTGCCGGCGGTGCACAGCTTGGTGATCGCGCCCTCCACGTCGGGCATGCCCGTGTAATGCAGGATGATCATGTCCGGCTGGCGGCCGCCCTTGCGCTCACCGAAATTCGCCGACGGGATCACGTCCGACGCGATCGAGGAGTCTGGCGTGAAAACAGGCAGGTCCGAGACGCCCTTAGGGATCGGCAGCGCACGAGGGCGCTTCGATTCGGGCTTGTCTGTTGAGTTCGGCATGAAGCACTCGAAGCAGGCGGCGAGGCAAATAGCTCAAATCGAATATGGGCAGGCACTACTCTTTTGCATGTCCCAGTCGCAATCGAAATCGCATGCGAGCCCCTCATATTGATCAGAGCGCCGCGCGCGCGGCTCGAGGCCCCAAACAGAGGCGTGAACCGCTGCCTAACATCCGCCACAGACCGTCAACGGTTTGTTAACGCTAAAGGCCGTTACTAAGTGGTGAAGAGCCAAGCCGGCTTTCGGGACGGCAAGCCGCCATATGCAAGGTCCTGCACGGGATATCACGGGTTCGAGCGCTGTCGGGGGCATCCGGCAGCGTGCGAGCGTTGATGAACCGAGGATCGCCCCGGCCCGCAATCCGTGGGCCGGGGTGCAGGCTTTTGCAGGGCTGGCCGTCGACCGTGCGGGGCGACGGCTTGGCGCAGTGACGGGGCGCGAGGATCGAAGGCGCGATGGGCTCGCAGCCGACCAAAGCCAATCTGGAACCGCGGCAGCCGGGCGGAGCTGCCGCGTGAGTTCGGCTGACCTGCGGCATGTTCCCGTGCTCGGCCCTGAGGCGGTCGAGCTGCTCGCCGCCCGCGAGGGCGGGACCTATGTCGACGCGACCTTCGGCGCGGGCGGCTACACAAGGCTGATCCTGGCTGTGCCGGGAACGCGGGTGATCGGAATCGACCGCGACAGGACGGCCGTCGAAGCGGGCGCCGATCTGGTCGCGGAAGCGGGCGGCCGCCTGACCCTGATCGAGAATCGCTTTTCCCAGATCGCCGAGATCTGCGCAGAGCAGGGCCTCACCCACGTGGACGGCATCGTGATGGATGTCGGCGTCTCGTCGATGCAGCTCGATACTGCGGCCCGCGGCTTTTCGTTCCGGTTCGATGGGCCGCTCGACATGCGGATGGCCGGTGCGGGACCGACCGCCGCCGATGTCATCGCGCACGCATCCGAGCGCGCTCTGGCCGATGTCATCTATATCTTTGGCGAGGAACGGCACTCGCGTGCGGTCGCGCGGGCGATCGTCGCCGCCCGTAAGGAGCAGCAGATCGCCACGACCCGGCAACTGGCCGACATCGTCGCGCGCGTGGTGAGATCGAAGCCGGGCGACATCCATCCGGCGACCCGGACGTTCCAGGCGTTGCGTATCCTCGTCAACGAGGAACTCGACGAGCTCGAACAGGCGCTGTCGGCAGCCGAGCGCCTGTTGCCGCCAGGCGGCCGGCTGGCCGTTGTCTCGTTCCATTCGCTGGAAGATCGTATCGTCAAATTGTTCCTGGCGGAGCGCAGCAAGACTGGCGGCGGCTCGCGCCATTTGCCCGAAGTCGCGCAGGAGAAGCCGAGCTTCCAGCTGCTTCACCGCAAGCCGATCGTGGCCACGGATGCGGAGATCGAAGCCAATCCCCGCGCGCGATCCGCCAAGCTGCGCGGAGCGGAGCGGACGGCAGCGCCGCCGCATGTCGCCTCGACGTCGTCGCCTTGGCCTCGCCTGGCTGACGTCCTGCGGGGAGGCTGACCGATGCGCCTCCTGCACCTCGTCGTCATCTGCTCGCTCATCTTCGCGGCCGCCTATGTCTATCGGATCAAGATGGAGTCCACGGCGCGGGTCGAGCGCGTGCTGCAATTGCGCGCGGAGATCCGCGAGCAGCGCGAAGCGATCGCGATCCTGCGCGCGGAATGGGCCAAGCTCGATGCGCCGCTTCGGCTCCAGGGGCTGGTGGAGCGGCATCTGCCGCTGAAGCCGCTCAACGCCACGCAATACGACAGCTTGAAGAACCTGCCGGAGCGGCCGCCGCGCTTCACGCGGCCGGACAATCCGGATCCGATCGGATCGATGATCGATGCGATCGACGCGATCAATGAAGAGCCCCCCGTGACCGGATCGGTGCGTCGCCCGGAGGATCAACAATGACCGATCAGCTTCGGCCCGGAGTGAAGCCGCAGGAGCCCTGGCGGCAACGGCTGGTGCGCACGCTGCTCTATGGGCGCGATGTCGACCGCACGGCCAAGGCGAGGGCGCGAATCGGCCTTGCGATCATCGCCTTTGCCGCGGTCTATGCCGTCATCGGCGGCCGGCTCGTGATGTTCGCCGTCGGCTCCGACGGTCCGAGCTCCCGCCGTGCCGCGCAGCAGGACGCCATCGCAACAGCGCGACCGGACATCGTCGATCGCAACGGCACCGTGCTCGCCACCGACGTCAAGACTCCCAGCCTGTTTGCCGAGCCACGCCGTCTCATCGACAAGGACGAAGCGATCGAGCTGCTGACCGGGACCTTGCCCGACCTCGATACGAGCGAGGTGCGCGAGCGCCTGATGTCGCGCAAGGGCTTCGTCTGGCTCAAGCGCGAGATGACGCCCAAGCAGCAGCAGGACATCCATCGGCTGGGTCTGCCGGGCATCGGCTTCCTGCGCGAGAACAAGCGCGTCTACCCGACCGGCAACGAGGTGGCGCATCTGATCGGCCTGGTGAACATCGACAACCAGGGCATCGCGGGCATGGAGAAGTGGCTCGACAATCAGGGCCTCGCCGACCTGCATCGCGCCGGCTTCGCCACCGACCGCCTGCAGAAGCCCATCGAACTCTCGGTCGACCTGCGCGTCGAGCATGCGCTGCGCGACGAACTGCTCAAGGCCAAGGAGAAGTTCAAGACCAAGGCCGCCTCCGGTCTCGTCGTCAACGTCAGGACCGGCGAGATCATCGCGATGGTGTCGTTGCCGGACTTCGATCCGAACAACCCGAAGGAGGCGCATGATCCGGATCGGATCAACCGCCTGACCACGGGCGTGTACGAGATGGGCTCGACCTTCAAGGCGTTCACGCTGGCGATGGCGCTCGACACCGGCAAATATGATCTCAACTCGCTGTGGGATGCGCGCGGGCCGCTGCACTACGGCAAGTTCGCGATTCACGACGACGAGCCGAAGGGCCGCTTCCTCAACATGAAGGAGGTGTTCTACTTCTCGTCCAACGTCGGCGCGGCCAGGATCGCGCTGACGCAGGGCGTGGAAGGCCACAAGGCGTTCCTGCGCAAGATGGGCCAGTTCGACCGGCTGCGCACCGAGCTGCCGGAGAGCGCCTCTCCGATCCTGCCCAAGCGCTGGGCCGAGCTGAACACGGTCACGATCGCGTTCGGTCACGGCATGGCCGTGGCGCCGCTGCAGGGCGTTATGGGCGTGAGCGCGCTGGTCAATGGCGGCTATCTGATCCCGCCGACGTTCATGAAGCGGACCGAGGCCGAGGCGATGGCGATCGCCAAGCGCGTCATCAAGCCGGAAACCTCGGAAAAGATGCGCTATCTGATGCGGCTGAACGCCGAGGTCGGCACCGCGCGCAAGGCCGACGTGAAGGGCTACTACATCGGCGGCAAGACCGGCACTGCCGAGAAGGTGATCAACGGCCGCTACGCCAAGAAGAAGGTGCTGACCCTCTTCACCGCCGTGATCCCGGCCGACAAGCCGAAATACCAGCTCCTGATCATGCTGGACGAGCCGCAGCCGCTGAAGGAAACCTATGGCTTCATCACTTCCGGCTGGAACGCGGTGCCGACGGCCGGCAATGTGATCTCTCGGATCGGGCCGCTGCTGGGGATCGAGCCCCGTTTCGACCTGCCGCCGTCCGACCGCCAAATTCTTGCGGCATCGCGGCTGACGCAGTAAGCCGTCGCCGAATCGCACGGCTCAGAAGGCGCCGCCACCCGGGCGGGGCCAGCACCGGTACGGGACCAGGATGAAAATTCACGACCTCCTGGGGGATCAGGCGACCCTCGACGCCCGCATCGCCGCAGTCGAGGTCTCCGGCCTTGCCGTCGACAGCCGCGCGGTGCGCCCCGGCGACCTGTTCTTCGCGCTGTCGGGAACCAAGACCGACGGGGCCCGGTTTATCGCAGCCGCCATCGCCGCTGGCGCCGTCGCCGTCGCCGGTGCCTCGGCACCGCAGGGCGATCTTTCGGTTCCGTTCGTGGTGCTTCCGAATCCGCGGCGGGCCCTGGCGCTCGCGGCCTCCCGCTTCTTCCCGCGGCAGCCTGCGACCATCGCAGCCGTCACCGGCACGAGCGGCAAGACCTCGGTCGCAGCGTTTACGCGGCAGATCTGGCAGCAGCTCGGCCACAGCTCGGCCAGCATCGGCACGGTCGGCCTGGTGTCGGACAAGCGCACCGTCTACGGCTCGCTGACGACCCCCGATCCGATCGCGCTGCATCGGCAGATCGACGAGATCACCGGGGAGGGCGTCACGCATCTGGCGTTCGAGGCGTCGTCGCACGGGCTCGATCAGTTCAGGCTGGATGGCGTCCGGGTTTCGGCTGGCGGGTTCACGAACCTGTCGCGCGACCACATGGATTATCATCCCGATCTCGCCCACTATCTCAACGCCAAGCTGCGGCTGTTCCGCGATCTGGTCCCGCCGGGCGGTGCTGCGGTGGTCTCGGCAGATCATGAGAGTTCTGCCGAGGTCATTGCTGCGGCGGAGGCGCGCGGGCTGCGGCTGATGACGGTGGGCACGAACGGCGACGGCGCGGGGCCGGGCATCCGGCTCGTGGCTGCCGCGGTCGATGGCTTCACGCAGCAGCTTGAGATCCAGCATTGCGGCCGGATGTATTCGATCCGGCTGCCGCTGGTGGGCCGCTTCCAGATCGAGAATGCGCTGGTCGCGGCGGGGCTTGCGATCGGCACCGGCAGTGATCCGCAGGCGGTGTTCGAAGCGCTCGCGACGCTCGAGGGCGCCAAGGGCCGGCTCGAACTGGTCGGTGAGCACAATGGCGCCCCCATCTTCATCGACTACGCGCACAAGCCGGACGCGCTGGCCAAGGCGCTGCAGGCGCTGCGGCCCTACGCGGCGCGCAAGCTCGTGGTCGTGTTCGGCTGCGGCGGCGACCGTGACACCGGCAAGCGGCCGCTGATGGGCGCGATCGCCATCGCCGAGGCGGATGGCGTCATCATCACCGACGACAATCCGCGCAGCGAGGATCCGGCCGCGATCCGCGCGGCAATCCTTGCGTCCGCGCCAGGAGCGCGGGAGATCGGCGACCGCGCCGAAGCGATCCGGGTTGCGATCAGCGAGCTGCAGCCCGGCGATGCGCTGGTGATCGCGGGCAAGGGCCACGAGACCGGACAGATCATCGGCAGCACGGTGCTGCATTTCAGCGATCATGAAGCGGTCGCGGACGCATTGGCAGCGAGGGCATCATGACAAAGGCGCTGTGGACGGTGGCTGAGGCGGCGCGCGCGCTCGGCCTCGCCGGCGACTATCCGGAGACGCCGATCGACTTCGTCACGCAGGACAGCCGCGCCGTGAAGCCGGGCAGCCTGTTTGTCGCGCTGAGCGGCACGCCGAGCGGCGGCTTCGTGTCGAGCTTTGCGTCCAGCCGCGACGGCTGGGAGTTTGCCGCCAATGCCGAGGCGGCCGGTGCCGTGGCGATGATCGTCCCGCATCGCATTGAGGGCATCAGCGTTCCGCAGCTCGTGGTGGCGGACACGCTGATCGATGGTCTCTGGGCGCTCGCGCGCGCCGCTCGGGCGCGCTTTCATGGGCCGGTGATCGGGCTCACCGGCAGCGCGGGCAAGACCTCGACCAAGGAGTTCATCGCCGCCTATCCGGGCGCATCCGCCAGCCCTTCCAGCTTCAACAATTTCTGGGGCGTGCCGCTGACGCTGTGCAATGCCGATCCCTCGGCCTCGGTCTGGGTGGTCGAGATGGGCATGAACCAGAAGGGCGAGATCGCGCGGCTGACGGAGCTGTCCCAGCCGACCGTGGCGCTGGTGGTGAACGTGCAGCCGGTGCATCTGGAGAAGCTCGGCAGTCTCGAAGCGATCCGGCAGGAGAAGGTCTCGATCGCCCGCGGCCTGCCGGCCGACGGCGTCCTCGTGCTTCCCGCCGATCTCTCGGCGCCGGAATGGACCGGCAAGACCATCCGCTTCGGCGGCGACGCCGAAGTCCGCGAGCTGTCGCATAGCTCACGCGGCGAAAGCTGGGATGTGACGGCCGACATCGCCGGCCGCCGCGTCGCCTTCGCGCTGACCCCTGGCGCGCCGCACCGCCTGCACAACGCGCTGGCGGCGCTGGCCTCGGTCGCCGCGGCCGGGCTCGATCCGGTGCTGCTGGCGCCAGCGCTCGGCCAAGTCGGCATCATGACCGGTCGTGGCGTCGAGCAGACGATCGGCGACATCGTGCTGATCGACGACAGCTTCAATGGCAATCCGGCCAGCATGGCTGCGGCGCTCGACAGCCTGCAGGCGCGTCCCGTCCGCGGGCGGCGGATCGCCGTGATCGGCGACATGCTGGAGCTCGGCGACGAGGCGCCGGCCTATCACGCCGAGATGGTCGGCCATCTCGCCGGTATCGACGGTGTCTATTGTGTCGGACCGCTGATGCGGCATCTGTTCGACAAGGTGCCCGACGCGAAGCGGCTCGGCTGGCACGAGGATCCGGTGACGCTGGATCCCGGGACGATCGCGGCGCTGCTGGCGCCCGGCGACGTCGTCGTCATCAAGGGCAGCAAGAAGATCTTCTGGGTCAACAAGTTCGTCTCGAAGCTCGCCGCCGCTTTGCAGGGGGCCGCCTGACAATCGGGCGATATCGCGGCGCGAGAGAAGGATGTTCTTCCACTGGCGGTCGACGCGGTCGTGCCGGACGGATCATTCCGCCGCGCTACGATTCGCACCCGGCCCCGATCATGGTTAAAAGAGGCTGGACTGGATTCGTGCACGGGACGCCCGTGCCGCGCGCTCGGTCCCGGTGAGACGGCATAGGCGGGTTGGATGTTCTACTGGTTGATCGAGCTGACGAATACGTTTCCGAGCCTGTCGATGTTTCGCGGCCTGCTGAACGTGTTCCGGTACATCACGTTCCGCACCGGCGGCGCCGTGGTCACGGGCGCGCTGTTCGTGTTCCTGTTTGGCCCATGGATCATCGATCATCTGCGGCTGCGCCAGGGCAAGGGCCAGCCGATCCGCACCGACGGCCCGCAGTCGCATATCATCAGCAAGAAGGGCACGCCGACGATGGGCGGCCTGATGATCCTGTCCGGCCTCGTCGTCTCCACGGTGCTGTGGGCCAATCCGCTCAACCCCTATGTCTGGATCGTGCTCGCGGTGACGCTCGGCTTCGGCTTCGTCGGCTTCTATGACGACTACCTGAAGGTCACCAAGCAGTCGCACTCCGGCTTTGCCGGCCGCCTGCGCCTTTTGATCGAGGCGGCGATCGCTCTGGTGGCCTGCTACGCGCTGGTCCGGCTGGGACGCGATGCGTCCTCGACGGGGCTGGCGATTCCGTTCTTCAAGGACCTCATCTTCAAGTTCGGCTGGATGTATGTGATCTTCGGCGCCTTCGTCATCGTCGGTGCCGGCAACGCCGTGAACCTGACCGATGGACTCGATGGCCTCGCCATCGTGCCTGTCATGATCGCATCCGCAAGCTTCGGCTTGATCGCCTATCTCGCCGGCAATGCCGTGTTCGCGGATTATCTGCAGATCCATTATGTCGCGGGCACCGGCGAGCTCGCGGTGCTCTGCGGGGCCGTGCTCGGCGCCGGCCTCGGCTTTCTCTGGTTCAACGCGCCGCCGGCCTCGATCTTCATGGGCGACACCGGTTCGCTGGCGCTCGGCGGCATGCTCGGCTCGATCGCCGTGGCGGTGAAGCACGAGATCGTGCTGGCCGTCATCGGCGGCCTGTTCGTGCTGGAAGCCGTGTCGGTGATCGTGCAGGTCGCCTCGTTCAAGCTGACGGGAAAGCGCATCTTCAAGATGGCGCCGATCCACCATCATTTCGAGCAACTCGGCTGGACCGAGCCGCAGATCGTGATCCGGTTCTGGATCATCTCGGTGATGCTGGCGCTGGTCGGCCTCTCGACGCTGAAGCTGCGCTGATGAAATCCTTCCAAGCTGATCGTCATTCCGGGGCGCGCGGCACGCGCGAACCCGGAATCTCGAGATTCCGGATCACCGCTGCGCGGTGTCCGGAATGACGGAGTTCTTCTCATGATCCCCGTCACCTCATTCGCCGGCAAGACCGTTGCCGTGTTCGGGCTCGGCGGCTCCGGGCTCGCGTCGTGCCACGCGTTGCGCGCCGGCGGCGCCGAAGTGATCGCGGCCGATGACGGCGTTGACCGGATGACGGAAGCCGCAAAGGCGGGTTTCATCACCGCCGATCTGCGCACGGTCTCCTGGGCAAACTTCGCGGCGCTGGTGCTGGCGCCGGGCGTGCCGCTGACCCATCCGGTGCCGCATTGGAGCGTGCTCAGGGCGCGCGAGGCCGGTGTCGAGGTGATCGGCGACATCGAGCTGTTTTGCCGCGAACGCCGGCGCCACGCACCGGACGCGCCGTTCATCGCGATCACCGGCACCAACGGCAAATCGACGACCACGGCGCTGATCGCGCATCTGATGCGGGTCGCCGGCTACGACGCCCAGATGGGCGGCAATATCGGCACCGCGATCCTGTCGCTGGAGCCCCCGCGCATGGGCCGCGTCCATGTGATCGAGATGTCATCCTACCAGATCGATCTGACGCCCTCGCTCGATCCGAGCGTCGGCATCCTGATCAATGTCAGCGAGGACCACATCGACCGCCACGGGACGATCGAGAACTACGCGGCGGTGAAGGAGCGACTGGTGGCGGGCGTGCAGCCACAGGGCACGGCGATCGTCGGCGTCGACGACGGCTTTTGCCGCGCGATCGCCGACCGGCTCGACCAGGCCGGCAAGCGCGTCGTGCGCATCTCGGTGAAGAACCCGCTGGCCGATGGGCTCTACACCGAGCATGAGACGATCGTGAGGAGCGCCGGCGGCGCGCGCAGCGAAGTCGCGCGGCTCGGCGGCATCGGCTCGCTGCGTGGCCAGCACAATGCGCAGAACGCCGCCTGTGCCGCCGCGGCCGCGCTCGCGATCGGCGTCAAGGAGGAGGTGCTGCAGCAGGGCCTGCGCAGCTTCCCCGGTCTCGCGCATCGCATGGAGCAGGTCGGCCGCCGCGGCGCCGTGCTGTTCGTCAACGACTCCAAGGGCACCAACGCGGACGCGACGGCGCACGCGCTGTCGTCCTTCGCCGACATCTTCTGGATCGCCGGCGGCAAGCCGAAGGCCGGCGGCATTACCAGCCTCACCGGCTTCTTCCCGCGCATCCGCAAGGTCTATCTGATCGGCGAGGCCGCGACGGAATTCGCCGGCACGCTCGGCGACAAGGTGCCGCACGCGATGTCCGGCACGCTCGAGGTCGCGGTGGAGCAGGCGGCCGCGGACGCTGAGGCCTCAGGGCTGAAGGAGGCCGTCGTCCTGCTGTCGCCGGCCTGCGCTTCGTTCGACCAGTTCCGCAACTTCGAAATCCGCGGCACCCGCTTCCGCGACCTGGTGCAGGCGCTGCCGGGTGTGACGCCGGCCGTCTGAAGGCTGGCCGCTGGTTCTGAAACTGCGATCGTGGTAGGGTAGCAGCATGGAAAGTCGGGCGGAGCTGCTCATTCCCATAGACATGCTCTCCGATCTCGAACGGCGGTTCTTCTGGTGGGAGCCCGTCGGATCGGAGCCGCGCTCGCCTGAGCGGATCATCGCACAGGCGATGAGCTTTGCCGGCTTCGAAGAGATCCGCACACTCGAGCAGGAGCTGGGTCCAGACCTACTGGTGGACATCATGCTCAATGCCCAACCGGGCTGGATCGATGCACGATCCTGGGAGTTCTGGCGCGGCCGCCTCGCGCGCGCGACGGGACGGACGATCCCTATGGAGGCGCCGACGAGGTCGTTCAATGACGGACTCGTTTGAGCCACGCCTCGATATCCTGCCGCCAGCTCAATTGAACCTTTGGACCGAGCTCTCTCCGGCTCGGGACCTTGGTTTTGTCCTCTATGGCGGAACGGCGGTTGCGCTGCATCTTGGTCACAGAACGTCCTTCGACTTCGATTTCTTCAATGCGTCACCGCTCGACAAGGCGAGGATCTCGTCAGCTTTCTTATTCATGCGGTATGCGCGACCAATCCAGGAAGACATCAATTCTCTCGTCTTGAACGTGGGCACTTCGGAAGGCCAAGTGAAAGTCTCTTTCTTTGGCGGCCTTGCGTTGGGACGGCTCAACGATCCGTTGCCGACCAGGGATGGGGTCCTACTGGTTGCGTCTCTGGAAGATCTCCTTGCAACCAAGTTGAAGGCGATTCTCGATCGCGCCGAGGCGAAGGACTATCGTGACATTGCTGCGATGCTGCTTGCAGGCGTATCCCTGGAACGTGCGCTCGCCGGCTTCGCGAAGATGTTCAGGAGCGATGCTGCCCTGCCATTGAAGGCTCTCGGTTTTTTCAAGGATGGCGACTTGCCGACTCTGGCTCAGAGCGACCGCGATGTCCTGTGTCGGGCCCGAGACGGAGTGCGCGATATCGGTCAGGTCGAATTGCGAGCCGGTCTGTTTCCTGGCTCAAACGCGTAAGGGGCCCTTAACCCTTCGATAACCATCCTGAGCGCCAATGGGCCGATTCCTCGGCTCAGGTGGTGGCCCGATGCTCTCCCGTGAAGAACGCAATCCGCTGTCGGACTGGTGGTGGACGGTCGACAAGCCGCTGCTCGGCGCCATCCTGGCGCTGATGCTGTGCGGCGTGATCCTGTCGCTGGCGGCCAGTCCGCCGGTGGCGACCCGGATCGGGCTTGATCCGTTCCACTTCTTCAACCGACACGTCCTGTTCCTGCTGCCGTCCTTCTGTGTGCTGATCGGGGTCAGCTTCCTGTCGCCGCGGCAGATCCGGCGCAGCGCACTGGCGGTGTTCGCGATCGCCATCGTGCTGATCGTGCTGACGCTCGCGATCGGTCCCGAGGTGAAGGGCTCGCGACGCTGGATCACGCTGGTCGGTGTCAACATTCAGGCCTCGGAAGCGGCCAAGCCGGCCTTCGTCGTCGTCTCTGCCTGGCTGTTCTCGGAGTCCGCGCGGCGACCCGATATGCCGGCGACCACGATGGCGCTGGTGATGCTGCTGATGCTGGTGTCGCTCCTGGTGATGGAGCCGGATTTCGGCCAGACCATGCTGATCCTGATGGTGTGGGGCTCGCTGTTCTTCATCGCCGGCATGCGCATGATCTGGGTTGCGGGCCTTGCCGGAGCCGCGGCGGCCGGCCTGTTCGGCGCCTATCTGCTGGTTCCGCACGTGGCGGGGCGCATCAAGCGCTTCATGAACCCGGCCTCCGGCGACACCTTCCAGGTCGACACCGCAATGGAGGCGTTTTCCAACGGCGGCTGGTTCGGGCTCGGGCCGGGTGAGGGCATCGCCAAGCGCAGCCTGCCGGACAGCCACACCGACTTCGTATTCGCGGTCGCCGCCGAGGAGTTCGGCATCATCCTGTGCCTGGCGCTGGTCGCGCTGTTCGGCTTCATCGTCATCCGCACGCTGTCACGCGCCTATGCCAGCGAGGACGGCTTCTCGCGGTTTGCAGCGTCAGGGCTCGCGATCCTGTTCGGCGTTCAGGCCGCCATCAACATCTCGGTGAATCTGCAATTGATCCCGGCCAAGGGCATGACCCTGCCGTTCATCTCCTATGGCGGCTCCTCGATCGTGTCGCTCGCCTATGGCGTCGGCATGATGCTCGCTCTGACGCGGCAGCGGCCGCGGATCGAGGCCGAGGTCACCGATGCGGCCGGGACGCTGCGCAATTACGCGTGAGGCGGCCGGCTCGCAATGACGACACATTGCCTGTAAACAAGCCCGCATGACCTCATCTGCGCCCCTCATTCTGCTGGCCGCCGGCGGCACCGGCGGCCATCTGTTTCCCGCCGAAGCGCTTGGCGTCGAGCTGATCAAGCGCGGCTATCGCGTCCGCCTCGTCACCGATGCGCGGGCGCTGAAATATAGCGGCCTGTTCACCAAGGACATGATCGACGTGGTGCCGAGCGAAACGGTGCGCAGCCGCTCGCCGGTGGCGCTGGCGCGCACGGCGCTGCTGCTCGGCACGGGGACACTTGCCGCGTTCAATCTGATGCGGCGGCTGAAGCCGGCGGCCGTGATCGGCTTCGGCGGCTATCCGACCGTGCCGCCGCTGCTCGCAGCAAGGCTCGCCGGCGTGCCCAGCCTCATTCACGACGCCAATGCCGTGCTCGGCCGCGCCAACCGATTTCTCTCCGCGCATGTGAGAGCGATCGCGACGTCGCTTCCCGGTGTCCTCGATCGCGATCCCGCGCTGGCGGGAAAGACGACGGCGGTCGGAACGCCGATGCGTCCTGCCATTCTCGAAGCTGCGGCGGTGCCCTATGCCTCGCCGGAGCCGGGAGGGCCTTTGCGGCTGCTCGTCGTCGGCGGCAGCCAGGGGGCTCGCGTCATGAGCGACATCGTCCCCGGCGCGATCGAGCGGCTCGAGCCGGCGCTGTGGGGCCGCCTCGTGCTGACCCAGCAGGTCCGCCAGGAGGACATGGCGCGGGTACGCGCGGTCTATGACCGGCTCAAGATCAATGCCGAACTGCAGCCGTTCTTCACCGACCTGCCGTCGCGGCTCGCCGCCAATCATCTCGTGATCTCGCGGTCCGGCGCCGGCACCGTGGCCGAGCTCGCCGCCATCGGCCGGCCGTCGATCCTTGTGCCGTTGCCCGGCGCCATTGACCAGGACCAGTTCGCCAATGCGGGCGTGCTGTCGAACGCGAACGCCGCGATCCGGATCGTGCAGACCGACTTCACGTCCGACCGGCTGGCTTCGGAGATCTCATCTCTCGCCGCTGAGCCGTCGCGCCTTGCCGCCATGGCCCAAGCCGCGCGCACCGCAGGCCGGCTCGATGCCGCGGAGCGGTTGGCCGATCTCGTCATCAGGACCGCCACGCCTTGAGCGGAGCGCGCGCAGGCCTGGCATGATAGGACTTGCGGAGTCGCAGCACGATCCGATGCGCCTGCGGCATCATCCGTCCTTCGTTCCGGTCTTCGTCAGCTTCTGCGACCAGCTGGTCGCGCCGCTGCGCGGCCAGCGCCTGATGATCAAGCTGTTCGGGCAGCGCGCCCCGACCGAGATCGCCGCGCATATCGTCATGATGCACATGTCGGCCCGCGACGCCACCGAGCGTCCGACCTTGACGCGGTTGCAGGCGCGGCTGCCGGGATCGCGTCAGACGGCGGTCTTCATCACGATGCTGCGGGGTCTGTCGCTGGTGAAGGTGGAGCGGGATCCCGACGATGCCCGCATCCGCTATCTGATTCCTGGGCCCGTCATCCTCGATGGCCTGCGTGGCTGGCTCGCTCTTCACCTCGACTGCCATGCGCAGCTGACGCGGGGCGAGCGATTGAGCCGGCGTCTGCACAGCGACGACACGTTCTTCGCCGAAATGATCCGGCAATGCGCGACATGGCTGTGCCGCGCCAATCGGCCACTGACGAGCTTTCCGGATCTCGCCTGGACCGACGAGCATGACAGCGGCATCCACCTGGCACTGACGCTCGTCGCCCGCTCGGCCGCTGGCCAAGCCGCCGTCGACGTGTCGACCGCCGAGCTTGCGGCCTCGCTCGGTGTATCGCGCTCGCATATCCGCAACCTGCTCACGGCGATGGAAGGGCGCGGCCTGCTGAGCTTCGACGAGCGGCGCCAGCGATTGTCGCTGACGCCGGGGTTTGTGGCGTCCGTCGAGGCCTGGTTCTGCCACCAGATCTGCTGGCTGGCGGCGGCCGGCGAGCGTGCCGATCGCGCGCTGCTGCTTTCCGGCGTCAGAGCGTGACGACGCGGCCGGACGCGATGTCGTAGACGCCGCCGATGACCTTCACCTTGCCGTCGGCAACCATGCCGCTGACGATCGGCTTGGCCTTCGACAAACGCTGCACGTTGTGGCGGACGTTCTCCTTCGTCGCCTCTGCCAGCAGATCCTGCGGCTTCTTCGCGATCGCGGCCTCGACGCCCGGCTTCAGCGCGTTCACCAGCTCCGGCAGGTGGCCCGGCAGCTTGGTGCCGTCCTTAAGCACCTTGATCGTGGCGTCGACGGCGCCGCAGCCGCTATGGCCGAGCACCAGCACGAGCGGAATGCCGAGGAACTTCACGCCATATTCGAGGCTGGCGAGACCATCGTCATTGACGAAATTGCCGGCGACGCGGACCACGAACAGCTCGCCTGGAGCCTGATCGAACACCAGCTCGGGAGCGACGCGGGAATCCGCGCAGCTCACGATCGCCGCAATCGGATACTGCGCGGTGGCGCGCGCGGCGCGCCCGGCCGAGAAATCCTTGTTGTCCAGATTGCCGGCGGCGTAGCGCGCGTTGCCGTCCATGATCCGCTTCAACGCCTCGTCGGGGGAGATGGCATTGGGGGCGGGCTCCTTCGTATCTTTGGCCCATGCCGGACCGGCGCCCAGCGCCGCCGCGGCGAGCAGGCCGGCACCGCTGCCGAGCAGCCGGCGGCGGGACAAGGCGGGAGATTGGGTTTCACACAGCGCGCACATCGTCGGGTCACTCCATCGGCATTGCACGCGGCGCGTGTGGCCGCGGCTGGACAAGCGCCATGCCACGGCCGTGCGCGAAGTGAACGCGCAAAAACTGCAGGTATCGGGCTGCGCCTGTCTGGCCTGATCTTGCACTTAACGAAGGGTGAAAGATCGCGAAGCGGTCGCGCCCCGCATCTTGAGGGAGCGGAGCTGGAAAATCGGCCAAAATCAGGCGGCTACCCCTCGACTTGGCGATTTTTGCGGTCGAAGCGGGCTTGTCCCGGTCGGCCATGTCTTGCAAGAAGGGCCGGTGATTCGCGGCCGCTTGCCTCCGGGCGGGCGCGGCGGAGCCCCCTTTGAGACGAGACGCCCCATGAGACTGCCGCGCGAAATCGGACCCATCCACTTCGTCGGGATCGGCGGCATCGGCATGAGCGGCATCGCCGAGGTGCTGTGCAATCTCGGCTATACGGTGCAGGGCTCGGACGCCTCGGACAATGCCAATGTCGCGCGCCTGCGCGAGAAGGGCATCACCGTCGGCGTCGGTCATAAGGCCGAGAACGTCGCGGGCGCCGACGTCGTCGTGGTCTCGACCGCGATCAAGCGCGACAATCCCGAACTGATGGCCGCCCGCGCCCACCGCATCCCCGTGGTGCGGCGGGCCGAGATGCTGGCCGAGCTGATGCGGCTGAAGAGCTGCGTCGCCATCGCCGGCACCCACGGCAAGACCACGACGACCTCGATGGTCGCGGCACTGCTCGACGCCGGCGGGCTCGATCCGACCGTCATCAATGGCGGCATCATCAATGCCTATGGCACTAACGCGCGGCTTGGCGGCGGCGAATGGATGGTGGTGGAGGCCGACGAGAGCGACGGCACCTTCCTGAAGCTGCCGGCCGATGTCGCGATCGTCACCAATGTCGATCCCGAGCATCTCGATCACTTCAAGACCTTCGACGCCGTGCAGGATGCGTTCCGCGCCTTCGTCGAGAACGTGCCGTTCTACGGCTTTGCCGTGATGTGCATCGATCATCCCGTGGTGCAGGCTTTGGTCGGCAAGATCGAGGACCGCCGCATCATCACCTATGGCGTGAACCCGCAGGCCGATGTCCGCCTCGTCGACCTCACGCCGACGGGCGGCGGCTCGTCGTTCAAGGTCGTGTTCCGTGACCGCAAGAGCGGCGCGACGCACGAGATTTCAGACATCGTGCTGCCGATGCCGGGTCGGCACAACGCCTCGAACGCGACGGCGGCGATCGCGGTGGCGCGCGAGCTCGGCCTGTCCGATGACGCGATCCGCAAGGCGATCGCCGGCTTCGGTGGCGTCAAGCGCCGCTTCACCCGCACCGGCAAATGGAACGGCGTCACTGTCATCGACGACTACGGTCACCATCCCGTCGAGATCGCTGCCGTGCTGAAGGCGGCGCGCGAATCCACCAACGGCAAGGTCGTTGCCGTGGTGCAGCCGCATCGCTACACCCGGCTGCAATCGCTGTTCGAGGAGTTCTGCACCTGCTTCAACGACGCCGATGCCGTGATCGTCGCCGACGTCTATCCGGCCGGTGAAGCGCCGATCGAGGGCATCGACCGCGATCACTTCGTGCTCGGCCTGCGCGCCCACGGTCATCGCGACGTGCTGCCGCTGCCCAAGGCCGCCGACCTCGCCGGCATCGTCAAGGACCTCGCCAAGCCGGGCGATCTCGTCGTCTGCCTCGGCGCCGGCAACATCACGCAATGGGCCTATGCGCTGCCGAACGAGCTGAAGGCGCTGGGCTAGTGTTGGTACGCGAGCTGGCAACGGCACGGCGCTCTCGGCTCTCTCCCCCCTTGTGGGGGAGAGGTGGAGAGGGGGGTACCACGAACGCCGGCGTATGCGGTTCACCCCCCTCCCTGACCCTCCCCCACAAGGGGGGAGGGAACGGAAAAAGCGGAGCGTCCCTGACGATCTCGGGGCGCGAACTGAAAGGCGCGCAGTGACCTTCCCCGACATCACGCCCGACCTGAAGGCCGCCATGCCCGAATTGCGCGGGCGGTTGCTCAGCAACGAGAGTCTCGCGCCGCTCACCTGGTTTCGCGTCGGCGGACCGGCGCAGGTGCTGTTCACGCCAGCCGATGCTGATGACCTCGCATACTTTCTGAAGCATCTCGCCGCTGATCTGCCGGTCTACGTCATCGGCGTAGGCTCCAACATGATCGTCCGCGACGGCGGTGTGCCGGGGGTCGTTATCCGGCTGGCGCCGCGTGCGTTCGGTGAGGTCAAGGCAGAGGGCGACATCGTCACCGCCGGCACCGCCGCGCTCGACAAGCGCGTCGCCGAGGTCGCAGCCTCAGCCAATCTCGCTGGCCTCGAATTCCTGTTCGGCATTCCCGGCACCATCGGTGGCGCGTTGCGCATGAATGCCGGCGCAAATGGCGGCGAGACCAAGGATATCCTGGTCGAGGCGACCGCGATCGACCGCCAGGGCGAGACGCATCGCTTCACCAATGCCGACATGAAGTTCACCTATCGCGCGAGCGGCACAGATCCCTCGCTGATCTTCACGGCAGCGCGCTTCCGCGGCACGCCGTCCACGCCGGACGCGATCCGCGCGCGCATGGCCGAGGTGCAGGCGCATCGCGAGACGGCGCAGCCGATCCGCGAGAAGACCGGTGGCTCGACCTTCAAGAATCCGCCGGGGCATTCGGCCTGGAAGCTGGTCGATGCCGCCGGCTGCCGCGGCCTCAAGGTCGGCGGGGCGCAAGTGTCCGAGATGCACTGCAACTTCCTGATCAACACCGGCAGCGCCACCGCCGGTGATATCGAGACGCTCGGCGAGACCGTGCGCGAGCGGGTCAAGGCCAACTCCGGCATCGAGCTGCAGTGGGAAATCAAGCGGATCGGACTCAAGGCGAGCTGAAGCTCTGCGTGTTCAAGTGAAGTCCTGGAGTCCGCGACCACGTTTTGAGATCAACCGAGAAGCCATTGATGCGCACCACGATTCTGTTCGGCGGCACCAACAAGGAACGCCTCGTCTCGGTCGCCAGCGCCAAGGCGCTGCACGCCGCGTTGCCGGAAGCGGACCTCTGGTTCTGGGACGTCGACGACAGCGTGCATCAGGCGAGCGGCGCAGCGCTGGTCGCGCATGCCAAGCCGTTCGAAGAGCCGTTCACGGCCGACGGCGCCAGGATCGGGATGCTCGTCGAGGCGCTCGATCGCGCCAAGGCCGAGGATCGCGTGCTCGTTCTCGGCCTGCACGGCGGGCGGGCGGAGAACGGCGAGCTTCAACTGATGTGTGAGATGCGAGGCGTGCCGTTTACCGGCTCGAGCTCGGCGTCCTCTCACCTTGCCTTCGACAAGGTTGCCGCCAAGCGGTTCGCCGTGCTCGGCGGTGTGACGGCAGCCGCCGGTGTGACGCTTGAAAACGCCGAAGCTGCGCTCGCGCAATACGGCCGGCTGATCGCCAAGCCCGTGAAGGACGGTTCGAGCTTCGGGCTGATCTTCGTCAATGCCAAGCAGGACCTCGTCGCGGTCAAGGCGGCCGCCGCGACTGAAGAGTATCTGATCGAGCCATTCGTCACCGGGGTTGAGGCGACATGCGGCGTGCTCGAACAGGGCGACGGCTCGCTGATCGCGCTGCCGCCGATCGAGATCCTGCCCGCGGATGGCGCCTTCAACTATTTCGCGAAGTACCTCGCCGCTGCGACGAAGGAGATCTGTCCGGGACGCTTCAGTCCGGAGGTCACGGCGGCGCTGCAGCGAGAGGCAATCAAGGCGCATCGCGCGCTGTCATGCGGCGGCTATTCGCGCACGGACTTCATCGTCTCGGCCAATGGCCCCGTCTATCTGGAGACCAACACTCTGCCGGGGCTCACCGCGGCGTCGCTCTATCCGAAGGCCCTGGCCGCGCAGGGCATCGGTTTTCGCGACTTTCTCGACCAGCAGATCGCCTTGGCCGAGCGGCGCGCCAGCCGCTGAGACGTTCGATAGGCGCCCCGCAGGAACCCGGCCCGGCGTGCTCCGGTGGTTCCCGTGACCTGTAAAATGCTTAAGAATTCCGGGCAAGGTCCTCAGAAATCGGAGAAAAAAATCGTCTCTCCGGGCCTATTTTACTTTTTGTTTACCAGGACGTCCGAAGGTTAACGCTGGCGCTCCAGTGGTGCCCGGCTGCCGGAATGAGTGCTGTCGTGACGAAACGCATCGCCGTGGTCACCAGCGTCAGGGCGGAGTCGGGACCGAGGCGCGCGGGTCCGCGACGTATTTGCGGGCGCAACAGTTGATGAGCTCGTGCAATGGATGGTGCAGGACGCCTCGCTCGATCGCAGAGGCCTCAAGCTGACCTGAAAGCCGCTGCCCTTGGCGCGGCAATCCTGCTGCGCGAGTATGTCTCAGCCCGTCTTCCCCGCCTCAAGCTGCCGCGAGGACGTAAGAAGGACACGCGCCGAGATCGTGCGCCGATGCCGGTTGCCATGGCGCCGCTGGTCGAGCGCGAGGCGCCGCCGCGCATCGTCGACTTCGTCGAGCGCTATGTGCCGCGCCGGCTCGGCACCGTCGCCACGGTGGCGCTGCTGTTCGGCAGCGTCTGGCTCGGCATCGTCAAGGGCGGCCACGCCCAGGATGTCAGCGCGGCGCTGTCCGACACCCGCAATTCCCTGGCCAATGCTGCCGGCTTTCGCATCACCGCCGTCGCGATCAACGGCCGCAAGCAGCTCACCCAGGACGAGATCCTCGCGATCGGCGGCGTCACCGGCCGCTCGTCGCTGCTGTTCCTCGATGCGGCCGCGGTTCGCGACCGGTTGAAGGCCAATCCCTGGATCGCTGAAGCGACCGTGCAGAAGTTCTTCCCGAACCAGCTGCAGATCGACATCGTCGAGCGCAAGGCGTTCGCGCTGTGGCAGCAGGACGGTCGTCTGTCGGTCATCGCCGAGGACGGCGCCGTGCTCGAACAATATGTGTCGCGCCGCTTCCTGACCTTGCCGCTCGTGGTCGGCAAGGGCGCCGAGAGCCGCGCGCGTGATTTCCTGGCGCTGCTGGCGCGCTATCCGCAGGTGCGCGCGGTGACCAAGGCCGCGGTGTTCGTCGGTGAGCGCCGCTGGAACCTGCGCACCAAGGACGGCCTCGACATCCGCCTGCCGGAGAACGACGTCGGCAACGCGCTGGCGACGCTGAGCCAGCTCGACCAGGAGGACAAGCTGTTCTCGCGCGACATCGTCGCGATCGACATGCGCCTGGCCGACCGGTTGACCGTGCAGCTCTCCGAGGACGCCGGCAAGGCGCGCGACGAACTGTTCAAGGACAAGAAAGCCAAAAAGAAAGCCGGTGACGCATGACCGGCTTCGATCGCCAGACTCCGAAGACGCGTCCGATGGGCCAGAAGCGCACCGCGCTGGTGGCCTCGCTCGACGTCGGCACCAGCAAGATCGCCTGTATGATCGCGCGGCTGAAGCCGGCGCCGCCGAGCGATGCGCTGCGCGGCCGGACCCATGCGGTCGAACTGATCGGGTACAGCCAGATCCAGTCGCGCGGCGTCAAGGCCGGCGCCGTGGTCGATCCCGTCGCCTGCGAGCAGGCGGTACGGCAGGCGGTCGCGCTGGCCGAGCGCATGGCCAAGGTGCGGGTCGAATCCGTGCTGCTGCCGGTCGCCGGCGGCCGCGTCATGGGACACCTGATCGAGGCGACCTCCGACATCCGCGGCGGCGCCGTGACGCAGGCGGATGTCAGCCGCGTGACGTCGACGGGCATGCACCACGCCACGGGCGAGGGGCGGGCGGTGCTGCATGCCCTTCCGGTCGGCTACACGCTGGACGGGGTGAAGGGCATCCGCGATCCCCGCGGCATGCTGGCCCGGCAGTTCGGCGTCGACATGAATGTCGTGACGACGGATGCCACCGTCGCCAAGAACCTGATGCTGGTGGTCGAGCGCTGCCATCTCAATGTCGAGGCGATGGCGGCGAGTCCGTATGTCGCAGGACTCTCCGTCTTGACCGACGACGAGGCCGATCTCGGCGCGGCCGTGGTCGAGATGGGCGCGGGCACGACGACGATCGCGATCTATTCCGGCGGCCGCTTCGTCCATGCCTCCGGATTTGCGCTCGGCGGGCATCACGTGACCATGGATCTTGCGCGCGGACTATCAGCGTGCATTGCAGATGCCGAGCGAATCAAGACGTTATATGGCACGGTGCTGACTGGCGGGTCCGACGCGCGTGAGTTGATGTCTGTTCCGACGGCCGGTGACAACGAGCGGGACGTTCCGCAGATCGTGTCCCGCGCCACCATCGCGAACATCGTCAGGCACCGCGCAGAGGAGATTTTTGAAATGGTCCGCGACCGGCTGAAGGATTCGCCCTTTGCGGCAGAACCCAAGGCGCGCGTCGTCCTCAGCGGAGGCGCCTCCCAGCTGACGGGCCTGGTCGAATTGGCGACCCGGATCCTCGACCGCCCGGTGCGCGTCGGCCGTCCGCTCGGCTTCGGCCGTCTCCCCAACGAGGCCAAGAACGCCGCCTTCGCGGTCCCCACCGGGCTCCTGGTCTATCCGCAATACGCGCATCTCGAACATGTCGAACCGCGGCATACGCGGCAGGTCGGGACAGGAACCGACGGCTATTTCGGAAAGGTCGGACGATGGCTACGCGAGGGCTTCTGATGACCTGTGTCCGTCCCAACAGATTTTCACCAACACCACCCACGGCCGGCGGCCGGGGCGAACCCACGCGCGCGTGATCGAGAGGCAATCATGGCACTCACTATTACCCCTCCTGATATCCACGAGCTGAAGCCCCGGATCACCGTGTTCGGCGTCGGCGGCGCGGGCGGCAACGCCGTCAACAACATGATCACGGCCGGCCTGCAGGGTGTCGACTTCGTCGTCGCCAACACCGACGCGCAGGCGCTGACGATGTCGAAGGCGCAGCGCATCATCCAGATGGGCACGCAGGTGACGCAAGGCCTCGGCGCCGGCTCGCAGCCGGACGTCGGCGCGGCCGCCGCGCAGGAGGTGATCGACGAGATCCGCGATCATCTCTCGGGCGCCAACATGGTGTTCGTGACCGCCGGCATGGGCGGCGGCACGGGCACGGGCGCTGCGCCCGTCATCGCCAAGACCGCGCGCGAGATGAACATCCTCACCGTGGGTGTCGTCACCAAGCCGTTCCACTTCGAGGGCGCGCGCCGCATGCGCACCGCGGAGTCCGGCATCTCCGAGCTGCACAAGGTGGTCGACACCTTGCTGATCATCCCGAACCAGAACCTGTTCCGGGTCGCCAACGAGAAGACCACCTTCGCCGACGCTTTCGCGATGGCCGACCAGGTTCTGTACTCCGGCGTCGCCTGCATCACCGACCTGATGGTCAAGGAAGGCCTGATCAACCTCGACTTCGCCGACGTCCGCGCCGTCATGCGCGAGATGGGCAAGGCGATGATGGGCACCGGCGAAGCCTCGGGCGAGAAGCGCGCGCTGACCGCGGCGGAAGCCGCGATCGCCAACCCGCTGATCGACGACTCCTCGATGAAGGGCGCCCGCGGCCTCTTGATCTCGATCACCGGCGGCAAGGACCTCACCCTGTTCGAGGTCGACGAAGCCGCCACCCGCATCCGCGAGGAGGTCGACCAGGACGCCAACATCATCGTCGGCGCCACCTTCGACGAATCGCTCGACGGCCTGATCCGCGTCTCCGTCGTCGCCACCGGCATCGAACAGGCGCAGTTCAACCGCGGCGTCACGACGACTGCACAGCCGGCGGCGGCTGTCGCTCCGATTGCCGCCGCCCCGACCGCTCACGCGGGTCTTCCTGAAAGCCGTCTCGCCGATCTGACGGCGCGTCTGCGCGCCGACAATCAGCGGCTGGCGGAACGCGCGGCCAAGCTCGAGCAGCAGGCCTCGCAGGCTCCGGCCGTCGCCCAACCGGCGCCCGCGCCGGTCGCCCCCGCGCCGCGCCCGGCTCCGAACCTCGAGCGCGACACGCTCGCGGCCGTGGCTGCCGCCATGGCGAGCGAGCCCGCGCCCGCTCCCGCTCCGGTTCCGACCGCGGCCTCCTATGGCGATGTGACCGTGCGTCCGATCGCTCAGAAGCCGTCGCTATTCCCCGAGCCGGAAGCCCAGCGCGCCGCGCCGATCGAACCGGCCGCGCCGCCGGAGACCTTCATCCCGCAGGCCGCCGAGCGGGTTCCGTCCCGCGCGCCGCGCATGCCGAAGTTCGAGGACTTGCCGATGCCGGCCCAGGCCGAGATCCGGCAGGCGCGGGGTGACGAGGGCGAGGAGCATCCGCAGAAGACGCGGATGTCGCTGCTGCAGCGTCTCGCCAATGTCGGCCTCGGCCGACGTGACGAGGAGAGCGAGCCGCCGATGTCGGGCCGGTCAGCTGCTCCGGCGATGCCGCAGATGCCGCCGCTGCCGGAACGCAAGCCGCAGCGGAGCGTTAGCCAGCAGGTTGCGAGCCACGAATCGCCTGTCTCTGAATATGCCCGCCGTCCCGCTCCGCAGGGTCTGGACGTCCATGGCCGTCCCGCGCCTGTGGCCCCCGCGCCACAGGGCGACGACCATTTGGATATCCCGGCCTTCCTGCGCCGGCAGGCAACCTGAGAATTGTTACAGCCCCGATGGCGCTGAACAGGCCCGGCTCGCGAGAGCCGGGCCTTTTTAATAGGCACAAAGGGACTCGAGTTGGTCGCTCAACTAACTGATTTTAAATGATTAATTATTCTTTCGGTGTTTGGATGGGGAACGAGGAGGGTTAGGGCCACGTTCCAGTTTGGTTAAGCCTTGGCGCGAATACGGCAGAGATGGGGTAACAATCCGTAAAGAAGCGTGAGTTGGCGCTCTTTGGGGCCCTCGTTAAGTTCTGCCGTGACTTGGGGATGCCTGAAAGTGAGTCGGTTCGCGAGGGGCGGCCGATAGGGGTTCAGGCGGGGTCTTGGGCGATCGTCGATGAAATTCAGCCGGCAAACAACGCTTCGTTCGCAAGCCACCGTCACGGGTGTGGGCGTCCATTCAGGTGCGCCCGTCAGCCTGACCATCGGGCCTGCGCCGATCGATGCGGGCATCGTGTTCCTCCGCACCGGCCTTGAGGGGCCCGACCGCGAGGTCCAGGCTTCCTTCGGTTCGGTGATCGCCACCGAACTTGCGACCGTCCTCGGTGACCGCAACGGTGCCCTGGTCTCGACCGCCGAGCACGTTCTCGCCGCGCTGCGCGGCATGGGTGTCGACAACGCCCTGATCGAAGTCGACGGTCCCGAAGTTCCGATCATGGATGGCAGCGCTGCGCCGTTCGTTGCCGCGATCGACCAGGCCGGTATCCTGACCCAGTCGGCGCCGCGCCGTTACATCCAGGTGCTCAAGCCGGTCCAGGTGACGATGGGCGCCTCTTCGGGCGAACTTCGTCCCAACACCTCCGGCTTCCGCGTCGAGGTCGAAATCGATTTCAGCAATCCCGTCATCGGCCGCCAAGCCTATCATTTTGAGCTGAGCCCCGAGCGTTTCCGCCGCGACATCGCCCGCGCCCGCACCTTTGGCTGCATGAGCGACGTATCGCGTCTCTGGAGCGCTGGTTTCGCGCTCGGCTCGTCGTTCGACAACACGCTGGTGTTCGACGAGGAGCGCCTGCTCAATCCGGAAGGCCTTCGCTACGCCGACGAATGCGCCCGCCACAAGGTGCTGGACGCGATCGGCGATCTCGCGCTGGCTGGTCTGCCGATGCTCGGCACCTACCGTTCGGTCCGCGGCGGCCACAAGCTCAACCATGCCGTTCTGACTGCCCTGATGGCCGATCGGACCGCGTGGCGTCTGGTCGAGGGTGAGACGGTGCGCCGTCCCCGCGTGGCTGCCGAAGTCGTCGGCGGCATGGTCGGTGGCATGGTCGCCCCGGCCTACGGTCCGGACGTGTCCTGAGCGACCTCAGCCTGCGTCTGCGTGGAACGACTCAGGACGAAGCAAGCGCCGGATCGGCTGGCGCTCAGCGATCGACGCTGTTGCCTGCGGCGTTTTGACTCCCTCATTTTCTCGTAAATGTTTGTTGCCGGTCACATCCTTCGTCAGGAGGATGGGCCTGCATATTGATGTTTTCCAACGGCTTCTCGGGCAGTAACCACGATCCGAGGCGGCAGCCTCGGTGTCGCCTTAATCCGGGCGGATTGGCTTCCTATGCGGTTGGTTGACGAAGTGTTTTCGGCTAGAGAGGCTGGGCCGGCGTGATGCGGGCAACCGGCAGAACTCTTCCTTCGCGGTCATGAGACGATGGTCATGATGCGCGGCGTAGATCAGATCACAGGCATCGGGTTCCAAAGAAGCATGTCGAACCAGCGTCTCACGCGCGAAATCCGTCAGCCCGCAGCCCGCATCGGCCAGTTGAGGCTTGCGGCATCCTTGATCCTGCTGGCGCTGCCGCTGAGCGGCTGCGGAACCGGCGGTCTCTGGGACAAGTTCCTGGCCAAGGACGACACCTTCGTCGATGAACCCGCGGACAAGCTCTACAATGAGGGCTTGTACATGCTGAACGAGAAGAAGGACGTCAAAGGCGCGAACAAGAAGTTCGAGGAAGTCGACCGGCAGCATCCTTATTCCGACTGGGCGCGCAAATCCCTGCTGATGTCGGCCTATGCGTCCTACCAGGCCGGCGACTATGACGGCTGCATCGGCGCCGCCAGCCGTTACGTGACCTTGCATCCCGGCAGCCCTGACGCCGCCTACGCGCAGTACCTGATCGCGGCCTCGCATTACGACCAGATCCCCGACATCAGCCGTGACCAGGGCCGGACCGAGAAGGCGATCGCCGCCCTCGAAGAGGTCGTGCGCAAATATCCGACCTCCGAATACGCCACCAACGCCAAGGCGAAGATGGAAGGCGCCCGCGACCAGCTCGCAGGCAAGGAGATGGATGTCGGCCGCTACTACATGCAGAAGCGCGACTACACCGCCGCCATCAACCGCTTCAAGACGGTGGTGACGCAGTACCAGACCACCCGCCACGTCGAGGAAGCGCTGTACCGGCTGACCGAGGCCTACATGACCATCGGCATCGTCGGCGAGGCGCAGACCGCGGCAGCGGTGCTCGGGCACAATTTCCCGGACAGCAAGTGGTACAAGGACGCCTACAATCTCGTGAAGTCGGGCGGCGTCGAGCCCGAGGAGAACAAGGGCTCCTATATCTCGCGGGCGTTCAAGAAGCTCGGGCTGGGGTAATCGGCGGGTTAGCCGGCCAGAGGGATCATCTGATCGATCCCCCTTTGTTCTCAATTCTTGTTTTGTTCTCTTTTTGCTGCTAGCATCGAGTCGTTCGCTCAGGGGCATCCTGCCCCGTTACGAAGGACTTCGGTTCCATGCTGGCGCGACTGTCGATCCGTGACATCGTCCTGATCGAACGACTCGATCTCGAGTTCTCCGATGGGCTTGCAGTGCTGACCGGCGAGACCGGCGCCGGCAAGTCCATCCTCCTCGACGCATTCGCCCTGGCGCTCGGCGGCCGCGGCGATGCCAGCCTGGTGCGGCATGGCGCCGACCAGGGGCAGGTCACGGCCGTGTTCGAGATCGGCAAGGACCATCCGGCCGCCCGGATCCTCGCCGCCAACGGGCTGGATGCCGACGGCGAGATGATCCTGCGCCGCGTCCAGTATGGCGACGGCCGCACCCGGGCCTTCATCAACGACCAGTCGGTCAGCGTGCAGACCTTGAAGGCGATCGGCGCCACCCTGGTCGAGATCCATGGCCAGCATGACGAGCGCGCCCTGGTCGATGCCGCCACCCACCGCCGTCTGCTGGATGCCTTCGCCGGGCTGGAAAAGGATGTCGCGGGTGTCGAGACGCTGTGGGCCGCGCGCCGGACCGCCGTCACGGCGCTCGACCAGCACCGCGCCGGCATGGAGCGCGCGGCGCGCGAGGCCGACTATCTGCGGCATGCCTCGGACGAGCTGAAGAAGCTGGCGCCCAAGGAGGGCGAGGAGACGCAGCTTGCTGCCCGTCGCACGGCGATGATGCAGGGCGAGAAGATCGCGGGCGATTTGCGTGACGCCCAGGACGCCGTCAGCGGCAACCAGTCGCCGATCGCAGCGCTGGCGGCCGCTGTGCGGCGCCTGGAGCGACGTGCGGTTAGCTCGCCGGCGCTGGTGGAGCCGGCGGTGAAGGCCATGGATGCCGCCATCAACGCGCTGGAGGAGGCCGACCAGCATCTGACCGCGGCACTGGCGGCGACCGATTTCGATCCGCTGGAGCTGGAGCGCATCGAGGAGCGACTGTTCGCGCTGCGCGCCGCCGCGCGCAAATACTCCACGCCCGTGGATGGGCTCGCGGCGCTGGCCGCCAAATATGCCGCCGACGTCGTGCTGATCGATGCCGGTGCCGAGCAGTTGAAGAAGCTCGAGGCCGCGGCGGCTGCGGCAGACGGGCGCTATGCGGCGGCTGCCGCCAAGCTTTCCGCGGCCCGCACCAAGTCTGCGGAGAAGCTGAACCGGGCGGTTCACGCCGAGCTCGGCCCGCTCAAGCTCGAACGCGCCAAGTTCATGACCCAGGTCGACAGCGACGCCGATGCGCCGGGGCCGGAGGGTATCGACCGCGTCGAGTTCTGGGTCCAGACCAACCCGGGAACACGGCCGGGCCCGATGATGAAGGTCGCCTCGGGCGGCGAGCTGTCGCGGTTCCTGTTGGCGCTCAAGGTGGTGCTCTCCGACCGCGGTTCGGCGCCGACCCTGGTGTTCGACGAGATCGACACCGGCGTGGGCGGCGCGGTGGCGGACGCCATCGGCGCCCGTCTGGCGCGGCTCGCGCACGGCGTCCAGGTCATGGCCGTCACCCATGCCCCGCAGGTCGCGGCGCGAGCCGACCAGCATCTCCTGATCTCCAAGGACGCGCTCGACCGCGGCAAGCGCGTCGTCACCCGCGTCAATACGCTTGCCACCCTGCACCGCCGTGAGGAAATCGCCCGCATGCTGGCCGGCGCCGAGGTCACCGCCGAAGCCCGCGCCGCCGCCGACCGGCTGCTGGAGGCTGCTGCGGCGTAGATCTTGAGGGAAGAGCCGATGGTTTTTGGCTCCGGCACGCGCATTGTGTAAACCGTCATCGCGGACGGCCTTCGGGCCGTCCTGAATTTGACGAGCAGACAGCGCACAGCATGCCCAAGACAGCCAAACCCAAGACGCCCATCGACGTCGCCGATCTCACCAAGGCACAGGCCAAGGTGGAATGGAAACGGCTGGCGCTGGAGCTCGAGACCCACGACAGGCTGTATTACCAGGACGACGCGCCGAAGATTTCGGACGCGGCCTATGACGAGCTGCGCCGCCGCTTCAACGCCATCGAGACGCGCTTTCCCGAGTTGGTCAGCACCGAATCGCCGTCGCAGAAGGTGGGCGCAGCACCCTCGGGCCGCTTCAAGAAGGTCCGGCATGCGGTCCCGATGCTGTCGCTCGACAATGCCTTCGCGGAAGAGGACGTGCGCGACTTCGTCGGCCGCATCGCGCGGTTCCTCAAGCTCGCCGATGATGACCGCATCGATTTCTCTGCCGAGCCGAAGATCGACGGGCTGTCGATGTCGCTGCGCTACGAAGGCGGCGAGCTTGTCACTGCGGCGACCCGCGGCGACGGTGCGGAGGGCGAGGACGTCACCGCCAATATCCGCACCCTGAAGGACGTGCCGCAGAAGCTGCACGGCCGCAATCTGCCTGACATCTGCGAGGTGCGCGGCGAGGTCTACATGACCAAGCAGGCGTTCCTCGCGCTCAACGAGCGGCAGAAGGAGGCCGGCGACACCATCTTCGCCAATCCGCGCAACTCCGCCGCCGGCTCGCTGCGCCAGAAGGATCCGACGATCACCGCGTCGCGCCCCCTCGGCTTCTTCGCCTATGCCTGGGGCGAGATGAGCGCGATGCCGGCGGAGACGCAGAGCGGCATGATCAAATGGTTCGAGCATTGCGGCTTCACGACCAACCCGCTGACCAGGCTCTGTCACTCCGTCGAGGAGCTGATCGCGTTTCATCGCTCCATCGAGGAGCAGCGCGCCGAACTCGACTACGACATCGACGGCGTCGTCTACAAGGTGGATCGCATCGACTGGCAGGAGCGGCTCGGCTTCGTCTCGCGCACGCCGCGCTGGGGCATCGCGCATAAATTCCCGGCCGAGCGCGCCATGACCGTGCTCAAGGACATCGAGATCCAGGTCGGCCGCACCGGTTCGTTCACGCCCGTCGGAAAGCTGGAGCCGGTCGGCGTCGGCGGCGTCATCGTGCAGAACGTGACGCTCCACAATGAGGACTACATCAAGGGTATCGGCAACAAGGGCGAGGTGCTGCGCGAGGGCCGGGACATTCGCATCGGCGACACCGTGGTGATCCAGCGTGCCGGTGACGTCATTCCGCAGGTGGTCGACGTCCTCATCGACAAGCGACCCGCGGACGCCAAGGAATTCCACTTCCCCAAGAAGTGCCCGTGTCCGCTGCACACCGACGTCGTGCGCGAGGAGACCGCGGCCGGCGAGGAAGGCTCGCGCGCGCGCTGCACCGGCGAGTTCGCCTGTCCCTATCAGAAGATCGAGCATCTCAAGCTGTTCGCCTCGCGCCGCGCCTTCGACATCGACGGGCTCGGCGAAAAGCAGATCCAGTTCTTCTTCGATGAAGGCTGGGTCAAGGAGCCTGCTGACATTTTCACGCTGCAGAAGCGGAACGCGAAGCTCAAGCTGGAGGAGGTCGAGGGCTACGGCGAAACCTCGGTGCGCAATCTCTTCAACGCCATCGACGCGCGCCGCGATATCGCGCTGGAGCGCTTCATCTACGCGTTGGGCATGCGCCATGTCGGCGAGACCACCGCGCTGGCGCTCGCGCGCGGCTATGGCTCGTGGGAGGCATTCCACGAGGCCTGTCTCAAGGTCGCCGCTGCCGACGAGGAGGCGATCGCCGAGATGGATGCGCTCGACCAGATCGGCGACACCGTGATCAAGAGCGTCGCCGCCTATTTCGGCGAGGACCACAATCGCGGCATCGTCGAGCGGCTGACGCGCGAGGTGAAGATCCTCGATGCCGAAAAGCCTAAGCGCAATTCGCCGATCGCGACCAAGACGGTGGTGTTCACCGGCACCTTGGAAAAGATGACCCGCGACGAGGCCAAGGCCACGGCCGAGCGGCTCGGTGCGAAAGTGTCGGGCTCGGTCTCGAAGAAGACGGACTACGTCGTCGCCGGTCCCGGGGCGGGCTCCAAGCTCAAGGATGCGCAGAAGCACGGCGTGCAGGTGCTGACCGAGGACGAGTGGCTGCAGCTGATCGGGGAGTGACCGGACGGCGATTTGAGCTACGCCCGGCCCTTGTTGAGACACCCACCGCTGTCATCATCCGCGAAAGCGGATGATCCAGTATTCCAGAGACAGTCATTGTCGAGTCGAGGCGTACTGGATGCCCGCCTGCGCGGGGCATGACACCGATGATTTATCTGGCCGTTTGGCCAACTCATTGAGCGGCGCATGATAGCATGCGAAAGGGCGGCTGCTTCCTCGCTCCCTCTCGCGCCCCTTCACATCACCCCGGCCTCATCCTCCTCCGCTTGTTCGATCAGCTCCTTGGTCACCGTCACGGACGTGCGCGGGACCAGGAAGATCATGCTGGCGGTGCAGGCGAGCGAGAGCATCAGGATCGCCGACGTCAGCGGCAGCGTGCTCGCGTAATGGCCGCCGAGATAGGCGCCAAGCTGCGACGTCAGCGCGCCGACGCCCATCTGCAGGAAGCCCATGGCGCCTGACGCCGTTCCAGCCGCGCCCGGCCGCACGCTGATCGCGCCGGCCGCGGAGTTGGCCATGACAGCGGCGTTGGCGAACATGATCAGCATCTGCGTGCCGAACAGCACCGACGGCACCTGATTGAAGCCGAAGATGCTCCAGGTGAAGTTGAGCGCCGCGCCCGTGAGCTGCAATCCCAGTCCGAACCAGATCAGCCGGTCGAGGGAGTGGCGCGGCGCATAGCGCACGCAGAACAGATTCCCGACGAAATAGGCGAAGCCCGTTGTTGCGAACCACGCGCCATATTCCGCCGAGGAACGGCCCATCTGCACCTCGACGATGTAGGGTCCGCCGCCGGCGAAAGCGAAGATGATCTGCGAGGCCAGCACTTGGCACAGCATGTAGCCGAGGAAGGCGCGGCTCCTGACGAGATCCGCGACGTCGCGGCGGAAGCTCGCGCCTTCGACCCGGGCAGGGCGGGTCTCGGGCAGGGCCAGCGTCACGGCCGCAGCGATCGCGATCGACAGCGCGGCGACGACGTAGAAGATCGCATGCCAGCCAAGCGCGGTCTCGATCAGTCCGCCGGTCAAGGGCGACAGCATCTGTGCGATCATCATGACCGCGACGACGAGGCTGATCATCGCGCCGATGCGCTCGCGTGGATAGAGATCGCGAATGATGGCGCGGCTGATCACCATGCCGCTGGCGCCGCCGAGCGCCTGGAAGAAGCGCGCCGCGATCAGTTGCGGCAAGGTGTCGGCGAAGATGCAGCCGAAGCTCGCGACGATCGAGAGCGCGAGGCCCGCGAGCATCACGGGGCGTCGCCCAAAACGGTCGGACAGCGGTCCGAGCAGCAACTGCGAGATCGCGATGCCGATCATGTAGAACGACACCGTCATCTGCACGACCGAGGCGTCGCGGCCGAATGTGGTCGCCAGCAGCGGCAGCGCCGGCACCAGCAGATACAGCGAGATCGGCGCCAGCCCGGTCATCACGACGAGCAGGATCAGCAGCGTGCGCGACGGAGCAGCGCGCGGTGGCGCGGCCACAGGCTGCCTGCTGATCATTCCATGCATCGGGAGTGTCGCTCAGATCGTTTCGAACACGATCGAATGTAGCGACCTTCCGCGCCGCGGAAATGCCTGTTTCCGCATGCCGCCATGCCCGCAGCGGCGGCTGTTCCGCGCTCCGCCGTCTGATGATGCAGATGCTGCCACACCCGGCGGCAGACCGTCCGCCGGTTGTGCAGGCCTTGCTGAGCTGACGCTAGAGCGGGGCGGTCGCCTGATCGAGCCAGAGCTGATCGGCCTCGCCGAGCGTTGCGCGGATGGTCTCGCGCACCCTCGCGTGATAGGCGTCGAGCCAAGCGCGTTCTTCGGCGCTCAGCATCGCGACATCGATCAGTCGCCGGTCGATCGGCGCCAATGTCAGCGCCTCGAACCCGTTCATCGGCTTCTCGGCCCCGGCCACCTCCTTCGCCACGACGAGCTCGAGGTTTTCGATGCGGATGCCGAACGCGTCGGTCTTGTAGTAGCCGGGCTCGTTGGACAGGATCATGCCGCGCTTCAGCGGCGTGGTGCCGAGTTTCGAAATCCGCGCCGGGCCCTCATGCACCGACAGATAGCTGCCGACGCCGTGGCCGGTGCCGTGCTCGAAATCGATGCCGGCCTGCCACAGGAATTGCCGCGCCAGGGTGTCGAGCTGGGCGCCGGTGGTGCCGTCAGGGAAGATCGCGCGCGCGATCGCCAGGTGCCCGCGCAGCACCCGCGTGAAGCGGTCGCGCATCTCGTTGGTGGGCGTGCCCACGGCGATGGTGCGCGTGACGTCGGTGGTGCCGTCCTGATACTGCGCGCCGGAATCGATCAGCAGCAGGTCGCCGGGCATGATGCGGCGGTTGCTCTTGCGGGTGACGCGATAGTGTACGATCGCGCCATTGGGACCCGTGCCGGAGATGGTCGGGAACGACACGTCCTTCAGCGCGCCGGTGTCGCGGCGAAAACTCTCCAGCGCCTCGACGGCGTCGATCTCCGTCAGCGTGCCGTGGGGCGCCTCGCGATCGATGAAGGCGAGAAAGCGCGCCAGCGCCACGGCATCGCGCTGATGCGCCCGCCGCGTGCCGTCGATCTCCACCGTGTTCTTGGCGGCCTTGAGCAGGCTGACCGGATCGGCGCCGCGCACCGGCTTGCCGCCCGCGCCCTGGATCAGCCGCGTCAGCGCGTCGGCCGCCGTGGCGCTGTCGAGCGCGATCGTCGCACCTGTTTGCGCGAGCTCGCTCAGGCGCGGCGTCAGCCCATCGGGCTCGGCCACATCGGCGTTCTGCTCGAGATGATCGCGGGTGAGGTTCGACAGCTTGCGGGAATCGATGAAGATCGTCGGGCGCCCGGTCTTCGGTACCAGCGCATAGGAGATCGGCAGCGGCGTGTGCGAGACATCCGCGCCGCGGATGTTGAAGGTCCAGGCGACGTTATGTGAGTCCGAGAGCACCAGCGCCTCGACGCCGAGCCGCTCGATCTCCTTGCGGATGCGGTCGAGCTTCTCGGCTTCGGTCTCGCCGGATAATTCCGTGCCGTGGATGGACACTGCGCCGAGCGGCGGCAGCGGGCGCTCGGTCCAGACGCTGTCGATCGGATTGCTCTCGACCGCCACCAGCTCGGCGCCGGCCTTCGTGCAGGCGGATGCGAAGCGCTCGGCGGCGGCGGTGGTGTGCAGCCAGGGATCGAAGCCGATGCGGTCGCCAGTCTTCAGGTGCGCGCTCAGCCAGCTTTCCGGCGGCGGTTCGATCAGCGATTCCACGCGCCATGCCTTGCCGTCGACCTGCTTGCCGGCCTGCAAGGTGTAACGACCATCGACGAAGATCGCGGCCTCCTGCGGCAGCACGATCGCAAGGCCCGCCGAGCCGGTGAAGCCGGTCAGCCACGCCAGCCGCTCCTCGGAGGGCGGCACATATTCGTTCTGCTGCTGGTCGGCGCGCGGCACGATGAAGCCGGTGAGCTTGCGCTGCGCCAGCTCCTCGCGGAGCGCGGCCAGTCGCGCCGTCAGCGCCACGCCGGTTTCGGGTTCTTCGAACGTCTGGAACAGAGCTTCGAACATCGGTCTCATACTTTAGGCGTGAATCTCGACTGCGGCGGATACTCCACCACGCAGCGGTGCAGTGCACGAAGAATCTCCTTGCATTCGCCTGTGCAAAAAGATTTGCTGTCTTATGCCGGTCATCCGAAAGAGATGCGGCGAGGAAACGTGCGGATCAGACGACCAAGATCGTAATGATCATCCACGGTCGCGCAATCCGGGGAGTGCCTCAACTCAACGGCGAGGGGATGCACAATGCCTGCTTTTACCTTCGAAAAACTTTCGGCGCCGACGCCTCCGGCTGCGGCCACCGTACCCGTCCAGAAGCCGCGCAGCGCGCTGGCTGAACTCGTCAACCGTCTGGTCGAACCTCGCATCCGACGCGGGGCGCGCGCCGCATCAGACCAGCGCCCGCAGCCGGGCGGTCAACCGAAGACGTAATTGCGCTCGTCTTTCGATGATCAGCCCGCCGGCTGGTCGCGACGTGATCTCATCCCTTCAGTGCTGCTGCTTCCTGAGCAGCAGGCTGCTCCAGCCTTCGATCTTCAAGTGCCGCATCGGAACCAGTCCGCGCGCGCGATACGCGGCGGCGACTGCGCGCGCCTGCGGGGTCAGCAGGCCGGAGAGGATGACGAAGGCGCCGGGCGCCAGATGGCGCTGCATGGGGGAGGCCAGCTGCCGCAGCGGATTGGCCAGGATGTTGGCGAGCACGAGATCGAACGGACCCTGATGGGCAAAATCCGCCGCGGCAAAGCCGGTGGCGCGGATCACGCGTACCAGCGGACCTGCGCCATTGAGGCGGGCGTTTTCGCGCGCCACGACGACGGAGGGCGCGTCGATGTCGCTTGCCAGGATAGGGCGATGCGTGGCCTTGGCCGCGGCGATCGCCAGCACGCCGGTTCCCGTGCCGAGGTCCAGCACCCGCCGCGGAGCGTGTGCCTTCAGCACGTGATCGAGCAGCAGCAGGCAGCCGCGCGTCGTGCCATGATGCCCGGTGCCGAACGCCAGCGCCGCCTCGATCTCGATTCCGAGCTTGTTGGCCGGAACGCGCGCCCGGTCATGGCTGCCATGGACCAGGAAGCGGCCGGCTGGCACTGGAACCAGGTCGTCCAGGCTGGCTTTCACCCAGTCCTTGGCCTCGACCACTTCGAAGCTGAGACTTTGCGCCGCCTCGGCGCCGGCGGCCCCGCCGACGAGCTCTCGGACCAAGTCCTGGTCGGGCGGGTCGGCGAAGTGCACCGTGACGTCCCAGCGGCCGTCCGGCCGTTCGAAGGCGGCAACGGCCGCGTCGCCCTCGAAGAACACCTCCGTCAGCACGTCCACCGCCGGACGCGCGGTCGCTTCATCCGGCACGGTGAAGCTGGCCTTGTGGGTCGCGGGCGTCAGGGCTGAGGTCATGAAGCGGGTTCCGGCTGATTTCACGGCGTGGTTAAGCAATCTCACCGCGAGCGCAAGCCCTTATGCCCCAAAATGCCTCCGGCAGGCGCAGCCAACGGTTGTATTTTGGCTTCGGAATAACTCGGCTAAAAGTCGCGCCGCAATTGGCGCAAATAACGCCGCAACTTGCCTGCGGCAAATTATACCAACTTTAGGTTTTGAGCGCTTAGGGTTCCCGCGTTGGGAACCGGCTGTCCTCGGTTCCCGGGTTGGGAAACGAGGTTCAGATGAAGACGCTTTTCTTGAAGTTCTTGCGCGATGACTCCGGCGCCACCGCCATCGAGTACGGCCTGATCGCGGCGGGCATTTCCCTGGCGATCATCGCCGCCGTCAACGGGCTGGGCTCCTCGCTGAGCAGCAAGTTCGAATCGATCAATACCTCGCTGAAGTAATTTTTCTGCCGAGCGCGGCGTTCTCGAAAGCCGGGCCCTTGGCCCGGTTTTCTGTTGTTGGCACCTTGTCGACAGCGAATACCCAAATTCTTCACAGGGATATCCACCGGTTTGCGAACAAGGCGTCCGCAGGATTGGCCGTCGCCCGTTCACCGCGTTTCCGCAGCTCTGTGCACAGCCTATCCACCGGTTGTCCTCAGCCGAACAGCCCGCGATGGTCGGCCAGAATCGCCTGCGCCGCATTGTGGCCCGGCGCGCCGGTGACGCCGCCGCCGGGATGGCTGCCCGAGCCGCAATGGTAGAGTCCCTTCAGCGGCGAGCGATAGTCGGCGTGTCCGAGCATCGGCCGGGCCGAGAACAGCTGGTTCAGCGTCAGCGCGCCGTGGAAGATGTCGCCGCCGAGGAGGCCGAACTGCCGCTCCAGGTCCAGCGGCGACAGCGCCTGCCGACCGATGACGCTGGCGGCAAATCCCGGGGCATAACGGTCGACGGTTGCGATCATGAGGTCGGCGACCTCGTCGCGGTGATCGTCCCAGGAGCGGCCATCCGGCAGCTCCGGCGCGACATGCTGGCAGAACAGGCTGGCGACGTGCTGGCCGGCAGGGGCCATCGTCGGATCAAGCGTCGAGGGGATCAGCAACTCGACCACGGGATCCCGGCTCCAGCCGTGGGCGCGCGCGTCGAGATAGGCTTGGTCCATGTAACCCAGGCTAGGCGCCAGGATGATGCCGGCGGAGAGATGGTCGCCGTCGCCCGGGAGGGCGCTGAACGAGGGCAGGCGGCTCAGCGCCACGTTCATGCGGAAGGTGCCCGAGCCGTTGCGCCAGTTGCGGATGCGGCTCAGAAAAGCCTCGGGCAGGGCGCCTGTCGGCACCAGCCGCGTATACAGCAGCTTGGGATTGACGTTGGCGGCGACATAGCGGGCGCGAAGCGCGCGGCCGTCATCCAGCACGACGCCGACGGCGCGGTCGCGTTCGACGATCACCTCGCGCACGCCGCAGTCGACCTCGACGAGCGTTCCCAGCTCCTTCAGGCTGCGCGCCATGGCCTGGGTGATCGCGCCCATGCCGCCGATGGCGTGACCCCAGACGCCCTTCTTGCCGTTCACCTCGCCAAAGGCGTGATGCAGCATCACATAGGCCGAACCGGCGGCGTACGGGCTGGCATAATTGCCGACGATGGCGTCGAAGCCGAACAGCGCCTTCACCAAGTCGGTCTCGAAGATCTCGTCCAGCATCTCGCCGGCCGAGCGCGTGAACAGGTCGAGCAGGTCGCGCTGCTGCTCCAGCGACAAGGCGCGCAGCGTGTTGGCGGTGCCGAGCGCGTTGAAGGCCTCGCGGATCGCGGGCAGGCCGAATTGACCGACGAGATTGGGCGGCGCGCGCAGCACGAGGCTGCGCAGCACATCCGCGATCGCCTCGAGCCGCGCCGAGAACGGGCCGATCATCTCCGCATCGCGAGGATTGAGGCGGGCGACGGAGGCCTGCGTGCGGCCTTCGCCGGTCAGCAGATAACGGCCGTCGGGAGAGGGCAGGAAGTTCTGCGCGCGCCGCTCGACGATCTCGAGCCCGTGCTGATGCAGCTTGAGATCGGCGATGACGCGCGGGTTGAGCAGGCTCACCGTGTAGGAGGCGACGGAGTTGCGGAAGCCCGGATGAAACTCCTCGGTGACGGCGGCGCCGCCGACCACCTTGCGGCGTTCGACCACATGCACGCGCAGGCCGGCCATCGCCAGATAGGCCGCACAGGTCAGGCCATTATGGCCCGCGCCGATGATGATCACGTCGGTTTCGTTCATGTCAGCTTCAAACAGCCCTGATTAATGACCGGCGGGAGCCGCCTGCCAGGAACCTCGACGGGTGCTGTCGCCCCGGATCGCCGCCGCGTCAAGGGGAACTCGGTTTTGCCGCAGCGCCTCGCCATACCGCCCCCCGATCCGCTATGTGTCGTCTGCACGCGGCGGTCCGGCTCCTCGTCTCCGATGCCGGGCGCGCCGCTGCTGGAGTTGTCATGACCTCAATCGCCTCGTCCGCCGCCGTCGCCCAGCCGTCCGCCGCCCGCAACCGGCTGGTGCTCGTGGTCTATACCGCCGCTATCTTCGTCAGCGCGCTGCTGCTGTTCTCGGTGCAGCCGCTGTTCACCAAGATGGTGCTGCCGCGGCTCGGCGGCTCGCCAGCGGTGTGGTCGGTGGCGATGGTGTTCTTCCAGGCGTTGCTGCTGGCGGGCTACGCCTATGCCCACTTCCTGACGCAGTTGCGCAGCCGCGTGATCCCCGTGGCCATCCATCTGCTGCTGCTCGGCTTCGCGCTGCTCAGCCTGCCGCTGTCGATCGCCGGCCACTGGGGCGATCCGCCGACCTCGGGCTACGCGGTCTGGCTGCTCGGCCTGTTCGCGGCCTCGATCGGTCTGCCGTTCTTCGCGCTCGCCGCCAACAATCCGCTGCTGCAGGCCTGGTTCGTCCGCACGGGGCATCCTTCAGGGCCAGATCCCTATTTTCTCTATGCCTCCTCGAACATCGGCAGCTTCCTGGCGCTGCTGTCCTATCCGCTGCTGGTCGAGCCGATCTTCAGCCTGCGCACGCAGAATCTGATCTGGGCCGGTGGCTACGGCCTGCTGATCGCGCTGATCGCCGGCTGCGGCGTGCTGCTGCTGCGCTCGCCGGTGACGGTCGCGAGCCTGCTGCAGAACGACGTCAGCGACGCGCCGGCGCCGCGCTGGCTGCTTCGGCTGCGCTGGATCTTCCTGGCCGCGGTGCCGTCGGGCCTGCTGATCGCCGTGACCGCGCACATCTCCACCGACGTCGCCGCGGCACCCTTGCTGTGGGTGCTGCCGCTGTCGCTGTACCTGCTCACCTGGGTGCTGGTGTTCCAGTCTCGGCCGCTGCTGCCGCACAAATGGATGCTGGCGCTGCAGCCGCTCGCGATCGCCGGCGTCGTCGTGCTGCTCGCCTTCGGCGGCGAGCAGAACCTGGCGCTGACGCTCGGCGGCCATCAGCTCTGCTTCTTCATCATCGCGATGGCCTGCCATGGCGAGCTCGCGCGCACGCGGCCGCCGGCGAAATACCTCACGGGCTTCTATGTCGCGCTGTCGTTCGGCGGCATGGTCGGCGGCCTGTTCGCGGGCCTGATCGCGCCGTTCACCTTCTCCTGGGTGGCCGAATATCCGATCCTGCTGGCCCTCGCGGCACTATGCCGCCCGTCGGCCAATGAGCGGTTGCCGCAGCTGACGCGCTGGTACTGGATCCTGCTGGCGGCCATCGCCATCGCGCTGCTGGTGCCGGCCGGCATGACCGGCAAGCTCACGACCTATCTGGAGGATCATCGCGTCTATGTCGCCGGCGCCGTGGGCGCGCTCGCCGCCGTCGTTGCGCTGCTGCTCAACGCCGGGCGCTGGAAGGTGTTCGCGACGGCCGCGCTCGCGCTAGTGCTGATCCGCGCCTATCCGGCCGACGATGGCCGCGTCGAGACCGTCCGCAGCTTCTTCGGCGTGCACAAGATCGTGGTGACCTCCGACGGCCACTATCACGTGCTGATGCACGGCACGACGATTCACGGCGCGCAGAAATATCTCAACGCCGACGGCTCCAAGGTCACCGGCCGTCCCGAGCCGATCACCTACTACCACAAGGACGGCGGCATCGGCCGCGCCATCACCGCGATTCGCGAGCGCAAGGGCGCGCCGCTGAAGGTCGCCGTGATCGGCGTCGGTGCGGGCACGCTCACCTGTGCCGCCGAACCGGGTGAGGACTGGAAGTACTTTGAGATCGACCAGACCATGGTCGATACCGCGAGCGATCCGAAATATTTCAGCTACATCAGGAACTGCGCGCCCGACTTCAAGCCGGTGATCGGCGATGCCCGGCTGACCTTCGCCAAGGAGCCTGATGGCGTCTACGATCTCATCATCGTCGATGCCTATTCGTCGGACGCGATTCCCATTCATCTCGCCACCGAAGAGGCGATGGCGATCTACAAGGCCAAGCTGGCGCCGCAGGGCGCCGTGGTGATGCACGTCTCCAACCGCCACCTCGAACTCGAGAGCGTCGTCGTCGGCATCGCCGACGCCAACGATCTGAAGAGCTGGGTCTACAACGAGGACTCCGGCCGCGACGACGAGTACATCTTCTCCACCGACGTCGTGATCAGCGCGCGCGAGGACGCCGATGTCGGCAAGCTGGCCTCGTCGCCCAAATGGACCGAGACCGAGCCGACCGACGGGGAGCGGGTCTGGACCGACGACTACTCCAACATTCTCGGTGCGGTGTACCGCCGGCTGCGCGACGGGGAATAGCGGCGCTTCCGCCACACATCCCGGCCTCCTTGTGAACGGGACCCGTCTCGCGGTTGCAGCATGCCGCGGAGCGTGTACTCTGCCGTGCATTGTTTGATTTATCTTTCGGATGGCCATGCGCGACAATCGAGTGCTCAGGGGCCGACATCTGCACCGGCTGCAGCGACGCCACTTCATCCTGTTCGACGTTCTGCCCTTCGTAGGTACCCTGGTGGCACTTGCGCTGCTGCTCGTGCGGCCGATCGGGGCGATGGAGCTCGGCCTGTTCGCGGTGATGTGGCTGATCACAGGCCTCGGCCTGACCGTCGGCTATCACCGCCTGTTCACGCACGGCGCGTTTGCGACGGCGGGCTGGGTGAGCAATCTCCTGATCATCATGGGCTCGATGGCGGGCAGGGGACCGATGATCTCCTGGGCGGCCATGCATCGCCGGCATCACGAACTGTCTGATCACGATGGCGACCTGCATTCACCGAACCTGCACGGCGATGGCTGGCGCGGGCGCTTGCGCGGGCTCGTTCATGCCCAGCTGACCTGGATGGTCGAGCACGACTATCCCAACGTCGCGCATTACGTGCCCGATCTGATCGCGCAGCGCAGCTGGGTCAAAGTCAACGGGTACTACTATGCGTGGGTGCTGCTCGGGCTCGCGCTTCCCGCACTTGCGGGCGGGCTGATCTCGCAGAGCTTGTGGGGCGTGCTCACCGGCTTCCTGTGGGGCGGCGTCGTCCGGATGTTCGTGGTCGAGCAGACGATGTCGGCGATCAATTCGCTCAATCACATGCTCGGCAGCCGGCCCTTCCAGACCCGCGGCGACAACAGCCGCAATCTCGGGCTGATGGCGTGGCTTGCCTGGGGTGAAGGCTGGCACAACAATCATCACGCCTTTCCCTATTCGGCGGCGTTCGGCCTGCGCTGGTCCGAATTCGACCTCGGCTTCCTGTTCATCAGGGCACTCGAGGCCGCAGGTCTCGCCTGGAACGTCAAGGTCCCCGCGCCGGAGAAGATCGCCGCGCGGATGACGATGCCGGCGTCCGAGGCCGCCGCCGATTACGGGCATGGCTGACCGTCATCGATTGGGTCCGAGGCGGGACAGGCGGAGCCGCGCCGGCTGATGCTGTTCAACAGCTATGCGTTTCTCCTGGTGTTCCTGCCGGTAGCGATCGTGCTGGCGCGCATGGCCGATCCGTATCCGGCCTTGCGCATGCCGGTCCTGATCGGCCTGTCGCTCGCGTTCTACGGCTATGGCGATCCGCCGTTCCTACTGCTGCTGATTGCCTCCATCACCGGCAATTGGCTCGCCGCGCGGCTGTTCGCCCGTTTCAAGGTGAAGGGCATTCTCACCTGCGCGATCATCGCCAATCTCGCGCTGCTCGGCCTGTTCAAATACGCCGATTTCGCCGTCGCCAATCTCGACCTGTTGATCGGTCACGGCTTCCAGCCGCTACAGCTGGCGCTGCCGCTCGGGATCTCGTTCTTCACCTTTCATCACATCATGTATCTCACCGATCTGCGCGCCGGAAAGGCGCCGCTGACCGCGCTCGATCGCTATGCGCTCTACATCGCCTTCTTCCCGCAGGCGATCGCCGGACCGCTCGCGCGCTGGTCGGAGGTGATGGAGCAGTTCGGCCAGCGTATCTATGCGCCCGGCTGGCAGCAGCGCTTTTTTCTCGGGATCGTCTTCATCGTCGGTGGGCTGATCGAGAAGATCATGTTCGGCGACCGGATCGCTCGTTTGCTCGATCCGATCTACGCGCAGGCGGCGACCGGTCCGTTGCCGGCCGGTGATGCCTGGCTCGCGGCCTTCGTCTCGGTGCAGATCTTCTACGATTTCGCCGGCTACTCCGACATGGCTATCGGGCTCGGCCTGCTGTTCGGCGTGCGGCTGCCGTTCAATTTCGACGCGCCGCTGCGCGCCACCAACATGCAGGACTTCTGGCAGCGCTGGCACATGACGCTGATGGCGTTTCTGCGCGACTACGTGTTCCGCCCGATGGTCAATGCGCGCGTGCTGCCGCGCCGGCTGTTCGCAGTGCAGTATTTCGCCGCCATGCTGATCACGATGGTCCTGTGCGGCCTGTGGCATGGCGCGAGCTGGAGCTTCGTGCTGTGGGGCACGCTGCACGGCGTGGCCGTGGTCGTCTGCGCGCTGTGGCGCCGGTTCGGCCCGCGCCTGCCGGCCGTGCTCGGCTGGCTGCTCACCTTCCTCGTCGTGCTCGGCACCGGCGTCATCTTCCGCGCCGGCTCTGTCGAGGCGGCGTGGCATGTGTTTCAGGGATTGGCCTCGCTGCCGCCGGTCGAGCGCGGCGTGCGGCTGCTACCGATCGTGATTCCCACCCTGGCCGCGGTGCTGCTGCCGGCCAGCCAGGACGTCGCCGCGCGCCTGACGCGCCGCCCGAATGTGGGCCTGGCGGTGCTGCTGGGTGTCGCCGTCCTGGCGTTGTTGATCGAACTTGGAGAACGCGACGTTCATGAGTTCATCTACTTCAAGTTCTGACGCCGTCGCGTCGGCGATCTGGGAACGCTGCATCGCCGCGTTTCTCGCCGCGCTCGGCGGCGGCGCACTGCTGGTGCTGGCGCTGATGGTCGCAATCGATCCCTATGACAGCGGCCGGTTCGGCCTGCTCGGCATCAAGGGCACCGGCGACAGCTGGACGCCGACGGGGCAGGTGAGCCGCGCTCGCGATCCCGATTTCGATTCCGCTGTTATCGGTAACTCCACCGCGCAACTCATCAGGCCGGACACATTGTCGGCCGCGACCGGATCGCGCTTCGTGCAGCTGTTCGTGTCCGGAGCGCCGCCGCAGGCACAGCTCGCCGTGCTCGGCTTCTTCCTTCGCCATCATGCCAAGCCGCGCGCGCTGGTCGTCGTCATCGATGATCCCTGGTGCGCGCATCAGGACGCGATCGCTGCCAACGACACGTTCCCCTATTGGCTGTATGACGGCAGCGCGCTGCGCTACACCGCGCATCTGTTCAACTGGCGGGCCATCGACCTTGCCATCCGCCGCATCAAGATATGGCGCGGATTGCGCGCGCCTGAGCGGCCCGATGGCTACAGCGACTACGAGATCGACTATCCGCCGGGCACGCAGGCGCCCGCCGACGTGCCGCAGCCTCCCGCGCCGCGCGACGATGAAGCGATCAGCACGTCCTTCCCGCTTGCCGAGCGCCTAAACCGGCTCATTCGCGGCGTGCCGGCCGAAACGTCCGTGGTCCTGGTGGTCCCGCCGAACTTCCATACGATCCTGCCCACGCCGGGGAGCCGTGCGGCGCGCGAGCGCGAGGCCTGCAACGCCGCCTTCCGGCAGCTGGTTTCGGGGCGCGCGCACAGCAATCTGATCGATTTTCGCGTCGACAACGCGCTGACGCGCAATCCAGCGAATTTCCTCGACCACATCCACTACCGCTCCGCCATCGCGCGCCGCGTCAATGACGGGATCATCGCGAGCATCAGGGACGGCGCGGCGGCGCGGATCGATTTCTGAACGCCGTCACGAATCGAGCGGCTGCAGCTCACCATCGAGCCACAGCTGCCGCGCGCGCCGCCGCTGGATCTTGCCGCTGGTGGTCTTCGGCAATTGCCCGGGGTGGATCAGCACGACATGCCGCGCGAACACCTCGTGCGCCTCGGTGACGCGCTCGCGGATCAAGCCCGCAAGTTCCTCGATGTCGATGCGCTTGCGCTCGGTGCGCTCGACCTCCTGAACGACAACGAGCGTTTCGCTGCCGTCCTCATCCGGCACCGAAAACGCCGCGCCGCAGTTCGGCCGCAGCGCCGGGGCGGTGGCCTGAACGGTGGCCTCGATGTCCTGGGGGTAGTGATTAACGCCCCTGATGATCAGGAGATCCTTGATGCGGCCGGTGATGAACAGCTCGCCCTCGGCATCGAGAAAGCCGAGATCGCCGGTCCGCAGCCACAGCGCGCGGTCTTGATCACCGTCGATGGTCGCGCGGAGATCCGCTTTCGTCGCCGCCGCATTGCGCCAGTAGGAGCGGGCGACGTTCGGGCCGTTCACCCAGATTTCGCCGACTTGGTCAGGTGCGAGCTTTGCGCGGGTTTCCGGATCGACGATTGCGATCCGCTCGCCTGATAGGGCGCGGCCGCAGCCGACGATCGTGCTGACGTCGTCGGGCGCGGCCGGTGTTGTCGCATGGTGTGCCTGCAGCGCGCGATGGCTGACGTCGCGGAGCACCGCTCCTGCGCCTCTGCGTCCACCAGAGATGAGCAGCGTCGCCTCGGCCATGCCATAGGCCGGGTAAAGGGTGCCCGGCGCGAAGCCATGCGCAGCGAAGGTCTCGGCGAAGCGACGCAGCGTCTCGGCGCGCACCGGCTCGGCGCCGTTCAGCGCCACCTTCCAGCCCGAGAGATCCACGTCCCGCATCTGCTCGGCGCGGTAGCGCGCGACACAGAGGTCGTAGCCGAAATTGGGACCGCAGGCGACTTCCGCGCCGTAACGCCCGATCGCGCGCAGCCAGTTCAACGGCCGCTGGGTGAACGCGTTCGGCGCCATCAGCACGCACAGCGCGCCGACATAGAGCGTCTGCAGCGCGTTCAGGATCAGTCCCATGTCGTGATAGAGCGGCACCCAATTGACGTAGGTCGATTGGCTGGTGTTGCCGAGCGCGAGCCGGATCATCTCGGAATTGGCCAGCAAATTGGCGTGGCTCACCGCGACGCCCTTCGGTTCCGACGTCGAGCCGGAGGTGTATTGCAGGAAGGCGATGTCCTCGGTCTCGATGCGATGCGCCGGCAAGGCGACGGCATCACCCGGCGACGCGAGATCGACGGCCAGGCAGCGCAGGCCATCGCGGGCGAAGCGGTCCTGCAGATCGCCGCGTAGCGCGAAGGCGGCACTGCTCAGGGCCAGCGTCGGCGCACAATCGGCGATGATCGCGCCGCTCGCATCGCGCGCGCCCAACCGCCGCGGCATCATCATGGGAACGGCGATCAGTCCCGCGATCAGGCAGCCGAAGAACGCCACGAAGAATTCGAGGCCCGGCGGAAACACCAAGAGCGCGCGGTCGCCGGGCTGCGCCTGGTCGGCGAGCCGCGCCGCCAGCCTGCGGGCCTTGGCGTGGAGTTCACCGAAGGTGAGGCTTGCTTCCTCGGCGCCGCGGTCGTTGAGGAAAAGATACGCCCGGTCGTCGGGTTGCGCATGAGCGCGGGCCTCTAGCAGCGCGACCAGCGAACTGAAAGCGTCCATCGCTCGTGCCGTGCCGGCGCCTATGCGGCGGGCCGGGCCGCGGTGCGTCCCGCCAGCTGGCGCGACAGCTCGTCGATGGTCGGATAGTCGTAGAAGTCGTCCATCGACAACTCGATGCCGAGCTTCTCTTCAAGCTCCATCATGACGTAGACGACCATCGCCGAATCCAGCCCGAGCCGGCTGAACTTGCTCGTCGTGTCGATGCGATCGGGGGGAAGCCGGAGGGTCTTGGCGAGCGAAGCGACGCAAAATTCCGAAATCTGTTCACGCGTCATCCAAGAGGCCTTTGTGTGAAAAATCGGGACATATGCGGCCACAATACGAAGCCGATGCGGCGAGTCAATTTGGCCAGCCCGGCACGGTCTCCAACCTCCGCAAGGTGCGGCCGAAAGGTCACGGCATCGCAAGCCTCGTCGTGAGTTGTTCGAACAGCCGGAAACGCCGCGAAGTAACTCGATCTCAGGGGCGGTTGGGCTTCGATAGCACGTGCTTAGCTGCGCGTTGCGCGCTTGAACCGGTCTCCCGTCCATCGCGACGACGAAAAGAGGTGCGCGCCTCGACCGAGCGGACCGAAGCCATTGTGCTGCCGCTGGCCTTTTTGCCGATGCTGTCCTCGCTCCTCAATTTTGCAGCGCAGAACATGGAATTCCCTGATTGACTCTGACATCTGTTGCGTGCCGGTCATCACCATGCTACCTGAGGTGCGCCCCTCATTGAGGCCTATCGTCGGCCTTTTGATGCGGGCAGCGTCCGAACGGCAAATTGCCGTCCTGTCCGAGCCGGCATCGTCTCGGGCAAGTGATATGGGCAAGCGATAGACTCGTAAGTACCAAAACACCGGCCGCATCAAGCAGGCTGGCTTACATGGGAGGGGTTCGATGAAGCGTCTTTGGATGGCCGGCGCGTCGGCTTTGTTGGCGGTGGCGCTCGGTGTGGGGTCGGCGGGAGCAGCGGACAAGAAGGTTCTGGCCTTCGTGGTCAACGGCGCATCCGACTTCTGGAAGATTGCCGAGGCCGGCGTGAAGAAGGCGCAGGGCGAGCTTCCCGACTACAATCTGCAGCTCAAATATCCGGAGCAGGCGGCCGCCGCCGTGCAGCAGCGGATGCTCGATGATCTCGTCGCGGCCGGCGCCGCCGGAATCATGGTCAGCGCCGTCGATCCCAAGAACCAGACCGAGCACCTCAACAAGATCGCCGGCCAGACGGTGCTCTTCACCACCGACAGCGATGCTCCGCAATCGAAGCGCATCGCCTATATTGGCTCCTCCAACACAGAGCTCGGCAAGGACGCCGGCAAGATGATGCTGAAGGCGCTGCCGAATGGCGGCAAATGCGTCGGCTTCGTCGGCCTGCTGGGCGCCGACAATGCGCGCGAGCGCATCGAGGGCGTCAAGGAAACGATCAAGGGCTCGAAGGTCGAGCTGGTCGACGTGCGCGGCGACGAGATCGACCAGACCCGCGCCAAGCGCAATGTCGAAGACATCCTGGCGGCGATGCCGGACGTCAGCTGCCTGGTCGGCTTCTACTCCTACAACACCCCGCGCATCTACGAGGTGCTGAAGGAGGCCGGCAAGCTCGGCAAGATCAAGATCATCGGCTTCGACGAGGATCCGATCACGCTCGGCGGCGTGAAAGACGGCGCCATCGAGGGCACCGTCGTGCAGCAGCCCTACGAGTGGGGCTATCAGGGCATGAAGCTGATGGCGAAGGTCGTCCAGGGCGACAAGTCCGGCGTTCCCGCGAACGGCATCATCATCGTGCCCGGCAAGGTCATCGACAAGTCCAACGTCGACGACTTCATGGCGCAGATGAAGCAGATGCTGAAAAAGTAGCGCGGCGGCCGGCGTGTCCGGGCCCTTCCTCGAACTGATCGACATCGGCAAGACCTATCCTGGCGTGGTCGCCCTCGACCACGTCAGCCTCTCGGTCGCCCCCGGTGAGGTGATCGCCTTGCTCGGCGAGAACGGCGCCGGCAAGTCCACACTGATGCGCGTGCTCGGCGGCGTGGTCACGCCGAGCAGCGGCACGATTCGCATCGATGGCGTCGACCGGACCAGCTACACCGTGACGGATGCGATTGCGGCCGGCATCGCCTTCGTGCACCAGGAACTGAACCTGTTCGACAATCTCGATGTCGCCGGCAACGTGTTCATCGGCCGCGAGCCGGTCTTTGGCGGCCCGTTGCGGCTGATCGACCGCGCCACGCTGCGCGCCAAGGTGCGGCCGCTCATCGATCGGCTCGGGGCCGATTTCGCGCCGGACACGCCGCTCGCTGAGCTGTCGCTGGCGCAGCGCCAACTGGTCGAGATCATCAAGGCGCTGTCGCTCAACGCGCGCTGCGTGATCATGGACGAACCGACGTCGAGCCTGACCTTGTCGGAGACCGAGCGGCTGATGCAGGTCATCGCCGGCCTGAAGGCCGACAGCGTCAGCGTCATCTTCATCACGCATAGGCTGAACGAGGTGGTGCAATGCGCGGATCGTGCCGTCGTGCTGCGCGACGGCCGCACGGTCGGCACGCTGACGCGCGGCGAGCTCAATCCGGCCGCGATGATCCGGCTGATGATCGGCCGCGATCTGCGGTCGCTCTACGTGCCGCCGGCCGCGCCGCCCGGCGCCGCCGTGCTTGACGTCGTCGATGCCGTCACGTCTACCTATCCGCGACAGGCCGTGAGCCTGCAGTTGCGGTGCGGGGAGATTCTCGGTCTCGCCGGGCTTGTCGGTTCCGGACGCACGGAGCTCGCGCGCGCGATCTTCGGTGTCGAACCCTTGCTGGCCGGCGGCATCAGTCTCGACGGCGAGGCCGTCCGCATCTCGACTCCGCGTGCGGCGATCGAACGCGGCATCTATCTCATTCCGGAGGATCGCAAGGGCTGCGGCCTGCTGCTCGACTTTCCGATCGCCGAGAACATCTCGCTGCCGGATCTCGCCTCCTACGCCAGCCTGGGGCTGGTGGACAGGTCGCGCGAGACCGACAATGCCGACCGCCAGCGCGAGCGCCTCAAGATCCGCGCCCCCGACGTCAAGATGCAGGTCGGCACCTTGTCCGGCGGCAACCAGCAGAAGGTCGTGCTCGCCAAATGGCTGTCGATGCGGCCGAAGGTCCTGATCTTCGACGAGCCGACGCGCGGCATCGATGTCGGCGCCAAGCAGGAGATCTACGACATGCTGCGGCGGCTCGCCGATGCGGGCGTCGCGATCCTGATGATCTCGAGCGACATGGAAGAGGTGGTCGGCGTCAGCGACCGCATCGCCGTCATGCATGAAGGCAGAATTTCCGGCTTCCTGGCGCGCAGCGAGTTCAGCGAGCACAATGTGCTGCAGCTCGCCGTCGGCCACACCATCTGAGCGAGGCGTCCGTGCAGAAGAAAGATCTCAGCCTGCTGGTCCTGATCCTGGTGGTCGGCGCCGTCGTGGCCTTCATCAATCCCCGCTTCCTGCTGGTCGGCAATCTCTCCAACACCGCCAACCAGGTCGGCATGTTCGGCATTTTCTCGATCGCGGAGGCCTTCGTCATCATCGTCGGCGGCATCGAGCTCGCGGTGGGATCGGTGATCGCGCTGCTCGGCGTGCTGTTCATCGACCTGATCGTCAACCGCGACATCGACTGGATCGCGGCGCTGCTGATCATCCTCGCCGGCGGCCTGGCGATCGGCATGATCCACGGCACGCTGGTCACCAAGATGCGGATCCAGCCCTTCGTCGTGACCCTGTGCGGGCTGCTGATCTACCGTGGCGCCGCGCGCTATTACACCGAGGACGCCACCGCCGGCTTCGGCTACGGCGCGAGCTTCCCGACCCTGGAATGGCTTGCCGCCGGCCGCACCAACGTGCTCGGCTTCCCGCTGCCGCACAGCGTCGTGGCGCTGGTGATCGTCGCCGGCATCGCCTGGGTGGTTCTGCACCGCTCGGTCTATGGCCGCTACTTCTACGCGGTCGGCAAGAACGAGGAGGCGGCGCGCTATTCCGGCATCCGCTCGGACCGCGTCACCATCGCAGCCTATGTGATCTGCGGTGGCCTGACCGCGCTCGCCGCGGTGCTGATCGCAATGTACACCCGCTCGATCTCTCCGGCGGTGCACGGCTCGTTCTACGAGCTCTATGCCATCGCCGCAGCCGTGCTCGGCGGCTGCTCGCTGCGCGGCGGCGAGGGCTCGATCATCGGCGTCGTGCTCGGCACCATCCTGCTGCAGGTGCTGCAGAACCTGGTCAACCTGCTGGGCATTCCGAGTTCGCTGAACTTCGCCGTGATGGGCACGGTGATCCTGATCGGCGTGCTCGCCGACCAATATCTGGTGCAGCGTCGCAAGCGGGCACCGGCCGCGCGCGGGCAGGCGAGTGCTGATGCCGCGCCGGCCACGCTCGAGCGCGCAAGCGCCGAGTGAGCAGGCCTCAAACACACTGCAGCCGGAGGCGACGGTGTCGCATCCGGCTGCAGGGATCAGGTCGAGAATCGAACAGGGTCAGTCCTGATAGGTGTAGTAGCCTCGCGGCTGATAGTACTGACGCGGCTGGTAGTAGCGCGGCTGCGCATAGCTCGGATTGCCGTTGTCGTAGTAATACTGCGGCTGCTGCTGCGGATAGGTCTGCGCGCCGTAGACCTGCGCGCCATAGACTTGGCGGCTGGTGCCGCGCGGCGCCGGATAGCGCACGCCATTATCGCTGCCGTCGGCCGGATAGATGTAGCCGTCATCCGGGCGCGGCTGCGGCGCGGCGGCCTGCTGCCGTCCTGGCAACAGCTGCGGTTGCGGCGTCAGCACCACCGGCTCGCCATTGTCGTCATATTGCTGCGGCTGGACGTCGCGCCGGGCGACGGCGGTGCCGCGGCGCGGATTGCGCGCCATCGCGACCTCGGCCGACCCGGTCAGGGTCACCGTCGTGTTGAGGACGCCGTCCTTCTGTACAAGCGCATAGAGCGTTGCGGCGTTGGCCTTCGACAGTCGGACGCAGCCATGCGAGGCGGGCGTGCCGAGCCGGCCTTCGGAGTCCGTGCCGTGAATGGCATGGCCGGCCTTGGTGAAGAAGATCGAGTTCGGCATCGGCGCGTCGTCGAATTCCTTCGAATAATGGTCGGCTTCCATGCGGAACGCCCGGAAGGTGCCGTTCGGCGTCTCGCGCGAGGGAATGCCGCTCGAGACCGGCCAGCGGTAGCGTTCGACGCCGTCGACCGCGACGGTCATGATCTGGTTGTTCTTGTCGACGGTGATGTCGATCTTCGCCAGTGCCGGTGTGCCGGACAGCAGCATCAGGCCGGCAAGTGCAAGTAAAGTGGTACGCATCTAACCCTCTGGCCTCCGGGCCTCTGGACGTTCGACTGGACGTCTCCTGAATCTCGACATCGCCGCGGTTCATTTCGCCAGCGCACACTATGTCGGAAAACCCAGCATTGTTCCAGCCGCGGGCCGCCTCAACCTTAATGGCGGACGCCGACGAGGCATAGGCTCGGCGCCGTTCATCGGAGCTGACATTTTCGCGACCGGTCAGCGAACCGGCAGCCCCTGTTTAGTAGTCCTCTAATCGCGGCGGTTCACCACGGGCGCGCAACTTTTTGGCCGCATCCGCGTTTCATGGATTCCCTCATGCGGTTCCCAGGATTGAAAATGCTGACGATGAAAGCCAAGACCGCGGTGCTTGACGACCGCGCGCCGCAACGGCTGACCTATCTGCTCGCCGCCCTCGCTCTGCTCGTCCTGGCGCTCGCCTGGCTGGCGCTGCCGCAATTTGCTCACGCCCAGGGCATCATTCGCGGCGCCCATGAAGGCGCCTACGAAGGCAACCGTATCGCCGGACCGGTCGGGGGCGTGGTGGGAGGCGCCGTGGGCGCCGGCGTCGGTGGGGCCGTCGGCGCCGTGGAAGGTGTGCTCGGCATCCCGCATCGGCCTTATTATCACCGGCATTATCGCTGCCGCGGCTATCGCGACGGCATGGGTCACTTCCACTGCTATCGCTGATCCCTGGCGTGGCATTCCCCTGCGGCCGGCTCAGCGCTTGAGCCGGTAGCCGGTCTTGAAGATCCACATGACGATGGCCAGGCAGATCGCGAGAAACACCAGCGTCATGGCGACGCTGATCTCCACCCGGACGTCGGCGATCTCGTAGAAGCTCCAGCGGAAGCCCGAGATCAGATAGACGACGGGGTTCAACAGCGCGACCGCGTGCCAGGCGGGCGGCAGCATGTCGACGGAGTAGAAGCTGCCGCCGAGAAACGTCAGCGGCGTCACCACCAGCATCGGAATCATCTGCAGCTTCTCGAAGCCGTCGGCCCAGATGCCGATGATGAAGCCGAACAGGCTGAAAGTGACGGCAGTGAGAACGAGGAACGACAGCATCCAGATCGGATGCTGGATGTGCAGCGGCACGAACAGCGCCGCCGTGGCGAGGATGATCAGGCCGAGAAGGATCGATTTGGTCGCGGCCGCCCCGACATAGCCCAGCACGATTTCGAAATGCGAGATCGGCGCCGACAGGATCTCGTAGATGGTGCCGATGAATTTGGGGAAGTAGATGCCGAACGAGGCGTTCGAGATGCTCTGGGTCAGCACCGACAGCATGATCAGACCGGGCACGATGAAGGTGCCGTAGCTGACGCCCTCGACCTGGCTGATGCGCGAGCCGATCGCCGCGCCAAACACGACGAAATACAGCGACGTCGAGACCACCGGCGAGACGATGCTCTGAAAGATCGTGCGCCAGGTGCGCGCCATTTCGAACTGGTAGATTGCCGCGACGGCTCGGAAGTTCATTGCTGCACCAGGCTCACGAAGATGTCCTCCAGGGACGATTGCTTGGTCTCGAGATCGACGAAGCGGATGCCGGCGGCGCGGAGATCGCCGAGCAGGCTGGTGATGCCGGTGCGCTCGCCCTTGGTGTCGTAGTCGTAGGAAAGCCGCCAGCCGTCATCCGACAGCGCGAGGCGATAGGGCGCGAGCGTCTCCGGGACGGCCTCGATCCGCTGCTGCAGATGCAGGCTCAGCCGCTTGCGGCCGAGCTTGGCCATCAGCTTGGCCTTGTCCTCGACCAGGATGATCTCGCCCTTGTTGATGACGCCGACCCGGTCGGCCATCTCCTCGGCTTCCTCGATGTAGTGCGTGGTCAGGATGATGGTGACGCCTGCCGCTTTGAGTTCGCGCACGACGTCCCACATGCCCTTGCGCAGCTCGACGTCGACGCCTGCGGTCGGCTCGTCCAGGAACAGCACCTGCGGCTCGTGCGACAGCGCCTTCGCGATCATCACGCGGCGCTTCATGCCGCCGGACAGGGTGATGATCTTGGCGTCCTTCTTGTCCCACAGCGACAGGTCTTTCAGGATCTTCTCGATCAGGGCCGGGTTCTTCGGCTTGCCGAACAGGCCGCGGCTGAAGCTGACGGTCGCCCACACGCTCTCGAACGAATCGGTGTGCAGCTCCTGCGGCACCAGCCCGATCAGCGACCGCGCGGCGCGATAAGCTCCGTTGATGTCATGGCCGCCCACCGCGACCTTGCCCGTGGAGGCATTGACGATGCCGCAGATGATGCTGATCAGCGTCGTCTTGCCGGCGCCGTTGGGGCCGAGCAGCGCGAAGATCTCGCCACGTTCGATTGCGAGATTGACGTTGTTCAGCGAGGTGAAGCCGGACGGATAGGTTTTCGACAGGCCGGAAACGGAAATGACGGGGGCCATTGCGGGGAGATTCGTGCCTGGTGAGTCGAGGCGGGGAGGAGGCCTGTGCGGAAACGGCCGCGCGGCGAGCGAAGCGCACAGATAGGAACGGGCGGGCAATCCCGCAATCGACAAGGCCCCCGCCGATCGTGTCGCTTGTTGGGCTTTTCCGTGACGATCTCAGCCGAGTGTTGCCGTGCAGCCACGTCCGTGTGAGGAACGCTGCCCGCGATGTCGCACCATGTTGCGTCCGCGAGCATCTTGGGTACGGTTCGCGCCGTCTCGACATTTCCGCCGCGGAGAAGGCCCGATGACGCCACGAGCCAGCACCATTCATTCGATCGTCAGCCGCAGCCTCCCGGCGCGCTGGCTGGGCATGGCCGCCCTGGCCGTGGCGCTGGTGCTGCCGCTGGGGACCGGCACGGTCCGCGCGGCGCCAGCCCCGGCGGCCGCGGCTGCGGCCAGCACGACCCACGTCTATCTGCTGCGCGGCGTGCTCAACATCTTCTCGCTCGGGCTCGACGACATCGCCGCCAAGCTCGATTCGCAGGGCATCCCGAACACGGTCGCCAATTTCGTGTCTTGGTCGTCGCTGGCCGACGAGGCGGCCGCCGCTTACCGCGCCGGCCGGATCAAGACCATCATCCTGGTCGGCCATTCCTCGGGCGCGACGGCGCTGCCGGATATGATCAACAAGCTCGGCCAGCTCGGCGTCCCCGTGAAGCTCGCGATCGGCCTCGATTCGGTGTTCAAAACCAAGCTCGTCGGCGGCAATGCCGAGCGCTACATCAACTTCTACATCGCCAATGGTAACGGCGAGCCGGTCCGCCGCGACGACGGCTTCCACGGCAAGCTCGAGAATGTCGACGTCGGGACTGCGGTTCCGGGTGTCGGTCACATCACGATCGAGAAGAACCAGATCATGCAGCAGAAGGTGATCGGCGCGATCGATTCGGTGGTGTTCGGCGGCAAGGGGCGGCAGCCGGCCGGCCCGCCGACCCGCATGGCGGCTCCGCAGCGCGCCGCCAGCGCCACCGGATACCGGTAGTCACCCGGAGGGGCGCGAGCGGCGCCCCAAAATGCTCCCATTCGGCGACGACAAGCGGTATGGCAGGGGGGACATTGTCCTGCCTGATCCGAGCTTTGAGCTTTTCCGGGAGCGCGAATGACCCGTTTGGCGCGAATCGCGAGAGGTTTCCGCCACACAGCCCAGGCTGTGGCTTGGCGCGGACTCTCCGGACTGCTGGTTGCGGGGCTCGTCGTGACGACTGCACCGGCGACTGCCAAGGCGGGAGCGGTCACCGCGACCAGCCCCAGCAAGTCCGCCAAGGCTGCGACGGCACCCACCCAAGCCGCTATCCGTCCCGCCGCCGCGCCGGAACGTCCGGCCGAGCCGGCCCAGACGCTGCCGCCGCCGCGGGTCTATCTGTTTCGCGGCGCGCTCGGCCCGCTGTTCTCGACCGGCATGGACCGTCTGGCCGAAAAGATCGAGAAGGCCGGCTTCTGGGCCAGCGTCTATGAATTCACGCTGTGCGACCTGATCGCGCTGCAGGTGGCCAAGAAGTACCGCGAGGAGCAGGCGCCGATCGTGCTGATCGGCCATTCGATGGGCGGGCTGTGCGGTGTCCGCATCGCGATCTCGCTGCAGGAGCAGAACATCCCGGTGGCGCTGGTCGTCACGGTCGACCCCGCGCATGCGACCAAGAGCGTGCCGCCGAACGTGCAGCGCTTCATCAACCTGTTCCTGTCCGACAACATTCTCGGCGGCGGCGACGTCAAGCCGGAACCGGGCTTTCGCGGCCATTACGCCAGCTTCGACATGAAGGACCATGACGAGGTCACGCACATCAACATCGACAAGATGGAGGATGTGCATGCCCAGCTGGTGGCGATGATCAGCCAGCTGTCGCAGACGTCGGCCACCGCCGACGCCGATCCGGTGCCGCTGCGCTACCTGGTGCCGCCCAAGACCTCGGTGGAGCTGTGGGACAGCGGCACCGCCGTGGCGGTGCGGCCGGGCGAAACCCTAGACCAGATCGCCGCCAATAATCGGATTCCGCTATGGGCGCTCCAGCAGTCCAACCGCGGGCTTGCTGCCCAGCCGCTGGTGCCCGGCCAGCGCATCATCCTGCCGCGCCATCTGCTGCCGCAGGCCGCCAACCAGCCGTCACCGCCGGCGGAAGCCGCCGTCCGGCGCTAGTCTTAGTCCATAGTAGGGATAGGCGGTCAGCCCCGCTGTCACCCTCCCCTGGAGGGGGAGGGTCGGCTCATATGGAGCGCAGCGTAATGTGAGCCGGGGTGGGGTGATCTCTCCGCCTGCACCGGTGTCCGCAGCTTCACCCCACCCGCTCGCCCGCTTCGCGCGCGATCGACCCTCCCCCTCCAGGGGAGGGTGTTTGAGATCGCGGCGCCGATCTTGGTCATAGGCACGCTGGCGATGAGATTATGATGCGTTTCCACGAAATCGCATTGATCTCTGGGCCCCGCCGCGAACTCAGCCCGCCGGCAGGAACGGGATGATCATCGGCACCCGCTGACTGTAGATGACGTAATCCGGTCCCAGCTCCTGGGCCAGGAACACCTCTTCCATCTTGGCCTTCCAGGCCATGCCGAGCGAGATCAGGATGGCGCCGAGCACGGCCGTCACCGTGCCCACCGCGATGCCCGTGGCGATCATGCCGAGGATCAGGCCGGTATAGATCGGGTGGCGCACCATGCCGTAGGGACCGGTGTCGATCACCTTGTGGCCTTCCTTGTGCGTGATCGCGTTCGACCAGAACCGGCCGAGATGGATGCGCGCCCACCAGGTGAAGGCGATGCCTGCCAGGGTCACGACCGTCAGCAGGTACACGCCGGTCTCGCCGGGGTGCCAGAACGGCGTCTCGCCGAGGAGGCGCGAGGTCCACGGCGTGAACAGGATACCGCCGAGCACGATCAGCGCGTGATAGCGGCTGGTCTTGACGACGGAGACGCGTTTGCGGGTCTGCCCGGACCACAACGAGGCCCCGACCCAGCTGGCCAGCCAGATCAGCCAGATGATTGCGAGCAGGGAGGTGGGCCAGGTGGTGGTCCATCCGCTGAACGCAAACAATGAGACGGGGCTGGCATCAGCGGACATGACTCTGGAACCGTTATGAACGAAGGGAAGGACCGCTCTTAGCTATTCTGCCGCGGTGCGGAAAGGGTGTTGTTTCTCGTCGAGCCGCTTGCCCTGCTCGGTGCCGAGCAGGAAGTCGATGGTCTCGCGCAGGGTCGGCTCGATCGGGCGGGGCGCATAGCCGAGTTCGCGCTTGGCCTTGTCGATCGACAGATCCGAGGCCGAGCGGGCAATCCGCACGCCTTCCGCGGTGCCGGAGGGGCAGCGCTTGGTCAGGCGGTCGGAGATGAACTCCAGCATGCCCGCGGACAGTTCGGCGAAGCCGCCGGGCACTGCGATCGCCACATGCTTGCGGCCGCTGATCACCGCCATCAGCTCCAGGATCTGGCTGAGGCGCAGGCTCTCGCCGCCGAACACGTAGCGCTCGCCGAGCTTGCCGCGCTCCATCGCCAGGATCAGACCGGCCGCGACGTCGCGCACGTCGACCAGATTGACGATGAAATCGAGATAGAGCTGGACCTTGCTGTCGAGGAAGTGCCGCAGCATCGCCGAGGGCGGTGTCAGGTTGCTGTCATGCGGACCGATCGGCATGGTCGGTGTGCCCACGACGACCGGAAAGCCCTCTGCCGCCGCCGCCATGGCGCGGGCCTCGGCCAGCGCCTTGGAGCGGGTATAGGCGCCCGGCATCGCCTCGGCCGGCGGCGCCGCCGGCGCCGACGCGGCACCGATCGAGCCGGGATAGTCGAACAGGATGGATTCGGTCGAGCAGTGCAGGAAGCGGCGCACCCGCGCGCTGCGCGCGGCCGCCAGCACCGTTTCCGTGCCGAGGCAGTTGACGCGATAGAAATCCTCGCGGTCCGGCATCCACATGCCCGGCAGCCCCGCCAGATGATAGACCTGATCGACGCCCGCCATCGCCTTGCCGACGGTCGCGGAGTCGAGCACCGAGCCCTCGATGTACTCCGCCTCGGCGATCAGATGCGTCGGGCTGCGCACGTCGAGCACACGCACCTCGGCGCCCCGCGCCGCCAGTGCGGCGACCAGGTGATGTCCGATGAAACCGCTGCCGCCGGTGACGAGGACTTTCATTTAGGGACGCGAGCGTTGATCACCTTGAAGCCGGTCCGATGCGAGCCGATCCTGCGACCAGTCCGGCGCGATGAGATCGGCCACCGAGGGCCGGAAGCCCAGCGCCATGTACAATTTCGCCATCACGAACATCGGTCCGAGAAAGAGATGCGCCGGATGATCCAGCAGAGACGGATTATTGCGCTCGAACAGCTTGTGGCCGACCGCCTGCGAGACGAAGCCGAAGATGATGAGCGCGGCAAACAGGGCCCACAGGGCCAAACCATGGACGTGATCTGTAATCATCATGGCCGCAGCAAGGAACAGCACCGCAAAGGCGAGGATGCCTGCTCCGAGCGCGGCATCGAGCAGCAGCCAATAGACCAGGACCGGCAGCACGAGGACGGCGCCGAGGCCGACCCGGACGCCGAACGCGTCGAAATGCCACAAGCTCAGCGGCAGCACCGCGCCGAGGAAAAGCAGGATGATTCCGAGCACATGCATCATGCCGTTGCGCGGATCGCGATGATATTCGACGTAGTCGATCATCTGGCGTCGGAACATGGCATTCATGACAGGCTCGCTCGTCGATGAGATCGACGACCGCTCAATCGGCGGCCGTAAAGACGGGGCTATACCATCAAGCGGCTGCATGGACAAACCGGCAATCTTGCCCGCCTGCGCATGGGGCCGCGCAGCTTGCGAACGGGTTCCATTCGCGTCCGCCGGTGAGAGCGCACCGCTGGACGTCGTTCATAAGGCTGTCGCGGCCGCGCGGCTCCCGGTTCATCGGAAGGACGCAAGCCTCCCCTGCATCAATTGCGGTGCTTGCGGGGCGCGGTCTGCTTGGCCGGGGCGGCCGGGGCAGGAGCGGGCGGCGGTGCCGCTTCTTCGACGGCTTTCGCGACCGTGATGATCTGGATCTGCTGGTTGACCGGGGCGGTCGGCTTGGACGGATCGAGCAGCTGCTCCTCGCCGAGGCCGACCGACTGAAGGCGCTTCACCGAGATCTTGAAGGTATTGGCCAGGATGTCGCGGATCGCGTCGGCGCGGCGCTGGCTCAGGATGACGTTAGACTCGCGCTTCCCGTTGGCTTCGATGTGCCCGACGATCAGGAAGGTGTAGGGCAGCAGGTCGGAGTGCACCATGGCGTCGGCGATCCGCCCGACGGTCTGGTAGGACTCCGGCCGCACGATCGGCGTATCCACGTCGAACTGGATGTCGACGTTGAAGGCGGGAAGCGTCATCAGCTCCGGCGCGATCGGCGTGCGCTTCTGCGGCGGTGGCTCGGTGCGGCTGCGGATCTTGGAGCGTTCCTGCGTCTGCTGCTTCAGCGCCGGCAGATCCAGCGTCGGCGCGGTCTCGAAGCGGTTGAGCTGGCGCACGATGTCGTCGCGCGTCACCTCCTGCGCGCGCGCCGTGCCCGCGGTGAGCAGCATCCCGGCCATCGTCCCAAGCAGCAGTGATGTCGCGGCGCGCCGCATCAGCGATACCCCGCCTCGCCCATGGCCTGTTGGCAGCGCGGACTGACACCGCTCGCCGTCACCAGGCACGGGATCGACTTGCTGGTTTCCTTGGTGGAGCCGCCGCACAGCTTGACGATCTCACGCTGGCAGGCATTGGCGACGGTGACCCGCGCCGAAATGCGCTTCTGGATCGCCTCGAACGCCTTGAAATAGGTGGCCTTGCATTGCGGTGACACGACGTCCTGGTTGCGCGACAGGCATTCCTTGAGGCGATTGGAATCGAGATTGACGCCGCGGCAATTGGCGGTGATGTCGGCGCCGCAGTTCGCAGCGATCAGCCCGGCGGAATCGCCAAAGCTCATCGTCTGCGCCGCCGCCAGCGACGGCAAACACAGCGCGACCGCAACAACGAAAAGATTGTATCCCCGGACCATGCACGCATCTCATACGACGCGAGCTGCCACGGTCAAGGCCTAACCAAGGCGAAGTGTGAAGTTCGGTTGCGGGTGAGGTTTTTGCCGCGCGCGCGTCACAGTGCACGCGGCCCCCTTGTCACGCCTTCTGCACGAAGCTGTCGACGACGTGCTTCTCGCCGGCCTTGTCGAAGGCGATGGTCAGCTTGTTGCCGTCGATCTTGATGACGTGGCCATAGCCGAACTTCTGGTGAAACACGCGGTCATCGAGTGCGAATTCCGACGTGGTGCCGGTGGATTTCGCCACCAGCTCGCCCTCGATCGTCATCGGCCCGCGCTTGTTGCGGCCAAAGCTGCCGCCGAACGGGTCATGCCCGCCGAACGGCGATTGCGCCTCGCTGAAGCCGCCCTCCGACCCACCGCGTGCTGCGCCGGGGCGGCGCGCCTGGGCGCGCTGCCAGCCGGGAGTCGAATAGCTCGAGCCGAACGACTCGACATTGTCGAACCGCGACGGGCCATAGCCGCTGGCGCCGCCCCATCCCGAGCCGCCCTTGGATTCCGTGATTTCGACGCTGGCCGCCGGCAGTTCGTCGAGGAAGCGCGACGGGATGGTCGTGGTCCAGGTGCCGTGGATGCGACGGTTGGTCGCGAAATAGATTTTCGCGCGGCGCCGCGCCCGCGTCAGGCCGACATGCGCGAGGCGGCGCTCCTCCTCGAGGCCGGCGCGACCCTGTTCGTCCAGGGTCCGCTGGCTCGGGAACAGGCCTTCTTCCCAGCCCGGCAGGAACACGTTGTCGAACTCCAGTCCCTTGGCCGAGTGCAGGGTCATCAGCGACACCGCCTCTTCGTCGGCGCTGCCCTCGCGGTCCATCACCAGCGAGATGTGCTCGAGGAAGCCGTGCAGGTTCTCGAACTCCTCCATCGAGCGGACGAGCTCTTTCAAGTTGTCGAGGCGGCCGGCCGCATCGGCCGAGCGGTCCTTCTGCCACATCTCGGTGTAGCCGCTCTCGTCGAGCACGATCTCGGCGAGTTCGGTGTGCGGCGTCACCTCGCGCTGGGCGCGCCAGCGCTCGAACTGCAGGATCAGTCCGCGCAACGATCCCCGCGCTTTCGGCTTCAACTCGTCGGTCTCGACCACCGCCCGCGCCGCCTCGAACAGCGGAATGCGGCGCTTGCGGGCGTGGTCGTGCAGCATCTGCACGGTGGCATCGCCGAGCCCGCGCTTCGGCACGTTGACGATGCGCTCGAAGGCGAGATCGTCGGCCGGGGAGTTGATGACGCGCAAGTATGCGAGTGCGTCGCGGATTTCGGCGCGCTCGTAGAAGCGGGGACCGCCGATGACGCGATAGGGCAGGCCGAGCGTGACGAAGCGGTCCTCGAACTCGCGCATCTGGTAGGACGCGCGCACCAGAATCGCGACGTCGTTGAGATGCTCGCCCTTGCGCTGCAGCTCCTCGATTTCCTCGCCGATGCCGCGCGCTTCCTCTTCCGAATCCCAGGCGCCGGTGACGGTGACCTTCTCGCCCTCGACGTCCTCGGTGTGCAGCGTCTTGCCGAGGCGGCCTTCGTTATGCGTGATCAGGTGCGAGGCGGCGGCGAGAATGTGGCCCGTCGAGCGGTAGTTGCGCTCCAGCCGGATGACCTTGGCGCCGGGAAAATCGTGCTCGAAGCGTAGGATGTTGTCGACCTCGGCGCCGCGCCAGCCATAGATCGACTGGTCGTCATCACCGACGCAGCAGATGTTCTTGGGGGGAGCGCCGGAAGCTGCAACGCTTCGGTCGTCATCACCGGGCCGACGCGCAGCGTCGAGACCCTGTGATCCATCTTCTTCCGAAGACGTGATGGATTGCCGGGTCGAGCCCGGCAATGACGAGCCAGCGGAAGACGGCGCCTGCGACAGCAGCCGCAGCCACAGATATTGCGCGACGTTGGTGTCCTGATACTCGTCGACCAGGATGAACTTGAAGCGGCTCTGATACTGCCGCAGCACGTCCGGATTCTCGCGGAACAGCCGGATGTTCTCGAGCAGCAGATCGCCGAAATCGGCGGCGTTGAGGATCTTCAGCCGCTCCTGATAGCTTGCATACAGCTTGCCGCCCTTGCCGTTGGCGAACACCGCGGCTTCGCCCGACGGCACCTGGGCCGGCGCCAGGCCGCGGTTCTTCCAGCCGTCGATCAGATTGGCGAGCATGCGCGCCGGCCAGCGCTTGTCGTCGATGTTCTCGGCCTGCAGCAGCTGCTTGAGCAGCCGGATCTGGTCGTCGACATCCAGCACGGTGAAGTTGGACTTCAGCTGCACCAGCTCGGCATGGCTGCGCAGGATGCGGCCGGCGATGGAGTGGAAGGTGCCGAGCCAGGGCATGCCCTCGACCGCCTGTCCGAGCATCTCGGCGAGGCGCGTCTTCATCTCGCGCGCGGCCTTGTTGGTGAAGGTCACCGACAGGATTTCGCCAGGACGGGCGCGGCCCATGCTGAGGATGTGCGCGATGCGCGTGGTGAGCACGCGGGTCTTGCCGGTGCCCGCGCCGGCCAGCACCAGCACCGGACCGTCGAGCGTCTCGACCGCGTCGCGCTGCTCCGGATTGAGGCCCGCGAGATAACGCGCGCCGCCGCTGGCGGCCGCGCGGGCGCGCGCGGCGATGCCGCCCGGGGCGGGCTGGTGGTCAGGCGCAGGAAATCGGCTCACGCGATTGGGCTCGGTCATCAGCGAATCAGTCTCGTCCCTTTGACGGCATCATACGCCGGCATCAAGGGGTGTGCAGGAATGAGCCCTCATAGCAGGGATTGACGGTCATATGGGGCCGTGGTCGGCGTTTTACAGCCCTAAATCGGGGCAGACCGGGACTGCATGCCCGGCTCGCGCGAAATTGGTTCCGGCAAATCGCGAATTTTTACCGGCCGAAACCGCCGGAACCTTTGTTCCCGGCCTCGATTGTCCTGGCAACGGCGCAAGCTCCGCGTCGCTTTGAACCGCAATCGAGAGACAGAGGTCGTGTCATGTTAGGCTGGGTCGTCACCTTCCTGGTTATCGCATTGATCGCCGGCATCCTCGGCTTCGGCGGCATCGCCGGTGCGTCCATCGAGATCGCCAAGATCATCTTCTTCATCGCCATCGTGCTGTTCCTGGTGTCGGCTGTCGTGGGCCTCGCCCGCGGCCGATCCCGCGTGTAGTCGGCCTCATCCCCTGACAATGAGGTCGGCGAAGGGCGCAGTGCCTCCCAGGAGGCGCTGCGCCCTTTGCGTTTCTGATAGCTGCGCTTCTGATCAGGCGGCCGCGGTCAGCGCCACCTGGACCTTGGCGAGCGCGGGATCCAGCGCGACGGAGGCAAGGCGCGGATCGTTGGAGAGCGCGGTCAAGGTCAGCGTTTGATCCTGGACGCGAAAGATCCGGCACAGCGTCGTCGCCTCGGAGGCATCGCGCAGCATGACCGACAGCGGCGCGACATCCTGCTCGCCGCTGACCTTCTCGGCAACCAGCGACAGCCGCGTCGCCGCGGCAGCCAGACGCTCGGTGTGACGGCCGGCCGTGTTGACCGCCAGCGGCAGGCCCTCCTCGTTCGTCAACAGCACGGTCTCGAACCGGCCAACCTCGGCGATCCGGTCGAGCAGCGGCACCAATTCGCGGCGTCGGCCCGGGCGCGCGGCGAGTTGGGCGAGATCCAGCGAAATGCGCTCGCGTTCGACCAGCGGCGCCAGCACGTCCTGGATCGCGCTACGAAGACTCGTTTCGCGCTCGCTGGCGTCGTGGCTGCTCTGCTCCTGCAACTGGTCGAGGCTCGCCGCCTGCACTTGAACCTGGCGCCGCAGATGCTCGCGCGCAACGGCGCCCTGTCGCGCACCCAACAGATAGCCCGCCGTCAGCAGCAGGATGGCCGCGCCGAGGCCGCTCACGATGGCATAGATGGTCATGGGCGCTTCGCCTCCGTCACATGATCGCAATCGTCGATGCCCGCGATGCGCAGAACCGCCTTGCGGTCGCTTGCGGCGGCCTCCGCATCACCGCGCGCGCTGCCGGCTCCGGCCGCGCGCAGCGAAATCTGCTGCGTGGGGATGCCGTCCTTCTTCAGGAGTTCTGCGACCGCCTTGGCGCGCGAATAGCTCAAGAGCACGTTCAGATCCTCGCTGCCGCTGGCATCGGCGTGTCCCTCGATCAGGATGGTCGCGTCGCCATGCCGCGTGAGCGCCTTCTGCAAGACCGCCAGTGAGCGCTTGATGTCGCCCGGATGAGGGCGGGTGCTGCCGCGCTCGAACGCGATCGCCAGCGGCGCGAAACACTCCGCGGGCGGCTTCGCCGTACTCGGTGACTCCGGGCGAGCCACCGGCGAGATCGGCGGCGCGGGCCGCTCGATCGGGATGGCCGGAGGCGACGGCACCGGCGGAGCAACGATCAGTGCGGGGAGAGGCACGGGCGTTTCGGCCGGTTTCGGCGCAGCTTCGGGGACGATCGTCTGCTGCAGCGGGACAACGGCGACAACCTGCGGCGCAATGGGCGCCTGCTGCCACAGTGACACCGCCATCACCGCGACAACCGTGCCGGCGAGGGCGAAGGACGCTGCGAGCCAGGCTGGCGCATCCTCGCCGGCGACGACACATGGATCGGCGCGGGTCAGCGAAAGACGGGCGGCATTCGGGGAGGGCGCCAGCATGTCAGCCTGCCGGGACCTTGAACATCGGCCTGATCAGGTCGATGCCGCATTCGAGGCCGGCGCACCAGTCGATGAACTGCTGTGACATCGCCGCATCGGGAAACAGCGCGCCGTGCTGGGGAGCGATGATCTCGATGTCGAGCGGCCGCACCATCTCCGCCCACGCCCTCATGACGCGGTTCGACACCATGTAGCGGCGGTGGAAGCCTTCCATGTAGCGGATGTGCGCCATGAAATCGCGTGTGACGATGTAGTCCACGCCGATCGAGGCGCCGAGATCGCCGCTGTAGAGGATCTTCGAGACGGGGTCATAGAGCTGGAAATTGCCCTCGCTGTGCAGGAAATGCGCGGGCAGCGCGTAGAGCTTGCAGCCGGCGAGATCGAACACCATGCCTTCGTCGGGGATCGGCTTCAGCCGGTCGGCGACGATGTGGTCGAAGCCGAAATGCGGCACGAAGCGCGTCCACAGCGAGGAGATGTAGGCGTCGGCATCGGTCGTCATCAGCCAGCCGTTGATCGCGGCGACGATGTCGGGGTCCTGGTGCGACAGGAACAGATATTTCAGCCGTCCGCCCGAGAGCTCGCTGAAGGTCTCGCCGAGGACCTTGGAATAGACCTTGTGGCCGCCGGGATCGAGCAGCATGCCGACGCGGTCGTGAATGATCAGGTGCTGGTTCGCCTGCACCGCGAGGTCGCCGGCGCTGAAATCCTCCAGCAGGATGTTCTTGTGGACGCCGTCGTCATAGAGGACGGTATTGGCCATGAGCTACTCCCGCCGGCGCAGCGCGCCGGCTCAACTGCGGGACGAATGCGAGGACGGTGGCGCTACAGCACCTTCTGCAGCGACCTGACCGCCTCGCGCATGTCGAAGAAGGTGAGGCCGAGCTTGCTGTTCTCGTTGGTCAGCGCGAGCAGCAGCGCGCCGCGGCCGGCGCTGACCAGGACGGCGTAGCCGGACTCGCCGCGGATGATTACTTCCTGCAGGTGGCTGCGGCCGAGCTCCATCGCCGCGCGGCCGCCGAGCGACAGCAATGTCGCGGTCATGCCGGCGACCCGCGTCTCCTCCATGTCGGCGGCGAGCACGCTCGCGATCATCAGCCCGTCCTCGGAGATCAGCGCGCAGGCCTCGACGCCGAAGGAGTCGCTCTGCAATTTGCGCAGGACGCGGTTGATCTCATCGAGTCGTGACATCGGCTTCTCCTCGACGGCGGAGCGGGGTGCAAACCTGGAATGAAATTGATGTTGGGTCATGGTGCTGTCTTCGCCTGATGCAATCGAAAGATCGGAAATGTCTTGTTCGGCCGCTTCGCGGCCGGTGTCGGCGTCCGCTGCGTCCGGGGTGGTGAGGGCGCGGGTTTCGAGCGTTTCCACCGCGTCGTCCAGCGCGCGTTGTTCGGCCTTGATGCGCGACCGAGAAACAGGCGGATCCATCGCCTGCAACTGCGTCACCAGCGCCTGGCGTGCCGATTGGTAGACCTCGGCCCGGCGCTCGGCGGAGGAATCCGACAGATTTTCCATCGCGCGGGACAGCAGGATGAAGTAGTCGGCGGTGGTCACGGGGACGGCCTCGCCATCCTCATGGGGTCCGTGCGCTCTGCTCAGCAGGCTTGCGAGGCGTCCCATCGCTCTCTCGTTACTCAACGCAACTAACGGTGCGTAAGTTAGGTCGGTACAAGAGGCGCCGCGAATGATCTGAATCAAATTAACTAAGATCGTGATAGAAAGACGCAGGAGCGCCGTCAAAACAGCTGCAGTCTGCCATCGAGGCGCCGCATCCGTCGCCGTTTCGCCGCAATAGCGGCGCGGCAGCTCGGCATCCGCCGCCGTTGCACCCAGAATCAGCTACGATGCGGGCCGTCCATTGCGGCGCGGGGAGGGCAATGTGAATAAACGAGACTATTTGCAGCGCGACGCGACGGCGCTCGCCGAGGCGGTGAAGGGCGGCGAGGTCAGCGCGGCCGAGCTGCTGCAGCTCGCGTTGACGCAGAACGAGCACACCCAGCCGAACACCAACGCCCTCTGCATGCTGATGGAGCGCGAGGCCCGGGCCCAGTTGGCGAAGCCCGCGGCCGGCCCGTTCACCGGCGTGCCGTTCCTGATCAAGGACTGCGCCCAAGACTATGCGGGCCTGCCGACCGGCTATGGCAGCAAGGCGCTGTCGGGTATCGTCGCGGCCGAACATGCCTCGGTGGTCCGGCGCTATCTCGAAGCCGGCCTCGTCATCTTCGGCAAGACCAATCTGCCGGAGCTGGCGCTGAAGGGCGTCAGTGACTCCCGGGCTTTCGGCCGCGTCAGCAATCCCTGGAATGCGGCGCATACGCCGGGCGGCTCGAGCGGCGGCGCCGCCGCGGCGGTCGCCTCGGGCGTGGTGCCGATGGCCGCCGGCAATGATGGCGGCGGCTCGATCCGCATCCCCGCCGCCTGCTGCGGCCTGTTCGGGCTGAAGCCGTCGCGCGGTCTCGTCTCGTCGGGCCCGGGCTTCGGCGAATACTGGTTCGGTGCGTCCTGCGAAGGCGTGATCTCGCGCAGCGTGCGCGACACCGCGCGCGCGCTCGACGTCATCGCCGGCAGCGAGCCCGGCGATCCGTTCCTGGTGGCCGAGCCCGGCGTGGTGTTCGCCAACGTGATGGCGCGCGATCCCGGCCGGCTGCGCATCGGCTACACCAGCGCCTCGCCGATCGGCACCGAGGTTCACACTGAAGCGAAGCTCGCGGTCGAGCATGCGGTGAAGCTGCTGCAGGGGCTCGGTCACGAGGTGGAGGAGGCGACGCCCGACATCGACGGCGCCGCGCTCGCGACCTCGTTCCTGCACATCTATTTCGGCCAGGTCGCGGCGCTCGTGGCCGACGCCCGCGCCAAGGGCGCGAAGCGCGAGGAGTTCGAGCTATTGACGCGCGTGCTGTCGACGCTCGGCGGCGCGATCTCGGCCGGCGCGCTGACCACGCAGCTCTTGAAATGGAACGGCTTCGCGCGCGCGCTCGGAAAATTCCATGCGCGCTACGACCTGCTGCTGACGCCGACGCTCGCGCATCCGCCGATCCGGCACGGGCAGGGCGATCCGTCGACCGCCGAGCAGACCCTGCTCGACATGCTCGACCGCATCGGCCTGCTCGGATTGCTGACGCGCTGGGGCGCGCTCGATGGCATGATCGACAAGATCGCCCGCGACAGCCTGCAATACGTCCCGTTCACGCAACTCGCCAATCTCACGGGAACGCCTTCGATGAGCGTGCCACTGCACTGGACCGCCGATGGCCTGCCGCTCGGCGTGCAGTTCACAGGCCGCCTCGGCGACGAGGCCCGGCTGCTGCAGCTCGCCCGCCAGTTGGAGGAGGCGCAGCCCTGGTTCGACCGGCTGCCGGAGTGGGTGATGCAGAACTGATTGCACATCCGTCGTCGGTCGTGTTCTATTTCAAGTAGATTATTTACGGCGCACGCTTTTTGCGGAGCAGCACGAGGTCTTGCCAGGCAACCGAGCGATCGGCCCGTTGCGGCATCGTGAGCTGCATTTTCGACGTATTTGCTTTCAGAGGGGGAGGCCATGAGCGTCAGGGTCTATTTCGCGACCAACCGGCAACCGCTGACCTCCGAGGGATCGGATCAGATTACGGGCTTCAGCTCGGAGCTCGGTCCGGTGAATGGCCTGAACGTCCGGTATGGCCGGGCCGACATCGAGGTGGATCTGACGGCACGCACCTATGCGCTGGTGCCGGGGTCGCTGCATGTCGAGGCGGAGCAGCTGATCTTTCCGCAAGGCTCCCGCGCGGTGCTCGGCAGCGACACGATCTTCGGCGCGCTGCGCAGCGACATGCTCGCAAGGGCGCGGCCGACGATCGCCTTCATTCACGGCTTCAGCAACAGCTTCGTCGATGCGATCGAACGGGCCGGCTGGATCTCGGCGTTCTACGGGCTGAACGCCAACATGTTCGTGTTCAGCTGGCCCTCGATCGCCTCGCCGATCGGCGTGCCCTTGCCCTATGTGGACTATCAGCACGATCGCAAGACCGCGGCCGCCTCCGGCCCGGCGGTGGCGCGAACGCTGCGCCGGCTCTACGACTTTGTCGACGGGCTGCCGGAGAGCGAGCGCTGCAACCAGAGCATCCATCTGATCTGCCACAGCATGGGCGTCTACGTCTTGCGCAACGCGCTGCAGGCGCTGATGCAGCTGCCCGATCCCATTGCCGGCGCGACCGCGTCCGGCAGCGTTCCGGCCATGGTGCGCATGGGCGGGACGCAGCCGTCCCTGACCGGATTGCGCCGCACCTTCGACAAGATCGTGCTCGCCGCCGCCGACGAGGATGCCGACGCCTTCGATGATCCGGCGAAGCTGAAATATCTGCCGCGCACCGCCACCAGCGTCACGGTCTATCACTCGACCAAGGACTGGGTGCTCAACACGCTCAGCGCCGGCACGAAGTTCAACGGGCCGCGCCTTGGGAACGACGGACCCGACAACATGGGCAGCATCAGCGACAAGGTCACCGCGGTCGATTGCTCGGATGTCACCTCATTCGAGCAGGACCCGCAGCAGCACCAGTACTATCGCATCTTCCCGGTGGTCCGCGATGACATCGTCCAGGTCCTGAATGGCGTGCCGCAGAACCAGGTCACCAACCGGGAGCCGGCCGGCTCGGGCCGCTATCGGATTCTGCCGCAAGGCAGTGCCAGAGCCAGCAGGCCGCGGCGAGCCGTCGCGAAAAAGAGGGCCGCCGGCAGCTGATCACCACGCTGCCGATGCTGCCTAACCCGACTTGCGCGGCATCCCGATGGCGCGGCCGAGCCCGTCCGGACGCGGCAGCACGGCATGCGCCTGCAGCACGCGGCCGATATTGGCCTGGATGTCCTGAGGAAACGGCGCGACCTTGCGTTTGGTCATGTCGATATGCACCGACATGTTCTCCGACGTCGCCGAGATCCAGCCTTCGTCGGCATGACGCAATTCCTCGAAGGTGTGCAGCCGCTTCTCGTCGGCGGCGATCAGCCAGACCGCGATCTGCACGGGATCGCCGAGATGGATCTCGCGCAGGTACCGCACGTGGCATTCTGCGGTGAAGGTCGAGCCCTGGCGTTCCTTCATGTAGGCCGGGCCGATGCCGAGTTCGGCCCAGATCTGGTCGATCGCGCGGTCGAACATCACGTTGTAATAGGCCATGTTGAGATGGCCGTTGTAGTCGATCCATTGCGGCTCGATCTGCATGATGGACGACAGGAACGGCCCGCTCGGGGCGGACGTGGACACTGCATTATCGCTCATCGGCTCTTCCGTTTGCTCCCTTGACCCTTGTTGCGTCCTTTGCCACGGTCCGCCCAACTTCCGGAGGACAAAGTGGCGACGACGATCCCTCATCACGACCTGAAGCGGCCCGCGCCCGACGCGCTGAAGAGCGCCCTCGATGCGCTCGCCGCCCGCTTCGGCAACAAGCTCATCACCTCGCAGGCCGTGCGCGAGCAGCATGGCCATACCACGACCTGGCTGCCGACGCAGCCGCCGGATGGCGTGGTGCTGGCGCAGGAGACCGCCGACATCCAGGACGTCGTCCGCATCTGTGCGCCGCTCGGCGTGCCGATCATTCCGTTCGGCACCGGCACCTCGCTGGAAGGGCAGGTCAATGCGCCCGCGGGCGGCATCTGCATCGACATGCGCGACATGAACAAGGTGCTGGAGGTGCATGCCGAGGATCTCGACTGCGTGATTCAGCCCGGCATCACCCGCAAGACGCTCAACGAATATCTCCGCGACCAGGGCCTGTTCTTCCCGATCGATCCCGGCGCCGATGCCTCGCTCGGCGGCATGGCCTCGACGCGGGCGTCCGGCACCAATGCGGTGCGCTACGGCACCATCCGCGAGAACGTGCTGGCGCTGAAGGTCGTGCGCGGCGACGGCGAGATCATCAAGACCGGCACCCGCGCCAAGAAGTCCGCCGCCGGCTATGATCTCACGCATCTGTTCATCGGCGCCGAAGGCACGCTCGGCATCATCTGCGAGATGACGATCCGGCTGCGCGGCATTCCCGAGACCATCGCCGCCGCGTCGTGCTCGTTTGAGACCGTCCGCGGCGCCTGCCAGGCGACCATCCTCGCGATCCAGACCGGCATCCCGATGGCGCGCATCGAGCTGCTCAACGCGGCGCAGGTGAAGGCGTGCAATGCCTATTCGAAGCTGACCTTGCCGGAGACGCCGCTGCTGCTCCTGGAGTTCCACGGCAGCGAGGCCGAGGTCGCCGAGCAGTCGAAGAACTTTGCCGAGATCGCGCGGGAGTGCGGCGGTGGCGACTTCGCCTGGACCACCAGGCCCGAGGACCGCACCAGGTTGTGGCAGGCGCGTCATGATGCCTACTGGTCGGTAAAGGCGATCCGGCCTGGTGTCGGCGTCGTCGCCACCGATGTGTGCGTGCCGATCTCGCGTCTCGCCGATTGCGTCGGCGAGACCGAGGAGGATCTCGCGCGTCTCAAGCTGACCTCGCCGATCGTCGGCCATGTCGGCGACGGCAATTTCCACTGCTCGCTGATGTGCGACGTCGACGATGCCGACGAGATGGCCCGCGGCGAGGACTTCATGCATCGCCTGGTCGAACGCGCCCAGGCGATGGGCGGCACCTGCACCGGCGAGCATGGCATCGGCCAGGGCAAGCAGAAGTACCTGAAATCGGAACTCGGCGAGGAAGCGCTGGACGCGATGCGCGCCGTCAAGCAGGCACTCGATCCGCAGAACATCTTCAACCCCGGCAAGATCATCCCGGCGGCTTGATCGTCTTCATTGGAGCCGAGCACGTGCCGCAAGCGCGCTGCGCTCCCTCTCCCCGCCCTTGCGGGGAGAGGGTCGGGGTGAGGGGCAGCGGCACGGGAAGTGCTGGAGAGATCCGGACTCTCTTATTTGATCGACTGACTCCGAAGCGCGACTTGGAGTGGCCTTCACTGGCACCACCCGTGCCGTTGCCCCTCACCCCAGCCCTCTCCCCGTGAAGGACGGGGAGAGGGGGCGGAGCGCGCTTGCGGTCAAAGCTCGGCTCAAACTTAGTCGCGCATCTCCAAAACAAAAACGCCGCCGCAATTGGATGCGGCGGCGTATTCGTGTTCACGTCAGGCGATCAGCGGCAGACGCGGCGCGGGCCCCACGGGGTCGGGCGCACCCAGCAGGTGCGCGGGCCGTAGCCGTAATAGCGCGGGCCGTAATAGGCGCGCGGCGCGGGACGGCAGCGGCCCCAGCGGTCGGGGAACCAGCCGGGACCGCAGCCGCCGGCGACGCGCTCCACATTGCTGTCCGGAGCGGCCGGCTGGGCCGGCAGCGTGAAGGCCTGTGCGGCCGACGCGCCCAGCAGGACGGTGGCGGCGAACAGGGCGGAGGTGAACAGATTGCGCATGTGAGTCGCGGTCCTCTCGTTGGTGACGAATCAAAGCAGTCCTTAGACGTCCTCAGACGGGTTTTGGTTTCGCAAGTTTTTCGAGATCGCGAAACCTTGCCCCATTACCACAGCGCATCAGCGAGATGCTGATCGTGCACTGCAGTTCTGCCGGTCCGATGACGCATCGCTGCAGTGTCGTCGTTGGCGTGCGGTGAGTACAGTGTATTTACGGCAAGGGACATGAACGGTGGCTGACATTGTCGCCGTCGTGCCTCGTGCACGCGGCATCATTTGCCGGCCTGCTGCGCCTTCGCATCCTTCAGCGCCGTCTTGCAGCCATCCGAGAGCTTGTCGAACTTCTCGATCATGCATTGCTTGATGCGGCCGCCGCCCGGCGAGATGCCGGCGCACAGCGTCCGCACCTCGCTGCCGCAGGCTTGCCGCACTGCGCCCGTGTTCTGGGCCTGAGCGGCGGTGATGGGAACAACTATCAACAGCAGCGGAACCAGCTTGCGCATGAGTGACGATCCTTGTCTGTGCCGCAGCCGACGGGCCGGGCGTCGCGAAGCCGGATGTCTCGCCCGCGAACGTTGCGCTTGTATGTCGATTGTCGCGACGCGGCGTAACGGTTTGTATCAGGAGGTCACCGCCCCATCGCCGAGTTTCTGCAGCGCCAGGTCCACGCTGTGGAACACGCGATCGCGCGGCAGCACGTCGTAGAGTCCGAAGCGCTCGAAGGCTTCCTGCGCGCGCAGCGATTCCAGCCGGGCGACGGCGAACACGATGCCGTCCCTGTTGCACAGAGCGATCACCTCGCGCAGCGTCTGCGCGGCGGTGAAATCGATCTCGACCATCGCGCTCGCTTCCAGAACGAGAAGCCGCGGGCTGCGGCGCTGCAGCAGGTGCTGCAGGTCGGCGCGGAAGGTCGCGGCATTGAGAAAGCTCAGCGGCGCCTGGAAGCCGATCACGGCGATGTCTGACAGCTGCTCGCCCTTGATCTGCGGATGCGCCGGCCACCAGATCGTCGTCTCCGGCACGCGCTCGAAGGTGATGAGATGCGCGCGCGTGGTGCTCCAGATGCCGTGCAGCAGCGACAGCGTGATGCCGAGCGCCACGCCCTGCTCGATGGGCAGCACCACGATCGCCGCCGCGGTCGCCACGATCAGCAGGAACTCGCCCTTCGACGCGCGATAGATGCTGGCGATCTGTCCCACGCGGATGATGCGCAGCGCCACAAACAGCAGCACGCCGCCGAGCGCGGCCTCCGGCACATGCGCCAGCAGCCGGGCGCCGAACAGCACCAGCAGCAGCACGATGACGGCCGCCAGCAGGCCCGCGGCCTGCGAGCGGCCGCCGGTCTCGACCACGATGCCGGTGCGCGGCGGACTGGCATTGACCGGAAACGCACCGAACAGGCCGGCGAGCAGGCTGCCGGCGCCGGCGCCGAGAAAGTCGCGGTCGACGTCCGCCGGGTGATCGGGATCGGAGGAAAACGAGCGCGTCGTCGCCGAGGTCTGCACCATCACCACGACGGCGATCAGGAAGGCGAGCGGCACCAGCTTGGCCCATTGCTCGGGTCCGATCAGCGGAATCGACGGCATCGGCATGGCGCCCGTGACGCTGCCGATGACCTGCACGCCGCGCGCCTCCAGGCCCGCGGCGATCACGAACAAGGTGGAGGCGACGAGCGCGATCAGCGCGCCGGGAATGCGCGCGCTGATGCGCTCGCAGAGCGTGATGGTCGCGAGCACGCCGAAGCCGATCAGCATCGTGGTCCCGTTGGCCTTGCCGAGTTCGCCGGCCATGGCCGCGATGCGCGCCAGCGTCGGCCCGCCCGGCGACGGCAGCCCGAGTACGCCGGGCAATTGCGAGACGATGATGTGCACGGCGATGCCGGCCAGGAAGCCGACCGTCACCGGCACCGACAGCAGGTTGGCGATGCCGCCGAGCTTGAAGCCGCCGGCCAGCACCAGCATCACGCCGACCAGCAGCGCCAGCGCCGCGGCCAGGCTGCCATAGTCGGGCGAACCGCTCGCCGCGAGCAGCGCCAGCCCGCCGGCGAAGATCGGCGTGATCGTGGAATCGGCGCCGCAGGACAGGAAGCGGTTGGCGCCGAACAGCGCGAAGCCGAGCGAGCCCGCGATGAAGGCGAAGAAGCCGGTCTCCGGCGTGAAGCCGCCGAGCTTGGCGGTCGCCATCTGCTCGGGGATGGCGATCGCGGCCAGCGTCAGTCCGGCGGCGAGATCGGCGGGCAGGGCGCTGATGCGCCATCCCTGCAGGGATCGCAGCAGAGGCAAGGGATGAGGGACGTCGCGGCGCGGCTGCTCGGTCATGTCGATGTCTCCGGGCGCATGGCAGCGGAGCTGCTGATCGGTTCAGGCAAGGTCGCGGTCCCAGGGTGGCTGCGGCGAGAAGGCCTCGCTGACAAAATCGATGAAGGCGCGCACCTTGGCCGAGGGGGTGCGGTCCGGCAGGTACACGGCGTGCACCGCCAGCAGGTCGGACGGCGGCACGTCGAGCGTCACCGGGACCAGCCGGCCGGCGCGGAGCTCGTCGCCGACGATGAAGGTGGGCTGATAGATCAGGCCCTGTCCGGCCAGCGCCGCGGCGAGCAGCGCGTCGCCATTGTTGGCGCGCAGATTGCCGCTCACGGTCACGTCGACGATCGCCTTGCCGCCCATGCGCCAGCGCGACGCGCCCGCGGCCGCCAGCGTGTAGCCGAGACAATTGTGGTGGGCGAGATCGGCGGTGATGCGCGGCGTGCCGTGCGCGGCGAGATAGGACGGCGCGGCGCAGATCATCATGCGGCACGGCGCCAGCCGCCGCGCCACCAGGGTCGAGTCTTTCAGCGTGCCGATCCGGATCGCGAGATCCCAGCCTTCCTCGATCAGGTCGACCAGCCGGTCGTTGAGGCCGAGCTCGACGCTGACCAGGGGATGGCGCGCGGCGAACTCCGCAAGCAGCGGCGCGATCTGGCGGGTGCCGAACGCGAGCGGCACGTTGAGCCGCAACAGCCCGCGCGGCTCGACCCGGTCGGCCGCGATGGCGCTCTCGGCCGCCTCGAAGTCGCCGAGCATGCGCTCGGCAAGCTCGAGATAGCGGCGTCCCGCCTCGGTGATCGTCAGCCGGCGCGTCGTGCGATGGAAGAGCTTGGTGCCGAGCCGCCCCTCGAGCGCGGCCAGATGCTTCGTGACCATGGTCTGCGACATGCCGAGCGCGCGCGCCGCCGCGGACAGGCTGCCGGTGCTGGCGATCCGCGACATCACTTCCAGTCCGGTCAGGCGGTCGAGCATTCAGCCTCACTCGCGGGGTGTGAGGTGCTTCGCTAGCAGACTCTCGACCGTCGGGAAATCAATCCTCTTCTCCGACCCCTCTTCGGCGGATCGGCGCAACGCCGGCGTCGCGGGCCTCGTCACGAACATGGTCGAATCGGTACGGCCGCCTTCGCCACATCTCATTGCAAGTGAAAAAATGTCGCAGGAAATTCGGGTTCCTGCCGGCATCGGTTACCGCGCCATGGTCAGGTCCCGAACAATACCGCATTTCATCACGCACCGACCCAAAGTGGGTCAAGTTGGTGCCCGACTTCGCTCTCAGCTTCCGCCGCACGCCAGCGCCGTCTGGGGGACGCGCTCGCTTCCATGTGTCTTGATGAGTAAGGGTGGGTTGATGAAAGCAGTGTACAATCTCGCGGTTGCCGTCTGTGGCGTTCTGTTTGCCGGGACAGTCGCGCATGCAGGAGATTTCAAGTCCCAGCGACCCGTCGCGGTCTACAATGCTCCGTACTACAATTGGACCGGCTTCTATGCCGGCGCATTCGCCGGCGGCGCGCATGGTGTCTGGACCGTCGATTTCTATCGCAACAACAATCACGGCCATTCGGAGCAGGGTGCGGATGGCCTGGCCTTCGGTGTCTACGGCGGATACAACTATCAGTTCGCCAGGAACTGGGTGATCGGCGCGGAGGTGGATCTCGGCCGGTCCACCGCGTCGCAGAGCAACGACATCTTCGACAATGATTCGTCCTACGCCAAATACGGCATGTTCGGCTCGGCGCGGGCGCGCGCCGGCTACGCCTTCGATCGCCTGCTGGTGTTCGGCACGCTCGGCGTCGGCCTCGCCAACCTGACGAACACCATCCAGAAGGGCCGCAATGCGGGCGAGCAGGTGGTGTGGGAGGACCAGGTGAAGGCCGGGCTCACGACCGGCGTCGGCGTCGAATACGCCTTCACCAACAACTGGGTCGGACGCGGCGAATATGTCTACACCGACTACGGCAGTGTGACGCTGTTCAATCGCGACGGCAATCGCGCCGACTTCAAGAACGAACTGCATCTGATCCGCGCCGGCGCCAGCTACCGGTTCTGATCTGTCGGCGCCGGCATGCGGACATTGCCGGCGCCGCGCTTCTCCGGCGAGCGGGAGCGTTCTCGCCGAACCCGCCGTAGCCCCGGCGTTAAGCCGCGTCTTCCCCGAAACGCTCCTCGACCTCACTCTCCTGGTTTGAGCTGTCTTTCCTGAGGGCCCGATTATCCTCTCTCGGGGAATGATCTATGTCTCGGCGTCATCCAATCGGAGACCGAGATGATCGATTCACGCACTGCCCCCTATGCCGCCCTTCTTCTCCGCCTGACCCTGGGCGGCCTGTTCCTGGCCCATGCCAGCCTCAAGCTGTTCGTGTTCAGCCCCGCCGGCACCGCGAAGTTCTTCGGCAGCATCGGCCTGCCGCCCGAACTGGCCTATGTCACGATCACCGCCGAAATCCTGGCCGGGATCGCCCTGATCCTCGGCGTTGCCACCCGCTGGGTCGCTCTCGCCGCCGTGCCGATCCTGCTCGGCGCCATCTTCACCGTGCACGGTTCGGCCGGCTTCTTCTTCAACAATCCGAAGGGCGGCTGGGAATATCCGGCGTTCTGGGCCGTCGCGCTCGTGGTGCAGGCCCTGCTCGGCGACGGCGCCTACGCGCTCGGCGCTCTGCGCGGCAATCTCGCCGGCGGCCAACTGCGCAGCGCGCATTAGCGTCAGGGGCGGTTTTGTCATCCCGGCGAATGCCGGGATCCATAACCACCGGCAGCAATGAGTTGAGCACGCTGGTCGACGGCCAGCCTGCCTCAACCTCCAGGCACGGAGTCTGGGTCCCGGCTCGAGGCCGGGACGACAGTTGTCTGTGAGGCGCGACCTGAGATACCAATCGGAGAGGAGCCAAGCCATGACCCTGCCCAGCATCTTCCTGTCGCACGGCTCGCCGATGCTGCCGCTGACGGCCTCGGCGGCGCGTGATTTCCTTTCAGGCCTCGGCAACAGCCTGCCGCGGCCGAAGGCCATCCTCGTGATTTCGGCGCATTGGGAGACCGACATCCCCGCCGTCAACGTCGTCGCCGCCAACGAGACGATCTACGATTTCTACGGCTTCCCGCCCGAGCTCTATCAGTTGCGCTATCCCGCCCCGGGCGCGCCCGATCTCGCCCGCGCCGTCGCGGAACGGCTGCAGGCTGCCGGCCTTCCGGTCGGCGTCGACCGCGAGCGCGGTCTCGATCACGGCGCCTGGGTGCCGCTGCTGCTGATGTATCCGCAGGCCGATATTCCCGTGGTGCAGCTGTCGATCCAGACCGAGCAGGGCCCGGCGCATCATCTCGCGCTCGGCCGCGCGCTGGCCGGCTTGCGCGACGAGGGCGTGCTGATCATCGGCAGCGGCAGCTTCACGCATAATCTCGGCGAGTTCCGCAAGCGCCGGCTCGACATCGACGATCCCGCGCCGTCCTGGGTCGTTGACTTCGCCGACTGGGTGCACAAGGCCGCGATCGAAGGCCGCGTCGACGATCTCGTCAACTACCGGACCCTTGCGCCGCATGCGCGCGACAACCACCCGACCGACGAGCACTTCCTGCCCCTGTTCGCCGCGCTCGGGGCAGCCGGTGCGAACGCCCGCGTCGAGCGCCTGCACAACAGCGCCAATTACGGCGTGCTGCGCATGGACGTCTATGCGTTCCATGGCGCCGACGAGGCGAAGGCTGCGGCGTAGACCGTCGGACTGATTAGTTGGACATCTCACTCCACGACGTCATTCCGGGGCAATGCCGCAGGCCTTGAACCCGGAATCCCGACATTGGCTTGCATTCTTCTTTAGCTCGAGTTTCCGGGTTCGATCCTCCAAACGCGACTGTGTTTGGAGGATCGCCCAGGGCTATCGCATATGGCGATCGCAGTTTTGCGTTCGTTTCTCACCACGTCGTCATGGCCGGGCTTGTCCCGGCCATCCACGTCGTCCGGCGTGCTGAGAACGACGTGGATGCCCGGGACACGCCCGGGCATGACGGAGTAACTAACTTGCGGGTTCGTTTACTGCGACGGCCTAGAATATCCATATGCGACACCCCTGGGGAATGACGAGAGGGTGTTGCTTGCCCGTCGGGTTACTATGTCGCAGCCGATGTCCCTTGTGTCGTCGGGCAAATCACCACGATCCTCTCGCACATCCCGTCTCACTGAAGGGGCGTTGCGCGCGATCGTCACGACACGCGGGGCGGGGAGCGGTGGCCGCGAGAGCTCGCAGCATGTCCTGATGGGTGTGCGGACGAACGAGCCTCTTGCGGACGTGAAGTCGCAGCGTGCTGACACCCCGATGCTGGTGTCCCGCGCAATGCGTAAGCATTGTCGCGAATGGTGGCCAACAAGCCCGGCGCACCAGGCAGACTGCGTATAAGCGTGAAGACCATCGCGCAGGGAGGGCCGGGCGTTCTCGGCCAGACCTGTGGTACCTGCCGCCTGCATTTGTTTGAGCAGGCGGGCCACGGGCGCGGCCAGCGCCCGGCCTTCCCTGCGCCCTTCTGTTTCGAGGAGGGTGAGCGGCTCTCGCATAGCCCGGGCATATCGTGCCGCGGACATGCAGATGCGCGTCGGTCCGCCGGACGAACGTGAGATGTTACCACATCGTCATTGCGAGCGCAGCGAAGCAATCCAGAGTCCCGTCCACCACACTGGATTGCTTCGCTGCGCTCGCAATGACGGAGGAGGGGCCCGCGTTCTGATCGTGCAGCGCACACTTGACGTCGGAGGTAACTGACACCGTCGTCGCCTGCGCAGAAAGTCCTTGACCCCTCCACACGCAAATGATGCGAAGGGTGCACCAGGGAGTGAAAACAACAACAATGCGCCTGCCGTTCTACTATGGCTGGGTCATCGTCGCCGTGACCTTCGTGACGATGGCGATCGGCGTCAATGCGCGCACCGCGTTCTCGCTGTTCTATCCGCCCATTCTCGCCGAATTCGGCTGGGACCGCGGCGTCACCGCCGGCGCGTTCTCGTTCGGCTTCGTGGCCTCGGGCATCGTCAGCCCGCTGATCGGACGGCTGATGGACCGCACCGGGCCGCGCGCGGTGATGGAACTCGGCGTCGCGCTGATGGGCGGCGGGCTGCTGCTGGCGCCGCTGACGACCCAGCCCTGGCATCTCTATCTCACCATCGGCGTGATGGTCGGCGCCGGCAGCGTCTGCCTCGGCTATTCCGGCCAATCGCTGTTCCTGCCGAACTGGTTCATCCGCCGCCGCGGGCTGGCCATCGGCATCGCCTTTGCCGGCGTCGGCTTGGGCTCAATGACCCTGCTGCCCTGGGTGCAGCACATGATCGCGCAGACCAATTGGCGCACCGCCTGTACGGCGATGGGCATCGTGGTGCTGGTCGTGCTCGCGCCGATCAATCTCTTGCTGCGCAAGAAGCCGGAGGAGATGGGCCTGCGCCCCGATGGTGACGCCGCGCCGCTCGCCAATGCCGCCAAGCCTGTGTCCAACATCGTCGATGCCGCCTGGGCCGGCATCGATTGGACTCTCTCGCGCGCGCTCCGCACGACGCGGTTCTGGTGGCTCGCGCTCGGCTATTTCTTCGGCCTCTACGTCTGGTACGCCGTGCAAGTGCATCAGACGAAGTACCTGCTCGAGATCGGTTTCAGCTCGAACGTCGCCGTGTGGGCGCTCGGCGCCGTCAGCCTGCTCGGCATTCCCGGGCAGATCGCGCTCGGCCATCTGTCCGACCGACTCGGCCGCGAGGCCGTGTGGGGCCTCGGCTGCCTCGGATTTGCGATCTGCTTCGCGGCGCTGATCGCGCTGAAGGCGTCGCCATCGCTCGTGCTGGTCTACGTGATGGTCGCGACGCAGGGTGCGCTCGGTTACGGCATCACGTCGGTGATGGGCGCGGTCGTGCTGGAGATCTTCCAGGGCGCGCAATTCGGCAGCATTTTTGGCACATTGATGTTGATCGGTCTGTGCGGTGGTGCCGCAGGCCCGTGGGTCACCGGCGTGCTGTATGATCTCACGACCAGCTACACGCCGGGCTTCGCGATCGCCTTCGTCGGCGCGTTCGTCTCGGCGGCTGCGATCTGGATCGCTGCGCCGCGCCGGGTGCGTGTCGTGGCCGGACAGTTGCACAGGTTAAAGACGGCGGTGACCGCATAATATGTGATCTGATCGACTTGCCATCGCAGCGCGGCCGTGAACCAATCGGCAAAACGCCGGGAGAGGGACCCCATGAACGAGCATGTCCAGGCCGCCAAGCCCGCGCCGCTGTTCAATCCGCTGTCGCCGGAGTTCATCCGGAATCCGTATCCGTTCTATCAGCAGCTCCGTGACAACGATCCGATGCATCTGACGCCGTTCGGCTCGTACCTCGCCAGCCGGCATGCGGAGTCGAGCCTGGTGCTGCGCGACAAGCGCTTCGGCAAGGACTTCGTCGCCCGCTCGATCCGCCGTTACGGTCCGGAGATCATGAACGAGCCGGTTTTCCGCAGCATGAGCCATTGGATGCTGCAGCAGGACCCGCCCGATCATACGCGGCTGCGCGGTCTCGTCGCGAAGGCGTTCACCGCGCGTCGCGTCGAGGACATGCGGCCGCGCATTCAGGAGATCGTCGACCGCACGCTGGACGAGATCATTCCGCGCGGCCGGATGGATCTGATCGAGGATTTCGCCTTCAAGCTTCCGGTCACGGTCATCTGCGACATGCTCGGCATCCCCGAGGAGCACCGCGAGGCCTTCTACAAGAGCTCGCGCGAGGGCGGCCGGCTGCTCGATCCGGTGCCGCTGTCGAAGGCGGAGATTGCCGAGGGCAATGCCGGCAACGCGGTGTCGAAGGCCTATTTCCAGCACCTGTTCGAGCTGCGCCGGAAGAATCCGGGCGATGATCTCACCACGCAACTGCTGCAGGCGGAGGAGGACGGCGCCAAGCTGTCCCACGAGGAGCTCACCGCCAACATCATCCTGCTGTTCGGCGCGGGGCACGAGACCACCGTCAACCTGATCGGCAACGGCCTCTTGGCGCTGCATCGCAATCCCGATCAGCTCGCGTTGCTGAAGGCGCGCCCTGAGCTGATCACCAATGCGATCGAGGAGTTCCTGCGCTACGATTCCTCGGTGCAATTGACCGGGCGGGTCGCCCTCGAGGACATCGAGGATCTCGGCGGCCGCCGCATCCCGAAGGGCGAGACCGTGCTGTGCCTGCTCGGTTCGGCAAACCGTGATCCGGCGGTCTATCCCGACCATCCGGAGCAGCTCGATATCACCAGGCCCAACGTGAAGCCGTTGTCGTTCGGCGGCGGCATCCACCATTGCCTGGGGGCGCAGCTCGCCCGGATCGAGGCCGAGGTCGCGATCGGAACCCTGCTGCGGCGGCTGCCGGAGTTGAAACTGGATGACGCGGACAACCCGGACTGGCGGCCGACCTTCGTGCTGCGCGGGTTGAAGCGCCTTCCGGCGCACTGGTAACCATGTCCGTTAACGGAGTTGTGCAACGCCCCCGGAAAGACCGACAGCGCTGTGACTTCGCCATACTTAATCCTATATGATTGGGCGTTCCGGCATCGAATTTGGCGTGGCGGCGGCCGCACTGGTTATTGGACGCCGGAGCGTTGTCCTTTGAGGGAGACCCCGTGCAGACGACCCTGCTCGGCTTGGCGATTGCCTTCATCCTTGCGCTCCTTGCTGCGCTGATCGGCCCGTACTTCGTCGACTGGAACCAGTTCCGGCCGCAGTTCGAGGCCGAGGCGGGCAAGATCATCGGCGTGCCCGTGCGGGTCGCCGGTGCGCTGGACGCACGGCTGCTGCCGACGCCGACCCTGCGGCTGCGCCAGGTCACCTTCGGCGGCGCCAATCATCTGGGCAAGCTGCGCGCCGATAAGCTCGACGTCGAGTTCAGCCTCGGCGACCTGATGCGCGGGGAGTGGCGGGCGAACGAGCTGACCATCGGCGGCATGGCCGCCGATCTCGGGCTCGACGCCAAGGGCCAGGTCGACCTGCCGGCTGCCTCCGGCCGCTTCAACCTGGCCGCGCTCGCGATCGACCGCTTCAACCTGACCGGCCGCGTCGCCCTGCACGACGCCGCCAGCCGCTCCACGCTTGAGCTGACCGACATCGTCTTCTCCGGCGACGTCCGCTCGCTCGCCGGCTCCCTGCGCGGCGACGGCGCGGTGTCGATCCGCGGCGGCCGCTATCCGTTCCGGGTGTCGTCGAGCCAGGACAAGGACTTGAGCGGCCTGCGTGTCCACCTCAACATCGACCCGGGCGAACGCCCGGTCGTGGCCGACATCGAGGGCCTGATCAGCTTCCCGAACCGCGCGCCCAAATTTGAGGGCGCGTTGACGCTGTCGTCACCACTGAAGGAGCAGGGCGACAAGGACAAGCCGGCCGCGGGGGCCAAGGAGCCTTCCAACAAGGAGCCCGCCGCGAAGCAGGCTCAGCAGACGAAGACCACGCCGTTCGATCAGGCCGGCGGGACCCCGTGGCGCATCGCCACCAAGATCGTCGGTGATCCCGCCTCGGCCAAGCTCGATCAGATCGAGGTCACCTTCGGCCAGGACGATCGCTCGCTGAAATTCACCGGCGGCGGCGAAGCCAAATTCGGTGCTGCGCCGACGCTGAAGGCGTCACTGTCCGCGCGGCAGCTCGATGCCGACAAGCTGCTCGCCGGCGGCGAGGAGGTGAAGGACCGCAGGGCGATCGCGCCGGCGCGGGTGCTGCCGGCGCTGCGCAATTGGATCGCTCAGCTGCCGACCTTGCCGCTGCCGGCCAATGTGCAGTTCACGACCGAGCAGATCATGCTCTCCGGCCGTCCGGTGCAGAACTTCACCGCAGACCTGCACAACGAGACCACAGCCTGGAGCCTGGAGAAGGTCGATTTGCGCGCGCCGGGCTCCACCCGGCTGACCTTCCGCACCATCGGCATCTCGACCTCGGTGACCTCAGGCTTCACCGGCGCGCTCGACCTGGAATCGGCCGAGCCGGACGCGCTGGTGGCCTGGCTGCAGGGACGTAGCGACACCAGCTACCGAACGCAGCGTCCGCTCCGCGTCCGCGGCGATCTCAACGTCGCGCCGGAACGGGTCGCGATCGACAGCCTCAAGGCCGATATCGACGGTGGCTCGGTCGACGGCCGCGTCGCTCTGATCAATCGTCCCGGCGGCGCCGGCTCGCGCTTCGAGGCGGCGCTGAAGGGCGACCGGCTGGATCTCGATGCGGCCATGGCGGTGACGCGCTCGCTCGTCGGCGTGACCGGCGAATGGCCGGCCGAGGCCAGCGTGGCGCTGGATGTCGGCCGCGCCAAGCTCAGCGGCCAGGAGCTGCGTCCGCTAGCCGCGCGCTTCTCCTATGATCCGAAGACCATCGCCATCGATCAGATCAAGTTCGGCCAGAGCGGCGGTGTGACGACCGAGGGCTCGGGCCGCTTCGATCGCACTGACGCGACCGGGCGTCTGATCGTGACGTCGATGGCGGCGTCGCTGAAGGAGATCACCGCGCTGGCGCAGCCCTTTGCGCCGCAGATCACGGCGCGCTTCGATGCGCTCGCCACGCCTGCGGGGGCCGCGCGGCTGAAGCTGACCTTGGATCTGGCAAAGGATCCGGCGAATGCCGATCGCAGCCAGGCCAAGGCCGTGCTCGATCTCGACGCGCCGCAGTTGAAGGGCTCCGCGACACTGACGGCCAAGCCGCAGGCGGCAGCCCTGCGCAGCTTCGAGGTCGATGCAATCGACCGGACGGAATTGGGCCTCGAGGGCAGATTGTCGTCGGAGCAGGGCGGGGCAGTGCTGGCGCTGCTCGGGCTCGACCGCATCGCGGCCGTCGGCAGCGGCCCGGCTGAGTTCCAGGCCAGCGTGACCGGCAGCTGGCGCGCGCCGCTGCGGATGAATGCCAAGCTGTCGGGGAGCGGCCTCGACGGCGACGCGCAGGGCACCGTCGAGCCCTGGGGCGACAACACCAAGGCCAACGTCAATCTGCGTCTGCGCAGCGCCAATCTGGCGCCGCTACTCGGCCTGAAGCCGCAGGACAATGCGGCCCAGAACATCAGGCTGTTCGGCCGCCTCGGCTTCTCCGGCAACCGGCTGACGCTCGACGACATCGACAGCACCGTCAGCGGCGCGCGGCTGCGCGGCCGGCTCGCGGCGACGTTCGACGACGACAAGCAGATCGAGGGCGAGCTCGGCCTCGACACGCTCGACGTGCCGCAGGTGTTTTCGGTGCTGGTCGGCGCAGCTGGGCGCGAGCCCGCGGAGCCGCTCGGGGCCGGTCTCGTCAAGGGCTGGCGCGGACGGGTATCGTTCCAGGCGCTCAGCGGCGCCGTGCTGAGCGGCGCCGATCTGCGCCCCCTGGGCGGCGCGATCAGGAGCGACGGCCAGTCACTGACGATCGAGAACCTCAAGGGCAAGCTCGGCGGCGGCGAGGTTATCGCCACCGTCGAGGCGCGCCCCAATGCCAATGGCCTCGTGCTCAACGGGCGCGTCGAGCTTTCCGGCGTCGACGGCAACGCATTGCGCTATCGCAATCTGAAGATGCCCGCCGGCAAGGTCTCGGCGCAGATGACGCTGGCCGCCGAGGGCCGCAGCGTGCAGGGTCTGGTCAATGCGCTCTCCGGCAACGGCACCGTGACGCTGGACAATGCCGCCATTCCGAATCTTGACCCCAAGGCGTTCGATGTCGCGCTGCGCGCGGCGGACGCGGGACAGCTCGGCGATGACGGCAAGCTGCGGCAGGTGGTCGAACCGGCGCTGGCCTCCGGCAATCTGTCGGTGCCGTCGGCGCAGATCCCCTTCATCATCCGCGACGGCCGGGTGCGCGTCGGCGCGACGACATTGGAGGCGCAAGGCGCGCGCGCCATCGTGTCCGGCGGCTTCGACATTCCGGCCGATCAGGCCGACATTCGCGCCAGCCTGAGCTCCAATACCGTCGGCAATGCCAACAGCCGGCCCGAGCTGCAGCTGTTCGTGGTCGGCACGCCCGATGCGCTGACGCGCGCGCTGGACGTCACCTCGCTGTCGTCCTGGCTCGCGGTGCGCGCGATCGATCGCGAGACGCGACGGCTGGATGCCATCGCGCGCGGCGAGGTGCCGCCGGCCTATCCGTCGTCGACGGCCTCGCTCCCCGGCGCGGGTGATGCCAATGCGGCCGTGCCGGCGACACCGGATGTGCCGCTGCCCGGGCGCGATCCGCGTCGCGACCCGCGCGCCAAGCTTGGCGGTCCGCGCGCCGCCGTGCCGCCCCTGACGGCGCCGCAATCCGCGCCCGCGGCGGCACCGCCGGCTTCCGCTCCGCAGGGGACGAGCGTGCCCTCCGTGGCGGCGAGCCAGTCTCAGCTCGCGCCGCTGCCGCCGCCCGTCGAGGTCAAGCCGGCCCCGGGCGTGCTGCCGCCGCGCCCGCGGCCGGTGCCGCGTCCGCCGATGTCGCTGACGCCGCCGGGCAGCCCGTGATCTCCGGCCTGCGGGAGCCGCGCCGATGATGACGCTGCGCCAGGTCGAAGTCATCCGCGCGGTGATGGTGACCGGCACCATCAACGGTGCAGCACGACTGCTGAAGGTTTCCGCGCCAGGCGTCAGCCGGCTGGTGAAATACACCGAGCGCTCGCTCGGCATCCGCTTCTTTCAGCGCCAGAACGGCCGCTACTTCCCGACCCCCGAGGCGCAGAACATTTTCGAGCAGATCAACAGCGTCTACGAGAAGGTCGACGACCTCAGCTACATCATCTCCAATATCGGCCGCGGCGCGCTGTCCGAGCTCCGCGTCGGCTCCGTCCCAAGTATTTCCCAGGTGATGGTGCCGCGCGCGATCGAAGGCGTCCGCCGCCGCTACCCAGACTTGGGCATCGACATCAACATCCTCAAGATCGAGGAGGCGATCGACTACCTGATGCTGGGCAAGGGCGAGTGCGTGGCGATGAGCTACCGGCTCGATCATTCGGGCCTCGAATTCATGCCGTTGGCCTCGGGCGAGCTGTTCTGCATCGTGCCTCCGGGCCATGAGCTTGCCGGCCGCAAGCAGGTGTCGGCGGCGGAGATGACGCGCTATCCGCTGATCGGCATCGATCCGAACGATCCTTACGGCCGCATCATGGCCGAGATCTTCGCGCGCAACAAACTCAGCTACAACATCTCCATCAAGGCACGCTTCGGCACGACGGTGTGCGCGCTGGTGAAAGCCGGACTCGGCATCGCCGTGATCGATCAGTTCACCGTCGCCCATGGCGGCTATCCCGGCATCGAGCTGATCAGGATCGCCGAGCCGACGCGCTTCGATACCTACATCGCGGTCAAGCGCGGCACGCCGCTGTCCCTTTACGCGGAGCATTTCATCGACTGCCTGCGCACGGAGATGCGCGCGCTCGAGCCGGGCCGCCGGCCGGCGGGGAAGCCTGCGAAAGCCGCCGCCGGCAAAAGATAACATGATGTTAGGTTCGGCGGATATTTGGGTAATTGTGTTAGGCGCGGGACGCGCTATCGTCCGCTCCGTCATTCATCGCTCCCGCGGCGATCGCGCGAGCAGCAGCAGAGACTGAAGCGAACGTGCCCGATCTTTCCGCGCTCAAAGCCCGCAAATTCCTGACCGGCTTGATCGGTGCCCCGATCGCGCATTCGGCCTCTCCCGCCATGCACGAGCATGCCGCGGCGGTGCTCGGGGTGCGCTGTCATTACCAGCTGATCGAGGTCGCCGGCGCCGACCGCGCAGGCCTCGAGATGCTGCTGCAGGGCGTGCGTCGGATGGGCTTCGCCGGTGTCAACGTGACCTATCCCTACAAGGAGGCCGTCGTCGAACTGCTCGACGAACTCGCGCCGAAAGCGGCGGCGATGGGCGCCGTCAATACCGTCGTGGTGCGCCATGGCCGGCTGATCGGCCACAACACCGATACCACTGGCTTCGAACGCGCCGTGGCGCCGCTCGTCAGCCAGACCAGCCGCGGCGTGGTGGCGCTGATCGGCGCAGGCGGGGTTGGCAAGGCGATCGCCTTCGCACTTGCGAACCTCGGCGTTGCCGGCCTGCGCATCTACGATACTGATCGCGTCCGCGTCGAGAAGCTCGCGAGCCTGCTGCCGGCTGGCACGATCGCGACAGTCGTCGGCAGCGTCGAAGAGGCGCTGCAGGGAGCGGTCGGCGTCGTCAACGGCACGCCGATCGGGATGCTGCCGAACCGCGGTACGCCGGTGCCGGATCATCTGCTGCGCGCCGATCTCTGGGTCGCCGACGCCGTCTACTCGCCGTTGTGGACGCCGCTGCTGAAGGCCGCCAAGGCCAAGGGCGCGCAAGTGCTGCTTGGGCGCGAGCTCGCGATCTACCAGGCTGCTGAAGCCTTCGAGCTGTTCACCGGCCTCGCGCCGTCGACCGACGCGATGGGCGCGGCCTTCGACAATCACATGGCGGAGAGATATCAGGCGGTTGACGCCGCCTGAGCCGACCGCCAAGACGCGGCGGAACACATCGTTCAAGCAAGAAACGCAAACAAGCGTTGCGAAGCAGAGGAGGAAACAACGTGAAATCGATCATCCTGGCTGGCCTGTGCTCGGCCGTGCTGCTGTCCGGAGCTGCCTACGCGCAGTCCGGCGCTCCCATCAAGATCGCCAATGTCGCCGAGCTCTCCGGCGGTGGCGCCACCGTGGGCAACAATTGGAAGAACGGCATCGACCTCGCCGTCGAGGAGATCAACGCCAAGGGCGGCATCCTCGGCCGCAAGATCGAGGTCAGCCATGCGGACTCGCAATCGAACCCCGGCGTCGCGCGTGCGCAGGTGCAGAAGGCGCTCGACAACGAACCCTACGTGCTGCTCGGGCCCGGCTATTCCGGCTCGGTCAAGGTGACGGCTCCGCTGGCGGCGGAAGCCGGGATTGCGCAGATCATGGGTGGCGAGGCGGCCGAGCTGACGCAGGCCGGCAACAAGTTCCTGTTCCGGACGTCGTTCGGCCAGCAGTCCTCAATGCCGAAGGTCGCGAAGTACATCAACGACGAGCTGAAGGCGAAGTCGGTCGCGGTCGTCTGGGTCAACAACGATTTCGGCCGTGGCGGACGCGACGTCGTCACCAAGGAGTTCAACCGTCTCGGCATCAAGGTCGCTGCTGATCTCTCGACCGAAGCCGGCCAGGCGGACTTCGCGGCCGACGTCAGCAAGATCAAGGCCGCGGCGCCGGACGCGGTCTTCATCTACGTCAACGAGGAAGAGAGCGCGCGCATCCTCAAGGAGATCAAGCGACAGGGCGTGACCGCGCCGCTGATCGGCGAGACCACGCTGGTCGGCCAGAAGGTGATCGAGCTCGCCGGTGACGCCGCCAACGGCGCCCGCGGCCATGTCGGCCTCACCACGGATGCTCCGGTCGAAGCCGTCAAGGCGTTCCGCGACCGCTTCGTCAAGAAGTACAACTACGTGCCCGACCACAACGGCCTCAAGGGCTATCTTGCGATCTATATGGTCAAGGCGACGACCGAGAAGATGGGCAAGGTCGACTCCAAGGGCTTTGCCGATGCTCTGCATGGCTTCACCATCAAGACCTCGGCCGAGCCCAACATCCTGATGGACGTCACCTTCGACCAGAACGGCGACATCGACCGCCAGGGCTTCCTGGTCGAGGTCGTCGAAGGCAAGCAGGTCGTGAAGCAGGTGCTGCCGAAGCTCAACTAGGGACAGCGGTGGATCGGCGGTGCGGGTGGGGATGCCTGCGCCGCCGTCAACCAAAGGGCTCACGGGGAAACCATGTCCAATCTGCTCGACCTGATCGTGGCGGGACTCGCCACCGGCGCCATCTACGCGCTCGTCGCCCTCGGCTTCACCTTGCTGTGGCAGACCTCGCAGACCATCAACTTCGCGCAAGGCGAGTTCGTGATGCTGCCGGCCTTCCTGATGCTCGCGGTGATGCATGTCGGCGCACCGTTCTGGCTGGCGGTGCTCGTCGGCATCCTGCTCTCCGCGCTGCTGCTCGGATTGGGCTTCAAGCTGCTGCTGGTCGATCCGATGCTGCGCCATGGCGTACTGCCGCTGGCGATCGCCACAATGGCGCTGGCGATCGGGATCAAGGAGGCGGTGAAGCAGTTCTTCAGCGCCGAGGCCTCGCCATTTCCGTCGATCGTGCCGGTCGGGGATGTCACGATCCTCGGCCGCGCGATCTCGCTGCAGAGCCTCGGCGTGCTCGCGGTCGCGATCCTGGCCGTCGTCGGTCTCACAACGCTCTTGAACCGCACCTCGCTTGGCCACCAGATGCAGGCCGCGGCCCAGAACCCGACAGTGGCGCGCATCATCGGCGTGCCGGTCGAGCGCATGATCCTGCTGACCTTCCTGATCAACGCCGTGCTGGTGGCGCTGGCGTCGCTGTTGATCACGCCGATCTATCTGGCGAAGTTTTCCAGCGGCGAGGTGCTGGGGCAGGCGGCCTTCATCGCCGCGATCGTCGGCGGCTTCAACCAGGTGCGCGGCGCCATCGCCGGCGGCCTCCTGATCGGCGTCGTCGACAACCTCGCCGCCGCCTATGTCTCGACGCAGTATCGCGCGGCCGTTCCGATGCTGCTGTTGATCCTGGTGATCCTGTTCCGACCGCAGGGCCTGCTCGGTCGCGCCGAGGAGCGCACGGTATGAGCAAGCACAGCAGACTGCTCCTCGCCGCGCTGGCGGTCGTGGTCATCGCCGGCCTGATCATCATCCCGATGAACTTCAACCGATACGGTCTCTACATCCTGAGCCAGTGGGCGGTGATGACGATCGCCGCGATGGGACTCAACCTGACGCTCGGCTATGCCGGCCAGGTGTCACTGGCGCAGGGTGCCTTCGTCGGCATCGGCGCCTATGGCGCGGCGATCCTGACCACCCATGGCTGGCCGCTGATCGCGGCGCTCGGGTTAGTCATCGTCATCTGCTTCATCGTCGGCTGGCTGCTCGGCTATCCCGCGCTACGCGTGCAACATCATTATCTCGCCTTCGTGACGCTGGCCTTCTCAACGCTCATGTTCCTGGTGTTCCGCAACGAGAGCTGGCTCACCAACGGCATCTACGGCATCAGCAACATTCCGCGTCCCGAGGTCCTCGGCTTCCCGACCCGCAAACCGCTGCCGTTCTACTATCTGTGCCTCGGCTCGCTCGGTCTGGTGACGCTCGCGATGTGGTGGCTGATCCGCTCGCCCTGGGGGCGCGCCTTCATGGCCTTGCGTGAGAACCCGATCCGGGCGCAGTCGCTCGGCATCGACACCCGGCGCTATACGCTGATGGCGTTCGCGATCGGCTCCGTGCTCGGCGGCATCGCCGGCGTACTCTATGCGCCGCTGACGCAATATGTCGATCCCGTGCCGTTCAACCTGCAGCTCTCGCTGGATCTCCTGATGATGGTGATCGTCGGCGGCTCCGGCTTCATGCTCGGACCGTTCCTCGGCGCCATGATCGCCGTGCTGCTGCCGGAGTGGCTGCGCGTCGCCGAGGGCTACTACCTGATGCTCTACGCGATCGCGGTGATCGCGCTGCTCATCTATTCGCCAACCGGCATTCTCGGCATTCTCGACCGTTATCTGAGCTCGCGGCGGACGCAGGCGGCGTCGGCGCTGCGCGCGGCGGCGCAATCCAAGCTGGAGGCGGCGCAATGACTGCAGTCCTCGACGTTCGTGACGTCAAGAAGAGCTTCGGCGGCATCACCGCCGTCGACGGCGTCAGCTTCGACGTGCAGGAGGGCGAGATCCTCGGCCTGATCGGCCCCAACGGCTGCGGCAAGTCGACCCTGTTCAACTGCATTCTCGGCCAGCTCGTGCCGAGCGCGGGCGAAGTGCGGGTCGACGGCAAGCTCGTCACCGGGCAGCGGCCAGCGGAGCTCAATCGCCTGGGCGTCAGCCGTACCTTCCAGCTGCTCCAGGTGTTCCCGAAACTGTCGGTCCGCGACAATCTCATTCTTGCGGGACAGGAGCATCGCGGCAGCATGCTGTCGCGCCTGTTCGGACCGTCGGACGCCGGCCTCACGCCGACGGCCGATCAGATGATCGGCTTCTTCAAGCTGGAGCACCTCGCCAACGAGCCGGCAGGCGGCCTGTCCTATGGCCAGCAGAAGCTGCTCGATGCCGCCATGGCCTTCATGGGCGGCCCGCGCCTCGTGCTGCTCGACGAGCCCGCGGGCGGCGTCAATCCGACCATGCTCGGCGATCTCAAGGAGAGGCTGATCGCGATCAACCGCGAGCGCCGCGCCACCTTCGTCGTGATCGAGCACAACATGGAGTTCGTCATGTCGCTGTGCTCGCGCGTCATGGTGATGGCGGAGGGCAAGGTGCTGGCGATCGGCAAGCCCGACGAGATCAGGGCCAATCCGGCCGTGATCGAAGCCTATCTCGGCCACTGAGGGGAGGCGCGCGTGAGCGACACCATTCTCGACGTCCAGAATCTCGTCGGAGGCTACGGCAAGATGACGATCCTCAACGGCACGACCTTCTCGGTGCCGAAGGGATCGATCACCACGGTGATCGGCCCGAACGGCGCCGGCAAGTCGACCGTATTCAAGGCGATCTTCGGCCTTTTGAAGCTGCGCGAAGGCAAGGTCATCTTCAAGGGCCGCGACGTCACCGGCTTGAGCCAGCGCGCGCTGCTCGGTGCCGGCATCTGCTACATCCCGCAGGGACGCAACATTTTCGGCGAGCTGTCGGTGCGTCACAATATCGAGCTCGGCGGCGTGGCCGCGCCGGCGAATATCGATCTCCCGGCCCGGGTCGAAGCGGCGCTCGACGTCTTTCCGGTGCTGCGCAAGAAGGCCGACCGGCAGGCCTCGACATTGTCCGGCGGCGAGCAGAAGCAGTTGGAGATCGCGCGCGGGCTGCTGCTGGAGCCGCAGCTCGTGCTGATTGACGAACCGTCGATCGGGCTGTCGCCGCTGATGGTGCAGCAGACCTTCGACATGCTCAAGCAGCTGCGCGACCGCGGCGTCTCCGTGTTGCTGATCGAGCAGAACGCGCGCTCGGCGCTGGAGATCTCGGACTACGGCATCGTGCTCGAACTCGGCCGCACCCGCATCGTCGACAAGGCTGATCGCGTGCTCGCCGATCCACGCATCGGACAATTGTTCCTGGGCGGCGCGATGGAGGAGACAGCGGCATGAACAAGCGCTCGATCGCAACGGTCTCCATCTCAGGCGCGCTCGACGAGAAGCTCAAGGCCATCGCTGCCGCGGGCTTCGATGAGGTCGAGATATTCGAGAACGATCTCGTCGCCTTCGGGATGCGGCCGCGCGAGATCGGGCAGATGTGCCGCGACCTGGGGCTTGCGATCTGCGCCTATCAGCCGTTCCGCGATTTCGAGGGCATGCCGGAGCCGCAGCGCGCGCGCAATTTTATCCGCGCCGAGCGCAAATTCGACCTGATGCAGGAACTTGGCACCGACCTGCTGCTGATCTGCAGCAGCGTCTCGCCGGCCTCGCTCGGCGGCATCGATCGCGCCGCCGCTGATTTCCACGAGCTCGGCGAGCGCGCGGCTAAGCGCGGCCTGCGCGTCGGCTACGAGGCACTGGCCTGGGGCCGCCATGTCCATGACTACCGTGATGCCTGGGAGATCGTGCGCCGCGCCGATCACAAGGCGATCGGCGTCATTCTCGACAGTTTTCATGCGCTGGCGCCGGCGCTGCCGACCAACGCGATCCGTGCCATTCCCGGCGACAAGATCTTCCTGTTGCAACTCGCTGACGCGCCGAAGCTCGAGCTCGACGTGCTGTCCTGGAGCCGGCACTTCCGCAGCTTTCCGGGGCAGGGCGATCTGCCGGTCGGCGAGTTCATGGAAGCCGTCGCCGCGACCGGTTATTCTGGACCGCTTTCGCTCGAAATCTTCAACGATCAGTTCCGCGCCGGCTCGGCGCCGCGCACCGCGCTCGACGGCATGCGTTCGCTGCTGCTGCTGCAGGATGATCTCGTTGGGAAGATGCCAGCCGCGGCAGAGCCGCAGTTCGAGCCCCGCGTCAAGAGCCACGGCATCGGCTTCGTCGAGTTTGCCGTCAGCGAGGACAAGGCGGGTTCGCTTGCGAATTTGTTTGGCCAGCTGGGCTTTCGCAAGACCGGGCAGCATCGCAGCAAGGCGGTGCAGCGCTGGTCGCAAGGCGCCATCGAGCTCGTGATCAATTTCGAGCCCGCGAGCTTTGCGCATTCGCATTACGTCACGCATGGGCCCGGCGTCTGCGCACTTGCGCTGGATGTCGACAGCGCCGATCGCGCCATGGCGCGGGCGCAGTCGTTGAAGACGCGGACCTTCACGCAACCGGTCGGGCCGGGGGAACTCGAAATCCCGGCGATCCATGGCGTCGGCGGCAGCCTCTTGTATTTCCTCGACACGCATGGCCGTCACTGGGACGTCGACTTCGAAGCCGTCGCCAGTGACAAGGCGACCGACCGTCTCTTGGCGGTCGATCACATTGCTCAGTCGATGCCGCACGAGGAAATGCTGTCCTGGCTGCTGTTCTACGCCGGGCTGATCGACTTCTCGCGCCTGCCGCAGATGGAAATCGCCGATCCCAGAGGCCTCGTGCAGAGCCAGGCGATCGTCAACGGCGATCGCAGCCTGCGCTTCATCCTCAACGGCTCCACCGCGACCCGCACGCTGTCGTCGCGCTTCATCTCTGAGTTCTTCGGCTCCGGGGTGCAGCACATTGCGTTTGCCTGCGACGACATCTTCGCGTCCGTGGCTGAGATGCGCGCCCGCGGCGCGGGCTTCCTCGACATCCCGGATAATTACTACGATGATCTCGAAGCCAAATACGACCTTCCGCCCGAGACCATCGCGGCGTTGCGCGCCAACGAAATCCTCTACGACCGCGACGGCGACGCCGAGTTCTTCCAGGTCTACACCCACATCTTCGAAGAGCGCTTCTTCTTCGAGATCGTGCAACGGCGCAACTACCAGGGCTTCGGCGCGCCCAATGCCGCGATCCGCCTCGCGGCGCAGGCGCGCGAGGTACGGCCCGATACGATGCCGCGGCTGTAGCTCACGGCTCCGGGCTGATGCCCGGCAGCCGTGCGATCTCCTCGGCGAGATAGTCGATCAGCAGCCGCACGCGCGCGATCCCGGCGCGCTCCGGCACGATCAGCATGTTGAGGGGAGTCGACGGCAGACGGTGGTCGGGCAGAATGACCGTCAGCCTGCCGGCCGCGATGAGGTCGTCGACCAGCCAGGCATGGCTGCCGCCGATGCCGCGACCGGCCAGCACGGCCTCGCGAACGCCCAGCCCGTGATTGGTGCGGAAGCAGCCCCTGAACGGCACCTCGTGGCGAGCGCCGTCGGGTCCGATGACCACGAGCACCTCGCTCCCTGCGACATTGGTCATGCGGATGCCGTCGTGGCCAATCAGCTCCTGCGGCGTGCGTGGTGTGCCGCGTCGCGCCAAATAATCGGGCGAGGCGACCAGAAGCCGGTGCGAGTAGCCGAGCGATCGCAGCTTCAAGGAGCTGTCTGTGAGCGGCGCCAGGCGCAGCGCGATGTCGACGCCTTCGCGCACGAGGTCGATGCGCTCGTCGGTCAGGTTGAGATCGATCGCGATGTCCGGATAGCGATCCTGGAAGGCGAAGGCGAGCCGGGTGATGTGAAGGATGCCGAACGCCGCCGTGCATGAGATGCGGATGGTGCCGGCGGCCGCGCCCTGGGTGCCGCGGGCCTCGTCGCGGGCCTGTTCGATCTGGCGCAGGATCTGGACGCAGTGCGCGTAGTAGCGGCGCCCCTCGTCGGTCAGGGTCACGCGCCGCGTGGTGCGGCTGAGCAGCGGCACGCCGACGGCGTCCTCCAGCTCCTGGAGGTGACGCGAGACGGTGGATTGGCCAATCCCCAGCTCGCGGGCCACGCCCGACAGGCTCCCGCGCTCCGCCACGCGGACGAAGCTGCGCATGTTGACCAGGCTGACGTCCGATTTATCCATTAAATGGCATAATCTTATCGATCCACACCGTATAGTGGATGAGTGGCTGCGGGTCTATGTCTTGGCCGGTTCCAGCAAAGGATCGACACCATGAACGTCCTGCTCGTTTTCGCCCACCCTGAACCGCGCTCCCTGAACGGCGCCCTGCGCGACGTCGCCGTCGCAGAGCTCAAGGCCCAGGGCCATGAGGTGCGGGTTTCGGATCTTTACGCGATGGGTTGGAAATCCGCCGCCGACCGCGCTGACTTCCCGCATTTGCCGCCCGATGCCCGCCTGAACGTCGCCACTGCGTCAGGCGAAGCCTTCAAGACCCATACGCTCACCGACGACGTCAGAGCCGAGCAGGACAAGCTGCTCTGGGCCGACGCCGTCCTCCTGCAGTTTCCGCTGTGGTGGTTCACGATGCCCGCGATCCTCAAAGGCTGGGTCGACCGGGTCTATTCCTACGGCTTCACCTATGGCGTCGGCGAGCACAGCGACAAGCGCTGGGGCAACCGCTATGGCGAGGGCGTCTTTGCCGGCAAGCGCGCGATGCTGGTCGTCACCACGGGCGGCTGGGAGGAGCACTATTCGGCGCGCGGCATCAACGGGCCGATCGACGACCTGCTGTTTCCGATCAACCACGGCATCCTGTTCTATCCGGGCTTCGACGTGCTGCCGGCCTTCGTGGCGCACAAGGTGAACCGGCTCGACGAAACGAGCTTTGCTGATGTCGCCGAGCGGCTGCGCGGCCGGCTACAGACGCTGTTCACGGATCAGCCGATCCCGTACCGGCGGCAGAACCACGGCGACTATCTGATCTCGTCGATGCAGCTGCGGCCAGAGCTCGGCACGTCCGACGCGCGCGGCTTCGCGCTGCATGTCGATGATCGGCACTAACGTCCGATGGCGCGGGCTCAGCCCGCGCCCATCGCCACGGCGATGTGATAGGTCGCGAACGCCGCCGCATAAGCGAGGGCGAACATGTAGAAGAACGTCACGGCCATCCAGCGCCAGCTGCCGGTCTCGCGCCGGATCACCGCAAGCGTCGAGGCGCATTGCGGAGCGAAGATGTACCAGGCGAGCAGCGCCAGCGCCGTTGCGAGGCTCCATTTGGTCGCGAGCACCTGGCCGATCTGCTCGGCCGCTTCCTTGCCGCCTTCGATCGCATAGACGGTGCCGAGCGCGGCGACGGCGACCTCGCGGGCGGCCATGCCGGGCACCAGCGCCACCGCGATCTGCCAGTTGAAGCCGACCGGCGTGAGCAGGGGAGCGAGCGCCTGGCCGATCATTGCCGCGAGGCTGTAATTGATCGAGGGCTCGGTCGCGCCCTCCGGCGGCTGCGGGAACGAGGCCAGGAACCAGATCAGCACCATCATCGCGAAGATCGTGGTGCCGGCGCGCTGCAGGAACATCTTGGCGCGGGTGTAGATGCCGATCGCGATGCCGCGCAGCCGCGGCAGCTTGTAGTCCGGCAGCTCCAGCATGAACGGCGCCGGCTGGTAGTCGCGCATCATGAAGAACTTGACCAGGAACGACACCAGCAGCGCGCTGATGATGCCCGCCGCATACAGCCCGAACATCACGAGCCCCTGCAGATTGAACAGACCCCAGACCTTGGTCGGCGGGATGAAGGCCGAGATGATCAGCGTATAGACCGGGATCCGCGCCGAGCAGGTCATCAGCGGCGCGATCAGGATGGTGGTGAGACGGTCGCGGCGGTTGTCGATCACGCGCGTCGCCATGATGCCGGGGATGGCGCAGGCGAAGCTCGACAGCAGCGGGATGAAGGCGCGGCCGTGCAGGCCGGCGCCACCCATGATGCGATCCATCAGGAACGCGGCGCGCGCCATGTAGCCGAAATCTTCCAGCAGCAGGATGAACAGGAAGATGATGATGATCTGCGGCAGGAAGACGATGACGCTGCCGACACCGGAGATCACGCCGTTCTGCAGGAAGCTCTGCAGCAGGCCTTCCGGCAACTGGTCATGGACGAGCCCGCCGAGCGCGTCGAACGCCGCAGACAGAAGCTGCATCAACGGCTGCGCCCAGGCGAACACGGCCTGGAACATGATGAAGAGGATCGCGAACAGGATGAACAGGCCGCCGACCGGATGCAGCGCGACCGCGTCGATGCGGCCGGTCCAGGTGTCCGGGCGCTCCGGCAGGCTGACGGTGGAGGCGATGATGCGGTCGGCCTCGCGCTGGGTGGCGCGCAGCTCCGGCACGGTCAGGGGCCGCCAGGTGTTCGCGCGCTCCGTGCTGGCGGCCGCCGCCTGGGACAGCAGCTTGTCGGTGAGCTGCAGAAGGTCGTCGGTGCCGCCCTTGCGGACCGCGATCGAGGTCACGACCGGGACGCCCAGCGCCTGCGACAGAGCGGCCACGTCGACCGTGACGCCGCGCCGCTTGGCGATGTCGAACATGTTGAGCACGAGCGCCAGGGGGCGGCCCGTGCTCTTGAGCTCGAGCAGCAGGCGGATCGTCAACCGCAGGTTGGTGGAATCGGCGACGCACAAGACCAGGTCGGGCAGAACCTCGCCCGTGGCGCGTCCCAGCACGAAATCCCGGGTGATTTCCTCGTCAGGGCTGCGACCGCGCAGCGAATAGGTGCCGGGCAGGTCGACCAGCGAGACCTGACGGCCCTGCGGCGTCACGAAGGCGCCCTCTTTGCGCTCAACCGTGACCCCGGGATAGTTCGCGACCTTCTGACGGCTTCCCGTCAGCGCGTTGAATAGGGAGGTCTTGCCGCTGTTGGGTGTCCCCACCAGGGCCAGATGCAGCAGAGGGCTTTCCATGACGACGCTTTCCGCGGCCTATGCCACGATGACGGCCATGGCCTCGCGCCGGCGGACCGCGACGGTGATGTTGTCGACACGGACGGCAATTGGGTCGCGCCCGACGATCCCCTCATGAAGGATCTCGACTCGAGCGCCCTCGACGAAGCCGAGCTCGATCAGCCGGCTTTCCAACTCGGTGTCCGGCAGCGACGACTTGGCGCCACCGGCAGCAAGATGCTGGATGGTTCCGGTATAGCCACGCCGGGCCAGACCGAGCGGCAGAGGCGGCCGTGTATCGCAGATTTCGCTCATAGCCTGTATTTTCAATCGCGTGCCAAGAGGTCAAGCGCGGCATGCACAATGCCGCCGCTTCTTAGAGCGATTTTAAACAGACTGAGCCGACCGGCCTCTGATCTGCCTCAAGGAGCGGCTGCGGAGGCCGTGTGCCGGCTGTCCACGCTGCCCTTCGGCTCGATGCCCGACGAAGCCGCGGCGCGGCTCTTGAAGTGGTCGAGCACGAACAGGCGGATCGCCGACGACAGGTTGCCCTGCTGGCGATTGTTGTCGATCTCTCCGACCAGCTCGGACAGGGTCATGTTACGGAGACCCGAAATCTCCTTCATGCCGTTCCAGAAGGCCTCTTCGAGGCTGACGCTGGTCTTGTGACCTGCGACCACGATAGAACGTTTTACGACGGGCGACTTCATCACGCGTCCTCGCCATTGATACGATGTTGATCGAGTAATTCGTTCGCGCGCTTGTCGCGTTGGGCGTCAGTTGCGCGTTCGGACTTCGTCCTGCCGAAGCGAGCGCGGTTGCTTTCGGCGACCTTCGCTGCCTGATCGCGCTCGACGCGCTTTCTGAATCGCTTCAGGTTGATGACGTCCCCCATGCTTGCTCCAATCATTTATGGCATCGAATATCGCGAGGAGAGCATGCGCCCTGCGCAGATGAGCCTGCGCGTTCTCCAGACAATCACGTTATCGCCCCCTGATAGTTCGATAGCCATTCGCATCGTTGCGAGCTGGTTGTGTACTCACCAAACGCAGCAGAACTTGTAGTCGAGACTATCCTTTAGGGGTTAACAGCGAGAATTGCATCACCCCCCGTAGTACTACGGGACTACCGTCAAGATCGTCCGGGGCGCGTCATCTGCTCTGGCTGCACGAGGCGGTCAAATTCATCTGCGGAAACGAAGCCGAGTCGCGTCGCTTCTTCCTTCAAAGTCGTGCCGCGCTGATGCGCCGTCTTCGCCACTTTGGCGGCGTTGTCGTAGCCGATCTTCGGCGCCAGCGCCGTGACCAGCATCAAAGAGCGCTCCATAAGCTCGCGAATCCGCGTTTCGTCGGCTTGAATGCCGATCACGCAATGTTCGCGGAATGAACGTGCGGCGTCACCTAGTAATTGTATGGACTGCATCATGCAATGTGAGAGCAATGGTTTGTAGACGTTCAATTCGAAATGGCCCTGGCTTCCGGCCATGGTGATGGCCGTGTGATTCCCGAACACCTGACAGCACACCATGGTCAGCGCTTCGCACTGAGTCGGGTTCACCTTTCCGGGCATGATCGAGGAGCCGGGCTCGTTTTCGGGGAGAATCAGTTCGCCCAGCCCCGAGCGCGGGCCGGACCCGAGAAAGCGGATGTCGTTCGCGATCTTGAACAGGCCGGCGGCGGCCGCGTTGAGCGCTCCATGCGCGAACACATAGGCGTCGTTGGATGCCAGCGCCTCGAACTTGTTGGCCGCGGAGGTGAACGGCAGGCCGGTGATGGCAGCGACATGCCTCGCGAACAGGGCGGCGAATTTCGGATCGGCATTGAGGCCGGTGCCGACAGCCGTGCCGCCCTGGGCCAGCGGCAAGAGGTCGCGCGCCGCAATCTCGATCCTGGCGATGGCGCTCTCGACCTGGGCGGCGTAGCCAGAGAATTCCTGACCGAGCGTCAGCGGCGTGGCATCCTGCGTATGGGTGCGGCCGATCTTGACAATGCCTGCGAACGCCTCCTGCTTGGCGCGCAGGCTCGCCAGCAGCTCCGACAGGGCCGGCACGAGATGTCCCGCGATCGCACGGGCGGCCGCGATGTGCATGGCGGTGGGAAAGCAGTCGTTGGACGACTGGCTCATGTTGACGTGATCATTCGGATGCACGGGCTTCTTGGTCCCGCGCTCGCCGCCCATGAGCTCGCTGGCGCGATTGGCGATCACTTCGTTGAGGTTCATGTTGCTCTGGGTGCCGGAGCCGGTCTGCCAGACAACGAGCGGAAAATGATCGTCGAGCTTGCCGTCGATGATCTCCTGCGCCGCCTGGACGATGGCCTCGGCCATGCGCGGCTTGAGCAGGCCGAGCTCCTGGTTGGTCTTGGCTGCCGCCATCTTGACCAGCGCCAGCGCGCGCACGACGCCCATCGGCATGCGGTCGTGACCGATCCGGAAGTTCTGGCGGCTGCGCTCGGTCTGCGCGCCCCAATAACGGTCGGCGGCGACCTCGATCGGACCGAAGCTGTCGGTCTCGGTGCGCGTCGGTGAATTAGCTGAATGTGCCATGAAGCATGCCCATGATTGGTCACGAACCGGCGCTGGCCGGTTCAAGCATGCTCAATCTAGTGATCCGCCCGCCGTTCCGCGCGCGGCGAATCCGCCTATTTCTTGCGGAAGCGGTCCAGCCGGACGACCTCGGCGCCTTCGCCTGGCGCAGCCGGCGGCTGCGGCGTGTCGTCGGTGGGCTCGGCTGCGGGCGCGGGCAGCGGCGCAACGACCGCCGACGGGGCAGGTGCCGCGGGCAGCTTCGGCGCGGCCGGCGTCTCCGCGATGGCTTCCGACGGCTCGAACTGCAGTCCGAACTGCACCGACGGATCGAAGAAGCTCTTGATGGCGTGGAACGGCACGACCAGCCGCTCCGGAATGCCGCCGAACGACAGGCCGACCTCGAACCGATCCTCGGTGACGACGAGATCCCAGAACTGGTGTTGCAGGATGATCGTCATCTCCTCAGGGTATTGCGCCAGCAGCCGTGGCGAGATCTTCACGCCCTCGGCCTTGGAGACGAAGGTGATGAAGAAATGATGCTCGCCGGGAAGCCCGTGGGCTGCGGCATCGCTCAACACCCGGCGCAGCACCCCGCGCAGCGCGTCGCGTGCCAGCACATCGTATCGAATATGATCCGTCGCCATGATCGGTCCTGTATCGTGATCGGCCGCGCCCGAATGGTCCGATCGCCGCGCCTCTCCGGCAGCGGCATCCGCGACTCGTACCCGGCCAATCGTACCCCGCATTGGTGCCGAGGTCAGCAGCCCATGCGAATCCGCAGCCAGATATGGGAACGCCTAGAAGCTGGCGGAAGTCCGGTCAACGCAGGAATGGACGGCACGGTTGCCAAAAACCTGGGGACAGCGTCGCCGGGGCAGGGAGGCCGAAGAAAAATGAAAGTGGAGGCTTCTGTTGCCAGGTGCCTCCGAACCCCGCCTAACGGAGCTTAACCCGTTAGGACTTTAAGGTGGTCTTTCAAACTGCGTTACGCAGCCTGAGCAACCGGAGCAAAGTTGTCGTTGGCAACTATTGCAGTAGCCCGATAACGGCGGAACAATACCGGGAAAAAGCTCGCCCTTTACGCCCTCGTCGATCCTATTTCGCCCCCGCCGAAACCCGTCGAATGGACGGGCTTTGGTGGAGGCGCCGGGTACCGCCCCCGGGTCCGAATGGTTTATTTCGACGGCGATTTATTTCCATAGCCGGCAAGCCGGCACGCCCAATATAGGCTGCCTGCTGCCCGCTGCACAGGGTCGAAAAGGCGCAGCCCGCGACAAAAATGTGGGTCGTTGCGGGGAACCTTTCGATCACGCTTGGCAGCCCCAAATTTGTGCCTCTAGATGGCCGGATGCCCTCCGATCCCGCGGTCTCCGTCTCGCCTGCCGACACACTCACAGAGCCGCCCAGTCTTCGTACCCTGTTCTTCGCATTCGCAAAAATGTCGCTGTCGGGATTCGGCGGCGTGCTGGTGTTTGCGCGGCGAGCGATCGTCGACGAGCACCGCTGGATGACGGCCGAGGAATTCAACGAGACCTTCGCGCTCTGCCATTTCATGCCGGGGCCGAACATCGTCAATCTCGCCATGGTGTTCGGCGCGCGGCTGCGCGGCATCGCCGGCGGGATCACCGCCTTCGCCGGCCTGCTGCTGCCGCCGATGCTGCTGATCACCTGTCTGGCGGCGGTGTATGATCATTTCGAGCACGCGGACGTCCTGCGACGGGGACTCGCCGGCGTGTCCTGCGCGGCGGTCGGTCTGCTGGCGTCGGTGGTGTTTCGCATGCTGTTGCCGCTCCTGAAGAAGCGCGACCTGCTGGGGCTTGCGGTGATGGCCGCCGTTTTCGTCGCCATCGGAGTGACGCGGTTACCGCTCCAGGAGGTGCTGCTGGTCGCGGTGCCGCTCAGCATCCTCGTCACCTTTGCCAAGGCGCGATGGGTGCGATGAGCGGCGACGACAATCCGCTGGCCCAGCTGTTCTGGACCTTCGCGCTGATCTCGCTGTTTGCCGTCGGCGGCGCAGTGGCCGCGATTCCGGAGTTGCACCGCGTTGCCGTCGACGTCCGTCACTGGATGACGGACAAGCAGTTCGCCGATGTGTTCGCGCTGTCGCAATTGTCGCCGGGGCCGAACGTCCTGATCGTCGCGTTGATCGGCTATTCGGTCGCAGGCGTGGCGGGTGCCGCGGTCGCGACCATCGCGATGTGCGGCCCGACTGCCGTGCTGTCCTATCTCGTCAGCCGCTGGCTCGGGAACGCGCGTGACGCGCGCTGGCCTGCGATGCTCCAGGCCGCGCTCGTACCGCTGTCGATCGGCCTGATGGCGGCGAGCACTTGGATCCTGGCGCAGGCCTCCGACGACAATTGGCGGGCCGTGGCGCTGACGATCGCCGCCGCCGTGGTGGCATCTTCGACACGACTCAATCCGCTCTGGCTGTTGGCTGCGGGCGGCTGCCTTGGTTTTGCTGGCCTTCTCTAGGGAAAGTCGCTAGGCAACATGAAGATGTCCGGCGGGGACTGATCCGGACCGCTGCGCGAGAACAATGACGGCCGCCAAGGCCGATCGGGGAGGACGAGGGACATGGCCGATACGACGGGCCAGCTGTCGGGCGGGGCGGCGACGGTGCCATCCGCGCGCAGCACGACTGGCGCATTGATCATTCTGGTCCTCGCCTTCGCTCCGCAAATCATCGAGATGCTGATCGGGTTCGCCGGCTTCTTTCTGCCGGTCTCCGGCCGTGGTCCGATCCAGGCGCTGACGGCCCACGCCACGGCGCTGGCCGCCGCGCTCCCAAGCCTGGCGCAGCAATATGCCGCAGGCGGAAAGACCTCGCTCGGCTCCGACAATCTGCTGGCCCTCATCTACACCTATCCGCTGCTCGCGGTGGCGCTGTTCACCCTCCTGGTCCGTCCGCGCGCGCCGCAGGACTATTTCGGCGGCGTCGTGCTGATGGCGATCGCGCTGTTCGCGCTGTGGGCCTCGAGCGACCTTCAGGGCATGCGCGGCTTTTCGTTCGGGGCGGGCACCGCGCCGCGCATGTTCGGACTGCTGCTGCTCGCCCTGGGGGCGGCGGTGGCCGCGATCGGCGCCTTGACGCCGGGCCCGCAGCTCGCGGCCTATCACTGGCGCGGACCGCTGTTCGTGTCGCTGGCGATCCTGACCTTCGCCGTCTCCATCCGTCCGCTCGGCCTTCTCATCACCGGGCTCGCGAGCTTCCTGATCGCGGCAATCGGCAGTCCGGAGACGCGCTGGCGCGAAGCGCTGATCGTCGGCGTTTGCCTGACCGCTGGCTGCGCGTTGCTGTTCCCGTACGTGCTCGGGCTCGCCATGCCGCTGTGGCCGCGTTTCCTGCTGCAGTGAGGGCGTGATGGACCTGTTTGCAAATCTCGCCCATGGCTTCGGCGTTGCGCTTACGCCGATCAATCTCCTGATGTGCCTGATCGGTGCGCTGGTCGGCACGCTCGTCGGCGTCCTGCCGGGCATCGGCACCATCGCCACCGTGGCGATGCTGCTGCCGATCACCTTCGGCCTGCAGCCGGTCGGCGCATTGATCATGCTGGCCGGCATCTATTACGGCGCCCAGTATGGCGGCTCCACCACCTCGATCCTGGTCAACATCCCCGGCGAGGCGACATCTGTCGTGACCGCGCTCGACGGCTTCCAGATGGCCAAGCAGGGCAGGGCGGGCCCGGCGCTGGCGATCGCGGCCATCGGTTCGTTCTTCGCCGGCTGCGTTGCGACCGTGCTGATCGCGATCCTCGGCGCGCCCTTGACCAAGCTCGCGCTGGCATTCGGCCCGGCCGAGTATTTCTCGCTGATGGTGCTCGGCCTGATCTTCGCAGTGGTACTTGCCAAGGGCTCGGTGCTGAAGGCGATCGCGATGATCGTGCTCGGCCTGCTGCTGTCGATGGTCGGTTCGGACATCGAGACTGGCGTGTCGCGCATGGCCTTCAACATTCCCGAGCTCGCCGACGGACTCGGCTTCGCCACCGTCGCGATGGGCGTGTTCGGCTTCGCCGAGATCATCCGCAACCTCGATGCCGGCGCGGAGATGGACCGCGACCTCGTGCAGAAGAAGATCACGGGCCTGATGCCGACGCGCAAGGATCTCAGCGATTCCACACCGGCGATCCTGCGCGGCACGGTGCTCGGCTCGATCCTCGGCATCCTGCCGGGCGGCGGCGCCGTGATCGCGTCCTTCGCGGCCTATACGCTCGAGAAGAAGCTGGCGAAGGATCCGTCCCGGTTCGGCCGCGGCGCCATCGAAGGTGTCGCGGCACCGGAGAGTGCCAACAACGCGGCGGCACAAACCTCCTTCATTCCGCTGCTGACGCTCGGCATCCCGCCGAATGCGGTGATGGCGCTGATGGTGGGCGCGATGACCATTCACGGCATCGTGCCGGGTCCGCAGGTGATGCAGAAGCAGCCTGATCTGGTCTGGGGCATGATCGCCTCGATGTGGATCGGCAATCTGATGCTGATCATCATCAATCTGCCCATGGTCGGCATCTGGGTGCGGCTGCTGCGCGTGCCGTACCGGCTGATGTTCCCCTCGATCGTGATCTTCTGTGCGATCGGCATCTACTCGGTGAACAATTCGCCGGTCGATGTGGTGCTGGCGGGCGCGTTCGGCCTGGTTGGCTACTGGCTGATCAAGCACGATTTCGAGCCGGCGCCGCTGCTGCTCGGCATGGTGCTGGGACCGCTGATGGAGGAGAATCTGCGGCGGGCGCTCCTGATCTCGCGCGGCGACTGGTCGGTGTTCCTGACGCGACCGCTGTCGGCGGTGCTGCTCGCGATCGCCGCGGGGCTCCTGGTGCTGGCGGTCTTGCCGACGCTTCGCCGCAAGCGCGACGAGGTGTTCGTCGAGAGCGAGGGCTGAGCCTGCGTCGGCACGCCGCAGGCGGAAGTCGAATCGACCTCGGACAAGGCGCTGTGATGTAGCTATCACCAGCGCAAGGCCCGCAGCACAGCGGGCGCCGAGGGAGGATTCTGATGAGCTGGTGCGGTCGTGCACTTTCGTTTGGTTGGCTGGCGGCCATCGCCGGCGTCGTTGTCGGGCTCGGTGTGTCGACGACATCAGCCAAGGCGCAGAACTATCCGGCGCGCAGCATCACGATGATCGTTCCGTTCGCGGCGGGCGGCCCGACCGACGTCATCGCGCGCATCGTCACCGCGCACATGGCGCAGACCCTGGGCCAAAGCATCATCATCGAAAACGTCGTCGGCGCCGGCGGCACCACCGCCACGACGCGCGCGGCGCGCGCCGCGAATGACGGCTACACGCTGATCACCGGCCATATGGGCACTCATGCCGCCGCGGTGCCGCTCTATCCCAAGCTCGCCTATCATCCGGAGAAGGATTTCGAGCCGGTGGCGCTGCTCGCGGGCACGCCGATCCTGATCCTGGCGCGCAAGGATTTCGCGCCAAAGGACACCAAGGAGTTCGTGGACTACATCAAGGCCAACAGCGAGAAGGTCAACGCCGCTCATGCCGGCGTCGGCTCGGTGTCGCATGTCTCGTGCGAACTCCTGAACTCGATCCTCGACGTCAAGCCGGTCGGCGTGCCCTTCAACGGCACGGGTCCGGCGATGAACGCGCTGGTCGCCGGTCAGGTCGACTACATGTGCGACCAGATCGTCAATGCCGTGCCGCAGATCAACGCCGGCACCATCAAGGCCTATGCGATCGCGACGCCGGAGCGCAATCCGGCGCTGCCGAACGTCCCGACCACCACGGAGGCGGGCTTACCGAAGTTCCAGGCCCAGGCCTGGAACGCGATCTTCGCGCCCAAGGGCACGCCGCCTGCGATCGTCGCCAAGCTCAACGCGGCCGCCGCCAAGGCCCTCGAGGACGAGGGCGTGCGCAAGCGCCTGCTCGAGCTCGGCAGCGTCATTCCGGCACCGGCGGATCGGACCCCGGAGGCGCTGGGGGCGCTGGTGAAGGGCGAAGTCGTCAAATGGAGCGCTGTGCTGAAGCCGGCGACCTAGCCTTCAGGCCGATGGCCAGGGCAGGGGGCGGGACCGCAGGGTTCCGCCCCTTGTCATTCGGGGCGCGGCGGCCGACATTTTTCAGGGTATAATCGGCGACCGGGCCGAGTCGAGGCTAGGGTCCGGCGATCCCCGCCGTTAAATTCGCCGCCTTCCGCGAAAGGCCGCCAGCGCGCACCATGCACCAGTATCACGACCTGCTCGAACGCATCCTGTCCGACGGCGCAGAGAAGCACGACCGCACCGGCACCGGCACCTATTCCGTGTTCGGCCACCAGATGCGCTTCAACCTCGCCGCCGGCTTCCCGCTGGTCACGACCAAGCGGTTGCCGCTGAAGGCGATCGTGCATGAGCTGCTGTGGTTCCTGAAGGGCGACACCAACATCAAATATCTGCACGACCACGGCGTCACGATCTGGGACGAGTGGGCCGACGCCAATGGCGATCTCGGTCCGGTCTATGGCTACCAATGGCGATCCTGGCCGACGCCGGACGGCGGGCATATCGACCAGATCAGCCATGTCATCGACATGATCAAGCGCAATCCGGATTCGCGCCGGCTGATCGTCACGGCGTGGAATCCGGCCGACGTCGAGAAGATGGCGCTGCCGCCGTGCCACTGCCTGTTCCAGTTCTACGTCGTCAACGGCAAGCTGTCGTGCCAGCTCTACCAGCGCTCGGCCGACGTCTTCCTCGGTGTGCCCTTCAACATCGCCTCCTATGCGTTGCTGACGATGATGGTGGCGCAGGTTACAGGATTGAAGCCGGGCGAGTTCGTGCACTCCTTCGGCGACGTGCATCTTTATTCCAACCACGTCGAGCAGGCGCGCCTGCAACTGACCCGGGCGCCCCGGCCGCTGCCGACCATGACACTCAATCCCGACGTGAAGGACATCTTCGCCTTCCGCTACGAGGATTTCGCGCTCGCCGGCTACGACCCGCATCCGCACATCAAGGCCGAGGTCGCGGTCTGACGCATGCCGCTGACAATCCGTCCTGCCCGGCCTGACGACATCGGCACCGTGCTCGCGCTGATCCGCGAACTCGCTGACTACGAGAAGCTCGCGCATGAGGTCGTGGCGACTGAGGCCGATATCGCCGGCGCGCTGTTCTGCGACCACCCGAAGCTGTTCTGCGATCTCGCGGAATGGAACGGCAGCGTCGCGGGCTTCGCGGTGTGGTTCGTCAATTTCTCGACCTTTGCCGGCAGGCCCGGCATCTATCTCGAAGACCTGTTCGTACGTCCGGTGTTCCGCTGCAACGGCATCGGCCAGGCGCTGCTCGGCCATCTCGCCAAGACCTGCGTGGAGCGCGATTACGCGCGGCTGCAATGGTCCGTGCTCGACTGGAACGCGCCGTCGATCACCTTCTACAAGTCGCTCGGCGCCGAGCTGATGGACGACTGGACCCTGTGCAAGGTGACGGGGGCGTCGCTGGCGCAGCTTGCGGAGAAGGCGCCGTGATCGAGATCGTGTTCGTCGTCGCCATGGCCGAGAACCGCGTGATCGGCGCTGATGGCGCGATCCCGTGGCGGCAGAAGAGCGACATGCGGCGCTTCAAGGCGATGACCATGGGCCGGCCGATCGTGATGGGGCGCAAGACCTTCTTGTCGTTCCCACGCCGGCCGCTGCCGGGCCGCACCAACATCGTCATCACCCGCGACACAGCGTTTCGCGCACCCGGCGCGATCGTGACCCACGGCATCAACGAAGCGCTCACCATCGCGCGGGGTGATGCGCTGCGGCGTTCAGCCGCGGAGATTGCGATCGTCGGCGGCGCCGAGATCTATGCGGCGACGATGCCGGTCGCCGACCGGCTGGAGATCACGGAGGTGCACGCGACCCCTCCGGGCGATACGCTGTTTCCGGTCATCGATCCCGCCCAATGGACCGAGGTGGCGCGGGAGCGTCATCCTTCGGGGCCCGACGATCAGGCCGAATTCTCCTATGTGACCTATCGCCGGATCCGCTGATCGTGCGAGGCTGCGGGGCGCTGCGGCTGCCGCATCAAGACCATCCGTTAATGATGACGTCGCGTTATCAGGTCGTATGGCGGTTTCGGGGGCGCGGCAAACGGGCGCTTCCGGCCCTGTTTACATTGACAAAACCCGGTTCGGGCTTAGCTGGAGCGCTACGTTGTAAGGGGCGGGCCCGTCCCTTATAACCCGGCCGCCGACGGGGGCCGGCGTTTGGGCAGTATCAGCCTCTCGGAGGAGATCGATCGATGGCGTGGAAGAATCAGGGCGGAGGCCCGTGGGGTCAGGGTCCCAAGGGGCCCTGGGGCTCGGGACCGCAACCGGTCGGTCCAAGGCCGCCCGACCTGGAAGATCTTCTGCGGCGCGGCCAGGATCGGCTGCAGCAGTTCGTGCCGGGCGGCGGCTTCGGCACCGCGGGCATCCTCCTGATCGTGCTCGGCGCGATCGTCATCTGGTTGGCCTCCGGCATCTACCGCGTACAGTCCGAGGAGCTCGGCGTCGTGCTGCGCTTCGGCAAGTATGTCCGCGATGAGCAGCCCGGCCTGCGTTATCACCTGCCTTACCCGATCGAGACCGTGCTGCTGCCCAAGGCGCTGCGCGTCAACTCGATCTCCATCGGCATCACCGCCGGTGATGACGGCCGGCGTGGCGGCCGCGGTGGTCGCGACGTGCCCGAGGAGAGCCTGATGCTGACCGGCGACGAGAACATCGTCGACGTCGACGTCACCGTGCTCTGGCGCATCAAGCCGAAGGGCGCCGCCGACTTCCTGTTCAACATCCAGAACCCGGAAGGCACCGTGAAGGCGGTGGCCGAGAGCGCGATGCGCGAGGTGATCGGCCGCTCCAACATCCAGCCGATCCTGACCGGCGCCCGTACCGTGATCGAGCAGAACGTGCAGGAGCTGATGCAGAAGACGCTCGATAATTACGGCTCGGGCATCCAGATCACCCAGGTGCAGATGCAGAAGGTCGATCCGCCGGCCCAGGTCATCGAGGCCTTCCGCGACGTCCAGGCGGCCCGCGCCGACCTCGAGCGTCTGCAGAACGAGGCCCAGACCTACGCCAACAAGGTCGTTCCCGATGCGCGCGGCCGCGCCGCGCAGATCCTGCAGGTCGCCGAAGGCTACAAGGAGCAGGCGATCGCCGAGGCCAAGGGCCAGAGCGCGCGCTTCCTGAAGGTCTATGACGAGTACAAGAAGGCTCCCGAAGTGACCCGTGAACGGATCTATCTCGAGACCATGGAGCGCGTGCTCGGCGGCTCGGAGAAGCTCGTGCTCGACAGCGGCGCCTCCGGCGGACCCGTGCCGCTGCTGCCGCTCGGCGATCTCGCGCCGCGCCGTCAGGCGCCGGCCGCTCAGCAGGGAGGCGTCCGATGAGGTCCCCCGTTGCAGGCATCGTCGCGCTGATCGCGGTGCTCGTTATCGTCGTCGTCGGCTACAGCTCGCTGTTCACCGTGGCCCAGACCGAGCAGGCGCTGGTGGTGCGGTTCGGCAAGCCGGTCGACGTCGTCACCCAGCCCGGCCTGAACTTCAAAGCGCCGTTCATCGACAACGTGATCTCGATCGACAAGCGCATCCTCGACCTCGAGAACCCCTCGCAGGAGGTGATCGCGTTCGACCAGAAGCGTCTCGTGGTTGACGCCTTCGCGCGCTACAAGATCAAGAACGCGTTGCAGTTCTACCAGAGTGTCGGCTCGATCCAGACCGCTAACGTCCAGCTCGGCACCTTGCTCAACGCGGCGCTGCGCCGCGTGCTCGGCGAGGTCACCTTCACGCAGGTCGTGCGCGACGAACGCGAGGGCCTGATGCGCAAGATCCGCGATCAGCTCGACAAGGAGGCCGACGCCTACGGCATCCAGGTGGTCGACGTCCGCATCCGGCGCGCGGACCTGCCTGAGGCCAACAGCCAGGCCGTCTACAAGCGCATGATGACCGAGCGGCAGCGCGAGGCCGAGGAGTTCCGCGCGCTCGGCGGCCAGAAGGCCCAGGAGATCCGGTCCAAGGCCGATCGCGAGGCGACTGTCATCGTCGCCGAGGCGAACTCGCAGGCCGAGCAGACCCGGGGCGCCGGCGACGCCGAGCGCAACCGGCTGTTTGCCGAGGCCTACGGCAAGGACCGCGACTTCTTCGCCTTCTACCGCTCGATGACGGCGTATGAGAACGGCCTGAAGTCTGGCGACACCCGCTTCCTGCTGCGGCCCGATTCGGAGTTCTTCCGCTACTTCTCCAACCCCACGGGGAAGTCGGGTGCGGAGACGCCATCGACCGCTGCCAGCAGCTCGACCGCGGCTGCTGCGGTGCCGGCTCCCAAGCCGTGATGGTCTTGGCTGCGGCCGATCCGGGCGAATAAGAGTTGACACGGACGGGGCGAAGCCGTTGCTTCGCCCCGCTTGATATCAAGAAGGTCGAATGGGAGGTCCGGGTCCGATGAGGTCCATTGCTTTTTCCGATTTCCTCATCGGATTGGGTATCCTGTTCGTGCTCGAAGGCCTGATGTTCGCGGCCAGTCCGGACTGGATGCGGCGGGCGATGAAGACGGCGATGGCCACGCCCGACAATGTGCTGCGCGCCGTCGGCATCGGCTCGGCGGTCGCGGGCCTCGTCCTGATCTGGGTGATCCGGCGGCCGATCTGAGCGGCCGAAGGGCGGCCGGTCCGCTCCCGTCCCCGGCAGACAGGAACGCCGGCCGGGCCCGGTCATTGCCGTTCGCCGCCCGGCCAACGCCATTGTGAGGCGATGGCTGCGCCATTTTGCCGTATTAGGTCGCCCTCAATGATGAATTCGGTGGTCCGATCCGGCGTGCTTGCGTCGTCGCCCGGTTCCGGCGCACTGTACCGTTGAATTCGCCGCTTTTTCTGGAGATCCGCCCGATGACCGCAACGCTTGCTTTCAGCCGTCGCCTGCGTCCCGTCCTGGCTGCGGCCGTCCTCGCCGCCGGCTGGGTGCTGGCGCCGATGCCGGCGTCGGCGCGCGGTCCGGAGGGGATCGCCGACGTCGCCGAGAAGGTGATCGACGCCGTCGTCAACATCTCGACCTCGCAGACCGTTGAGGCCAAGGGCGGTGGCTCCTCCGAGGGCCGCAACGCCAATCCGCAGGTGCCGCCGGGCTCGCCGTTCGAGGAGTTCTTCGACGACTTCTTCAAGAACCGCCGCGGCGGTCCGGGCGGGCGGGGTGGCGCCGACAACTCGCCGCGCCGCACCAACTCGCTCGGCTCCGGCTTCATCGTCGACGACTCGGGCGTGGTCGTCACCAACAACCACGTCATCGCCGATGCCGACGAGATCAACGTGATCCTCAACGACGGCACCAAGATCAAGGCCGAGCTGGTCGGCGTCGACAAGAAGACCGACCTTGCGGTGCTCAAGTTCAAGCCGCCGCGGCAGCTCACGGTCGTCAAGTTCGGCGACTCCGACAAGCTGCGGCTCGGCGACTGGGTGGTCGCGATCGGCAACCCGTTCAGCCTGGGCGGCACCGTCACCGCCGGCATCGTCTCGGCCAAGAACCGCGACATCTCGTCGGGGCCCTATGACAGCTACATCCAGACCGACGCCGCCATCAACCGCGGCAATTCCGGCGGTCCGCTGTTCAACCTCGATGGCGAAGTCATCGGCGTCAACACGCTGATCATCTCGCCGTCGGGCGGCTCGATCGGCATCGGCTTCGCCGTGCCGTCCAAGACGGTTGCCGGCGTCGTCGATCAGCTCCGCCAGTTCGGCGAGCTGCGCCGCGGCTGGCTCGGCGTGCGCATCCAGGGCGTCACCGATGAGATCGCCGAGAGCCTCAACATCAAGCCCGCCCGCGGCGCGCTGGTCGCCGGCGTCGACGACAAGGGCCCGGCCAAGCCGGCCGGCATCGAGCCCGGCGACGTTGTCGTCAAGTTCGACGGCCGCGACATCAAGGAGCCGAAGGACCTGTCGCGTATCGTCGCCGATACGGCTGTCGGCAAGGAGGTCGACGTCGTCGTGATCCGCAAGGGCCAGGAGCAGACGTTGAAGGTCAAGCTCGGCCGGCTCGAGGACAATGAGAAGGTGCAGCAGGCCGCGATCAAGAAGGACGAGCCGGCCGAGAAGCCGGTGACCCAGAAGGCGCTCGGGCTCGATCTCGCCGCGTTGTCGAAGGATTTGCGCACGCGCTACAAGATCAAGGACAGCGTCAAGGGCGTCGTCGTCACCGGCGTCGACCAGTCCTCCGATGCCGCCGAGAAGCGGCTGTCGGCCGGCGACGTCATCGTCGAGGTCGCGCAGGAGGCGGTGACCTCCGGCGCCGACATCAAGAAGCGCGTCGATCAGTTGAAGAAGGACGGCAAGAAGTCGGTCCTGCTGCTGGTGTCCAACGCCGACGGCGAGCTGCGGTTCGTGGCGCTGAGCTTGCAGTAAGGGCGCAGTCGTTCGTTCCGGACACGGCTGCGTAGGGTGGGCAAAGGCGCGCCCACGCTGCGCGCGTGATGCGCCGAGCCAGCTCGCGCCGTGCCCACCATTGCCGTCCGCGATCGCGGAGAGACGGTGGGCACGCGTCCGCCCCTTCGGGCGTCCGCTTTGCCCACCCTGCGGCGCTCAAACTCCGCTGTCGTCCCGGCCTTGAGCCGGGACCCATACCCCCAGGGAGCGGTTTGGGGCAGGCGGGTTATTGGCATTTTGCCCATCACATCCGCTGCGGCGTATGGGTCCCGGCTCAAGGCCGGCACGACGATTGAGGAAACATCCGATTCACATCTCAAACAGCGCAGGCGAAGTTATCAGTTGGACGACATGCGATCGCATTCTCGCGGCTGATATCGCCCGAGGTCTGCCATCGCTCGTCCCTCGCGAACATGCAGAGGGCGCAGGGAATGCCGGGTGACAGCCTCACCCATGGCCCGCCTGCGGAAAAAATGCAGGCGGCAGGTACCACAGGCAAAGCCGGAACACGCCGGCATTCCCTGCGCGATGGTCTTCACGCTTATACGCAGTCTCCCTGGTGCGCCGGGCTTGTTGGCCACCATGCCGCAACAATGCTTGCGCATTGCGCGGGGGGACACCAGCATCGGGGTGTCAGGACGCTGCGACTTCACGTCCGCAAGCGATCGTTCGTCCGCGCCTTCGTTGCCGAAGACGCTGCGATCTCTCGCGGCCATCGCATCCCACCTCGCGTGTCGTGACGATCGCGCGCAACGCCCCTCCGCAGTGAGGCGGGATGGGCGGATACAACCATGATTTCAGAAAAATAGCAAGCGAATTATCTTTATCGGAAATCGAGGGCGCGCTGCCGGAGGCGCGGCGGACTGGTCCCGCCGCATCCGGCGCTCACAGCGAGCGCTGATTGACCCGCTTCGACAGCTCCTCGGCGCCTTCCTTGCGCTCGGAATAGCGGTCGACCAGGTAGTCCGCGCGATCGCGCGTCAGCAGCGTGAACTTCACGAGCTCCTCCATGACGTCCACGACGCGATCGTAATAGGCCGAGGGCTTCATGCGGTCGTCGTCGTCGAACTCCGCGAACGCCTTCGGCACCGAGGACTGGTTGGGGATGGTGATCAGCCGCATCCAGCGCCCGAGCACGCGGAGCTGGTTCACCGCGTTGAACGACTGCGAGCCGCCGGAGACCTGCATCACCGCGAGCGTCTTGCCCTGCGTCGGCCTGGTGGCGCCGAGCGCGAGCGGAATCCAGTCGATCTGCGTCTTCATCACGCCGGTCATCGCACCATGCCGCTCCGGCGAGCACCACACCATGCCCTCGCTCCAGGTCACGAGTTCGCGCAACTCGTCGACTTTCGGATGGTCGGGCCAGGCGTCGTCGACCAGCGGCAGCCCGTGCGGATCGAAGCTCCGCGTCTCCGCGCCGAAGCGCGTCAGGATGCGCGCAGCCTCCTCGGTCAGCAGCCGGCTGAACGAGCGTTGCCGGAGCGATCCGTACAGCAGCAGGATGCGTGGTGGATGCGAGGAGGGCGTGACGTCGAGGAGCTTTGCGCGATCGATCGGGCTGAACGAGGCCTCGTCAAGCTGCGGCGTCTCATCGGTCAAGGCGGCTCTCCGGACGGATCTGGCACCAACGGGGTTGCGAGCGCCCTCGGGCCGGCACGACGGAGGCTCGATGAGAACGGCTCCTGGCAAGCATGGCGCCTGGATTCAGGTCGGTCAACGGAAGCAGGCAGATGGGGCTCAACTGAGGCGCCGGGCTGCATGGCGCTGCTGGACTCGTCGGGCGCCTGAAGAGGCGCGAAGCCAGAGGCGGCATCTCCTCGATGCCCGCGGAGCAGGTTCGAGGAGATGGCCGAGAGCGAAGGCCGCGCCTTTAGTTGCGCGCGTTGCCGATGGTGCTCGGCGCGAGCGCGGCGCTGCGGCGATGAGGCGTCAGTACGGCGAGCTGCAGCGGCGTGGCCGGCATGCCGGCACGGATGAGGTCGGCGACCGGAGCCTGCTCCTCGGCGGCCGAGGCGCCGATGACGGCAAGCTGATGCTGGGTGGCGGGAAGCGAGGCGGCTTCGAAGGTCGGACGCTCGTCGGCGAAGGCGGCACCGGCGGCGAGCGTCACCGCGACAAGAGCGCTGGTGGCGAAAGTTTTGGAGAAGGTCATCGAGCGGTCCTTTGGATACGAGGATCGATTGCGCATGCAATCGCGGTTCGTTTCCTTGGACGCTCCCTGAGACGTTTTCGCTTTTAGGTTATACGCGGGGTGTTTGACAATTCATTGATTTTTGATGGGGCTGGAACGGCAGCTCAGTACCGGTCTTCATGGGATCATCGAATGAGGTGATATGCGATCTGGAATGATGCCGCATGGCGTTGCGCGTGCGCAGGCTGGAATGAAATAAAACTCCGAAGGTTGACGCTGCAAACCATGCCGCGGCGGTCAACCGGCCGCATGCGATTCGTTTAGCGGCCCCCGATTTCGAGCGCTGGATGTGGCTCCGTCATTGCGAGCGCAGCGAAGCAATCCAGGGCTGCACAAGGACTCTGGATTGCTTCGCTGCGCTCGCAATGACGGTTTGGGCAAGCAGCTTGCGCCACTCTCCGCCGTCATCGTCCGCGACGGCGGACGATCCAGTACGCCGGGACGGTCGTGATCGACCCGAGGCGCCGCGGCGTGCTGGATGCCCGCTTGCGCGGGCATGACACTGAGTTTTTGCCGCACAAGCTTTGCCGTAGCCAGCATGAGCGCAGCGAGATGCGGGGTCTCACGAACGATGCAGGAGACCCTGGGTCGCTTCGCTCGCCCGGGCTACGCCCACCACGGTCATTGCGAGCGCAGTGCGCTGTGCTCGCAATGACGCTGGAAGGGGCGCGGCGTCCTCGCTGGCGGTTACTAGTATCAATCCACGAACTGATCGCGCGTGTAGCCCTGGGCGTAGAGCAGGGCCGTGAGGTCGCCGTGGTCGATGCGGGCGGAGGCGGCTGCGGAGACGGCGGGCTTGGCGTGATAGGCGACGCCGAGGCCGGCGGCCTCGATCATGCCGAGGTCGTTGGCGCCGTCGCCGACCGCGAGCGTGTCGATCTCGTCGACGTCGAAGGACTCGCGCAGCTCGACGAGGGTGGCGAGCTTGGCGTCGCGGCCGATGATCGGCTCGCGCACCTCGCCGGTCAGCTTGCCGGCATCGATGACGAGCTCGTTGGCGCGGTTCTCCTGGAAGCCGATCTTGGCCGCGACCGCATTGGTGAACAGCGTGAAGCCGCCGGAGATCAGGCAGGTATAGGCGCCATGCGCACGCATGGTCATGACGAGCTGGCGAGCGCCCGGCGTCAGCTTGATGCGTTTGGCGAGCACCTCGTCGACCACGCTGACCGGCAGGTCCTTCAGCAAGGCGACGCGCTCGCGCAGCGCCGGCTCGAAGGCGATCTCGCCACGCATGGCGCGCTCGGTGATGGCGGCGACCTTCGGCTTCAGCCCGGCAAAATCGGCCAGCTCGTCGATGCATTCCTGGCCGATCATGGTGCTATCCATGTCCGCCAGGAAAAGCTTCTTGCGCCTGACCGCCTCAGGCTGCACCACGATGTCGATCGGCATGTCGCCGCGCAGGTCGCGCAGCCGCGCCTCGAGCTTGTGGACCTCGCCGTCATGCGAGAACGGGATGTCGATCGCGACCTCGTCGAACAGCCAGCGCGGCGTGCCCGGCGATGGCAGCACGGCCAGGAAGGCCTCCACGATCGTGGTATCAAGCGCGGGATCGGCGGGATTGCAGATGAAGGTGGCGACGAGAGACATCAGGTGACTTTGCCAGGGATCAACAAAGCCGTGCTTATCGCAGGGCCGACCGCCAGCGGCAAGTCGGCCCTCGCCATGGAACTTGCGCAAAAAGCGGGCGGGGTCGTCATCAATACCGATTCCATGCAGATCTACCGCGACCTGAGGGTGCTGACGGCGCGGCCGACAGTCGAGGAAGAGGCCGCGGTGCCGCACCGGCTGTACGGCCACGTCGATGCCGCCGTGAACTACTCGGCCGGCCATTTTGTCCGTGATGCCGCCGAGGTGCTTGATGAGGTGCTGGGGGCAGGGCGGCTGCCGATCTTCATCGGCGGCACCGGGCTGTACTTCAAGGCGCTGACGCGGGGGCTGTCGGCGGTGCCGCCGGTGCCGGAGGAGGTGCGCGAGGCGGTGCGCAAAAGACTCGAGCGCGAGGGTGTCGAGGCGCTGCATGCCGAACTGGCGCGGCGCGATCCGGAGGCCGGGGCGCGGCTGAACGTCCGCGACCGCACTCGGGTGGCCCGGGCGCTGGAGGTGATCGAGGCGACCGGCCGGCCATTGGCCGACTGGCATGCCGAGACCACGCCGCCGCTGCTGCCGGAGGGCAGCTACCACGGCGTGTTCATCGCGCCGGACCGGGAGGCGCTGTTTGCGCGGATCGACGCGCGGTTCGAGGTGATGCTGGAGGCCGGCGCGCTGGCGGAGGTCGAACGGCTCGCCGCGCGCGGCCTCGATCCGCTGCTGCCGGCGATGAAGGCCCACGGCGTGCCGGCGCTGATCCGTTCTCTCCGGGGCGAGATCACGCGCGAGGAGGCGGCCACCATCGGCAAGGCCGACACGCGGCATTACGCGAAGCGTCAGTTCACCTGGTTTCGGCACCAGCTGCCGGAGTTCGAGTGGATGAGCCCGGAGGCGGCGAGGGGGTGGGTCGTCAAACTCTAGCGGCATCGTCATTCCGGGACATCGCGAAGCGATGGGCCCGGAATCCATAACCACGATCGGGCGTATGGATTCCGGGCTCGCCCTTCGGGCGCCCCGGAATGACGACCTGGTTTGGAGATGCAGCGGATCCTCTTCTCCAGCCCTTTTTGCCTTGTCTTGGAAAGCAGAGGCCAAATTACCGCTCGCCGAACCGCAAATTCCGCGCTACCTTGACAAAATCGCGCTGGCGAGCCTGCTTTGCCTTGACATCAAGGTCACCATGGTTATGTTCGCGCAACCTTTGGGAAGCCAACTCGCCGTCATGCGCAATTTTATTGCCATTCTCCTTATCGTAGTCGTAACCAGGCGCATCGCCGGGGATGGCTAGCGGCCATCCAAAATCCGAGCGGTGCGCAGGGCCTTCCAGGGCCCTTTTTTATTGCCCGGAAGCCACCACCGATCCTGAACCAAGCGACTGAAGCCCAACCGAACCGACCGACCAAACGACCACCCGCTTTCGAGAAGCGATCCGGAGCCTGCCATGACCGACAAGAGCCACGATCCGAACCAGATGACCGGCGCCGCGATGATCGTGCGCGCGCTCATCGACCACGGCGTGCAGCACATCTTCGGCTATCCCGGCGGCGCGGTGCTTCCGATCTATGACGAGATCTTCCAGCAGAGCGAGGTCGAGCACATCCTGGTCCGCCACGAGCAGGGCGCGGGCCACGCCGCGGAGGGCTATGCGCGCTCGACCGGCAAGCCCGGCGTCGTGCTGGTGACCTCGGGTCCCGGCGCCACCAACATGGTGACGCCGCTGGCGGACGCGATGATGGATTCGATCCCGCTGGTCTGCATCACCGGCCAGGTGCCGACGCATCTGATCGGCAACGACGCCTTCCAGGAGTGCGACACCGTCGGCATCACCCGGCCCTGCACCAAGCACAATTGGCTGGTCCGCAACGTCAATGATCTGGCCAAGGTCCTGCACGAGGCGTTCTATGTCGCGACCTCCGGCCGTCCCGGCCCGGTGGTCGTCGACGTGCCGAAGGACGTGCAGTTCGCCACCGGCACCTATCACCCGCCGCGCAAGTCCGACGTCCATATCTCCTACGCCCCGCGCGTCAAGGGCGACGCGATGCAGATCCGCAAAGCCGTCGCGCTCCTGGCCTCGGCCAAGCGGCCGGTGATCTATTCCGGCGGCGGGGTCATCAATTCGGGGACTGAGGCGTCGCGGCTGCTGCGCGAGCTGGTCGAGGTCACCGGCTTCCCGATCACCTCGACCCTGATGGGGCTGGGCGCCTATCCGGCGTCGGGCCCCAACTGGCTGGGCATGCTCGGCATGCACGGCACCTACGAGGCCAACATGACGATGCATGATTGCGACGTCATGCTGTGCGTCGGCGCGCGCTTCGACGACCGCATCACCGGCCGCACCGACGCGTTCTCGCCGAACTCGAAGAAGATCCACATCGACATCGATCCGTCCTCGATCAACAAGAACATCCGCGTCGACGTGCCGATCATCGGCGATTGCGGCGACGTGCTCGCCGACATCCTGCAGGTGTTCAAGGCCGAGGCGAAGAAGCCCGACATCAAGTCGTGGTGGCAGGAGATCGCCGTCTGGCGCGCGCGCAACTCGCTCGCCTACAAGCCGAACCGCGACGTCATCATGCCGCAATATGCGATCCAGCGGCTGTTCGAGCTGACGCGCGGCCGCGACACCTACATCACGACGGAGGTCGGCCAGCACCAGATGTGGGCGGCGCAGTTCTTTGGCTTCGAAGAGCCGCACCGCTGGATGACCTCCGGCGGCCTCGGCACCATGGGCTATGGCCTGCCGGCGGCGATCGGCGTCCAGGTCGCGCATCCCGACAGCCTGGTCATCGACATCGGCGGCGATGCCTCGGTGCAGATGACGATGCAGGAGATGTCGACGGCCGTGCAGTACGAGCTGCCGGTCAAGATCTTCATCCTGAACAACCAGTACATGGGCATGGTGCGGCAGTGGCAGCAGCTGCTGCACGGCAACCGCCTGTCGCATTCCTACTCGGAGGCGCTGCCGGACTTCGTCAAGCTCGCGGAGGCCTATGGCGGCGTCGGATTGCAGGTGAGCAAGCCGGGCGATCTCGACGGCGCGATCAAGGAGATGATCTCGGTGAAGAAGCCGGTGCTGTTCGACTGTCGCGTCGCGGCGCTGGAAAACTGCTTCCCAATGATCCCGTCGGGCAAGGCGCATAACGAGATGATCCTGCCGGCCGAGGCGTCCGATCCGGCCGCGGCGTTCGCGGGCGGCAAGGCGCTGGTGTGAGTCGAACCGGTAGCACTGAAGAGCTGATGTGAGATCGTCGTGACCGGGATGCGCCCCACAAACTCCGCTGTCATCGCCCGGCTTGACCGGGCGATCCAGTACGCCGCGGCCGTCGTGGGTCCGACGACCGCCGCGGCGTACTGGATGCCCGCCTTCGCGGGCATGACACGGTGGTGCGGCAGGCGCGCTCCTAACCTTTCCCCGCGTGCGGGGAGAGGTCGGATCGCATCGCCAGATGCGATCCGGGTGAGGGAGGCTCTCCGCACGGTCGGTGCCCGTGGCTGCCCCTCACCCCAACCCTCTCCCCGTAAGAACGGGGAGAGGGGGCGCAGCGGCGCTCGCGGTTGCGAGCTCGACAAACATGAGCAGTCCCATGTTCACATTAGCTGAGCTCGAAGCCGCCCACGCCATCGTCGGCACTGCCGTGCCGGCGACGCCGGCGCATGCGTGGCCGCTGCTGGCGCAGCGGCTGGGGACTGAGGTCGTCGTCAAGCACGAGAACCATACGCCGGCGGGTGCCTTCAAGGTGCGCGGCGGGCTCGTCTATGTCGACAACCTCAAGCGCACGCAGCCGGATGTCCGCGGGCTGATCACCGCGACGCGCGGCAATCATGGCCAGAGCGTTGCGTTCGCCGGCCGCCGCAACGGCCTGCCGGTGACGATCTATGTGCCGAAAGGCAACTCGGTCGAGAAGAACCGCGCGATGGCGGCGTTCGGGGCGGAGCTGATCGAGCACGGCAGCGACTTCCAGGAATCGCGCGAGGAGGCGATCCGCCACGCCGCGCGCGACGGCCTGCACATGGTGCCGTCGTTCCATCCGGATCTCGTCCGCGGCGTCGCCACCTACGCGCTGGAGCTGCTGCGCGCGGCGCCCGATCTCGACGTGCTCTATGTGTCGGTCGGGCAGGGCTCCGGCATCTGCGGCTGCATCCTGGCGCGCGATCTGCTCGGGCTGAAGACCGAGATCGTCGGCGTGCAATCGACCGGCGCGCCGTCCTATGCGCTGTCGTTCGCGGCGCGTACGGTTGTCACGACCAACAGCGCCGACACCCATGCCGACGGCCTCGCGACCCGCAGCCCGGATGCGGATGCGCTCGCGATCATCCTGAAGGGCGCCTCGCGCATCGTGCAGGTCAGCGATGCCGAGATCGCCGACGCCATCCGCATCTTCTGGACCGATACTCACAATGTCGCCGAAGGCGCCGGCGCGGCCTCGCTCGCGGCCGCCTTGCAAGAGAAGCCCAAGCTGGCCGGCAAACGCGTCGGCCTGGTGCTGACCGGCGGCAACATCGATCTCGACCTGTTCAGGCGCTGGGTGATGCCGGCGGCCGCTGAAACTGAGAAGGCGGGTGCCGCATGAGGTGCACCCTGCGCACCACAAACAACGCCGTCATGCCCGGGCTTGACCCGGGCATCCACGAGCCGCGAGCGCGCCGCTCGACGTGGATGGCCGGGAGCGCAGACAAGTTTACGCAGTCTGCGCAAGGCAGACTGCTATGCCCGGCCATGACGACTGAGATTACACGGGGACACCAATGAACCAGCCAGCCTCCGCCTATTTCATCGAAGACCGTCACGACCCGAACGAGACCCACACGCTCTCCGTCCTGGTGCAGAACGAGCCCGGCGTGCTCGCGCGCGTCATCGGCCTGTTCTCCGGGCGTGGCTACAACATCGAGAGCCTCACCGTCTCCGAGACCGAGAGCCAGAAGCACCTCTCGCGCATCACCATCGTCACCACGGGCACGCCGATGGTGATCCAGCAGATCAAGCACCAGCTCGATCGCATGGTCCCGGTCTATCGCGTCGTCGACATGACCCTGACCAAGCGCGCGATCGAGCGCGAGCTGGCGATGGTCAAGGTGCGCGGCATCGGCGAGCCCAGGGTCGAGGCGCTCAGGCTGGCGGACGCGTTCCGGGCCCGGGTGATCGACGCCACCACCGAGAGCTTTGTGTTCGAGATCACAGGCAATACCGACAAGATCACTCAGTTTATCGATCTGATGCGCCCGCTCGGCCTGGTCGAAGTGGCCAGGACCGGCATCGCGGCGATCGGGCGGGGACCGGAAGGGATGTGAGCCATGCTGGCGCGCGACTGGTACTACAACGAACGCAACCGGATCGGGCTCGATCATGCCGTGGCCTCGATCTACGGCTCGGGGGATGATGCCGACGAGCGCGCGCGCGCCGCGTTGAAGATGCTCGGCGTCAGGCCGGGCTGGCGGGTGGCCGATATCGGCTGCGGCAACGGCGTGCTGGCGACGGAAGCCGCATTGATGGGCGCGGTGGTCGAAGCCATCGACATCTCGCCGGCGATGCTGGCGCTGACCCGGATCTACACCAGGGACCGCCGCACCGCGGTGCGGATGCATTCGGCCGGCCTGCTGTCGTTCGCCTACGAGCCCGCGAGCTATGACCTGATCGCCAGCGAGTTCACGCTGCATCATCTGCCGGATTTCTGGAAGGCGGTGGCGCTGGCGCGGATCTTCGCGGCGCTGAAGCCCGGCGCGCAGTTCTTCCTGCGCGACATCGTCTATGTCTCCATGCCCGACGGCGCCGAGCGCTCGGTTGAGCAGTGGGCCGATTTCAACATCAAGAACCACGACCTCGCCCGTGACAGCGTCATCACCCACATGCGCGACGAGAACTCGACCTTCGCCTGGGTGATGGAGCGTATGCTGAGCGAGGTCGGCTTCATGACGGTGTCCGCCGACTACCACGCCCCGATGCACGCGACCTATGTGCTGCAGAAGCCGGCGGGGCAGGGCTGAGCTGATGATCGATTGTCGAGGCGGAGCGCACGCTGTTGCGCAGCACGCGGTGCGCTCCCTCTCCCCGTTCTTACGGGGAGAGGGTTGGGGTGAGGGGCACCCGCACGGGGAGTGTTCGCGGAGAGACCTGTACCACCTTGCCCGGATTGCATCTTGTGAACTGAAGCTGTCGCGGTCCGCAGTCCTGGGAGTTTGTGACTCCGTCATGCCCGGGCTCGTCCCGGGCATCCACGTCTGTCCAGGCGTGCCGAACGACGTGGATGGCCGGGACAAGCCCGGCCATGACGACGTGGAGGCAGATGAGTAATGTCCCAGCAGCTCCTCGTCGCCTTCGTCACCTTCGCCTTCGTGATGGCGTTCACGCCCGGGCCGAACAACATCATGCTGCTGTCGTCGGGGGTGACCTACGGCTTCCGGCGGACCGTGCCGCACATGATGGGCGTCAGTTTCGGCTTCGCCTTCATGGTCGGGGCCGTCGGCTTCGGCCTCGCCACCGTGTTCATCACCTATCCCGTGCTGCAGCAGGCGCTGAAATATCTCGGCGCTGCCTACCTGATCTATCTCGCGATCGCCATCGCCTTCTCCGGATCGACCAAACCTGAAGAGACCGCCTCGCGCGGGCCGATGTCGTTCTGGGGCGCGGCGCTGTTTCAGTGGGTCAATGCCAAGGGCTGGGTGATGGTGATCAGCACCATCACCGCCTATGCCGCAATCGCGCGCTTTCCCGCCAATGTTGCACTGCAGGTCGCCATCAGCTTCGTGATGGCGGTCGCCTCGACCATCACCTGGACCCTGTTCGGCACCGCGCTGCGGCCGCTGCTCAGCTCCGAGCGCGCGGTGCGCGGCTTCAACATCGTGATGGCCATGCTGCTGCTGGCCTCGCTCTATCCCGTGTTCGCGGACGCATGAGGGAGGGCGCCGCCATGCGAGATCGGGGTTTCCATCGAGGCCCAAAATGCTCTAGACACGGGCCGGATTTTGTCCGGGCGCAGCCGCCCGTGCCTCACCCAAGCGTCTGACTTTTCAGCCAATTCCGGCATCTCACAGAGGAAACGACAATGCGTGTCTACTACGATCGCGACGCCGATCTGAACCTGATCAAGGGCAAGAAGGTCGTCATCGTCGGCTACGGCAGCCAGGGCCATGCCCATGCGCTGAACCTGAAGGATTCCGGCGTCAAGGACGTCGCGATCGCGCTGCGCAAGGGCTCGGCCTCGGCCAAGAAGGCCGAAGGCGCCGGCTTCAAGGTGATGGAAGTCGCCGAGGCCGCCAAGTGGGCCGACCTCGTGATGATGCTGACCCCGGACGAGCTGCAGGGCGACATCTACCGCGAGCATCTGCACGACAACATGAAGCAGGGCGCCGCCCTCGTCTTCGCGCACGGCCTCAACGTCCATTTCAACCTGCTCGACCCGCGCGCCGATCTCGACGTACTGATGATCGCGCCGAAGGGCCCCGGCCACACCGTCCGCTCGGAATACCAGCGCGGCGGCGGCGTGCCCTGCCTGATCGCGATCGCCAAGGATTCCTCGGGCAACGCCCATGACCTCGGCCTGTCCTACGCCTCGGCGATCGGCGGCGGCCGCGCCGGCATCATCGAGACCACCTTCAAGGAAGAGTGCGAGACCGACCTGTTCGGCGAGCAGGCGGTGCTGTGCGGCGGCCTGGTCGAGCTGATCAAGGCCGGCTACGAGACCCTGACCGAAGCCGGCTACGCCCCGGAGATGGCCTATTTCGAGTGCCTCCACGAGGTGAAGCTGATCGTCGACCTGATCTATGAAGGCGGCATCGCCAACATGAACTACTCGATCTCCAACACCGCGGAGTATGGCGAGTACGTCACCGGCCCGCGCATCATCACCCCGGAGACCAAGGCGGAGATGAAGCGCGTGCTCGACGACATCCAGTCCGGCCGCTTCGCGCGCGACTGGATGCTGGAGAACAAGGTCAATCAGTCCTCCTTCAAGGCCACCCGCGCCCGTCTCGCCCAGCACCCGATCGAGGAAGTCGGCGCCCGCCTGCGCGACATGATGCCCTGGATCAAGAAGGGCGCGCTGGTCGACAAGACCAAGAACTGAGCCGTGTGATGGACGGCCGGGACTGCGGATCTCGCGGTCTCGGCCTGCAGCTCGATCGAAAGCCTCCGTCCTCGCAGGGCGGAGGCTTTTTGTTTTGGGCCTTGAATGCAGAGGCGTTCAGCCCGGCTGCCTGCGACGCCAAGACTGTCATCCCGGCGAACGCCGGGATCCATAGCCACCGGCCTTGGTGGTTGAGAAAGACTGGCTACTCTCAGTGTGCCCGCCAACGCGCCTCACGCAGTGGGTCCCGGCGTTCGCCGGGACAAGGGCGGAGGATGTGGCGCGAGGCGTGAGGTGCGGCGGAGGGTAACGCCCTCAGTCAGTCAAGGAGCAGGCTCCGCCCGCTCACTTGTCGACCTTGTTGTGCACCATCCAGAACCGCAGCGTGCGCTGGGCCGTGTCGAGCGACAGCCGGCCGTAGTCGCGCTCGGCGAGCTTGAGCGTCTCGCTGTCGATGGCGTGCTTGATCGGGCGGTGGGTCAGGATCTTCGCCACCACCGTCCAGGCCAGCCCGGCGGCGCGGCAGGGGATCAGCACGATGTCGGTGCGCGGCCCCTCCAGCACCTTGGCCATCATCTCGGTGGGGACGTTGTTGAGCAGCCCCAGCGCCGCGGCGACCTCGCTGAAGCGGCGGGTCTCGGCGAAAAAGGCGATCGCGGTGTCGTTGAGCTCGTTCAAGCCCTTCATGCGCTTCACGGCCTCTTCGGCCATCGTGAAGTCGCGCCCGACCAGGCCGCCGTCGCTGCGCGCGGCGTCGGTGATGGTCTTGAGGATCTTCTTGATCTCCTTCTGCAGCGCCGGCGACGCCGACGCCATCAGCTTCGCGCGGACGGATTCGGTGGCGCGGCGCAGGAGGTCGCGGAGGTGCTTGCTGGGCAGGTCGACGCGCAGGCCGATGATCTCGCTCAGCTCGTCGTCGTCCTCGGCATGCGCCATCATGCCGGAATAACCGGTCTCGGAGAAGCGCGCCGTCTGGTTGTTGGCGAGCGTGCGGATGACGCGGCGCTCGCCGCGGTCGACGATGATGTCGGTGACGGCCTCGGTCAGATGCGGACGGCTGGAGATCGCCATCAGGTGATCCTGGCCCTTGGTCGCGGCGACCTCGACCAGCGTATGCTCCGAGAGCCGGGTCGAGTGCATCAGCACGCTCTCGGCGACCGAGATCTCGTCGTCGCGGGCCAGCTGCTGGATCAGTTCGACCGGGGCGTAATCCACCGGAGCAAGATGCTTGCTGAGCTCGGCGCGCGCACGGGTCTCGACGCGTGACACCAGCATGCACAGCACGTTGTCGAACACCTTGATCTGATCCTCGCTGAGGCGCTCGCCGTCATGCAGGAACAGATTGGTGACCTGGCGCAGCGTGTGCACCCGTTTTTCCGAGGATCCGCCACGGACGGCCTCCTCGAGTTCGGCGATGATCGAATGTTCTGAAGGTGGAAGCTGTTCTGGCTGTTGCACGTTACGCTCGTCTGTCCGGAAGGCCGGCGCAGCAGCAATGCAGGACCGCTCTCTGCCCCACTGCAGTCTGTCGGCAGGGTCAGTTTTCGGTATGGACGATAACAATGTGTTAGGCTGACGGGGCGTAGTACTCCGGAGAAACACGGAGACGGAAAATTAACACGACGCGTCTAAAGGGAAATCGCGGGCCCAGGCACGAGATTGGCCCAAAAGGCAGCTGCGGAGGAGGCCGATGGGCATGGGGCGGCCTTCGGCGTCAGTGGAAATGATGAAAAGGTTAATGATCTCATAAGGTCAGAGGCCATTCTTCAACCGATTTGAATGCCTCTCGCGACTTCACGTCAGCTGACATCGAAGCAAGTTTTGAAGTTTAAATCACATTCTTGAGAGGACCCGCCCCGCTCCCGTCGGGCGACGCCCGAGGCGGCGCGATCGCTCCCGCCGGCGATGCGAGTTCAAGCGTCAAAAACAACCCCAGCATCCTGCCGCCTCTCGTGCGATAGTCGCGCCATAAAGCGCTGAGGCCGCCATGAAATCCGTCGTCGTCACCGGGGCATCCACCGGCATTGGTTTCGCCTGTTCGAAGCTGCTGCTCACACGCGGCTTCCGGGTATTCGGCAGCGTTCGCAAGCAGGCCGATGCGGACCGGCTGCGCGCTGAGCTCGGCGCTGGCTTCGCGCCGATGCTGTTCGACGTCACCGACGAGGCGGCCGTGAAGGCTGCTGCCGGCGAGGTACGCGCGGCGCTCAACGGCGAGGCGCTGGCGGGGCTCGTCAACAATGCCGGCATCGCGGTTGCCGGTCCCCTGACGGAGTTGCCGATCGAGCAGTTCCGCCATCAGCTCGAGGTCAACGTCATCGGCCCGGTCATCGCGACCCAGGCGTTCGCCCCGCTGCTCGGGACCGATCCGGCCATGACGGGGCCGCGCGGGCGCATCGTGATGATCAGCTCGGTCGCTGGCCGCAACGGCAATCCGCTGCTGGCGCCGTATTCGACCTCGAAGCATGCGCTCGAGGGACTCTCGGAGAGCCTGCGCCGCGAATTGATGCTGTTCGGCATCGACGTCGTCATCATCGCACCGGGCGCGGTGAAGACGCCGATCTGGGGCAAGGCGGAGGAGGTCGACCTGTCGCCCTATCAGGCCTCGCCGTATTTCCCGGCGCTGCAGAAGATCCGCGGCTACATGCTGCATCTCGGCAAGACCGGACTGCCGGCCGAGACCATTGCCGAACGCGTGTTCGCGGCGTTGACCGCGCCGTCACCGAAGGTGCGCGACGAGATCGCGCCCGATGCCCTGCAACAATGGATTGCCCGCGCGCTGCCCAAGCGGATGGTCGACCGCATCATCGCCAAACGGCTCGGCCTGATGCCGGCGAGCCGAGGCTGATCGCGGAATGACGACGACCGGCAAGACCCAGGCGGAGCTCACCCGCCTGGTCGAGGAGGCGATCCGCGCGGAGCCGGGATGCGAGACCGCGCGCGTCCCAGCCGTGCAGGCGCTCGACGTTCACAGCGGCCGCAACTGGGAAATTCCGCACGTCGTGCTCGGCGACAGCCTGATCAGCGACATCGACCGCGCAGTCATGAGCGTGCAACGCCGGCTGGGGCGTGAATTTCACCTGATCGAGGAGGGGGCGCCGCCCGCCGCCTCCGAGCGGACCGCGACGAGCCGTTGAAGCCGGCCGGCGTCGTCTTGCGAAAATGAACGTTCGACAACGGACGAACTGATAGCGCTGCGCCGCTCGGTCGCTGCAGCGCCAGATCGCGCCCGCGACATTCCGTGTGAATCCGGTTGTTGTCATTTGTGACGATTTGATTACGGTCGCATGACAGGCTAGCGCGTTCCTCGATCTGTCGGCATGTGCCGGCGCGGGGCACTCCTGTCCGAGTATCGCCGCCGCATGTCGCTCACGCCAAACCACGAACCGATCACGACCCTCACGGCCGGGAGTGCGACGCGGTCTGCCGCCGTGCGGATGTCCGCGGTCGCCGCGCCCCATGTCGCAGCGCTGGCGCTGATGCTGCACACCGAGACCGATTTCGGCTCCCGGCTCGGCTTCGTCCTGGCCTGGGGCATTCTCAACGGCTTCTGGCTGGTGCTGTTGCGTCGGCCGGCGGTGTCAGGCGCGCTGGCGCTGAGCATGGTCGTCGTGCTGGTGCTGCTGTCGCAGTTGAAGCATTCCGTCGTGCAGATGACTGCGAACTTCGTCGACGTCATGCTGATCGATCATGACAGCGCGGCCTTCCTGTTCACGATCTTCCCGAATCTGCGGTTGTCGGTGCTGGTGGCGGGGGCGGTCCTGCTGCCGTTGATGGGACTGCTATGGTGGGTCGATCCGTTCCGCATTGCGCGGCTGCCGGCGCTGGCCGGCAAGCTCGCCTGCCTCGCCGCCCTGACCTTGTATTCGCTGAACTGGCGCGACGAAGCCTGGCGCGGCTATTACGACGACGGCTATCTGTCCAAATTCGCCCGCTCCGGCGTCACCGCGGTCTCGGACTTCATAGCCCACGGCTTCATGGAGTCCGACGCCACGGCCGACCGCAAGCTGGCCGCCATGCTTCCCGACGCCTGCCATCCGACGGGACGCCGGCCGAACATCGTTCTGATCCATGACGAGTCGAGCTTCGACATCCGTTCGGCGCCCGATATCAAGGTGCCCGCCGGCTATGGCAGCCACTTCCAGTCGTTCGACGGCAAAGCGCGCCGCTTCATGGCCGAGAGCAATGGCGGTCCGAGCTGGTTCACCGAGTACAACGTGCTGGCCGGCCTGTCGTCGCGCTCGTTCGGCCGCTTCGCCTATTTCGTGACCCGGATCGCCTCAGGCCGTGTCGAACGCGGCCTGCCGCTGGCGCTGCGCCAATGCGGCTACGACACCGTCTCGCTGTATCCCGCGCATGGCGCCTTCATGAACGCGCGCAGCTTCCAGACCACGGTCGGCGTCGACCGTTTCCTCGACGCGCGCGATCTCGGCGCCAAGGGCATCGAGCCCGACGGCTTCTTCTATGATGCCGCGCTCGACCTGATGCAGCAGCGGCAGCGCAACAAGCCGCTGTTCATGTTCGTCTATCTCGCGGCCAATCATTTCCCCTGGGAGACGACGTTCCGGCCTGATCTGACGCCATCCTGGCGCGCGCCGGGCAATCTGCCGTCGATCGATGAATATCTGCGCCGGCAGGCGATGAGCGCATCCGACTATCAGCGCTTCCTGGCGAGCCTGAAGAAGCGGTTCGGCGACCAGCCGTTCTTGATCGTGCGCTACGGTGATCACCAGCCGGAATTCTCGCCGCACATCCTCGACCCCAAGCTCGACGAAGCCGGCATCGGCGCCAAGCTGGAGAGCTATGATCCGCGCTATTATCAGACCTACTACGCGATCGACGCCGTCAATTTCGAGCCGCGGCAGAGCGCGGTCATGATGGACTCGATCGACGCCGCCTATCTGCCGCTGGTCACGCTCGAGGCCGCCGGCATTCCGCTCGATCCGTCCTTTGCCGAGCAGAAGGACATCATGCTTCGCTGCAAGGGCGTGTTCTACGCCTGCGGCGACGGCGCCGAGGCGCGCCGCTTCAACCGCATGCTGATCGACGCCGAGCTGATCCGGGGGCTGTAGCCGCCACAACGCGCAAAGCGTGTTGCGGTGCGCCCTCCATCGGGCGCTCTCAATCGAACTTGTAGGAGATGCCGAACATCGCCGCATGGGTCTGCAATCGGACCGAGTTGCTGATGGTCTCGGTTGCGAAGCAGGGGATCACGGCGGTGCCGTAGCCCGGGAGATCGAACGTGGCCGTGCTGGCGCAGCTGCGGGCGCTGGTGAAGTTGGCGGTGCCAAAATCGGTGTAGCGATATTCGCCGCGCAGGACCCAGTTGCGGCCAAGCTTGGTCTCGCCGCCGGCGCCGATGGTGAAGCCGGGGCGGATGCTGGATTGGCTGATCACGGCAGGGCTCTTCAGGCCCGGCGCACAGCTGCCGATCTCGGCGCTGGCAAATCCGGGCGCCGTGAGCAGGGCCTTGACCGCAGTGTCGCAGCGCGAGGTCTGCTCGATCTCCGTCCAGGCGGCGCCGCCCGTCAGATAGAGCATGACCGAGGGATTGACCACGAAGCCGAGGCGGGCACGGATGCTGGCGTCCCATTTGGTGCGGACGCTGAAGCTGTCGTTCATGCCGCCGCTCGAGCCGTTCAGGGCCGTACCGGGGAAGGAATAGCCGTAGGTCGTCGCCTGCGCACTGGCATAGGCCGCATCGCCCTCGATGCCGACGACCCATCGCGGCGCGATCTGCCAGTTGTAGCCGATGTAAGGACCGATCCGCGCCGCGGTCGTGTCATAGGCGCTGTCGAGGAAGCACTGGCAGTTGGCCGCGAGATCCGAGGTGAAGAAGCTGGTCGCGAGCACGTCCTTGTTGACCCGCGACGACACATTGTTCGCCCGAACGCCGGCTGTGGCGCCGACATAGAAGCCTGCCCAGGAGGCGGTCTCCGGCATGGCCGCATAGGCCGCCAGGCTGCTGGCCAGCGGTCCGCCGCCGAACTTGTAGGCAATGCCGAAGGTCGCGGTGTGGGTGCGCAGAGCGGTGTCGTAGGTCACGGTCTGCGTGCCGTTCACCGAGCTGCGCACGTTGGTGTCCGAGGTGCGGCCGTAGTCGGAATAGCGATATTCGGCGCGGGCGATCCAGTTCGGCGTCAGAAGGGCCTCCAGGCCGCCGCCGACGGTGTAGCCGAGCAGGGTCTTGCTGTTGGTAATGTTGGCTGGACCGAAGGCACGGGCGCCGCCCGCCGCGCAGTCGCCGTCGAAGGCCGTCAGCGTGCTGCAGTTCGAGGTGGTCTCGACGTGGATCCAGGACGGGCCGGCCGTGCCGTACACCAGCAGGCTCGGGTCGATCACGTAGCCGGCGCGGGCGCGGATGCTGGCGTCCCAGGTGGTCTTGAAGATGAACGAATTGGTCGTCGAGCCCGGACGAAACAACGACGGCGCCGGATAATAGCTGCCCGAGGTGCGGCTCTGGTCCGCAAAGCCGAACTCGCCTTCGATGCCTGCGACAAACTGACCGAACTGCCAGTTGTAGCCGGCATAGGGGCTGACGCGGAACGCGGTGGCGTTGAAGCTCTGGCCCGTGGCGCAGGGCAGGCCGGCAAAGCAATTCGCCGCCACGAACATGTTCTGGATGACCGGCGCGTTGCTGGTGTCGGTGGCCGACCTGACGCTCAGGTCGGCATCATTGGCGCGAAAGCCGAAGCCGGTGCCGACATAGAAGCCGGCCCAGGCGGGAGCGGCGATCGGAGCAGGAGCTTTCAGAGGGAGATCCGCGGCTTGAGCGACCGTGCCCAGCATTGCGCTCGTGATCAGGACTGAGTTCAAGGCAAGAAAAGAGGTCGGCAACGATCGGCGCATGTCAAAATCGCCCCAGGAAACACAATGCAATTTGTGGTAACATAGCAGTGCACGCTGCTCTCGGCTGTAGCTGCGCCGCAACAGTCGGGTTCCCCGTGGGAACTACCAAGTCGAGGTGATCGGGGCACAGTTGATCGTGATCAGGTCCCGCGAATGGAGGATGACAAGCTTCCGGGCGATGCCTAGTTCGAAAGCCTCAGGATGAAGGGAGATCGTCATGACGACGTCTGTGAAGGACATGCTGGCCGCGGCCAATGCCGCGGTGCCGAAGATCACGCCGGCCGAGGCGCAGGCGATGATCGCCAAGGGCAACACGCTGGTGCTCGACGTGCGCGATGCGCCCGAGGTCGAGAAGAGCGGCAAGATCGAGGGCGCTCATCACGTCTCGCGCGGCATGCTCGAATTCCGCGCCGATCCGGACTCGCCCTATCACGACAAGGCCTTTGCCAAGGACAAGAGCATCATCCTGTACTGCGCGTCCGGCGGACGGTCGGCGCTGTCGGGAAAGACCCTCCAGGATCTCGGCTACGACAAGGTCTTCAATGTCGGCGCGTTCAAGGACTGGGCCGAGAGCGGCGGCGCGGTCGACAAGCCGATCGAGCCGGGGATGTAGCTTGCGTGCATGGGGCAGGCGAAAGCCTGCTCCAAGCCCCGCCGTCATCGCGAGCGCAGCGAAGCGATCCAGGGGCGACACGGACGATGTGCATTTTAGCCCCTGGATTGCTTCCGCCTTCGCTCTGCGAGCTTCGGCGGACACGTCGCTACGCTTGCAATGACCGCTCTGAAACAGTGGGGCTCTACTTCGAAATCCTGCTCCACAGCCAGCGCGCGACCGCCTGCGGCGAGGACTCGGCATCACTGCCCGACGCCCGCAGATTGGCCTGCTGCATCGTGACGATATCGATGCGGCCGAGCAGGGGGCGCAGCGCATCCTGCAGCGCGTGGTCGTCGGCGCGCTTTGGCGAGAGCAGCAGGATCGCATCATAGGGCGGGATCGCCTGTTTGGGATCTGCGAGCACGATGAGATCATATTTCGCGATCAGCCCGTCGCTGGTGTAGCCGGCGATGACGTCGACCTCGCCGGCGGCGACCGCCGCATACATGAAGTCGGGCTGCATCTGGCGCTGGGCGCGGAAGGCGAGGCCATAGGCATCGCGCAAGGCGGCCCATTCCGGACGCGAGAAGAATTCGTAGTCGCCCGCGATCGACATCTCGCGCGTGTGGCGGGCGAGGTCATCGATCGAGCGGATGCCGAGCGCCTCGGCCTTCTTGCGCGGCATCACCAGCGCATAGGCGTTCTCGAAGCCGAGTTCGCCGAGCAGGGTGACCTTGTCCTTCGCGAGATCCTGCCTGAGCACATCGAGCAGCGCGGCGCGCGGCAACTGCTCCGTATGATGAAACTGGTTGGCCCATAGCGTTCCGGAGTACTCGACATAGAGATCGATGTCGCCGCTCTTCAGCGCGCCATAGATGACGCTGGAGCCGAGCCCGGCGCGCGTGGCCGCCGAGAGACCCGCCGCCTGCAGCCGCTCGCTCATCAGCGCCGACAGCACATATTGCTCGGTGAAAGTCTTGGCGCCGATGACGTAGCGCGCCGAGCTGCCGGCCAGCGACGGCAGCAGGCTGAGGCCGACCATCAGCGCGATCGTCGCGGTGCCGAGCCCGATGCGGGCGCGGCTGCGGGTGCGCAGGCCATGCTCGATCAGCGACAGCAATTGATCGACCACGAGCGCCAGCACCGCTGCGGCGACGCAGCCGAACACGACCAGAACCCAGTTCTGCGTCTGCAGCCCGGCAAAGATGTAGTTGCCGAGCGAGGTCTGGCCGATCGGCGTCGACAGGGTCGCGGTGCCGATCACCCACACCGCGGCGGTGCGGATGCCGGCCATGATCACCGGCAGCGCCAGCGGCAGCTCGACCATGGTCAGCGCCTGGCGCTCGGTCATGCCGACGCCCTTGGCGGCTTCGATCAGGCTGGCATCGACGCCGTTCAGCCCGGTGATGGTGTTGCGCAGCACCGGCAGCATCGAATACAGCGCCAGCGCCAGCACCGCGGGAAGGAATCCGAACGCGGAGAATGAAACGCCGAACCAGCGCAGGCTCAGCGCCGCCAGTGCCAGCAGCAATGGATAGAACAATGCCAGCAGCGCCAGTCCTGGCACGGTCTGGACCACGCTGGCGAGGCCGAGCAGCAGATTGCGCAGGGCAGGGCGGTTGCGCGCGACGAGCGCCAGCGGAAAGCTGATCACGAGGCCGAGCGCCAGCGCGGCGATGCTGACGCGCAGATGGCTGCCGAGATAGTCGGCGAGATGCGACAGGGCCTCGGCGAAGCGCGGATCGGATAACAGGCTCATGCGGCGCCGCTCTCGGGCAGCAGGGCCGCGAGCCGCGCGGCCTGGCGCCGCGGCGTCGTCATCAGCTCCGCCACGTAGGCCTCGCGGCTGGCGGCAAGCTCGGCGGGCGTGCCGACCTCGACGAGGCGGCCCGTCCGCATCACCGCGATGCGGTCGGCGAGCAGCAGCGCCTCGGTGATGTCGTGGGTGATCATCAGCGTCGTCAGCCCGAGCTTGTCGTGCAGCGCGCGATAATCCTGGCCCAGCGCATCGCGCGTCAGCGGGTCGAGCGCGCCGAACGGCTCGTCCATCAGCACGATCCGAGGCTTTGCGGCCAGCGCGCGGGCGACGCCGACGCGCTGGCGCTGGCCGCCGGAGAGCTCGTGCGGCAGGCGGTCGCGATGCGCTGTGCGGTCGAGCTGGACGAGCCCGAGCAGCTCGTCGACGCGCGCGGCGATCTCGTTCGCCGGCGTGCCCAGCAGCCTGGGGGTGATGCCGATATTGGCGGCAACCGTCATGTGCGGAAACAGCGCGCCGTTCTGGAACACATTGCCGATGCGGCGGCGCAGGCTGACCGGTTCAAGGCGGCCGATGTCCTCGCCGGCAATCCGGATCGTGCCGCCGTCGGCCTCGATCAGGCGGTTGGTGAGGCGCAGCAGCGTGGTCTTGCCCGAGCCCGAGCCGCCGACGATCGCGAGGAACTCGCCCTCGGCGATCTCCAGCGAGACGTCGTCGACCGCCGTCACGGCGCCCGCCGCGCCGGAGAAGGACTTGCGGACGTTGCTGTAGGTGATCAGGGGCGTGCGTTGCATGCGGCCTTTTTCGGGCGCGAGAGGCCTCGGCTCCCACTGACCTAGCACGTCCCGCGCCTGCGTTGAACTTCGCGGCGCAAGCGGCTAAGCCGTCCGGACCATTTTCGGGGAGGAACTTGGACGTGACGCAGCCTTCGGCCGCCGCGGTCGCACTGGAGCGAACGACGGTGGCATTCCGTCTCGCTGGCGGACGCACCTATACCGCCGTCGAGACGGCCGACCTCGCGGTCGCGGACGGCGAGTTCGTCGCCATCGTCGGGCCGACCGGCTGCGGCAAGTCCACCCTTCTCAACGTCGCGGCCGGGCTGCTGAAGCCCGCGGCCGGCGATGTCAGGATCTTCGGCCAGCCGCTCGCCGGGCTCAACCGCGAGGCCGGCTATCTCTTCCAGGCCGATGCGCTGTTCCCCTGGAAGACGGCGCTGGACAATGTCGCGATCGGGCTCGAGGTCACCGGCACGTCCGCGCGCGAGGCGGCCGCGCAGGCGCAGCAATGGCTGACGTCGGTCGGCCTCGGCGCCTTCGGCAACCGCTATCCGCACATGCTGTCGGGCGGCCAGCGCAAGCGCGTCGGCCTCGCGCAGGTGCTGATCCGCAATCCCCGCATCATCCTGATGGACGAGCCGTTCGGTCCGCTGGATGCGCAGACCCGGCAGATCATGGGCAATCTCCTGCTCGATCTCTGGAACGCCGACCGCAAGGCGGTGCTGTTCGTCACCCACGACCTGGAGGAGGCGATCGCGCTCGCCGACCGCGTCGTCATCATGTCCGCCGGTCCCGCCTCGCGCATCATCGGCGACTGGCGCGTGACCCTGCCGCGCCCGCGCGACATCTTCGAGGTGCGCATGAAGCACGAGTTCCACGAGCTGCACCGCGAGATCTGGCAGACGCTGAAGGCCGAGGTCGAGAAGACCTACAAGCAGGCGGAGGCGGTGTGATGGCGCGTTCGAGACTGGCTATCTGCCGCGTGCACAGGTCGGACTCCCCTCCCCCTTGCGGGGAGGGGTTGGGGGTGGGGGTCCCAGGAAAGACTGGTGCTCGGGGCACCCCCACCCCCGACCCCTCCCCGCAAGGGGGAGGGGAGCGCAGCAGCGTGCGCGGCTGCCTGCTCGCGTCCCGCATGCAGACGGGAGCAGCCTGATGTCGCGTGTCACCTTGCTCGCCCTGCAACTTCTCGTCGCCATCGTCGCGGTCACGTTGTGGCAGTTCCTGGCCACCGTGCCGGTGTTCGGCCGCATCCTGCTGCCGCCGTTCTTCTTCTCCAACCCGGTCGACGTGTTTGCCCAGGTCGTCAAATGGTTTTCGACCGGCACGATCTGGAAGCATCTCGCGATCACCTTGTGGGAGTCGATCCTGGCGTTCACGATCGGCTCGCTGGGCGGCGTGCTGGTCGGGTTCTGGTTCGCGCGCAAGCCGCTGGTCGCTGCCGTGTTCGACCCCTACGTCAAGATGGCCAACGCGCTGCCGCGCGTGGTGCTGGCGCCGATCTTCACGCTGTGGCTGGGCCTGGGGATCTGGTCCAAGGTCGCGCTCGGCGTGACGCTCGTGTTCTTCATCGTCTTCTTCAACGTCTACCAGGGCGTGAAGGAGGTCTCGACCGTGGTGCGCGACAACGCGCGCATGCTGGGCATGAGCGAGCGGCAGCTGATGCGCCATGTCTACTGGCCGAGCGCGCTGTCGTGGATGTTCTCCTCGCTGCACACTTCGGTCGGCTTCGCGGTGGTCGGCGCCGTGGTCGGCGAATATCTCGGCTCGGCCGCGGGCCTCGGCTATCTCATCCAGCAGGCTGAGGGCGTGTTCGACGTCGCCGGCGTGTTCGCCGGCATGTTCGTGCTGTCGGCCTTCGTCATCCTGATCGACATCTGCGTCACCTTGGTGGAACGCCGCCTGCTGGTGTGGCGCCCGGATGCAGCGGATGGACGATAGGGCGATCTTCTCAATCCACACCGACACGCCTAATCTGACCAACGACATGAACGGAGGAAACCAATGAACAAGATCATCGGCCGGGTGACCGGCGCGCTGCTGGCGCTGACGCTGAGCACGGGGCTGGCGAGCGCGGCGACGAAGGTGACGATCGCGGTCGGCGGCGGCGCCTGTCTGTGCTATCTGCCGACGGTGCTCGCCAAGCAGCTCGGCGAGTACGAGAAGGCCGGACTCGACGTCGAGCTCGTCGACCTCAAGGGCGGCTCGGACGCGCTGAAGGCCGTGCTCGGCGGCAGCGCCGACGTCGTCTCCGGCTATTTCGATCATTGCGTCAATCTCGCCGCCAAGAAGCAGGAGATGCAGTCCTTCGTCGTCTACGACCGCTATCCGGGCCTCGTGCTCGTGGTCGCCCCGTCGCACAACAAGGAGATCAACTCGGTCAAGGATCTCGCCGGCAAGAAGGTCGGCGTCAGCGCGCCGGGCTCCTCGACCGACTTCTTCCTGAAGTACATGCTGAAGAAGAACGGCCTCGATCCCGCAGGCACGGCCGTGATCGGCGTCGGCCTCGGCGCCACCGCGGTGGCGGCCATGCAGCAGGGCCAGATCGACGCGGCGGTCATGCTCGATCCGTCGGTGACGGTGCTGCAGGGCGCCTATCCGGACCTCAAGATCCTCTCCGACACCCGCACCCAGCACGACACGCTGGAGGTGTTCGGCGGCGAATATCCCGGCGGCGCGCTGTATTCGACGGTGGCCTGGATCGCCGGCCACGAGAAGGAGACGCAGGCGCTGACCAACGCGATCGTCGCCACGCTTGGCTGGATCCATTCGCATACGCCGGAGGAGATCATGGCGAAGATGCCGGAGGAGCTCGTCGGCAAGGACAAGGCGCTGTATCTGGCGGCGCTGAAGAACACCATCCCGATGTACTCGCAGACCGGCAAGATGGACCCGAAGGGGGCGGATGCCGTGCTCGCGGTGTTCTCGACCGGCTCGCCCGATGTCGCCAAGGCCAATATCGACGTCAGCAAGACCTTCACCAACAAGTTCGTCGAGCAGGCCAAGGGCACGAAGTAGGGGATGACCGACGTCGTCATCCATCGCGTCACCACGCTCGACCTCAAGGTCGAGCCGTGGGACTGGCCGTTCGCGCGAGAGCGCCGCGACGACATCGCGGCGCATTTTGCCGAGCGGCAGCGCGAGAAGCCCGGCCTGTGGAACGGCCGTATCCTGCTCGGGCGCAATGCACGCTTCGATCACGGACAGTTCTCGGCCAGCTATTTCGAGACCGATTTCGCCAGCCTTCTTGCCTGGCGCGACTGGGGCTGTCCCGACCGCACGGCCTTCAACGGCTTCGGCATGGGCGCGTTGCGGTCGAGCGATGGCGCCTTCGTGCTCGGGGAGATGGGCGCGCACACGGCCAATGCGGGCCGGCTGTATTTTCCCGCGGGCACGCCTGATCTCGACGATGTCGATGGCGGCACGATCGATCTCGCCGCCAATGTCGCGCGCGAGGTCGAGGAGGAGACCGGACTCGCACCCTCCGACTATGTGTCGTCGGCGCATTGGGACTGCGTCGTGACCGGCGCCTCGATCGCCTTGATGCGTGTGCTCGACGCCGCCGAGACCGGCGACGTCCTGCAGCGTCGGATCGAGGCCAATCTCGCCGCGCAGGACGAGCCGGAACTCGCAGGTATTCGGCTCGTTCGAACGAGGAACGACCTGACGGCCGCGATGCCGCGCTTCGTCACCGCCTTCCTCGAAACGCAGTTTGCCGCCGGAGAGCCGTCCCCATGAGCAAGACAGCGCGCACGCTCGCCAGCGAGCTCGACGACTACATCTCGCCGTTCCGGATCGACGGCGGCCACAAGTTTCATCTGAAGTCGCACAAGACCAAGGTGAAGGGCGGCCTCGACAAGGAGCAGGGCGAGGCGATCATCGAGCAGAACCGCAAGCGGCTCGCCGACTTCCAGGAGAAGCTCTACGCGCAGGACCGCTGGTCGGTGCTGGTGCTGCTGCAGGGCATGGATGCCTCGGGCAAGGACAGCGCCATCAAGAGCATCTTCGAGGGCGTCAATCCGCAGGGCTGCGAGGTGACCTCGTTCAAGCAGCCGACCTCCAAGGAGCTCGACCACGACTTCATGTGGCGGACGATGCTGGCGCTGCCCGAGCGCGGCCGCATCGGCATCTTCAACCGCTCCTACTACGAGGAGTGCCTGGTCACGCGCGTGCACCCGGAGATCCTGAAGGCCGAGAAGCTGCCGCCGAAGCTCGTCACCAAGAACATCTGGCGCGAGCGCTTCGAGGACATCTCCGCCTTCGAGCGCTATCTCAGCCGCAACGGCACCGTGATCCTGAAGTTCTTCCTCAACATCTCCAAGGAGGAGCAGCGCGAGCGCTTCCTCGACCGGCTGGAGCAGCCGGCGAAGAACTGGAAGTTCTCGATGGGCGACGTCACCGAGCGCGCCAAGTGGAGCCGCTACCAGGCGGTCTATCAGGACATCGTGCGCCACACCTCGACGGCCCATGCGCCGTGGTACGTCGTGCCCGCCGACCACAAATGGTTCGCCCGCGTCGTGATCGGCTCGACCATTGTCGCCGCGCTGGAGAGCCTCGACCTGCATTTCCCGCGCGTCGATGCCGGGGCGCGCGAGGAGTTCAAGGCCGTACGCAAGGCGCTGGAGAACGAAGGCAAGGGCGGGAAGAAAAAGCGGGAGTGAGTGGTGCAAGGTGCTGACCTCGCCCACGGTCGTCATTCCGGGGCGCGCGCAGCGCGAGCCCGGAATCCATAATCCCGACCGCTTATGAGGGGCGAGCTGCTGCCACGGCGAGTCGCTGAAGCAACAACCGCCTGTGGCTATGGATTCCGGGCTCGCGCTGCGCGCGCCCCGGAATGACGGAGGAGAGAGCGGCGCGTACATCCACGAGGTGCGCGGGCGAGGAGTAGAGCTCGGCCGCTTAAATCTTCTGGTGCCTCACCTCACGCCGCCCCCGCCTGCCGCTGGTCGGCAGCGTCCACCGTCAGGAACCGCCGCGCGAAATCCTGGGCCGGCATCGGCTTGCCGAAATGATAGCCCTGGCCCTGCGCGCAGCCGAGCCGGAGCAGGAAGTCGGCGGTGGCCTGGTTCTCGATGCCCTCGGCGATCACCGACAATCCAAGCTGACTGCTGAGGCTCACGGTCGAGCCGACGATGGCGGCGTCGTCGGACTCCGTCAGCACGTCGCGCACGAAGGAGCGGTCGATCTTCAGCCCGTCGAGCGGAAACTTCTTGAGATAGCTGAGGCTCGCATAGCCGGTGCCGAAATCGTCGAACACCAGGCTGACACCGAGCGCCTGCAGCCGGTTGAAGGTCTGCAGCACGCCGGGCTCGTCGTGCAGCAGGATGTCCTCGGTGACCTCGAGCTCCAGCAGGCTGGGCGACAGGCCGGTGACGGTCAAGAGCTTGCTGACGAAGGCGGCGAGATCGCCGGTCTGGAACTGCGACGGCGACAGGTTGACGCCGACCCGGATGTCGTGGCCGGCGAGCTGCCACTCGCGCGCCTGGCGGCAGGCGGTCGCCATCACCCAGGTCGCGACCGCCTCCGACAGCGGCGAGGTGTTGACGACGGGGATGAAGTCGCCGGGCGGCACCAGGCCGCGGGTCGGATGCCGCCAGCGGATCAGCGCCTCGGCGCCGATCACGCGGCCGCTCAGGAGGTCGACCTGCGGCTGGTAGAACAGCTCGAACTCGCGGCGTTCGACGGCGAGCGTCAGCTCGGCCTCGAGCGTCAGCCGCCGCTCCAGCTCCTCGCGGATCTCGGTTTCGAACATCACATGGCTGCCGCGGTGGTCAGTCTTGGCGCGGCACAGCGCGAGGTGCGCGTTGCTGAGCAGTTCCTCCGCGCTCTGTCCGCCCTCCGGATGCACGGCGACGCCGAGGCTGATCCTGACGCGCTGCTGCCGGCCGCCGGCCTCCAGCGGTGTCTCGAACAGATGCGCGAGATGCGCGGCCAGCTCTGTGACGGTGCCGCCGGTGGCGGAGCAGGGAATGGCGACGGCGAACTCGTCGCCGCTCAGCCGCGCCACGCGCCCCATGCGTCCGATCTCGCCGGCGAGCCGCTCCGCCGCCGCGCGCAGGACGTGGTCGCCGAAGCTGTGGCCGAGCATGTCGTTGATGTGCTGGAAGGCATCCAGGCCGATCACCAGCAGCGCGACCCGGTCATTGGCCGCGTCCGCCGTCGCGATCATGGCCGCCAGATCCGTCTGCAGCGTGTGGCGGTTGATCAGCCCGGTGAGCGTGTCGTGCTCGGCGAGATAGCGGATGCGTTCGGCCTCGCGCTTGCGCAGGGAGATGTCGCGCAGGATCACGCCATATTGCAGCCCGTCAGGGCCCTGCCAGGCCGAGACGCTGGCCTCGACCGGAAACACCTCGCCATCCCGGCGACGCCCGTCGAACTCGACCGTCGCACCGCCCGGCAGCAAGGTTGCCGGCAGCGCCGCCTCCTGATGCGGGAACAGATCGTCCCCGGCGTTCTCGTCGGCGCGCAGCCGCGCGAAGGGCTGGCCGATGATCTCCTCAGTGCCATAGCCGAAGATCGCCACCGCTCCGGGATTCCACACCGTGATCCGCTTGTCCTGGTCGGTGCACACCAGCCCGTCGCCGATCGACATCGCGATCCGCTCGAACCGGCTCTCGGCGACGTGGCGCAGCAGGCCGCGGAAGTCGATCTCGTCGAGCGCGGTCGCCACGAGATAGGCGAACAGCGCGATCTGCAGCAGCGACGTGTCGAGCACCACGGCATAGCGATCGTGCAGCAGCAGCGCGACGGTCTCGATGCCGATGCCGATGAACCCGATCAGCAGGGCGCGTCGCGCGGCTGACAGATGCCGCCAGCTCGCGAACATGACGACGACGAGCAGCAGCAGGGCTCCGACGGTGGCCGCGGTCGAGGTCGCGAGCAGGGTGCGATGCTGGATGATCGATTCCGCGGCCAGGACCTGCAGCACGACGCCAGGAAGCACGCGGCCATTGGGGACGCTGTAATAGTCGCTGAGCTCGATCGCGGTGGCGCCGACGATCACCCGCTTGCCCTTCAGCGCGGCCAGCGCGGCGGCATCGCCCCGGAGCACGTCGACATAGGACACTTTCGTCAGGGATGACGCGTCGATGCCGTAGTCGATGAGGAATGGGCTGTCCTTGATCGCGTCGCTGCCGGCGAGGAACGCGCCCATCGACTGCACAAATGTCTTGCCGTGCCCGATTTCGCAATACTCGCCGAACGCGTAGCTCCTGACGCGGCCATCGCGCGCGACCTCGATGTTGACGAGCGCCGACCATGCCGTCGTCTCGAACTGCGGCAACGGCCGGTTGATGTGAATGCCCGCATCCTTGCCTGCCGCGCTGAGCTGCTTGAACGCAGGCAGCACCACGGTGCCGCTGGCCCTCTGCAGCCCTTCGAGGAAGGCGTGGTCGGCCGCCGCGTTGGACGGAGTGCTGAAATCGATGTCGAAAGCGACCTCGCGCGCACCTGCGCGCTGCAACTGGTCCAGCAGAAGGGCATGGTTGGTGCGTGGCCACGGCCAGACGCCGATGGCTTCGATCGAGCGAGGGTCGATGGCGACGATGGCGACCTCGCCGCTGGCGGGCCGCTTGTCCAGCCGAAAGCGCAGGTCGACGAGCGCATGACTGAGGAGGTCGTAGCAGCCGGACAGCCCCACTGTCAGCAGCGCAACGACCACCAGAATATGCGGCATGAACCGCCTGAACATTCCCCCTCCCGAGTGCCCGCGGAGCCGGCCCAGATGCCCGCTCGCGCGATAACCGATCTCATCCTGTCCCCGACTGCAGGACGTCGAACCGCCCTGACAGCTCCGTCTGATCAGAAGGCCACGACGTCCCGTGACCGGAATGCTGTCGCATCAGTCCTTGTTGTGACCGTAGGCATGGCCGCGGCCCCGGCCGCCGCCGTGGTCGTCGTCACCGCTGTTGCCCCGGCCGCTATTGCCGCTGTTTCCGCTATTGCCATGGCCGCTATTGCCATGACCGCTGTTTCCGTTGCCGCCGTTGTTGCCGTTCCCAGCTCCGTTGCCGTTGCCGTTGCCATTGCCGTTGGCGGCGGCAGCCACCGCGGCTCCGTTCGAGCCGTTATTGCCGGCGGATGCCGCAGGCGAGCCGATCGCGGCACTGATGGCCGCAGCTACCGAGGAATCTCCCGATGCGCCGCTGGCGGCCGCTGCGTTGCTGGTCGCATTGCCATTGCCGCCGCGCGCTTCGCTCCAATTGCTGCGGCCGGCTCCCGGCGCACCATGAGCGCCATGGGCGAGGCCGCGCGTCGCCTTCTGGATGTTCAGATTGACCTCGCCGAGCGACGTCGAGATCCGCACGACGTTGGGCCGGGCGCCACCATGGGACGTGGTCGCCGACGGCTGCTGCGCGGCGGCCGAGGTCGCTGCGCGCGGCACGGTGGAATTGGCGTTGAGCGCGTGAATGACGCTGCCCTTGGCTTCGCGTGGCGCCTGCAGGCCATCGCGCGGCACCGGAATGCGATCGATGGTCGGCGCGCGCGGGCGGCCCTGCTCGATCGGGCTGAAGGTGCCGGCGCCGGACAGTTTGAGACCGGAGGCCCCGTTGAAGGTAGCGGCAGCCTGACCGGGCATGATCTGGGCGATCTGCCCCGTCTTGAAGTCTGAGACCTGGACCTGGCCGCGGCTGACCTCGACCTTGGTGCTGCGGCCGCTGACCGTCACGGTGAACTGGGTGCCCTTCACGACGGCAGCCAGATACGGGGTCTCGACCTCGAAATGCTGCACGTTGCGCTTCTCGACATCGAGCAGGATGGAGCCGGCGCGCTGCAGGATGGTGGTCGCCATGCCGTCCTTCGGGGCGGCGGGCAGGCCGACCTCCGAGTTCGGCGCGATCACGATGACCTCTTCGCCGCGGGTCAGGCGCACGCGGCCCGCTGGTCCGGTGCGGATCGTATCGCCCGGCTTGAGCTCTTCGTCGCGGCCGAGCGAAACCTGGCTGGCGCCCTTCGAGGTGACCCAGACTTCGCCCGAGGATTTGCTCACCAGCCACGGTTCACCGTCGGCGGCGAACGCGACGGGCACCGCGGCGAAAAGCGACGCGGCAATCAGTCCAGTTCGCAGGAGATGCTTGGATGACATGGCTCGAACTCGCGTCGTTGGCGGCCTTTGAAACTAATCGAAATGTTTCAAGAGACCCTTATGAGTTGCGGCCCGCTTTCCTTCGCGCATTTACGCTTCATTGACCTTAACAAACTAAGAACGAAGGATGCGTGTGGGTTGTGTCGAGGGAACTGGGAGGATCGCGGGTTGGCCCAGCAAGGCGGCCGCACGCAACGGTTCGCGACGCCTGAACGGGGCCGCGATCGTCCTCGGCATTTCGGTCTCCGCATTGCTGTTCGTGGCCGGCGCCGAGGCGCAGCAGGTCAACCAGCCCGGCTTTGATCCCCGGCAGACGGAGAGGTATCTCGACGAGCAGCAGCGGCGCTCGGCGCAGCCGGTTCCGCCGCGGCCGCGTGCGCCGCAGTTCGCACCCCAGGGCGGGGGCGGCGACGTCAAGCCTCTGTTTACCCTGCGCGCGGTTGCCCTGACCGGCGCGTCGGCGCTGCCGGCCGACCAGCTTGCTTCGGCCTATCAGCCCTATCTCGGCAAGCCAGTGTCGCAGGCCGACCTCGCGGCGATCGCGACGGCGATCAGCGACCAGTACCGCGCCGCCGGCTATCATCTCAGCCGCGCGATTGTTCCGCCGCAGGACATCAGCAATGGCCGGGTCCGGATCCAGGTCATCGAAGGCAGCATCACCGAGGTCAGCCTCAAGGGAACGGGCGCGGAGGAATTCGGCGTCCGGCCGATGCTGGACCCTGTCCTCGCCGAGAGCCCGTCGCGCCTCACGACGCTCGAGCGCCAGCTGCTGCTGATCAACAGCCGCGGCGGCGTGCGCCTGGTCGATTCATCGCTGGAGGAGATCGGCGGCACCACCGGCCGGTTCCGCCTGGTGATCGAGCTGCAGACCTGGCACGTCTACGGCTTCGCCGGCGTCGACAATCTGGGCTCCTCCACCGTCGGTCCGTGGCAGAGCTATGCCACCGCCGCCTTCAACTCCTATCTGTTGCCGGGCGATACGCTCACCACCAACCTGTCGACGACCCCTGGCGATCCCAGGCAGCTCGCGTTCGGGCGACTGGCCTACGAGGTGCCCGTCGGCACCGACGGCGCCTATGTCGGTGGCTCCGCGCTGTACAGCGAGGTGCGGCCGGGCGACATCAGGCGCCGGTTCAACGACAACACGGTCACCGAAACCTATGAGCTGCGCGGCGGCATCACGCCGATCCAGTCGCAGCGCGCCTCGCTGCGGCTGAACCTCGCGGCCGCCTTCAGCGAGGTGACCGAACGGGACGTGTTCGGCGTCTGGTATCGCGATCACATCCGCACCCTGACGGCCACCGCCGACTATCGTTGGAAGGATGATCTCGGCGGCGACAGCTATCTGACGCTCGCCTACAAGCAGGGCCTGAACGTGCTCGGTGCGACCCGCGCCGGCGATCCCTTGGCCTCGCGCGATACCGCGTCGCCCACCTTCTCGGTCGTCAACGGCTGGTTCACGCGCTACCAGACCTTGTCGGACGCCTGGTCGCTGAAGCTCGCCGCCGCCGGCCAGCTCGCCTCGGGTCCCCTGTACAATTCGCAGCAATTCTATCTCGGCGGTTTCGCCTATGGCCGCGGCTACGGCAGCGCCGAAATCAGCGGCGACAATGGCGTGGCCGGCACGTTCGAGGTCCGCTTCGAGCAGAAGCCGGACTGGACCTATCTGAAGAGCTACCAGCTCTACAGCTTCTTCGATGCGGGGCTGGCCTGGAACGACGGCTTCCGGCCGTCCGACGGCGTCGCGTTGACCTCGGCGGGCGGCGGCGTGCGCTTCACCTTCCCGAACGACTGGCGCGCCGATCTCGGCGTGGCGTTCCCGCTCAGCTACCGCGCGCCCGACAATTCAACGCGCGGCGCACGCCTGCTGCTGTCGCTGTCGAGCGTCCTGAAGCTGTGCCCGCAGCGCGGCCAGGGGCCTTGCATCTAGACGATCCTATCTTGGAGCCGGCAGTTGTTTCGGGTTGAGCTTTCGCCGTCACCACGGCTGTCATGCTCCGCGAAAGCGGGGCATCCAGTACTCCGAGGCAGAAGACATAGAACCGAGGTGTCACGGCGTACTGGATCGTCCGCTCTCGCGGACGATGACAGCGGGGGCTACATGATCAATGTGCCAGGATGTTGGAGGGGTCATCGAGGCCCCTCCAGTGCTCCAATCAGACCGGCTTGCCCGAGCCGTGGAACAGCCGGCCCTTCTCGGTGATCAGCACGATGGCGAGTGCGCTGGCGGTGCAGGCCAGGAAGCCGGCCGCGAACGGCAGCGGCGTGCCGTTGAAGGCCTGGCCGACGATGGCGCCGGCGCCCATGCCGAGCAGCGTGGTGATCGAGCCGTAGAGCGAGGACGCGGTGCCGGCATTGGCGCGCTGCGGCTCCATCGCGAGCGCGGTGAAGTTCGCAAACATCAGGCCGAACGAGAACATCATCCCCGCGGACAGCAGCATGAACAGCCACAGCGGCAGCATGTCGAGCATCGCCGCGCTGAAGCAGGTGAGCGCGATGACGACACTGCCGACCAGCGCGCTGTGCGAGATCATGCGCATGCCGAGCCGGCCGACCAGCCGGGCATTAAGGAAGCCGGCCACGGCGATGGTCACGGCGATCGCGGCAAAGGCGACGGGGAAGTAGTGGCCAAGATGATAGACGCCGGTGAACAGCTGCTGCGACGACAGCACGTAGCCGAGCACGGCGCCGAAAATGCCACTGGCGGCGAGCGCGTAGCCGAGCGTCTGGCGGTTGGTCAGCGTGTGGCGGAACGAGGCGCCGATCGCGGCGATCGAGAACGGCTTGCGCTCGTTTTCGGGCAGCGTCTCCGGCAGCCGCAGCGCGGCCCAGATCAGCGTCACGATGCCGTAGAGCGTCAGCACGACGAAGATGCCGCGCCATTGCGTCAGCAGCATCACGGCCTGGCCGAACGCCGGTGCGATCACGGGAATGGCGATGAACACCATCATCGCGAGCGACACCACGCTCGCCATGCGGCGGCCGGCGTAGCAATCGCGCACGATCGAGGTCGCGATCACGCGCGTCGCCGCGGTGCCGAGCCCTTCCAGCACGCGCGCGAGCAGCAGCAGCTCGAAGGACGGCGCGGCGATCGCGAGCAGGCTGGCGATCGCATACACCACCATGCCGCCGATCAGGACCGGGCGGCGGCCGTAGCTGTCGGACAGCGGGCCGATCGCGAACTGGCCGAGACCGAAGCCGATGACGAAGGCCGACAGCACTGTCTGCACCCGGTTGGCGACATCGATGTGGAAGGAGGCGCCGATGTTCGGCAGCGCCGGCAACATCATGTCCATGGCCAGCGGGTTGAGCGCCATGATCGCCGCGACCACGATGACGAACTCCGTGAAGCCCATCGGCCGGTGGCGAACGAGTTCGAGATCGGCGCTGGTATCGGTCAAGGGAGGGCCTTCCTGGAGACGGTGGCGCAGCAAGCGGATGGATGCTCCGATAAGTAACGGAGTTGTTGCGCCGCACAAGGCGTGTTTCGGAATGGCTGATCATCGGACCGGGCGAGCGGGCTGGCGCGAATGTGACCGCGCGTGAGCTGCCGAAAATTGCGCCATGGACAGACCGATGGTAACGCCCGTGTGATCAGGCGGGTCAGCGGATGAAAACCTACAAGATCGTGGTCTACGTGCCGGAGGCCGATGGCGAGGCCGTGCGCAGCGCCATGGGCGCGGCCGGCGCCGGGCGGATCGGCAATTACGATTACTGTTCGTTTACCCTGAAGGGCATGGGCCGCTTCCGGCCGCTGGCCGGCGCCAATCCCGCGATCGGTACGGTCGGCCAGCTCGAGACGGTCGAGGAGGAGCGCATCGAGACGGTGTGCGCTGCGGACAGGCTCAAGGCCGTGCTCGGTGCGATCCGGGGCGCCCATCCTTACGAGGAGCCGGCGATCGACGTCTATCCGCTCGAGGTGGTGGACTAGAATGGCGATGCAGGGTGGGAAGGCGCGCCGGTTCGGTGCGCTCCTGATGACGATGCTGATGGTGATGGCGGCCCCGATGGCCGCGGCACAGGACACAGCCCCGGCCGATCAGATCTCGGCGTTCCGGCTCAAGAATGGCGAGGGCCGTGTGACGCGCGACGCCACGCTCGACCGGATCGCGATGGAGCAGGCGCGCGCCATGGCCGAGAAGGACGATCTCAGCCACGAGGTGCTCGGGCCGTTCACGCGCCGCGTCGCGCCGTCGAATGCGGGGCGGGCCGCCGAGAACATCGCCTATGGCTACGACAATTTCGACAAGACGCTGGGGCAGTGGATCAACTCCGCCGGCCACCGCAAGAACCTGCTGCTGCCCAAGGCGACCAAGGTCGGCATCGCCAGCGCTAAGACGGCCAGCGGCAAGCGCACCTATTGGGCGATGGTGATCGCCGGCGACTACGAGACGGACAAGCCGAAGGGAAGTCCAAAGAGCAAGGGCAAGGCGGTCGTCGCGCAGACCGCGCCGAAATCCGACAAGAGCGGCGCCAAGACTGACACCAGGCCTGACACCAAGACCACGACGCGCTGGGGCGCCAAGCCGCCGGCGTCGAAAGACTGTCACCTCAACATCAAGTTCATCGGCCTCTGCATCTGAGCTGTTGCGCAGGTCAGAGCAGCTGCTTCTTCAGGTGCAGGTAGCCGGGATCGAACTCACCGATCGCGCATAGCCGGCCCCAGTCAAACACGGTCAGCAGGCCGCTGCGGAAATCGACGGCGCGGCTCGCGCGCAGCTCGACCAGCGTGCGGTTGACGGTTGCGATCGCCATGCCGAGCGCCTCGCCGAGCTGGACCAGGCTGACCGGCAGCTCGAGCCGATCGTCATGCGCGAGCTCGAGCGCGCGGGCGCGGTAGAACAGCTCACAGAACAGATGCGCCATGCGCGCCGGCTTGGCCCGCGCGCTGTTGTTGGTGATCGCCTCTCGGAAGATCGCGGCATCGATCAAGGTCTCGCGCCAGATCGCGAAGCCGAGCCCCGGCCGCCGGGCGATCACACGGGTCAGCTCCTTGTGCTGAATGCCCGCGACCAGGGCCGGCCCGATCGCGCAGACCGCGTGGTCCATGCGATCGAGGAACAGCGCCTGGGCGTCCGGCCAGTCGCCGGCCATGTGGAAGGACAGATATTGCCGTCCGCCGCCGGAGAGCAGGTGATAACGCGCCACCCAGCCGGACAACACCACCACCGATTTGTCCGGCTCGTCGCCCTGACGAATGAGGTCCTCTTGATCGGACAATTCGCGCGGCGCAAAATTCAGGTTCCTGATTTCGGTGATGTCGTCCCCCGTCAGCCGGGAATGTTCCCGCAGCTTGTTGATGACGATCCTGTCGGCTTCCATCGGAAATCAGGCCCTCTGATCCTCTCGGATATCAAATGAGACGATGGCCTCGCCGGTTCCTACTAAGGTCGGGTATGGTATCAGAGGATGCGCAAGCGAGTTGCCGGTCACCGCATCGGGAGAACAGCCGTGCCCCACATCGCGTTCCTCTACCGGCTCCGCCGATTGTTCGGCGGTTCAGGCCCGCATATCGAGACCATCGCGTCGGCGCTGACGGAGGGCCGTCTTCGCCAGCCGGCGCATCCGATGTCGGATCAGGAGCTGTCGCGGGCGATCCGCGAATTCCAGAGTTTGCCGCCCAGCGAGGAAAGCCTGAAGAAGCTGGCGGAACGGCTCCGCGCGACCGAGCCCAAAACTCATTGAGGGCAGGTCAGCATGCGGCGGCGCCGCGCGCCCGGGGCTCGACCAGGAACAGCACCAGCTGCACCAGCTCATCCTCCAGGTCGCGGGTCTCGATCAGGTGGTGCTCGCGCATGACCGCGGTTCGGATCGGGCCGAGCGCCGATCTGACGAGGATGTAGCGCCGCGCCGGCGGCAGCGCCTCGCTGTCGAGGTCGAGCGCCTCGATCAGCCGATCGGTCATGCGATCGACCATGTCGTGCAGCGCGCGCTGCAGCTCGACGTCATGGCCGAACAGCACCAGCAGATGCCGCCGCACGCGGTGGCGGCCGGCAAACGGTGCAAATCCCTGGCGCACCGCCGCGCGCACGATCGCCTCGCGGCCGAGTCCGCGATGCGCCGCCAGGGCCTCGGCGAACTGCGCCTCCTGGCGGGCGAACTCGCGCAGCGCCAGCGCGCGCAACAGCGAGGTCTTGTCCTTGAAGTAGCTGTAGAGCGTGCCGATCGAGAAGCCGGCGCGTTCGGCGATGGCGTTGGTGTTGACCGCCTTGGCCCCGTCGCGCTGCAGAAGTTGAGCGGTTGCCTCGAACAGCACGTCCAGCGTCTGCCGCGTGCGCTTCTGCACCGGGTTTTTACGAAGGATTTCAGGCGCTTCCTGCATCGCTCGAGTCTCGGCTGGGAGTTCTGGAAATCGAGTAGGCGTTCTGGCGGGGCCGGGTTAGATCGGAGCCCGCATGCGGGCGGCCCGTGATGGTCGGTGAGTACGGGCCGAGCCTGCGTGCACCAGGATGAACCTCATTTGAACGAAGGATTTGATTGCCATGCTGCGCGTCGTATTTCCGTTTGTGGCCCTCATCGCCGTCTCCCAATGTCTCGTGTCGCAAAGCGCGTTCGCCGGCAACCGCGCCGCCGCGGACAGCTGCGCCGCCAAGCTGTCGCCGGTGGCGAAGCAGATCTATGACGTCACCGCGCCGGCGATCGGCCCGGACAGCGTCGTCAAGGACGTCATCGTCGAGCGTGTCCGTCCGCTGGTGATGGCCGGCAAGTTCGATCGCGACACCGCGCGCACCAACGCGACCCCCGCTGGTGAATGCCTGGTGCTGCTGAAGTAGGTCGCAGCCGACGAGAAGAGGTTGCAGGCTGCGGCCCTGACATGAGGTCGCAGCCGGCTCCGCTCCGGTGCGTCCCCGCAGGAACCCGGCTTGGCAAGTCCGGCCGAGTCGCGCATCAATGCCTGATGCTCGATCTCCTCGCCCGCCATTGGGTCGCCGGTGCCGTGTTCATGGCCGCAGCGCTGCTCGCGCTGGTGCCGCTGCTGGCGGCCGACTGGCCGCTGGCGCTGCTTTTGATCTTCCTGCATTCGCCGGGCTACATGATCCACCAGGTCGAGGAGCACACCGGCGACCGCTTCCGCAGCTTCGTCAACACCGTCATGTTCGGAGGGCGCGAGGCGCTGACCACGGGCGACGTGCTGTGGGTCAATTGCGGCGCGGTGTGGGGCATCGATCTCGCCGCGCTCTATGTCGCCTGGATCGCCGGTCCCGGCTGGGCGCTGGTCGCGCCCTATCTGATGCTGGTCAATTCGCTCGGCCATATCGGTCCGGCCTTGCGCTTCCGCGGCTACAATCCGGGCCTCGTCACCGGAATCGTCGTGTTTATTCCGCTGGGGATGGCGACCGTGCTCACCATTCCCGCGACAACGGCGCAGCATGCGCTCGGCTTCGGCCTGTCGCTGCTGCTGCACGTCATCATCGCCGCCAATGCCATCCGGCGCGCACGGCACGCCGCGGTGGCCTGAGCGGTCTATTCGCCGGGCACGAGCTGGATCGTCTGAGCCATCGGCCGCGGCCGTCGCAGGCGCCGTCGCGACAGATAGAGCAGCACGCCGGTCACGGCGAACAATGGCATCAGCGCCGCCGAAAGCATGAAGACGAGCTGGCCCGGCCAGCCGAGGATGCTGCCGCGGTGAATGTCGAGGATACGCGCCAGCACGCGCTCGCCGGTCGTCTTGTCGGCGTAGCGGTCCGCCGAGATCAGCCGGCCGGTCGCGCCGTCGATGCGGAATTCGTCGCGGCGGCCATCGTGATCTTCGCTCGGCCAGGCGCGCACGCGCACGGCGCCTCCGCCGACGGGCAGGGTCAGCTGCATCACGGCGAAGCGGTCGCCGATCTGCTCACGCACCGTGGTCCACACGCGATCGAGCGAGACCGTCTTTGCATCGGCCGCCTCCGAGCGTCCCTCGCGCGGCGCCTTGGCCGCCATCGGCGCCCGCGATAGCGCCAGCAGCCAGGTCAGGCCGTCCTTGTACCACGCGTAGGAGTAGGACAGTCCGGTCAGCGCGATCACCAGATACACCGGCAGCACCCATGTGCCGATCACGCTGTGCAGCGAGCGATGCAGGCCGCGGCCGCGCAAGCCCAGCTGCGGTTTCAGCCACAGCTTGGCGCTGCTCGCGCGCTTCGGCCAGCGCAGCACGATTCCCGTGATCAGCAGCACGAGAAGGCCGAGCACGGCGGCGCCGGTGATCTGCCGGCCCGCGCCATTGCCGTCGCCCGGCAGCAGCAGCCAGCGATGCAGGTGGCGCACGGTTTCGAAGAACGTCTCGCCGCGGGGCTCGCCGAGCACGCGGCCGTCATAGGGATCGACCAGCAGAGATGAGGGCCGGCCGCCGGCATCGTTGCGCGCGAAGCGGATGCGCGCGGCGGCCGAGGGATCGCGCGACAGCGTGATCGCCGAGATCTTGCCGAGCGCGGGATCAGCCTGCAGCCGCGCGACGAGCTCGGCCGGCGCAAGCGGAGCCTCCGCGCGCGGCGTGACGTGGGTGAGCGTGGCGTTGAGACCGGCCTGGATCTCGTCCTCGAAAGCCATGATCGCGCCGGTGACGCCCATCAGCGACAGGATCAGCGCCGCGACGAGGCCGAGGACGGAGTGGATCTGCAGCAGCGAGGGCTTGATGCGGAACGACGTCACACGGAGTCTCCGGCTAGAACTTCACCGTCGCCGACAGCGACACCCGCCTCGCGTCGCCGACCGCGACATTCAGCGCGCTCACCGCCGACGGGTAATAGACGTTGTCGAACAGGTTCTTGACGTTGAGCTGGTAGATCACCGGCAGGTTCTGGTGCTTGGTCTCGTAGCTCGCGAACATGTCGGCGACGACGTAGGACGGCAGCACGAAACTGTTGGCGGCATCGCCGGCGCGGTCGCCGACATAGCGTGCGCCGCCGCCGAGTCTGAGCTGGCCGGGCAGGGCGGTGCCGAAATCGTAGACGAGATAGAGCGAAGCGGTGTTGAGCGCGACGTTCTGCAGCCGGTTGCCGCGATAGACCGGGTCGTCGGTCACCCGGGCATCGGTGTAGCCGTAGCTGCCGATCATGGTCCAATGCTCGGCGATCTTGCCGGTGACGTCGACCTCGGCGCCGCGCGAGCGCACCTTGCCCGCGGTGGTGTATTCGACGACGTTGCTGGCATTGGTCTGCGACACCAGCACGTTCTGCTTGTCGATGTCGTAGAATGCGACGGTGCCGGACAGCCGCTTGTCGAGGTCGAACTTGAAGCCGGTCTCCCACGCCGTGCCCTGCTCGGGCGCGATGTTGGAGCCGAGCACCACGCCGCCGGTCAGCGGCGCGATCGTCGAGTTCGGCTTCAGGCTCTTGGTGTAGCTGGCGTACAGCGAGACCTGCTCGTTCAGCTTGAGAATGGCGCCGCCGAGCGGCAGCACGGTGTCGGCGGCGACGTCGGTGTTGGCCTTGAACGGCCGGCCGCGGCCGGCGAGCTGCTCGTAGTCCATGTAGCGGACGCCGCCGACGAAGGAGAGCTTGTCGGTGACGTGCAGCGTGTCCTGCAGGAACAGCGAATACTGCCCGAGCTTGTCGGTCTGCTCGCTGTCGCTGGCCGAGATCGTCGTGCCCGGCTGCAGCAGGCCATAGACCGGATTGTAGACGTTGAACGAGATCGATTTCGGCACGGTCTGGCGGATCAGGTCCTGGCGATAGATCGTGCGATATTGCGCGTCGCCGCCGAACAGCACCTCGTTGCGCAGGCCGCCGACCCAGAACGCGCCTTGAACATAGGACGTGCCGTAGCTGACCCGGCTCAGCGCGCCCCAGGTGCCGTCATTGCTGCGGGTCTCGTTGCCCTTGGCATCGATCGCGGTGATGCGCAGCTGGTTGGAGCTGGAGCTCTCGGTGTTGTAGCTGTAGGCGGCGGTGAGCTTCCAGTCCTCGTTGAGCTTCTGCTCGACCGAGGCCTGCACCAGGTCGGACTGCCCCCACGTGTTGTTATAGGGCTCGTCGAGCCGCCGCGTCGCCGGGATCGCGAGCGGCGCGCCGTTGATGAAGGCGGTGCCGCGATCGAACGGGGTGATGAACTCGCGGTGCTCGTAGTTGAGCTGCACGGTCGTCGTGTCGCCGTACCAGGCCAGCGACGGCGCCACCAGCATCTCGCGATGCCGGCCGAAATTGCGCCAATAGTCTTCGCTGACACCATAGCCGATGAAGCGATAGGCGAGGCCGCCATCTCCGATCGGGCCGGTCACGTCGAGCATGCCGTCGGCGCCTGTCCTGTTGTTGGCATAGGCCGAGCCGAGCAGCGTCACCGAGCCGTGCTGATACAACTCCGGGCGCTTGCTGATGGTGTTGACGATGCCGCCGGGATCCATGATGCCGTACAGCAGCGACGCCGGGCCCTTGAGCACCTCGACGCTGTCCACCGCCGCGTTGAGGCTGCGGCTCTGCACCAGCGGCAGGCCGTTGCGCATGATCGAGCCGTCGCGATTGTCGCCGAAGCCGCGGCGCATCACCGCATCCTGCGTTCCTGCCAGTGTGTTGGCCTGGGTGACGCCGCTGATATTGGCGAGCGCATCGTCGATGTTGCGCGGCAACTGGTCCTTCAGCACCTGCGACGGCACGACGTTGACGGATTGCGCGGTGTCCAGCGGCGAGGCGCCGGTGCGCAGGGTCGTCGCGCTCGGCATCGCGCGGTAATTGAGTTTGGCGGCGTTGAGCACCACGGCCTCCGCTGCGACGCGCTCCGCGCGCGTCGGCGTCGGCGGCGGCTGCACGCTGCGTCTCTGCTGCGCGACGCGCGCTTGGCGCTGCGCCGGTCCGGCGGCGACCGCAGGCTTGCGCTTCGCTGCCGGCGCGTCGACCGTCACCGGCGGCAGCGTGACCTGTGCATTTGCGGGAGAGGAGCAGCCGAGGTCTGCGGTCAGGGCACTCACGAGCGCAATCGCGCCATACATACCGGTCCGGGTGAAAACCTCGCGCCGGCTATTGTCGTCTGTCATCGTTCACTGCACTTCCAACGTCGCGGCGGTCGAGGTGACGGTCGCCTGACGTGAGGTCTAGCAATGCGATGCGGCAAAGAACACGGCGCGGGTGCTTGAATCCTTCTAAGTCATCGGGTGTTTCGTTGTTGGAATTGAATCGAACTTGCGCCCCGCGCGGCGTCTTTGCGGCATCGTACGCCGCGTGATCATCGCGCGCCGCATGACCGTGCAAACTGCGCGGTCTCTGCGCAAACGACAGCGCTCCATCCGCTCTGCGGAGGGAGCGCCGTGCGTTTCATTTTTCGGAACTAAGCGCGCGATCTCAGCGCTTCGGAGCCATCGTGCCCGAATGCGGGCTCATCGTGCCGGTGGTGCCTTTGCCCGTCCCGTCGCTCATGCCGGTCGCGCTGCCGCTGCGACCGCCTGTTGCGGAGGTGTCGGTGCCAGTTGCGCCGCGGCCCATATTGCTGCCGGTAGTGCCGCTGTCATGCGGCTGCCCCATGCCGGGGCTGGTCGCAGTGCCGGATCCTCCGGTGCCGGTGTTGGCGCCGGCGCCGCTGCTGCTCTGAGCGAGGGCGAGTGAACTCGTCAGCGCGAAGGCGGCGGCGAGAGCGAGCGTGGTCGTTGTCTTCATGATGAAACCCTTTCTCTGCGTGTATCTGGAGCTAACGGGCCGGCGTTGCGGCCGTTCCAGACGACGTCATGCGCCGCCACCGTGTCGGCTGGTCGCAGCACTCAGCTCAGCCGCTGCCTCTGTTGTCGTTGTGGTCCTGGAACTACTCGGTCATGGCCGAGCAGCCGTCACACCCGAGCGCTCGGTCATGTCGCATGCCGATCCGGGTTGCGAACGATGAACGTCGCAAAGGCCGCCGCGCGTCTACTGCGCCGCCGCGAGCTCCAGCTCGGCCGGCTTGTTCGGGCCGACGAGCGGAATCTCGAGCGCGATGCGCGTGCCCTGCTGCACCTCGCTGTCGAGCTCGATGCGGCCGCCGAGCGTGGAGACGACGAGGTTGAAGGCGATGTGCAGGCCGAGGCCGGCATTGCCCTTCTCGCGGCGCGTCGTGAAGAACGGATCGAACACCCGGCCGCGCACGTGATCGGGCATGCCGACGCCCTCATCGGCGCATGTGATGCAGACCGAGCGGTCCAGCGGCTGCGCGACCTCGACCGTAAATACGCCGCTCATCTCGCCGGGATAGGCGTGCGTGGCCGCATTGAAGGCGAGGATGCTGATGACCTGACCAAGCGCGCCGGGATAGCTGGTGAGCATGATGCCATCGGGGCAGGAGAGGGCGACCGTGAGGCCCTGACGCGCCAGCAGCGGGCGCAGCTTGGCGAGGTGATCGCTCAGCCAGCTCTGCAGTTCGAAGCTTTGCCGCGTTTCGTTGGCCTGGTCGACGGCGACCTGCTTGAAGCTGTGCACCATCTCGGAGGCGCGGTGCAGGCTCTGCGTCGTCAATTGCAGGCCGTGCTGCAGCCGCTCGACGCCGCGCGTCAAATCCGAGCGGCGCACCGGGCCGCCGCCGAGCATGCGCGCGATCGCCTCGACGTCGTCCTCCATTGCCGTCGACGTCGTCAGCGCCAGCCCGAGCGGCGTCGAGACCTCGTGGCCGACGCCGGCGACGAGCTGGCCGAGCGAGGCGAGCTTCTCCGCCTGCACGAGATGCGCCTGCGTCGCATGCAGGTCGCGCAGCGAGGCTTCGGAGCGTTCCTTCTCGCGCTGCAGCGCCTCGGCGGTGCGGAACTGCTTGCGGGCCTGAACCTCGCGCGCGCCGACCGCATAGAGCGACAGCAGGCAGGCATTGCCGACCAGCGAATGATCGATGAAGCGCAGGCCCGGCGGCAGCGGCTCCGGCGCGAGGCTTTCGGCCACCGCCAGCGCACCCCAGCTCGTCGCGCAGAAGATCGCATGGGACCCGGTGCGCAGCGGCAGCATGGTCGAGACGAACAGGATGACGATGATCATGCCGGCGGCGGAGTAGGTGAAGCCGGAGGGCAGCACCCAGTAGATCGTCGGCAGCACGCAGCCGGGAATGACGCAAAAGACGAGTTGAATGGGCTCGGCCCATTTGCGCGCCGGCGTCGACAGCAGCGCCGTCAGCGGCAGCAGCACGAACAGCGCGGTGCCGCCGCGGATCTTGAGCGTCGTCGGCACGATCTCGGGGTAGAGCACGAAGTCCCAGAGCGTGTAGCCGGCAAAGGTGAAGGCGCCGAGCAGCATCGCGATCTGGGTCCAGGCGATGTTGCCATGGACGAAATGGTCCACGAAGCGCCGTTCCTCCACGGCATCCTCGAAACGCAGCCCCAGGCGCTCCAGCAATCTCAACATTATGCCACCGCAATCGAAAAACGATTCCCTACCGCCAGCCGTGAGCCGCGGCGGGAGGGCAGACATACACGAGATGGGTCGGCTGAGAAAACGACGTGAGATCGCATCCGCGGCTTGGAGCACGTAGAGCGCTATTAGAATGGTTCCAAATCTAGCCGCGCGGCATGGCGGAGGCGGCGCCAGCCATGCAGCTCAGAGACGCCGCCTTCGGACTAATCCCGCTTGCCGCTGGTGATCGTGATGTCGCGGCCGTCTCTCGCCTTGGCCGTAATCGCCAACCGGTCGTCGCCGAAGGACAGCGTCCACTTCGACTCCACGCCTTGTGCGAGATACTGCAGATCGACCACGAAGGTGTGGTCGTCCGTCCAGGCTCCCTTCATGGCCCGATAGGAGAACGGCACCACGAGCGTCTTGGGGGCGTTGGTGCGGTAGAGGCCATCGAGTCCGATCGGGTTGTCCAGGCGCAGCACACCGTTCGGCGATGCCTGGTCATAGATGTCCCAGCTCACATGTGGAGGCGCATCGTCGAGATGCAGTGTGATCGTCTTGAACCTGAGCGGGCTCTCCGCGAAACTGTAGGTCCGCGCTGATACGACGGCGGCTTGGGCAGGCGCCACCGCCACAGTGCCGGGCTTCTCAACGGCCGCATCCCGCACGGCCTTCTGAAGTTGCGCGAACGAATCCGGCGCCGGCGCCAGGGCCGCGTCGGATTTCACCGCTCCGACGATGTCAAGAGCGAGCTGCTTCATCGGGCAGAAGTCCCGAGCCGTCATCACTGCGACGATGTCGGACCGCGGCAGCATCATGATGATCTGGCAATGATAGCCGACCGACATGAACACCTGCTGCTCGGGCAGCGACCAGAACTGGTTCGCATAGCGCAGCCCGGGCTCGAATTTCGTCTGCATGTCGACCTCGGCGTGATTGACCGCCTCGATCCAGTCGGGCGGCAGCAGCTGCTGCTCGCCCCACCGGCCGCCGCGCAGATACAGATAGCCGAACCTCGCCATGTCGCGCGGCTTCAGCAACAGCCCGAAGCCTCCCGTCGACAGTCCTTGCGGATCGCGCGTCCAAATCGGCGGCTTGATGCCGAGCGGCCTGAACAGTTTTTCTTGGGCGTAGTCCTGCGCGGTCTTGCCGGTCAGCTTGGTGATGATCGCTGACAGCAGATGCGAGTTGCCGCTGTTATAGTAGAAGCTCTCGCCGGGCGCTTGCGCCATCGGCTTGTCCAGGATGTATTTCACCCAGTCGGGCGCGCGTCGCAGTTCCTGCAGCGATTGTTCCGCCCCGCTGCCGAGACCTTCGTCCCAATCCAGACCGGAGGTCATGTTGAGGAGATGACGGACGGTGATCGCCTGTTTGCGCGCATCGAGATTGGCGATCTCGCGATCCCGGAAGAAATCCACGACCGGATGATCGAGGCTGTCGAGCACGCCGTCCTTGAGCATGATCGCGATCAGCGAGCCGGTGACCGCCTTGGTGGTTGAGTTGACCGCATGCGGGAGGTCCGCGCGATAGGGCGCGTAATAGGTGTCGAGAACGATCCGGCCGTGGCGCACCAGCGTCAGGCTGTCGAGCCGCACGCGCGCGCCGAAACCGACCAGCCGCTCCACCGCCGCCGAATCCATTCCCTCGTCCTCGGGGGCGGCGGTCGTCCAGTCGGTTGTGGGGAAGCGGGACTGCGCATCCTCCGCCATCGCGTTGGCGGTGAGCAGCCAAGCCGGCAACAGCGCAGCCGCAAACCCGAGGCTGGTCCCGATACGCAACATCTCGCATTCCCCCACGAATGACGCGGGACATGGTACCAGAAAACCACGATCCAACAAAGATTGTGTGACGCTTGGGGTGCGCCTCAAAAGCGGCGCTTTGCGACGGCGTCGCTGGCAGGGAGCACCAAACGATCATGCAGGCTCCTATGCTTCGACGTCTTCGGGTTGATATTCTCGTCGTCGCCACCTTGGCCGTCGCCGTTCTGCTCACGGTCCTTGGGCGACCGGCCCGCGCTGAGGGCGAACGCGTGATCGCGGTGCCTGAGCTGCATGCGATGACGCCGGAGGCATCAGACGATGCGATCGGGATTACGGCGGAGCTTCGCCGTCGATTTCAGTCTGTTCCGTCCCTGCGGGTCGTGGATGCGCCCAAGGCGCCGACGGATGTGCCCGGCTACCCAGACAACGTGCCGCCGTTCGCGCTATGGCGCGACTCGCATGTCGACATCGTGCTGATCGGCAACACGGTCGTCCTCAAGGATGGACGCCATCGGCTGTCGGTGCGCATTTGGGATTTAGCCAAACGCGTCCAAATCGTCGGTCACGTTTTTGTCTATAGCCCTCAGCTCGGATATGAGCAGGAAATTGCGGACGTTGTGCGCAACGCTCTGGTGGAGGCTCTTGAGAAGGAGAATGAGCCGGAGCGTCCATGATCTGGTCGAATGATGCGAACAGGCTGTCAGTATCTGGCAATCAGTCGCGTCACTTCCGCCTCGCTGGCGAAGTGTCCGCGCTCAGCGTCGGCTAGCCCCGCCTCGATCTCGGCAAGTTGCCAGTATTCTCGCTCGACGAATTCCTCGATCGCGCGCGCAGCAACATCAGAGCTGGGTCGGTGGATTTTCTCCGCCAGCTCATCGAGCTTCGCGGCCGTCGCTTCCGACACGTGGACAGTGAAAGCGGTCATGGATCTGCCTCGAGTTTCACAGCGATTGTGGGTGAACGAAAGCAGAGCGTCAACCGCGTCTACGTGTGGTCTTCAACGGAGCTGGTGCTCATTACGCCCAATGCGCCCGCAGCGCCGCTGCGATGCTCTGCGGCCGCTCGACGATGCTCCAGTGCCCTGCATCCTGCTCGACATGCAGCCGCGCGGCGTGCGCTTGCGCAAAACGGCTGAGCGTATCGAGCGGCACGAAGGGATCCTGCGTGCCCGAGATCACGAGGCCGCGCCGCGGCAATTGCGCGAGCCGCGCGATCCAGTCGCCGCCGAAGCGCAGCCCATCCGCGGAGCGATACAGCGCGAGGATCGCCCGCCGCATCGGCGCCTGCCACGCCGCGGCTTCGCGCACGGCGAGTTCCCCCGGCAGTCCGCTCTGCCGGAACATGCGCGCCATCGCGCCTTGCCTCGACACCGCCATGAAGATTTCGCCAAGCACGGGCGTGTTCCAGATTCGCGCGATGCGATGGCCGCGATAGCCCGGATCGAGTGCACCGCCAGCGACCGCCCAGGACCGCACCAGCTCGGGCCGCAGCGATGCCGCGCGCAGCACCAGCAGCGCGCCCCAATCATGCCCCACCAGATCGAGCGGCCCGAACGCCGCATGCTGTGCCTCGATCAGCGCAACCAGCCAGTCGGCGTAGGCGTCCTTGGTGCAGGCGAAACCGGCAGGCACCTCGCCGCAGAAGCCGGGCAGGCAGGGCAGGGCAACGGTCTCGCCGAGCGCCGCGATCAGCGGTCCCCAGATTGCGGGCGTGTCCGGCACGCCGTGGACGAAGATGCGATTGGTCATGGTGTCATCCCTATCACATCCGTAGGCTTCGTCTTCGCCGAAATTCTTCTTTCCTTTTTTCAGAAATCATGCTTTGATGCGCCATCCCGCCTCATCGAAGAGGGGCGTACGCGTCGTCACGATACGTGGAGTGCGGGGAGCGATGGCCGTGAGGCGCCGGCAGACGACCGGCGGCTTGCGGACGGCGAAGTCGCGTGGTCCTGGCCTCCCGATGCTGAGGTCAAGTTCGGGCCGTTGCGCGCAGCAGCGGTGCGGATGATGGGGGCAAGAAAGCCCGGTCCCCAGGGAGAGCGCGAAGTAAGCCGTAAAGCCGTTGCGCAGGGAAGGCCGGGATGTCCTGGCCGATCCTGTGGTTCCTGCCCCGTGCAATTCTTTCCGCACGGGGGCCGCGGGTGTCGGCAGACGCCCGGCCTTCCCTGCACCCTCGACTGGCGAGGGGCGATACCGATGATCAGCCTGGGCACGATGGTGTCGCGGGAGCGGAGAGGTGTGTGCGGATGAGGGTTGGAGCGGTCGATGAAAGCCAGAGGTGCGCCCCGCTTGTGCGTCAAACACCGCCGTCATTGCGAGCGAAGCGAAGCAATCCAGGGCTGCGCGCGTGACTCTGGATTGCTTCGCTTCGCTCGCAATGACGCGGAGGGACCTGTGCTCCACCCCGGCTGTCATCGTCCGCGAAAGCGGACGATCCAGTATTCCATAGGCGGTCGTGAGTCAGCCGAGAGGCCGCGGCGTACTGGATACGCCGCTTTCGCGGGGTATGACGGCGGAGGACCGGGCGGCGGCACGGGCTGGCTCCTGCGCAAGGGAAGCGGGCCCTGGCGCGAGAGAGGAAGGGACAGAGGCCGCAAGGTCCAATACGTCACCCCTCCTGACCCTTATTCGGCGTTGCGAGGCCGTTTCATTCCCGGTAAAAGCACCGTCGAAGGCACCTCGGCAACACTCCATCAATGGTTTTGCCGCACCATTTTCGTGTCTTCGCAAAGGGTTTGGCAATGCTGATTCGCAGCGCAGAGATCGAGGCCATCGCCGGGGCAGACGCCCGGTCGATCGCGCTCGCCTCGCTGCCGCCTCGCGGCCTGACCGGCGCGCTTGAGCTTCTGCTTCTTAGCTGCCCCTGAGGGCCGGCTGGGCGGGATGCGCCTGGGCACTCAGGGGGCTGCTTCGACACCGAAACACCCTTCAGCGCCCAAGTTTCCAGAGATCAAGTTTCCAGAGATACTGGCACCAAGCGCACCACCTTCAGACTCCGAGGAATAGCCAATGTCCAATACCGTTCAGTCCGACAAGGACCGCGTCGTCATTTTCGATACCACCCTGCGCGACGGCGAGCAGTGCCCCGGCGCGACCATGACGTTCGAGGAGAAGCTCAACATCGCGGCGATGCTGGACGACATGGGCGTCGACATCATCGAGGCCGGTTTTCCGATTGCGTCGGACGGCGATTTCGAGGCCGTCAACGAGATCGCCAAGCGGTCGAAGAACGCGGTGATCTGCGGCCTGTCGCGCGCCGGCGCCAAGGATATCGACCGCTGCGCCGAGGCGATCCGCCCCGCTAAGCGCGGCCGCATCCACACCTTCCTGTCCACCTCGCCGGTGCACATGAAGTACAAGCTGCAGATGGATCCGCAGCAGGTCTATGAGCTGGTCGTCTCCTCGGTGACGCGCGCGCGCAACCACACCGACGACGTCGAGTGGTCGTCGGAGGACGGCACCCGCACCGAGTTCGACTTCCTGTGCCGCTGCGTCGAGGCCGCGATCAAGGCCGGCGCCACCACGATCAACATTCCGGACACCGTCGGTTACGCCGTGCCGGAAGAGTATTACGACCTGTTCAAGCGCGTCCGCGAGACGGTGCCGAACTCCGACAAGGCGGTGTTCTCCGTCCATTGCCACAATGATCTGGGCATGGCGGTCGCCAACTCGATGGCCGGCGTGCGCGCCGGCGCCCGCCAGATCGAATGCACCATCAACGGGATCGGCGAGCGCGCCGGCAACGCGGCCCTGGAAGAGGTCGTGATGGCCATGCGCGTGCGCAACGACAAGCTGCCGTTCTGGAACAAGATCGACACCACGCAACTGACTCATGCCTCGAAGGTGGTGTCGGCGGCGACCTCGTTCCCGGTGCAGTACAACAAGGCGATCGTCGGCCGTAACGCCTTCGCGCATGAGAGCGGCATCCACCAGGACGGCATGCTGAAGAACGCCCAGACCTACGAGATCATGCTGCCGGAGACGGTCGGCGTGAAGCAGACCTCGCTGGTGATGGGCAAGCATTCCGGCCGCCACGCCTTCATTCACAAGCTGGAGGAGATGGGCCACAAGCTGTCGAGCAACCAGGTCGAGGACGCCTTCGTCCGCTTCAAGGCCTTGGCCGATCGCAAGAAGCAGATCTATGACGAGGACATCGAGGCGCTGATCGACGAGGGCATGGTGAGCGCCCATGACCGCATCAAGCTGCTGTCGTTGTCCGTCATCGCCGGCACCCGCGGCCCGCAGCGCGCCACCATGAAGCTCGACATCGACGGCGTGACCAAGATCGAGGAGAGCGAGGGCAACGGCCCGGTCGACGCGGTCTTCAACTGCATCAAGTCGCTGGTGCCGCACGAGGCCAAGCTGGAGCTGTACCAGGTCCATGCGGTGACCGAGGGCACCGACGCGCAGGCCGAGGTCTCGGTCCGGCTGTCGCAGGACGGCCGCTCGATGACCGCCCGCGCCGCCGATCCGGACACGCTGGTGGCCTCGGCCAAGGCCTATCTCGGCGCGCTGAACAAGCTGGTCATGAAGCGCCAGCGCGACGTCGCGCAGGGACATGGCGCGTCGGCGGCCGCTGCGAGCTGAATCACGAGTCGTCATTCCGGGGCAGCCGCGACAGCGGCTGAACCCGGAATCCCGAGCTTGGTTTGCACCGGCTCCGACAGTTTCGAGGTTCCGGGTTCGGCGCGATGCGCCGCCCCGGAACGACATTGAGGGAGATGTCACACCAACAACGCTTGGACTTGTTTCACTCCGTCATTCCGGGGCGCGCGGAGCGCGAGCCCGGAATCCATACCCCCGATCGTGGTTATGGATTCCGGGCTCGCTCGCTTTGCTCGCGCCCCGGAATGATGGCGGAGGTGGACGCTCGCTGCTGCGCCGCAGCACGCGAATCCCGCCCGTGCTGCTAACGGTCAATGGCATTCCCGGCCCGCAGCCGCTAACACTATGCTTGGCATACAAAGCGGGGGCGTCATTGCAATGCCCCCCGAATTTCGGGAGGACATTTTGCAGCAGCTCAAACTCCGCCATCTGATCGCCACCGCCACCTCGCTCGCGGTGCTCGCGCTGGCCGGCCCGGCGCTGGCCGCCGACAATCCGATCGTGATCAAGTTCAGCCACGTCGTGGCCTCGAACACGCCGAAGGGCCTCGCCGCCGACAAGTTCAAGGAACTCGCCGAGAAGTACACCGACGGCAAGGTCAAGGTCGAAGTCTACCCGAACTCGCAGCTTTACAAGGACAAGGAAGAGCTCGAGGCGCTGCAGCTCGGCGCCGTGCAAATGCTGGCCCCGTCGAACTCGAAGTTCGGCCCGATCGGCATCAAGGAATTCGAGGTGTTCGATCTGCCCTACATTCTGCCGGACCTCGCCACCTTGCGGAAGGTGACCGACGGCCCGCTCGGCGCCAAGCTGCTGAAGCTGCTCGAGCCGAAGGGGATGATTGGGCTGGCCTACTGGGACAACGGCTTCAAGCAGATGAGCGCCAACAAGAAGCTGGTCGATCCCGCCGACTACAAGGGCCTGAAGTTCCGCATCCAGTCGTCGAAGGTGCTGGACGCCCAGTTCCGCACGCTCGGCGCCATTCCGCAGGTCATGGCCTTCTCCGAAGTCTACCAGGCGCTGCAGACCGGCGTCGTCGACGGTCAGGAGAACACGCCCTCGAACATCTATACGCAGAAGATGCACGAGGTGCAGAAGTACATCACGCTCACCAATCACGGCTACATCGGCTACGTCGTGGTCGTGAACAAGAAGTTCTGGGACGGCCTGCCGCCGGATATCCGCGCCGCCTGCGACAAGGCGATGAAGGAAGCCACCGCCTATGGCAACAGCCAGTCGGCCAAGGAGAATGACGACGCGCTGGAGGAGATCCGCAAGTCCGGCAAGTCCGAGCTCGTCAAGCTTTCGCCCGCGCAGGACGAGGCGATGCGCAAGGCGATGCAGCCGGTCTACAAGGACGTCGCCGGTCGCGTCGGCCAGCCGCTGATCGACGAATTCCTGAAGGAGACCCGCGGCACGACCAACTGACACGGATGAGACGCTTGATGCGCGGGCGGGTGGCCCGCGCATCGTCGCGATGCAGAACAACAGACGGCGTATCCAAGCGCCGCGCATGACCTGATTGTGGGGGTAGGGGACTTGAGCTTCCTGTTGCGCATCCTCGATCGGCTCGAGGAAATCCTGATCGCATTCCTGATCGCGGCGGCGACCTCGATCATCTTCGTGGCCGTGCTGCACCGCTATCTCGTCGGCGTGCCCTTCCTCTATCCGATCCTGTTCCCGATCGACCTGTCCTGGGCGCAGGAGCTCTGCATCTACATGTTCGTGTGGATGGCCAAGTTCGGCGCCGCCTATGGCGTGCGCACCGGCATCCATGTCGGCGTCGACGTCGTGGTGAACATGCTTCGGCCGTCGCTGCGCAAGGTGACCGTCCTGTTCGGCCTGTTGTGCGGGGCGCTGTTCACCGCGATCATCGGCACGATGGGCGCCAAGTTCGTCTATGGCCTGTCGATGACCGACCAGGTGACGCCGGACATGGAGATCCCGAGCTGGCTGGTCTATCTCTGCATCCCGCTCGGCTCCTATTTGATGTGCTTCCGCTTCCTGCAGGTCGCCTGGCACTATCTCCGCCACGACGAGCTGCCGCATCATGACCACGCCTATGTCGAGGGCGTCGATGCCGCGGGCGTGGAGGCCATGCGATGAGCAGCCTCCTGATCTTCAGCCTGCTCATCTTCCTGATGCTGACGGGCATGCCGATCTCGATCGCGCTCGGCCTCACCGTGCTCTCATTCGTCTTCTTCATGACGAACGTGCCGACGGAATCCGTCGCGCTGAAGCTGTTCACGGGCATCGACAATTTCGAGATCATGGCGATCCCGTTCTTCATTCTCGCCGGCAACTTCCTGACCCATGGCGGCGTCGCGCGACGGATGATCAATTTCGCGACCTCGATGGTCGGGCACTGGTATGGCGGCCTCGGGCTTGCCGGCGTGATGGCCTGCGCGCTGTTCGCCGCGGTGTCCGGCTCGTCGCCCGCGACCGTGATCGCGATCGGCTCGATCATGCTGCCGGCGATGGTCAAGCAGGGCTTTCCAAAGCGCTTCGGCGCCGGCGTGATCACCACGTCGGGCGCGCTGGGAATCCTGATCCCGCCATCGATCGTCATGGTCGTGTATGCGGTGGCGACCGGCGGCAGCATCGCGCTCGATCCGGCCGGTCATCGCGTGTCATCGGCCTCGGTCGGCCAGCTCTTCATCGCCGGCGTGATTCCGGGATTGATGCTCGCAAGCCTGCTCGGCTTCACCACCTTCTACCGCGCCTGGAAGAACGATTATCCGCGGTTGCCGCGCGCGAGCTGGGCCGAGCGGTTCACCGCGTTCCGCAAATGCATCTGGGGCCTGTTGCTGATCGTGATCGTGCTCGGCGGCATCTACACCGGTAAGTTCACGCCGACCGAAGCCGCCGCCGTCAGCGCCGTTTACGCCTTTGTCATCGCCGTGTTCGTGTATCGCGACATGTCACTGAAAGACGTGCCGAAGGTGCTGCTCGGCTCCGCAAACATGAGCGCGATGATCCTCTACATCATCACCAACGCCGTGCTGTTCTCGTTCCTGATGGCGAACGAGAACATCCCGCAGCAGATCGCCAACTGGATGGCGGCGGCCGGCGTCAACTGGATCGTGTTCTTGCTCGTCGTGAACATCCTCTTGCTGCTCGCGGGCAACGTCATGGAGGCGACCTCGATCGTGCTGATCATGGCGCCGATCCTGTTTCCGGTGGCGGTCAAGCTCGGTATCCATCCGGTGCATCTCGGCATCCTGATGGTGGTCAACATGGAGGTCGGCATGTGCCATCCGCCTGTCGGGCTGAACCTCTATGTCGCCTCCGGGATCGCCAAGATGGGCATTACCGAGCTCACGATCGCCGTGATGCCGTGGCTGCTGACGATGCTGGGCTTCCTCGCGCTCGTCACCTACGTGCCGGAAATCTCGCTGTGGTTGCCGCGGATGCTGGGAATGCTTTGAGGCGCAGCAATCAATTGAAACCGAATTGCAAAAACAGGGAGGTATTTGAAGCAATTACATCTTCGTAAGGTCGTACACTCTGTCCAAACTGTAAGTTGAATGCCCGGCACGGCAGGCTCATGCTGGCCCGGCTTTCCAAGGAGGTTGGCATGAGAAGGTTCACGATTGCCGCTGTCGCCGTGCTCGCCATTGCCGGTTCGACCGCGGTCTACGCCCAGCGCGGCTGGTTTCACGACCACATGCACCACGCGCGCATGAACCCGGAGGATCGCGTTGCGATGCTCGATGCGCGAATCGCTGCGGTCCATGCCGGCCTGAAACTGAACGCGGACCAGGAGAAGCTGTGGCCGCCGGTCGAGAGCGCGGTGCGCGATCTCGCCAAGCTGCGCTTCGACCGCGCCAATGCGCGGATGAAGGCCGCCGACGACGCCCAGGACAGGGACGTCGATCCCGTAGCCCGGCTGCGCGAGCGGGCCGACACCATGGCTGTGACGGCCGATGCGATGAAGAAGATCGCCGACGCCGCCGACCCGCTCTACAGGACCCTCGATGACGGCCAGAAGCGCCGGCTGTCGATGCTGACGCGCCCGATGGGCCGCATGATGGGACCGGACGGCCCGCGCCACCACCGCTGGATGGAGCGCGGCGAGGGCGACGGTCCGCGCTTCGGCGAGCATCCATTCGGCCCGGGCCGCATGGGCTGGTCGGACGACGACCGCGACTCCGGGCGGCTCTGACGATCGGCTAACGATCCGTCTGATGTCGCTTGGAATTTCAATTGGGGAAAACCGCCGCCGGCCGGCGGTTTTTCTGCATCGAAAACGCCGAAAAATCGTCAGGGATCGCTGGACATCCCGGAATCGCTTTGCTAAACGACCGGCTCTTGCGAAGGCTTTCTCCGGACGCAAGCTCCGGGCGCATAGCTCAGTTGGTAGAGCAGCTGACTCTTAATCAGCGGGTCCTAGGTTCGAGCCCTAGTGCGCCCACCAAGCCTTTCAAGGACATGAGCCGGATCGACCGGAGTCGTTGCGACAATCTCCTTCACGACGCTTCCGGAAACCGGTTTTGGGGGCGCGTGATGCGCGGCTACCGCGGAGTCCTCCGGCATCGCAGCAGGCTGTGCGGGGACCGACCAAAAGCCTTTTTGAAAGCTCGGCTGAAATGGGACAGGTCGCTGAAGCCGAAGCTCATCGCGGCGTCGGTGACGCTTCTGACGCGCCCCTCGGCGAGTGCATTGTAGCTGGCCGCAAGACGCTGCTGCCAGAGCCAACGAGATGGAGTTGTCCCTTCGGCCGCAAACAATCGATTGAGGGTCCGTGTGGCCATGTTCTGCTTCGCAGCGATGGTATCGATATCGAGCTCGCAATCATGAAGGTTGTCGACGATGAAGCGTTTCACTTGATCCAGGCGTCGGCCGCGCTCGAGATCCAGTGACTCCAGGTCAGTCAGCTCGGCCTCGAGCGTCGCAGCTAGAATGTCCACAGCCGACATGCTCAAGCGGCGGATGACGTCGTATCGCGCAACACTCTCAAGCCCGAGCAACTGACACACGACCGAGCCGGCGAGCGTCGCGAATCTGGATTGGCCGTCGATCCGCCGGGCAGTCAAGCGATGCATCTCCGGGAGACGAGCGGTTAGCAATGGTCTCGGACACGTCAGGACGATCGAACTCGAATCTTGACCGAACTGAAGGGCGAACGGCTTGGACTGGTCATATACGATCAGGTCACCAGGACGCATTCGCGCTTCACGGTCGTCTTGTACGAAGGCGGCCTCTCCTCGGACGATGAGGAGTGTCGTGAAATGATCGCGCGGGTCCTTGCGGATTTCGTCCGCTCCCCGCGTGATACGGATCAAATTGTCCGCGGGCGTCGAAGACGACGTTTCACTGAGAACCAAATCGCCGAATTGCCGCGTGGAGATCTGCGCCGAGAAGTGGCGGTCCGAGATCGGGCGGCGACATTCTGTCAGCGAATAGTCGCGGCAAGTCACCTGGTGCCAGTGTTCAAAGCCGTCCTTTGGCGTCACGGCGCTGGTGCTTGCGAGTCTAAGCATCAGTTTCTCCAACGGGCAAAGCTTTCACGTCGAGGCGGTCTTGCCAATAAGCCGGCGCCGGCAGTTTCCTCGTCTGTCCGCGAGGAGTTTGGCTTCCCAGGACCTTTACTGGCAATGACGATTTTCTGACGTCGATGGGCACTGGATTGTGCGGCACGACGATAACCAGGAAACACGCGGTCCGTTCGTTGCGGGCTAGGTCGCCTGCTGCGCTGCGGCATGCCGGTGAAAGCAAGCACGTCGTCGCACGAAGGCTGGCGCTGGATTGGCGGCCAGCGTTTCCGCCGCGATTGCGGCTGGCCGAACAGCAACAATTGGCGGCCTGAGTCAAAAAGGTGGCGCTGCGGGCCAAGCGTCTCGACGGCCGCCGTGCTCTGGTTCAGGCGAGGCCGATGAGCCGGAGGCGTGTTGGAGCAAGCCGTGGATCGTTCTCCGTCACTGTCCATTGCAGAAGGAGATGCTTCGCCCCGCTCATCTCCAGGCGTTCGCGAGCCGGCAAATGCATGAGCAACGGATGTGCATCTCCATCCGTCAGCCTTCGAGCGTTGCGCGTCCGAGCAGGCAAGCTGTGTCGCAGGACAGATCATCTCGACCGGTTGCAGAACGACACCCGGCGGAGCCGGCTTTGCCGTCGAACGGCGATCGGGCTGACGTCGCCCGGCGACGGCTCATCAATCGAGCGGCCCGACCGTGACCAAGCGACGCGCGAAGCAAGCGTTCTTCGCAACCGGGGTGGGAGGTGACGCGGCCGGCCGCGTGACCATGGGCCGGTGTTCGATCAACCGATGATTTGCAGGAGGGATGTCGTGAGCGGGACCAGCAAGTTCACAGCGAAGGTCGGGAGCGGGAAGATCAGCCGGCGGAGCCTGCTGAGGGCTGCGGGAACGGCGGGCCTCGCTGCGGCGGGCAACGTGCCGCTGGTCAATATCGCGGGGGCGGCCTCCACCACCATCAAGATCGGCTGGTGCGGATGCCTGTCGGGTGTGCGCGCCGCCTTTGCGGAGCCGGACCCCTGGATCCACGAGCGGATGAAAAATCTCGTCAAGGACGGCCTGAAGATCGGTGGCAAGACCTACGCCGTCGAATTCGTGATCAAGGACAATCAGTCCGATCCCAACCGCTCAGCGGTCGTCGCAAGCGAGCTCGTGCTTCGTGAGAAATGCGACCTCATCCTGGTCGAGGACGGCGATGCGCAGATCCCGATCGGCGAATTGGCCGATGCGCGCGGTGTGCCGACGATCTCGACCATGCTGCCCTGGCAAGGCTGGATGTTTCCGCGCAAATCGACGCCGGACAAGGGCTTTCCCTATACGTTCCATTTTTTCTGGGGCGCCGATGACGTCGTCAAGAATTTCGTGGGCATGTGGCAGTCGGTCGAGACCAACAAGAAGGTGGGAACGCTCTACATCGACAATCCGGCTGGCACCGCATTCTCGGATCAGCAACTCGGCCTGCCAGCCGGCATCAAGCAAGCAGGCTTCCAAGAGATCTCGACGGGAAGCTTCCAGATCGCGACCGACGATTTTTCCAATCAGGTCTCGACGTTCAAGAATGCAGGCGCGGAGATCGTTTCGGGCTTCACCTACGGCAATCATTGGGTGACGCTGTGGAATCAGGCCGCGCAGGCCGGCTTCAAGCCACAGATCTGCACGGTCGCGGCCGCCTTCCTGTTCCCGAGCGCGGTCAACGCGCTCGGGGATCGCGGCGACGGCATGTCGACGGAAGTCTGGTGGACGCCGGCCTATCCGTTCAAGTCCTCCCTCACCGGCCAGTCCGCGGCCGAACTCGCAGCCGAATGGGAGAAGGCGACCGGAAGGCAATGGACCCAGCCGATCGGCTATGCCCACGCCTTGTGGGAGGTCGGCTTCGCGGCGCTTCGCAACAGCGATCCGAAGGATAGGAATGCGCTGCGCGATGCCGTTGCCGGCCTCGATCTCGAAACGGTGGTCGGCCCGGTCAAGTTCAAGAACAGCCCGATCAAGAACGTCGCGGTGACCTCGCTGTCCGGCGGGCAGTGGCGAAAGAGCAAGGGTGGCAAGTCGCCCTACGAACTTCTGATCGTGCACAACGGCACCGCTCCGTTCATCCCGAAGCAGGCCGATCTCGCCCTGCTGTCGAAGCTGGTTTGAACGGCCACGGCGGATCGGCGCGGACGGACAATCCAATGGTCGAAGTGCTGCGCATTGCAGGTCTCTGCAAGAATTTCGGGGTCATCCGGGTTGCCGATGACCTCGATGTCGAACTCGCTCTTGGCGAATGTCTAGGCGTGATCGGACCGAATGGCGCCGGGAAGAGCTCGCTGTTGAACCTGATTGTTGGATTGATCAGGCCCGATGCCGGCTCAATCAGCCTGGACGGTCGGGAGATCAGCGGCCTTCCCGCTCACCGGCGGGTCCGCTTCGGTATTGGCAGGGCCTTTCAGATTCCGCAGCCGTTCCCGCACTTGACGGTCTTTGAAAACGTTCTCGTGGCGGCGACTTACGGCGGCGGTCTGCATGGCATGGCGGCAACCGACTGGGCGATGGACGTCCTTCGCCGCACATCGCTCGGCGGCAAGGCGGATCACATCGCCGGCGCCCTTCCATTGATCGACCGCAAGCGTCTCGAATTCGCCAAGGCGCTCGCCTCGAGGCCGCGCTTGATCCTGCTCGACGAGATCGCGGCGGGTCTGACCGAGCCCGAGGTCGAGCGGCTGATCGAGATCATCGCGGGCGTGAAGGCCGATCATGCCATGATCTGGATCGAGCATATTCCACATGCCCTGCGGGCGGTCGCCGATCGTATCCTGGTCCTGAATTTCGGCCGCAAGGTCCTCGAGGGGCCGCCGCGCGAGGTGATGGAAAGCCGCACGGTCAAGGAGATCTACATGGGATTGACGGCCGATGACGTTGCTTGAAGTCGAAGGCCTCGATGTCTTTCATGGCGACCTTCAGGCGATCTTCGGGCTCGCGTTTTCCGTGGCCGAGCGCGAGGCGGTTGCGCTCGTCGGCGCCAACGGTGCCGGCAAGACCACGTTCCTGCGCGCGCTCGTCGGCCTGATCGACAGCAGGCAGGGCGAGGTTCGGTTCGACGGCCGCAACATCCAGGACATGCCGGCGGAGCACATCGCGCGTCTCGGTCTCGGCATGGTGCCCGAGGGGCGCATGCTGTTCGATACCTTGACGGTCGAGGAAAATCTCCTGATGGGGCAGGTGAGCCGGCGCCCGGGCTCATGGACGCTGCGGCGCGTGTTCGACCTGTTTCCGGTCCTCGAGCAGCGGCGCAACCATCTGCCGCGCCAGCTTTCGGGTGGGCAACAGCAGATGGTCGCGATCGGCCGCGCACTGATGTGCAACCCGCGCCTGCTGCTCTGCGACGAGATCTCGCTCGGCCTCGCCCCGGTGATGGTCGAGCAGATCTATGGCGCCTTCGGTGACATCCGCAAGGAAGGAACGGCGCTGGTGCTGGTCGAGCAGGACGTCAAGCGCGCGAGCAGCGCCAGCGATCGCATCTACTGCCTGTTGAAGGGACGCGTGTCGCTGACCGCGAGGGCCGGCGATGTGAGCGTCGCTGAATTGACGCAAGCCTATTTCGGGATGTGAGCGGGACATGGCGTGGATCGAGACGCTGGTGAACGGAGCCCTGCTGGGCGGTCTCTATGGCCTGCTCGGCATCGGACTTGCGCTCGTCTTTGGCGTGATGCGGCTGGTCAACATCGCGCATGGCGAGTTCATGGTGCTGGCCGCCTATCTCGCCGTCATGCTGGTCGGCCTGTTTCCCCAGGTGCACCCGCTGCTGGTGTTGATCCCGGTCATCATGGCGGCCTTCGGCGTCGGCTTCCTCTATCAGGCCGCGATCATGAATCGGGTGGCTCGGGCGCCGGATCCGCTCCCACCGCTGCTGCTGACCTTCGGCGTCTCCATCGTGTTGCGCAACCTGATGGTCGAGGTGTTCGGTGCCGACGTCAGGAGCCTTCAGCTCGGCGCGCTTTCGCGTGCCAGCATCAGCGTGTTCGGATTGAGCGTCGGGGTCATGCCGCTGCTGACACTGATCGCGGCGGTGTTGTTGTTCCTGGTGCTGCAATGGGGGCTCAAGCGCACGGTCTTCGGCCGTATCGTCCGGGCGACCGCCGACCGTCGCGACATCGTGCGCCTGTTCGGCGTCAAGCCGGACCTGGTCTACAACTACGTGATGGGCCTGTCGCTGGCGCTTGGCGCGATCGGAGGGGTGCTGCTGGCGGTGCGCTCGAGCTTCACGCCGTTTTCAGGCGTGGAGCGTCTGCTGATTGCCTTCGAGGTCGTGGTGCTCGGCGGCATCGGCTCGTTCTGGGGCGCGTTGCTCGGAGGGATCGTGCTTGGGATGGCGCAACTCGCCGGACTGAAATGGGATCCGAATGCGGGCCTGCTCTATGCGCATCTGCTTTTCTTCGTGATGCTCCTGATCCGTCCTGCGGGTCTGGTGGCGAGCAGGGTCTGATCCCATGAAGACGATTGCGATCAGCTTTGCCGTCATAGCCGCGCTGCTCGCGGCCGGGCCGTGGCTTCTCGGCGAGGGCGCGCTGCGGTTTGTGACCGAGTGCCTCCTGATCCTGGCGATGGCGCAGATGTGGAATCTGCTCGCGGGCTATGCCGGTCTCGTCTCCTTCGGTCATCAGGTGTTTGTCGGAATCGGGGCCTATGGACTGTTCCTGATCTCCGACACGCTCGGTCTGTCGCCGTATTGGGTTCTGCCGATCGCGCCGCTTGCCTGCGCCATCGTCGCTTCCGTCATCGCGCTGCCGCTGTTCCGGCTGCGTGAAGCCTATTTCTCGATCGCGATGTGGGTCTTCTCCGAGATTGTCGCCGCGCTGGTGATGAAAGCCATGTGGCTCGGGGGGACCGCAGGGCTGCCGCTGAAGTCGAGCCGCCTGCTCGACCTCGATTGGTTCGAGCCGGTGCTGTTCTGGATTGCCGCCGCGCTGGCGCTGGGGACGATCGGCGGCCTTTTCCTCCTGATGAGGTCCGGCTTCGGTCTCGGTCTCATGAGCGTGCGCGACAACGATCTGGCCGCCATGAGTGTCGGCGTCGACGTCCAGCGCAACCGCTTCATTGTTTTCGTGCTGTCCGCGGTCGGCTGCGGGCTTGCCGGGGCGGTGTCGTTTCTCGGCAACCTTTATGTCTCGCCGGCCGCGGCCTTCGACGTGAACTGGGTCGTCTACATGATGTTCATCGTGATGATCGGCGGTATCGGCACGCTCGAAGGCCCGATCATCGGCACAGTGATCTTCTTCGGCCTGCGTGAGCTGATCACCGGCCAGCTCGGCTATTCCGCCGGCTGGTATCTGGTCGCCTTGGGCACCGTCGGTGTGATCGTCATGCTCTGGTCCCCGCGAGGCCTGTGGCCGCCGCTGCGCGACCGCTTCGGCCTCAAGCTTCTCGGCGTCGGGCGGAGGGCGCCGACCACACCTGACCTTCCGCCACTGGCCCGAAACGTCGGACAATTGGGATGATTGGCATGTCTGCTGACGAGACTTGTTTCCTGACCGCCACCGAGCAGCGCGCGTTGCTCCTCGCGCGCCGCATCAGTGCCCTCGAATTGCTCGAGCTGCATCTTGATCGGATCAAGCGCGTCAACCCGTCCTGCAATGCCGTGGTCGCGCTCGATGAAGAGGGCGCTCGCCGGCAGGCTCGCGCCGCCGACGAAGGGCTGGCGCGAGGAGAGAAGGCTCATCCGCTGCATGGTTTGCCGATGACCATCAAGGATTCCTTCGCTGTCGCGGGCATGGCTGCGACCTGCGGCCTGGAGGAGCTACGCGACTATCGGCCGCGCGAGGACGCGGTCGCGGTCGCAAAGATCCGCGCCGCCGGTGCGGTGATCTTCGGCAAGACCAACCTGCCGGCGGGAGCTGCCGACCACCAATCCTGCAACACGCTGTTCGGCCTGACGCGCAATCCGTTCGATGGTGAGCGGACCGTCGGCGGCTCCTCCGGCGGCTCCGCCGCGGCGCTCGCGGCCTGTTTGACCTCGCTCGAATTCGGCAGCGATATCGGCGGCTCGATCCGCGTGCCCGCCCATTTCTGCGGCGTCTATGGCCACAAGCCGAGCCACGGTCTCGTCAGCACCGAAGGGCACATTCCGCCGCCGCCCGGCCACGTCGCCTCTGTAGAGCTGGGCGTCGCGGGCCCCTTGGCACGAAGTGCGTTCGATCTCGAATTGCTGTTCGACGTGGTCCGCGGCCGGTCCGATATCGATGGTACCGGCGCCAGGCTGCAATTGCCGGCCGCGCGGCACGACGATCTCCGGTCGTTCCGGGTGGCCGTCTGGACTGACGCCTATCCGCTCGAGGATGCCTATGCGGCCGCGATCGAGGGGCTGGTCGATGATCTCACGCGCCTCGGCGTCAACGTGAACAGGCAGGCGCGGCCTCCGATCGATCCCGCCGCAAGCCACGATGTTTATATCCAAACCCTGTTCGGGATCATCGGCGCCGGGTTGCCGCCGCCCGCGCGCGAGCAGTTGCTCGCCGCTGGTGACACGGCCGCGAGCGGCAGCTATGCGCGCCGTGTCGCCGACGCGGTGCGCCAGTCGCTTCCGGAGCATTTCGCCGCCACGGAAGCGCGGCATCAGCTCTATCGCGCATGGCGCAGCTTCTTTGCCGACTACGACGTGCTGCTATGCCCGATCACGCCCACGGTGGCGTTCCCGCATGACATCGAACGGCTCGATCTCGCCGCGCAATTCACACGGCGCCTCGCCGCGAACGGCGGCACGATTCCGTACATGGACAATCTGGCCTGGCCCGGTCTGGTCACGGTCGCCAATCTGCCGGCCACCGCCATTCCGACGGGCCGCAGGGTCGGGAGCGTTCCTGCCGGTGTGCAGGTGGTCGGACCGTATCTCGGCGATCGCACCACGCTGCGGTTCGCCCAGCTCGTGGAGCAGGCATTGGGCGGCTTCGCTCGCCCGCTCGCCATCTGATCGGCAAGAGCCACGCCGATGGCCATTCGCGCTGGCCGTCCTGTCCCGCGTGTTCCCCAGGGAATGGTGATGTCGCCGCAGGCGTCGGCGTTGAGCGCCGGCGGCTGATCCGGGTCAGGCCATGCCTCACGCTGACATGGACGTCGCGCCGCAAGGCGCGCCACCCATACAGGCGCAACCAGCATGGGGCGAGGAGACGAAACGGGGCTCCACAATCCTCATCGTGCCGTGATCGACGAATCCTGAACGAGGGGGCCGAGGGTGACACTCGTCTTGAGTGGCAAGCTGCGCTCGCAGCGCGTTCGTGCGTCCCGATGATCACGACGGGATGAGCGCCGGCGCCACTCCCTGGTGGCGCCACCCTCCATCTGCAGGCTGACGATCGCGACGACGGTACGAGCGATCACTCTCCGTCCGAGGCACCATCGTTCGATCTGCCACCTCGGCGTGTCTGCGGAGGCTCTGGTGATTGCCAAAGGGGCGGAGCATGCCCGATTGGACGCCATACGCCCACAAATCGGTCAAAACCCACAATAGAGCGCATATCCTATCTTATTGAAAATGCGTAACTCCAGCGCTGGCACGACCTCTGCATGACCGTTTTGGCCGGTTGGAGTTTCGTTCCGCAAGATAGGGGAATGTCGATGCCTTCAGAATTTAGCCGCCGTCACTTCATGCAAGGTGCCGCGGCCGCCGCTGCGGCGGGCTACATGCAGATCAATCCGGATTTCGTTATTTCAAAAGCGTTCGCTCAGGCCGGAAAGACGATGACGTTTCTCTCGGCGGAGAACATCACCGGCAATTGGGACCCGACGGCCCACACCACGCTCTCGCAGAAGAACATCGAGGGCTTCGTCATGGGCTTCCTGACGCGCACGCCGATGAAGCTCGATAAGCCCGATGAGGTCGTCTACGAACTCGCGACCGACATCAAGCTGCTCGATCCCAACAAGCTCCAGATCAAGCTGCGCGAGGGTGTCGTCTTCCATGACGGCAAGCCCTTCAAGGCCGAGGACGTCAAGGCAACCTTCGAATATGGGTCACGCGCGGACCGTCCGGCGCAATGGTACCCCGGACCGACCGAAACGCTGAAGATCGATACGCCCGACGACTACACCGTGATCGTCGACACGTCGAAGGGCGGCTATCCCGCTCATCTGTTCATGTTCCTCGCGGCGTTCCTGCCGATGATGTCGGCCAAGGACATCGCTGCCGGCCCCGGCGGCGTGCTGTCGCAGCGCCTCAACGGCACGGGCCCGTTCAAGTTCGTGGAGCAGCGCGGCAACTCGACCGTCATGGTGGCCAACGAGAGCTACTTCAAGGGCAAGCCGGCGATCGCCGGAATCAACTTCAACTTCGTCGGCGATTCCACGACCCGCATGCTGTCGCTGATGAACGGCCAGGCCTCCATCGTGGAGCGGCTCGAGCCCGAGCAGGTCGATACCGTCAAGGCCAATCCCGCCATCCACATCAACCGCGTCGTCTCGGTCGAGAACAAGTATCTCTGGTTCCGCTGCTCGAAGCCGCCGTTCAACGATCCGCGCATCCGGCTGGCTGCCTGCCATGCCATCAATCGCGATATGATCCTCGAGGTTCTCGGCAGCGCGGGGCACGCCTCGTCCAACTTCATTTCGCCGGTGAAGTTCGGCTATTTCGACCTGCCGAACTATCCGAAGTTCGACCCTGCGAAGTGCCAAGCGCTGCTCGCGGAGGCCGGCTTTCCCAAGGGCAAGGGGCTGCCACCGCTCGAATACATCACCTCGGTCGGCTTCTATCCGAAGACCAAGGAGTACGGCGAGGTCCTCACTGCGATGCTCAACGAGCAGGGTTTCAATGTCAGCCTGACCGTGCTGGAGCCTGCGGCGTGGAACGAGCGGCTGTATCACCGTCCCGGCGGCGGCCCCGGCCACATGGTCGACTGCGGCTGGTCGACCGGTTCGCCGGAGCCTGATCTGATTCTGCGCACGCACTTCCATTCGACGTCGCATCGCATCTGCGGCATCGAGGATCCCGCGATCGACGCCTCGCTCGACAAGGAGCGCAGCGCGCCGACTCTCGAAGAGCGCAAGAAGATCCTGCAGACCGAGACGATGCCGCTCATCGCCTCGAAGATGCCGGCGCTGTCGCTGTTCACGTCGGTGATGATCCACGCGATGCAGAAGGACTATGCCGGGCTGTTCATCTATCCCGACGGCTCGATGGACGCGTCGAAGAGCGCCGCCTGACACGATCCGAGCCGCACCTCGATGCGAGGTGCGGCTCCCGCTCCCTCCGATGAGGTTCGCGAATGTTCACGTTGAATTTCCTGATCCGTCGCCTCGCGCAGGGCGTGGTCATCATCGGCCTCGTGTCGCTGCTGATCTTCACGCTGCTGCGCGTCGTTCCCGGCGATCCCGTGCGGCTCATGGCCGGAGGCATGGCGCCGGAGGCACTGATCGAGAAGATCGCCAAGGACATGGGGCTGCGCGATCCGATCATCGTGCAGTTCGGCCGCTACATGGGATCCGTGTTGCAGGGAGACCTGGGGCAGTCCTTCGTGCGTCCGGCCAACGGGGCTGCGACCGGCGGTGCGAACTTCAACGACAGCACGCGCGGCGAGCGCGCCAAGGTGCTCACGCTGATCCTGGAGGCGCTGCCGATGACGCTTCAGCTCGCCGCGGTGACGCTGGCGATCGCGTTGCTGTTCTCGGCGCTCGTCGGCATCGCCGGCGGGCTCAACCCCGGCGGATGGCCCGACAAGCTCGCCTTCTACGTCTCGTCGGTCTTCATCTCGCTGCCAAACTTCTGGCTGGGCATCGTTCTGACGCTGCTGCTGTCGGTGAAACTCGGCTGGCTGCCGGCCATCGGCTACAATGGCTTCGCCTACACCATTCTGCCGGCCGTCGTGCTCGCGGTCGAGATGTCGCCGGTGCTGATCCGCACGCTGGTCGGCGCGGTGTCGTCGCAGATGACGGAGCCGTATGTCTCGGTCGGCCGCGTGCGCGGCCTTGGCCGGACCCGCATCATCGCCAACCACGTGATGCGAAACGCGTCGGTCCCGCTGCTGAACCTGCTCGGCATCCAGTTCTCGAGCCTGCTCGGCGGCGTGATCATCGTCGAATACATCTTCGATTATCCAGGGCTCGGCCTGCTCACCATCAACGCCGTGCTGCAGCGTGACTTCCCTCTGATCCAGGGCATCGCGATCGTGACGAGCGCCATCTTCGTCGTGATCAACATCATCGTCGATCTCGTCGCGACGACGATCGACCCCCGGCTGGACTACTGAGCCCGAAGGCTTCCGATGTCGATCATGTCCATTACATCTTCCCATTCGTCGACGCCTCTGGCGTCCCGCTCGCTCGCGCGGCGCGTGTTCGACAGAGCCGTGGCGTCGCCCGGGTTTCGGGTCGGGGCCGCGATCTTCCTGGCACTGTTGCTCGCGACGGCTCTCTATCCCGAGCTGAGCGGCATCGATCCCACCAAGATGGACGTCAAGGCGCGGCTTCTGCCGCCGCTGTTCACCGGAACGAACTGGAGCTGGGTTCACCCGCTCGGCACCGACCAGATCGGCCGCGACATGCTGGTCCGGTCCCTTGTCGGGCTGCGCTACTCGTTCCTGATCGGCATGGCCTCGGTGATCGTCATGCTGATCGTCGGCTGCGCCCTCGGCACGGTCGCCGGCTATTTCGGCGGGCGCACCGATGCCGTCATCATGCGCCTCACCGATGCCCAGCTCTCGATCCCCATGATCATCCTGGCTATCGCCGTGCTCGGCGTGTCGCGGCCGACCATTCCCGCCATCGTTCTCGTGCTCGGCATGTCGAACTGGCCGGTCTATGCGCGCATGATGCGCAGCGTGGTCATGACCGAACGCCAGCGCGAGTTCGTCCGGGCGGCGAAGATCGGAGGATCGACCGATCTGCGCATCATCGTCACGCTGCTGTTGCCGCTGCTGCTGCCGGCGGTGCTGTTCTCCTCGGTGCTGGACGTGGCGCGCATGATGATCTTCGAATCGACGCTCGGCTTCCTCGGCCTCGGCGTCCAGCCGCCGACGCCGACCTTCGGCAACATCATTGCCGACGGTCGCAAGTACCTGCTCAACGCCTGGTGGATCGCGACCATGCCGGGACTGTTCCTCGGTCTGACCCTGACCAGCATCAACCTGATGGGCGCGGCCCTCGAACGGGCGCGCGACACCGTTCACGCCGGAGGTGAGTGATGGCGGCGCTGCTTGAACTGCGCAACATGACGGTTGCGCTCGGCCGGTCCGAAGCTGCGAAAGTCATTCTCGACGACGTCTCTTTGTCGTTGGCTCCGAAGGAGATCGTGGGCGTGGTGGGCGCCAGCGCGTCCGGCAAGACGGTGCTGTCGCGGGCCGCGGTCAACTGGCTCGAACCGCCGCTGATGCGGCGTTCCGGCACGGTGCTGTTCGAGGGACGCGACATCTACGCGATGAAGGAGACGGACATGCGCGCGCTGCGCCAGCGCGTGTCCTATGTCGGGGCCAATCCGATGGGGGCGCTCGATCCGACGCTGCCCGTGGGCGCCCAGATCGTCGAGAAGATGCGCGCGGTCATGCCTGATGTGTCGCGCCGGCAGGCCGAGGATCGCGTCGTCGAGCTGTTGGATGCGGTCCGCATTCCCTCGGCGCGAAGCAGGTTTGACGATTATCCCTCGCAGTTCTCCGGCGGGATGATGCAGCGCGCTCTGATCGTCGACGCCCTCGTCACCAACCCGGCCGTGCTGATCGCGGACAACGTGACCCAGCCGCTCGATGTCACCGTGGCGGCGCAGGTGATCCGCTTGATCAAGGAGCTCACCGATCAGTTCGACACCGCGGTGCTGTTCATCTCGTCCTCGCTTCCGATGGTGCGCGAGGCGAGTTCGCGCACCCTCGTGATCGATCGCGGCCGCATCGTGGAAGAGCAGGCGACCGAGGCGCTCGTCGAAAGCCCGATCCACCCCTATACCCGCGAGCTGGTGGCGCAGACGCCGAAGATCTGGCGCGACACCGGCGTCGTGCCGGCGCTGCCGGTCGAACGCGAAGTCGTGCTCAGCCTGCGCGATGCGTCACAGACCTACCGGGTCAAGAAGCGCAGCGGCCTCGGCGGCGTCAATCTCGTCCGCGCCGTCCGCAACGTGACCTTCGATGTCCGGCGCGGCGACAGCTTTGCCATCGTCGGCGAGTCCGGATGCGGCAAGTCGACCTTGATGCGGCTGCTGTCGCGGCTCGAGCTGCCGAGCGCGGGACAGATCCTGTGCGAAGGCAAGGACATCGCGACCCTGCGCGGACGCGAGCTGCTGGCGTTCCGCGCCAGGCTTCAGCTCGTGCTGCAGGATCCGTTTGGATCGCTGCCGCCGCGAACCTCGATCGGCCGCATGCTGGAGGAGCCGCTGCGCACGCATGGCTGGCGCGACAAGGAGAAGCTGCGGGCGCGCGTGCTGAAGGTGATGTCGGAGGTTGGCCTCGCTGCCGAACTGTACAACGAGCTGCCGCTCGGCCTCAGCGCCGGCCAGCGCCAGCGCGTCAACGTGGCGCGCGCGCTGGTGCTCGAGCCCACCATCCTGATCATGGATGAGACGCTGTCGGCGCTCGATCAGGCGGAGCAGTTCAAGCTGCTCGACCTGTTTCAGGCGTTGCAGAAGGAATACAACCTGACCTACATCTTCATCTCCCACGATCTGGCCATGGTCCGGAAGGTCTGCAACCGCGTCGCGGTGATGTATCTCGGGGAGGTGTTCGAGCTTGCCGACAATCAGCGTCTGTTTTTCGATCCGGGCCATCCCTACACGATGGCGCTGCTGAGCGCGATGCCGACGCTCGAAGACAAGCGCTACAAGCCCGAGGACTGCCTGCTGGAGGGCGAGCCGCCGAGCCCGCTCTCGATTCCCGCCGGCTGCAGCTTCAAGTCACGCTGCCCACGCGCGATGGAGATCTGCCACGGCGAGCAGCCGTTCCTGACCGTGCGCGATGAGCAGGACTTCGCCGCCTGTCATCTCGTCGCCCGGCCGATGCCGCCGGCCGAGAGGGCCTTGCCATGAGCTTCACCGAGAGCCGGCTCGAATTGATCAGGGCCATGCTGCGGCAGAAGCAGCGCGTTCACGTCAAGGATCTGGTCGATCAGCTCAAGGTCAGCCACGAGTCGATCCGCCGCGATCTGCGGGAGCTCGAAACGCAAGGCTTCGCCCGCCGCGTCTATGGCGGGGCCGTGCTCGAAAGCCAGGAAAGCGATCAGCCCTTCGCCGAACGTCTGCGCGTCGGCGGCCGCGAGAAGATGCGGATCGGCGAGGCGGCCGGCGCCCTGGTCAAGGACGGCATGAAGATCTTCATCGACGAGGGAACGACGGCGCTGGCCTGCCTCAAATACATCGAGGCGCGCAAGGACCTCACCATCGTCACCAACTCGCTCGCGGTCGCGTCGCACTTCTTCTATCAGGGATCGGCGAACGTGCGCGTGCTGGGCGGCCGGCTCCAGCCGGTCTACCAGGCGACCTTCGGTCCCGAGGCCGTTGCCGCCATCAAGGAACATTTTTTCGATCTCGCGATCATCGCCATCAGTGCCGTTCACGCCCAGCGCGGCTTCATGGACTACGGCGAGGACGAAGCCATCATGCGTCGTGCCGCGCGTGCCCAGGCCAAGCGGTCGGTCATCGTCGCCGACAGCTCCAAGTTCGGCCGACTCGGTTCGATCCACACATTCGGACTTGGTGACCTCGATGCCGTCATCACTGCCGCGCCTCTCGCCGCGGAGTTCGCCGACCAGTTCCGTCAATTGAAAGTGGACGTGATCTATGCCTGACGCTCATCTTCCCAATGCTCCGATCAATCCGTCGCGCCTGAAGGCCATGATGGAGCAGGTCTCGACGTTCGGCGGCAAGCCGAACGGGGCGATGACACGGCTCACACTGTCGAAGATCGACGGGCAGGCGCGCGACTGGCTTTCATCGTGGTTCAAAGATCACGGGTTCGAGCAGCAGATCGATCCGATCGGCAATCAGTTCGGAAAGTTGCCGCTCGCCGGCGGCAATGCGCCGACGGTCATGGTCGGCTCTCACCTCGACAGCCAGCCGAACGGCGGACGATTCGACGGCGCGCTCGGGGTCGTCTCGGCCTGCGAAGCCGTGCTGGCTGTCGCCGAGCGGATGGAGGCGGAGGGCCGGCTCGCCGCCTGCAACTTTCAGGTCGTGAACTGGACCAACGAGGAGGGGGCTCGCTTCCAGCCGAGCCTGCTTGGCAGCAGCGTCTTCGCCGGCGCGATCGAGCTCGACTGGGCGCTCGACCGGGCGGACGGCGATGGCATGACGGTCCGTCAGTCTCTCGCGGAGATCGGCTATGCCGGCACGGCCAAGGTCGAACGTCCGGATGCGCTGATTGAGCTGCATATCGAGGGCGATGACAAGCTGTTCGGCGCCCACGAAAGGTTCGGAGTCTTCACGCGCTTCTGGGGCGCGACCAAGTACCGCCTGGCCTTCCTGGGCGAGCAGGCCCACACCGGGCCGACGCCGATGGCGCAGCGCAAGGACGCCTTGCTCGCGGCTGCCTATCTGATGGCCGATCTCAGGCAGTTGGCGAACGATCACGGCCTCGATCTCCACACCTCGGTCGGCCGGCTCGAGGTTCATCCGAACTCGCCGAACACCGTGCCCGCTGAAGCCGTGCTGTTCATCGAGCTGCGCTCCGGCTCGCCGGACGTGCTCGCCGAGGCTGAGGAGAAGATGAAGGCCCGGATCGAGGTCGCAGCGCAAAGGGCTGCCGTCGGCTACGAGGTTCGCTCCATCGACCGGCGCCGCGCCGGCGGCTTTGCGCCGGGGCTGATCGCGCTCGCCGAGCGCGTGGCGGCGCAGCGCGGCGAGACGGCCCGTCATCTCGATACGATCGGCGGCCATGACGCTGTGGCGATGTCCACGGTCTGCCCGTCGATCGTGATGGCTGTCCGCTCGAAGGACGGCGTCATCCACCATCCCACCGAATACACCAGTCCGGAGGATCATGCCGTGAGCACGCAGATTCTCGCGGACATGCTTTACGCGATCGCGCGTGACGGCCTGAAGAGCATCGCATCGGAGGCTGACGCATGAAACGGATCGGCCAGGCCGAAACTGCCGATGAGCTTCGCGCCGAACGCGCTCTTGCGACTCTGCTGCCTGCGGATGCCGGCCGGCTCGGCTACGCCGCGGCCGTGTTTCCGGTGGCGTCGCCGTCCTACCAGGCCGTGGAATCGACGAGCTTTGACGTCGCGCGCGACGGGACGGAGATGACCCTGTTTCTCCGCCTCGGTGCAGCCGAGGTCGCCGAGCTGGTCGACAGCGCCGTTGCTGTGGCCGCAGCCCGGCACGTGGCAAGTCTCGGGCTGGCTCCGGCCGTGATCGCAGCCGATGCCGCGAGCTGCAGTCTGCTGCTGGAGCGCCTGGGGGAGGGCTGGAAGGTAGCGAAGATCGACGACCTCATCGCCCCCGAGAAAGCCGCGCGTCTCGTCGCCATGCAGAAGACCATCGCGTCCGGCGCGCCATTCGGAAGGCCCTGGTCCGTTTTCGACGGCATCTCCGCCATCTGGTCGTTGCTGCCGGCGGCCGATGTCCCCCTGCCGGGAGACATCGACTGGATGAGGGGATGGATGAGCAAGATGGCCGAGGCGATCGATGCCGCGGGCGTCGACCGCCAGCCGGCGCACGGCGATCCGCATTCCTCCAACCTGATGCTCGGCCCCAATGGCGAGATGGTGCTGGTCGATTTCGACATGGCCGGCGACATCGATCCCTACTATCAGCTCGGTGTCCAGATGAACGAGCTGTATCAGTTCGAGAGCCAGATGAAGCGGCTGCTCGAAATGCATGACGGGCGCTTCACTGACAGCGCCTTCAGTCGCTGCCGGCTCTATGCCGCTGCGGACGATTTCTACTGGGCGCTGCGCAGCCTGCTGCTGGCCTCTCGCTCGCCATTGCAAGGCGTCGAGTTCCTCAAATATGCCGCGTGGCGCTTCCTGCGCTGCCGCATGTTGCTCGGCAGACCGGGCTTCGAAGAGTTCCTGCGCACGATCTAGGGGACGTGGTCATGAAACAATTGGGAATGGCCGGTAACGAGGCGGAGGGCTTGCTCGAAGCCGCCATCGTCAAGGTCGACGCCTGGAAGGGACAGATCCGCTATCGTCCGGTGTCCGGCGGCATCAGCAACACGAACTTCCGGATCGCGGTCGAGGGCGCCTCGCACGATTTCTTTGTCAAGATTCCCGGCCGGGGCACCGAGATGTTCATCGACCGGAAGGCCGCCCGCGCCGCGAGCCGCCAGGCGGAGACGATCGGCGTCGGTCCGAGGACGTTCGACTATCTCGACGACGAGGGAATCGAGATCGCCGAGTTCGTGGCCGACCGGCGGCCGTCCACCCATGCGGATTTCGTCGATCCGGCGGTCCGCGCCGAGACCGTCCGGCTGTATCGCCTGTTTCACGAGGCGCCGCGCTTGCCGCTGACCAAGACCGTGTTCGACATGATCGATGAGCATGACGAACAGGTCCGCCAGCTCGAAGGATTTCTGCCGGAAGATCACGCCTGGCTGACCTGGCAATATCGGCAGGCGCGGACGGCGCTCGAGGCGGCCGGGCTCGACCTCGTGCCATGCTTCAACGATCCGATGCCCGGCAATTTCCTGCTCGGCGCGGACAAGTCGATCATGCTGATTGATTTCGAATACGCCTCCAACAATGACCGCCTCTACGACCTCGCGATCTGGGCCGGCGAGCATTTCTTCTCCGAGGAGGTCGAACGCGAGATCATCGAGGAATATTTCGGACGCTACGACATGCGCGCGCATGCGCGCTTCATCGTTCACAAGGCCCTGGCCGACATCAAATGGAGCACCTGGGCGATGGTGCAGAACCGGATTTCCACGCTCGATTTCGATTTCTACAAATACGGAATTTGGAAGCACATGCGGGCACGTTCCATCATCCACGATCCGCGCTGGCCGCTGTTTCTCAAGGCGCTCTGATGCTCGTGTCCAATATCGCGACTGAGCAGGCCGACGCCTATCTCTCGTTCGCAGCCGAGCTCGCCGATGAGGTCCGCCCGATCGCCTTGTCGTATTTCCGGACGGCCATCGAGTTCACGGCCAAGTCGGATGACAGTCCGGTGACGGTTGCCGATCGCCTGATCGAGGCGCGGCTGCGGGAGCGGATCTCGGCGCGCTATCCTTCCCACGGGATCTATGGCGAGGAGATGGGCGTGAAGCAGGGAGACGCCTTTACCTGGGTGATCGATCCCATCGACGGCACCAAGAGCTTCATCACCGGCTTTCCGCTGTTTGGCACGCTGATCGGGCTGACCTGTGATCGCCGGCCGTTCTGCGGCCTGATCGACATTCCCGCGACGGGAGAGCGATGGATCGGGCGCCCGGGTCTCACCACCTATGGCGGAGCGCGGGCGCGCACCCGCGATTGCCGGCGCGTGGCGGATGCTCGGTTCTACACCACGTCTCCCGACACGTTCGTCGATGCGGATCTGGATCGGTTCGAGCGGCTCTCCAACGCCGCGCAGATGCGGCGCTTCGGCGGTGATTGCTACATCTACGGTCTTCTCGCCTCGGGCCATTGCGATCTGATCCTGGAGACCGGGCTGCAGCCTTACGACTACATGGCGCTGGTGCCGATCCTCGAGGCGGCCGGCGGCAGGATCACCGACTGGAACGGCGCGCCGCTGTCGGTGGAGTCGAGTGGCCATGTGCTCGCATCGGCGACACCGGCGCTGCATGACGAAGCGCTCGCCATCATCAGAGGGTGACAGGCGGATGGCGTATTCGACGACGATCGAGCGCACGGTCTATCGCTTCGCGGATTTGAAGGAGCTGATGGCCAAGGCGACACCGCAGAGGTCCGGCGACGAATTGGCCGGCATCGCTGCCGACGGTCCGGCCGAACGCCTGGCTGCGCAAATGGCCTTGGCCGACTTGCCGTTGAAAGCTTTCCTGGCCGAGGAGCTCATTCCCTCTGATGACGACGAGGTGTCTCGGCTTATCGCAAAGCAGCATGACGCCGCGGCATTCGCGGCCGTCAGCTCTCAGACCGTGGGTGAGTTCCGCGAATGGCTGCTCAAGCCGGAAACGGCGCAGGCCGAGCTCGAGGCCGTCACGTTCGGGCTGACGCCCGAGATGGTCGCTGCCGTTTCGAAGATCATGCGGCTGCAGGATCTCGTCGCCGTGGCGGCCAAGCGCCAGGTCGTGACGCGGTTTCGCTCGACCATCGGTCTCGCCGGCCGTCTCTCGACCCGCAATCAGCCGAACCACCCGACCGACGACTCCCGTGGCATTGCCGCCTCGGCGATCGACGGACTGTTGATGGGATCGGGTGACGCGGTGATCGGCGTCAATCCGGCGACGGACGGATTGTCCGACTACATCCGCATCGTGGAGTTGCTCGACGATCTCAGGACGCGACTTGCGGTCCCGACCCAGACCTGTTGCCTGGGGCACGTCACCACGGCGATCGCTGCGATGTCCGCGGGGGCTCCGGTCGATCTGGTGTTCCAGTCGATTGCCGGATCGCAGAAAGCGAACGAGGGATTTGGCATCACGCTGGCGCTGCTCGAAGAGGCCCACGACGCGGCGCGGTCGCTGGGGCGCGGTCAACCCGATGCGAACCTGATGTATTTCGAGACCGGGCAGGGCGCAGCGCTGTCGGCGGACGCGCATTTCGGAGTCGATCAGCAGACCATGGAGGCACGCGCCTACGCGGTTGCGCGCGAGTTCAGGCCATTGCTGGTGAATACCGTCGTCGGCTTCATCGGGCCCGAATATCTTTTCAACGGCAAGCAGATCATCCGCGCCGGCCTGGAGGACCATTTCTGCGGCAAGCTGCTCGGCCTGCCGATGGGAGTCGACGTCTGCTACACGAACCATGCCGATGCGGACCAGGACGACATGGACACGCTGTTGACGCTGCTCTGCGCCGCCAACGTCAATTTCGTCATCACGGTGCCCGGCGCCGACGACGTGATGCTGAACTACCAGTCGCTCGCGCATCATGATGCGGTCTTCTGCCGCGAAACGCTGGGCCGGCCGCCTGCACCGGAATTCGCGCAATGGCTCGTTGACGTCGGCCTGACCGATCGCTCCGGCCGCTTGCTGCCGCCGCCGCCGGCACTCATCGACGGCATGGCCAGTGTTCCGTTGCTGGGAGTGGCCCATGGGTGACCTCGACCGCGACCAGCCGGCCAGCCGCTTGCCCGATCTCCGGCAGATGACGCAGGCGCGGGTGCTGTTGGGCCGTTTCGGCGCCGGACTTCCGACCCGCGCCGTGCAATCGTTCCAGCTCGATCACGCACGGGCACGGCAGGCGGTGTGGTCGGAGGTCGACCGGGTCGTCTTGCGTCGTCAGCTCGGAGACGTGAACGTTGGGATTGCCGAGGCGGGCAGCATGGCGACCACGCGCGAAATGTTTGTCCGGCGTCCTGATCTCGGGCGCAAGCTGTCTGCCGAGTCCGTGCCTGATCTTGCAGCGCTGCCGCGTGGGCGCGACGTCGTGATCGTCCTTGGGGACGGATTGTCGGCCAGCGCCGTTGCGGCCAATGGAGCTCCGCTGACGCAAGCACTGCTGCAGCGTCTCGAAGCTGCGTCCATCTCCATCGCCGGTGTGATCCTGGCCGCGCAGGCGCGCGTCGCCCTGGCCGACCCGATCGGCGAATTGCTGCAGGCCCGCGTTGCGATCATGCTGATCGGGGAGCGGCCCGGATTGTCCGCGGCAGATAGCCTCGGCGCCTATTTGACGTGTCGGCCGCAGGTCGGGACGCCGGATTCCCGCCGCAACTGCATCTCGAACATCAGAGCCGGGGGCCTTGCGATCACCGAGGCCGCTGATGGCATCGTCGCGCTGGTCGTTGCGATGTTGAAGACCGGCGTGAGCGGCGTCGGGCTCCAGGCCGCTAATGCAAAGCTGGTGGCTGCCGACCGGACCGAGCCACAGCGACTTGCCTGAGTGCGCCTCCGGTGCATTGGACGTCGCATGGCGCGAAATCCCGCATCCGAACAATGACCGCCAACGGTTCTGCAACTGGCCCACGTCTCTCCTTCGCGTGCGATGGACGATCTCTGGAGACCGTCCTTGTCCGCCATTTGAGGCCTGCCCTCATGACATGCTGGTAAATCACGTGATTGTTATGCATATGTTTTCGCGTGGAATTTGCGAGGAGCAGCCACGTGAGTTCAGACAACGGCACATTGAATATCGGTCTGCGGCTCAGGCGCGCCCGGCTGTCCAAGGGGCTGCGCATGCGCGACTTGGCACAGGTTGTTGGCTGCGACGAGAGCATGATCTCGAAGATCGAGGCCGGCAAGGTCATGCCGTCGCTGCCGATGCTCGACAAGATGGTCCGCGCGCTCGACCGCGACATGGCGTCGTTTTTCGGTCTGAGGGTCGATGACTACAAGCTGGTGCAGAAGCCCGAGGACCGGCTTAAGGTGCCTGTCGATGCGCTGCGTGGCGGAAAAGGCGTCGTTTACGAGCGTCTGGTGCCGGTGGCAGCAGGGAATCTGCTGGAGGCGAACATTCATGTCGTCGCGCCCGGCGGCGAGAAGGTCGACCTCATCACCCATCAGGGAGAGGCCGTTGGCTATCTCGTGTCGGGAACGCTCGAACTCACGATCGACGACACCACCTATCTGATGACCGCCGGGGATTCGTTTTTCTTCAAGGCGTATCTGACCAACAGCTATCGCAACGTCGGCCCCGACGAGGCGCGGATCATCTGGGTCAACACTCCGCAGGTCCACTAGCGGCTCGTTGTCGAGGCGGGCGGTGCCTCACGCCTGCCTGAGCGTCTGCATGAATTTCATGCATGTGGCGAGAACAGATGCAGAGGGCCTGGAACCCAGGGAGTTCCGCAACCTCACTTCGGAGACAATCGAGGCGAAACCACGAGTGGTTCCGCGTCTACTGCATTTCAAGGGGGCTGCGACGACCGTGGCATAGCGCTTGCTTCGCACCAACATGACTGTGATGCATGCTGGCCGCCCCTGGGCTGCATCCGACTGTCGATGGGGCCTCACCCGCTGAAGCGCACGACGCAAGCCGTCGCGGCAGCGAATGATGGCAGGCGAACCGCTGATGGCTTTCGTTTGGAAGCGACTGCTCGGCACCATCCCGAGCCTAGTGGGCGTCGTCGTTCTCACGTTCTTCATTTCGCGCGCGCTGCCCGGAGATCCCGCTGCCTTCTTCGCCGGCCCGGCGGCCAACGCCGCCTCGATCGCGAGCATCCGCGCCACGCTGGGTCTCGACCGTCCGTTGCCGGTGCAGTTCGTGAGCTACATCGCCGACCTCGCGCACGGCAATCTCGGCCGTTCGCTCACGACTGGTCAGCCGGTGCTGACCGATCTGCTCGAACGCTTGCCCGCATCGCTTGAATTGTCATCCTTCGCGCTGCTGTTCGCGATCGGTATCGCGATTCCGATTGGCGTGTGGGCGGCGACTCGCATCAATGGCGGCGTCGACCATGCCTGTCGCGCGCTGGTCACCGTCAGCGCGGCCTTTCCGACCTTCTTCGTCGGTCTGCTGTTCGTCTACATCTTCTACTTCCTGCTCGGCTGGGCGCCGCAGCCGCTCGGCCGGCTCGACGAGATTGCCTTCTCGCCGCCGCCCCGCGTCACCGGGGCCTACACGATCGACGCCGCCATCGCGGGCGACTGGCCGGTGTTACGCGCGGCGTTGGCGCAGCTGATCCTGCCGGCGATTTCGCTCGGCCTGTTCGCACTGGCGCCGATCGCGCGGATCACGCGGGCCGCGATGCTGGAGGCGCTGAGCAGCGATTTCATCCGCACCGCGCGGGCCAGCGGCCTCCCGGTACGCAAGATCCTGATGGCCTACGCCTTCCGCAATGTGCTGCTGCCGGTGTCGAGCGTGCTCGGCATGGTGTTCTCCTTCCTGATCGGCTCCAACGTGCTGATCGAGCAGGTGTTCGGCTGGCAGGGCGTCGGCGCCTATGCGGTGGCCGCCGTGATCGCTTCCGACTACGCGGCGGTGCAGGGCTTCGTGCTGATGATGGCCGTGCTCTACGTGCTGCTCAATCTCGCGGTCGACGTGTTCGCAACGCTGGTCGATCCCCGCGTCCGGTTCGAGGGCTGAGCGATGGGTCTCGTCACGCTCGCCCGCAACACCGGTTACGCGTTCGGCGAAAACCGCCTGACATTGGTCGCCGCGATCATCCTGGCACTGCTGACGCTGTGCGCGATCTTCGGTCCCTCCATCGCGCCGTACGATCCTCTGCTCACCTCGGCGACGACCAAGCTCGCGCGCCCGAGCCTCATGCATCCGTTCGGCACCGATGCGCTCGGACGCGACATCCTGAGCCGAGTCATCGTTGCAACCCGGCTTGATCTCGGCATGGCGGTGTCGGCAGTGGCGCTGTCGTTCGTGGTCGGCCTCGCGCTCGGCGCGCTCGCCGGCTATTTCGGCGGCTGGACCGATCGCATCATTGGCCGGGCGATGGACACCATCATGGCGTTCCCGCTGTTCGTGCTCGCGATGGGCATCGTGGTGGCGCTCGGCAACAGCGTCGCCAACATCATCATCGCCACCATGATCATCAACCTGCCGTTCTACTGCCGCTTCGCCCGCGCTGAGGTGAACGTGCGGCGCGAGCTCGGCTATGTCGAGGCGGCGCGCATGGGCGGCAACGGGCCGCTGCGCGTCCTGGTCAATCATATCGTCCCGAACATCCTGCCGCCGATGATGGTGCAGGCCTCGCTCAACATGGGATGGGCGATCCTCAATGCCGCCGGCCTGTCCTTCATCGGGCTCGGTGTCCGCCCGCCGACGCCGGAATGGGGCATCATGGTGTCGGAAGGCGCGAGCTACATCATTTCGGGTGAGTGGTGGGCGTTCATGTTCCCGGGCGCGGCGCTCGTGCTCGCGGTGTTCTCCTTCAACATGCTGGGTGACGGGCTGCGCGATCTGCTCGATCCGAGAAAGCGTGTGTGATGGCGCAGCTCGAGATCGACAATCTCTCGGTGGAGTTCCGCACCCGTCACGGCGTGGTGAGGGCGCTGGATGCCGTCAGCCTGTCGGTGTCGCGCGGCGAGATCGTCGGCGTCGTCGGCGAAAGCGGCTCCGGCAAATCCGTCACCGCCTACACTGTGATGGGTCTCAACGATGCCGCCGCGCGCATCACCAAGGGCGCGATCACGATGGGCGGCATCGATCTGCTCGCCGCGCGCCCCGAGGCGATGCGCGAACTGCGTGGACGCGAGATGGCGATGATTTTCCAGAGCCCGCGCACCGCGCTCAATCCGATCCGCAAGGTCGGCAAGCAGATCGAGGACGTCCTGCAGGAGCACGCCGCGCTGCCGCGGCGCGAGCTGAAGAAGGCGGCGATATCCGCACTCGCGCGCGTGCGCATTCCCGATCCCGAACGCCGCGCGGAGGCTTATCCGTTCGAGCTCTCGGGCGGCATGTGCCAGCGCGTGATGATCGCGATGGCGCTGGCCTGCACGCCCTCGGTGCTGATCGCGGACGAGCCGACCACTGGGCTCGATGTGACGACCCAGGCTGTCATCATGGACCTGATCCGGGAGATGAGCCGGGCGACCCAGATGTCGACCTTGCTGATCACCCATGATCTCGGGCTGGCCGGCGAATATTGCGACCGGATCGCGGTCATGCATGCCGGCCACATCGTCGAGATCGCACCAACCGAACAACTGCTGGAGCGTCCGGCGCATCCCTATACGCGCCGGCTGCTGGCAGCGACGCCGGTGCCGGAGTCGCGCCTCGACGACCTCAATGCCATTCCCGGCCATCTGCCCGATCTGCGCGGCGCGCTGCCGCCGTGCAGGTTCAGCGGACGCTGCGAACTGAGGCAGCCGATCTGCGACGAAGCGGAGCTGCCTTGGACCAATTTATCACCCCAGCATCTCGTCCGCTGCCGGTTTCCGCTGTCATGACGCCGCTGCTCGAGGTCACCTCGCTATCCAAGCTGTACCCGATCAAGCGGGCGGGGAAGGGGGCGAAGCTCCACGCCGTCGACGACGTCAGCCTGACGATCTCAGCCGGAGAAAGCGTCGGCCTCGTCGGTGAATCCGGCTGCGGCAAGTCGACGATGGTGCGCCTGCTCGGCCGTCTCATCGATCCCACCGCAGGCCATGTCCTGATGGACGGCGAGGATCTCACCGCGATCACGCAGACGAAATTCGCGGCGTCGCCGAGCCGGCGGCGCATCCAGGTCGTGTTCCAGGACGCGACCGAGAGCCTCAATCCGTCGTTCCGCGTGTTCCAGGCAATCGCCGATCCGCTGAAGCGGCTGCTCGGCATCACCGACAGCGCCGAGATCGCGCGCCGCGTTCAGGCCACCGCCGCGCTTGTCGGGCTGCCGGACGAGCTGCTGCAGCGCTACCCGCATCAGCTCTCGGGCGGCCAGCGCGCGCGCGTCGGCATCGCGCGCGCGGTCGCGGTCGAGCCCTCGCTGCTGATCCTAGACGAGCCGACCTCGGCGCTCGACGTGTCCGTGCAGGCCGTGATCCTGCGGCTGCTCGCCGACCTGCGTGCGCGGCTGTCGATGAGCTATCTGTTCGTGTCGCATGATCTCAACGTCGTCCGGCTGCTGTGCTCGCGCGTGGTCGTGATGTATCTCGGCAAGATCGTCGAGATTGCGCCGGCCGAGGCGCTGTTCACCGCACCAAGCCACCCCTACACGCAGGCGCTGGTCGCCGCGATCCCCGATCCCGCGCGGCGCGGTGAAGCGCGGCCGCGGCTCGACGGCAGCCCGGCCAGCCCCATCAATCCCGATCCCAATGTCTGCCGCTTCTACGGACGCTGTCCGAAAGCAGCCGACATCTGCGCGAAGCTTATGCCGCCGCTCCGCGCGACAGGTCCGGATCATTTCGCCGCCTGCCACTTCGCTGTTTCACCCGCTGGAGGAAACGATGAGCGCTGACAACGAAATCTGCCGCATGGATGCCGTCACAGTGGCGGCGAAGGTCAAGGACAAGACGCTGTCGGCCACGGAGGTCACCGAGGCGGTCCTGCGCCGCATGGACAGGCTCGAGCCGCACATCCATGCCTTCTGCACGCCGACGCCCGAGGTCGCGCGCGCGGCGGCTGCCGCCGTCGACGCCAAGATCGCGGCCGGGGAAGATCCCGGCCTGCTCGCGGGCGTGCCGATCGGCATCAAGGATCTGGTTGCGACCAAGGACATCCTCACGGTGATGGGGTCGCCGCTCTACCGCGACTTCGTGCCGGATGAGGACGACATCGTCGTGGAGCGCCTCAAGGCCGCTGGCGCCGTCATCATCGGCAAGACCAATGTGCCGGAGTTCGGCTACAGCGGCGTCGGCCACAATCCGGTGTTTCCGGCGACCCGCAATCCGTGGAATCTCGACATGACGTCGGGCGGATCGAGCGCCGGCTCCGGTGCCTCCGTCGCGTCAGGTGTCGCGCCGTTCGCGATCGGCTCCGACGGCGGCGGCTCGATCCGCATTCCCTCGGCGCTGTGCGGCCTCTACGGCATCAAGGCTTCGATGGGCCGCGTGCCGCTGTATCCGGGCTGCCGGGACGAGCGCTATCCCGGCGTGTCGAGCTGGGAATCGCTCGAACATGTCGGCCCGATGAGCCGTACCGTGGCCGACTCGGCGCTGATGCTCAAGGTGATCACGGGACCCGATCCGCGCGATCGCTATTCGATTCCATCAGCCGATTTCGACTACGTCGAGGCCACCAAGGAGAGCATCAAGGGTCTCCGCATCGCCTACAGCGAGGACTGGGGCTATGCGCCGGTCGACCCGGAGGTCCGGCGCGTCGTCTCCGAGGCGGTGCGCGTATTCGAGACCGATCTCGGCTGCACGGTCGAGCGCGCCAATCCGGGCTGGGACGATCCGTTTCCGCATTTCTGGACCATCGTCGCCGGCGACACCGATCTCACCGGCATGCGCCGGATGATGAAGGGGCGCGAGAAGGAGATGTCGCCGCATCTCGTGGCGCTGTTGCAGCGGCAGTGGACGGCGGAGGAGTTCACCGATGCCAAGATGATCCGCCAGATGGTCTGCAACCGCATGTGGCGGTTCATGGCCAACTACGATCTCCTGATCACGCCGACGCTCGCGGTGCCGGCCTTTCCGCTCTACATGCAGGGGCCAGAGATCATCGAAGACAAGATGGTCACGACCGGCGACTGGCTCTGCTTCACCTTCATCTGCAACCTCACCGGCCAGCCCGCCGCGACGATCCCCGCGGGCTTCACCAACACGGGTCTTCCTGTCGGCATGCAGATCATCGGCCGCCATCTGGCGGATCGGACCGTGCTCGCCGCCTCCGGCGCCTTCGAACAGGCGCGCCCGTGGGCGCACAAATGGCCGAAGCTGTTGAGCGAGCTCGGCCTCTGACACTGCCTCCACCCTCCACCTGAAACATCCAGAAAGGACGCACGATATGAAGCTCTATCGCAGTCTCGTTGCAGCGGCGTTGCTCACAGCGTCCGCTGTGCTGCCAGGCGCCATCGCCCATGCGGAGATCGCCAAGGACACTTTGGTGATCGTATCGGAGATGGGCCCCAACGGTCTCGACACGATGGTGCCGACCGCCAACGATCACAGCCGCATGGTGGTCTGGCAGGCCTATGACCGGCTCGTCAGCCATGGCGAGAAGACGCTGGCGGACGGCACGGTGTCCTACGACGCCAAGATCATGACGCCGGAGCTCGCCGAAAGCTGGGAAGCCAGCGAGGACGGCAAGACCTACATCTTCCATCTGCGCAAGGACGCGACGTTCCACGACGGCACGCCGGTCACCGCCAAGGACGTCAAATGGTCGTTCGACCGTGCCATCGCCGCCGGCGGCTTTCCGGCCGTGCAGATGGCGGCCGGCTCGCTCGTCAAGCCCGAGCAGTTCTCGGTGGTCGACGATCACACCTTCAAGGCCACGTTCGACCAGTTCAACAAGCTGACCATGCCGGACCTCGTCGTTCCCGTGCCGGTCATCATCAACTCGGAGCTAGCCAAGAAGCACGCGACAGCGCAGGACCCGTGGGCGTTCGACTGGGTGTCGCGCAATGATTGCGGCGGCGGCGCCTACAAAGTGGAGTCATGGACGCCGGGCCAGCAGACCGTGTTCACGCGATTCGATGCCTGGAAGTCCGGACCGCTGCCCAAGCTTAAGCGCGTGGTCTACCGGCAGATCGCCTCGGCCGGCACGCGCCGCGCGCTGCTGGAGAAGGGCGACGTCGACATGTCGGTCGGCCTGCCGCCGAAGGACTATGCCGAGCTGGCGGAGCAGGGCAAGGTCACGATCATCGGCGTGCCCGTGCAGAACGACCTCGTCTTCGTCGATATGAACGTGAAGATTGCCCCGTTCGACAATCCGAAGGTGCGCGAGGCGATCTCCTACGCGATTCCTTATAAGGAGATCGTCAGCTCCGCGCTCTACAACCGTGCCAAGCCGATGTTCGGCGGCGATCCGGCAAAGCCCTATCCCGACGCGACCTGGCCGGTGCCGATCAAGCACGGCCAGGATCTCGCGAAGGCCAAGCAGCTGCTCACCGAGGCCGGCTTCCCGAACGGCTTCAAGACGACGCTGTCGATCGACCTCAGCGAGTCCACGGTGCGTGAGCCGACCGCGATCTTGATCCAGGAAGCGCTCAAGAATATCGGTGTCGAGCTGACGATCGAAAAGGTGCCGGGATCGAACTGGTTCGCGCAGATGGCCAGCAAGACGATGCCGATGGTGATCGCCGAATTCTACGGCTGGCTCGACTATCCCGACTACTTCTTCTTCTGGACGTTCCATGGCGGCAACAATTCGGTGTTCAACACCGCCAACTACGTCAATCCCGACCTCGACAAGGTGATCGACGAGGCCCGCTTCACCCGAGATCCGGAAGTTTACAAGACCAGCCTGAACAAGATGGTCGATATCGTGATGACCGATCTGCCGCGCATCCCGCTCTACACCCGCTTCGCCGACTACGCGATGCAGAAAAACGTCAAGGGCTTCGAATACTGGTTCCACACCCACCCGGACTTCCGCAAGCTCTACAAGGAGTGAGACAGAGAGAGGACGGCAGGCGCGCTCGTCGGGCGCGCCTTTTCTTCATCGGAGATAGGCCGTGCAGGACACTCTCGGAGCCTTCATCCCCGGCGCCATCCTTCGGCGCGCGCCACACTGCTCCGGCCCGCTGTCGGGCCTGAGCTTTGCCGTCAAGGACCTGTTCGATGTCGCGGGCGAGGTGACGGCCTGCGGCAATCCCGACTGGGCCGCCACGCATGCCGCAGCCGAGACGGACGCCTGGGCGGTCGATGCGCTGCTGAAGGCCGGTGCCGCGCTGGTCGGGAAGACGATCACCGATGAGATCTCGCTCGGATTGCTCGGCATCAACAGGTTCGACGGAACGCCGCTGAACCCGCGCGCGCCGGATCGCGTTCCCGGCGGCTCGTCGAGCGGCTCCGCATCTGCGGTCGCGGGCGGCCTGGTCGATGTCGCCCTGGGTACCGACTCCGGCGGCTCCGTGCGCACGCCCGCGAGCTTCTGCGGGATCTACGGCCTGCGCCCCACGCACGGCCGCATCTCCGTCGCCGGCCTGATGACACAGGCGCCGTCGTTCGACACGGTCGGCTTTTTCGCCAGGGACGCGATGACCTTCGGCCGCGTCGGCAGCGTGCTGCTCGGTGAGTTGATTCCCGATGCTTCGCCCGTGGAAATCGTGATGGCGGATGACTGTTTTGCGCTGGCTGATGAGCCGGTCAGGAATGCCTTGCAACCGGTTGTCGCACGGCTGCGCGCTGCTGTGCCAACCACGATGTCGGCTCTGGCCGGCGGCGATCTTCTCGACTGGGGGCGCCATCAGCGCATCCTGCAGAAGAGCGAATTCCACGCGACGTTTCGCGACTGGATCGATCGCGTGAACCCGCGCTTCTCCTCGGAGGTGGCCGGCGCCTTCGCCGATGACGGCCGCATCGACGCGCAGGAGCTCGCGGCCGCCAAAGCGTTTCGCGCGACCGCTTCGAAGCGGCTCGACGATCTGCTGGATGGACGCCGCATGCTGTGTCTGCCGACGTCCCCCATTTTGCCGATCGCACGCGAGGCGCGTCTGTCGGAGATCCGCGCGGCCGTGCACCGCATCGTCGACCTGACCTGCATCGCCGGACTGACGGGGCTTCCGCAGGTCAGTCTCCCCGTCGCGACATCAGGCCCGATTCCGGTCGGGCTGTCCTTGATCGGCTGGCGCGGCGGTGATGCGTCGCTGCTCGCGGCGGCCCGGACGCTGGCGCGCGATTTCTCCCTTGGCCTGTTCGAGGAGCACGCATGAGCGACGTCAAGGACACGCGAACGCTGACACTGTCGGGCGGGCTGAAGGTGCTGAACGCAGCCGTCGCCGAAGCGACCCGCATCGGACAACCGATGTGCATCGCCGTGGTCGATGCTGGCGGCAACCTGCTGGCGTTCGGGCGCATGGACGGGTCGAAGGGGCTGAGCGTGACCTCCTCGATCAACAAGGCGCGCACCTCGGCGCTGTCGGGCACGCCGACCGGCGGCGCTCATGCGGACGTGGAAATCCAGGTCACCTTGGCGCATGAAAGCCGCTGGACCAATCTGATCGGCGGGCTGCCGATCTGCGTCGATGGCTTCATCCTCGGCGCCGTGGCGGCGGGCTCCGGGTCGGGCGCGCAGGATCTCGCCGTCGCTCGCGCCGGCGCGGCCGCCATCCCCGGTGCCGACATGTACGTCGACTTCAAGCCGATGGGCGCGGAGGATACCGGCATCATCAGAGGAACGATGTCGCAGCCGCAAGTCTGACGATGAGAAGACTCAGCCACGTGGCGATCGCCGATCGCAGCGCTCCACCGCGCAGTGCGCATCAGACGCTGACGCCGAGCTCCAGCTTGATCCAGTCGGCAAAGGCGCGCACGGCAGCGGGCTGGCGCGGCGCGCGGGGAAGCACCAGCCGGTGACCGACATAGCGGATGTCCGTAGCGCGCCCGGCGAGCGGTGCGACCAGCCGTCCTGAGGCGAGCTCGCGCTCGGCGAGCAGTGTGGATTCGAGCGCGATGCCGAGGCCCTCGGCGGCGGTGGCGAGAACAAGAAAGCTGCGGTCGAAGCGCATGCCGTGAAGGGCGGGAGATTCCAGGCCGTTGGCGGCGAACCATTGCTGCCATTGCACCTGCTTGACGTCGGAACGGATCAGCGTCCGCTCCAGAAGATCTGCCGGCCGCTTGATGGTCGCCGCGAGGGCCGGCGAGCAGAGCGGCGTGACCGTCTCCTCCGCCAGCGGCACGACGTCCACGCCCTCGGCATGCGGCTGTCCATAGACGATGTCGATGTCGAAATCGTCGTTCTTGAAGCGCGCATAGTCGGTGTTGGCCGCGAGTCGAACCTCCAGCTTCGGATGCGCGGACAGAAATTGCGCGAGGCGCGGCGTCAGCCACTGCGCGGCGAAGCTCGGCGCGGAATGGACGCGCACGAGCTGCGGACCGCGGGCGGCGACCTCTTCCAGTCCCCTGCGCAACTGATCGAACGCCGCGCCGGCATGGCGCATCAGGTTCTCGCCGGCCGGCGTGAGGTGAACGGCGCGCGCCTTCCGTTCGAACAGCACCGTCCGCAGGGCGGCCTCGAGCTTGCGGATCGCGTGGCTGACGGCCGAGGGCGTCAGGTGAAGCTCATTTGCTGCATCGCGGAAAGAGCCGGTGCGCGCGGCGGCCTCAAACGCTTTGATCGACGAGATCGGGATGTTCGACAGCATAGGATAAGTGAACCAGATTCATCAATCCATGACAACTGCGCGTTTGTTGCCGTCCCCTCGGCCGGTCATGGTGGCGCCCACGACAACGAGACATCGGGAGGACAGGGGATGCTGCTCAGCGGCAAGACGGCGATCATTTCGGGCGCGGCCTCGCGGCGCGGCATCGGGCTCGCCACCGCGCGGCGGTTCGCGGCGGAAGGCGCCCGCGTCGCCATCCTGGACATCGACGCCGCGGCGGCGGCGGACGCGGCCGCCACGCTCGGCGATCAACATCTCGGGCTCGGCTGCAACGTCACCGACAAGGCGTCATGCAACGATGCGGTCGCGCAGGTCATGTCGACCTTCGGCATCATCGACATCCTCATCAACAACGCCGGCATCACCCAGCCGGTGAAGCTGCTCGACATCACGCCGAATGACTGGGATCGCATCCAGGACGTCAATCTGAAGGGCGTGCTGTTTCTCTCGCAAGCGGTGATTCCGCACATGCGCGAGCGCAAGCAGGGCTCGATCGCCTGCATGTCGTCGGTTTCGGCGCAGCGCGGCGGCGGCATCTTCGGCGGTCCGCATTATTCCGCCGCCAAGGCCGGCGTGCTCGGCCTCGCCAAGGCGATGGCGCGCGAGTTCGGAGCCGATGGCATCCGCGTCAACTGCGTGACTCCGGGCCTGATCGGCACCGACATCACCGCCGGCAAGCTGACCGACGAGATGAAGGCCAAGATCCTCGAAGGCATTCCGCTCAACCGCCTCGGCACGGCGGATGATGTCGCCGGCATCTACACGTTCCTCGCGTCTGATCTTTCCGCCTATGTGACGGGTGCGGTCATCGACGTGAACGGCGGCATGCTGATCCACTGACGAGGTCTCGGACGATGGACACCGCAACTCATCGGCTCGTCAACGCGCCGACGCTGGCACAACGCGCCTACAACATCCGCCGCAATGCGCTACGCATGGGCGAGGTTCAGGGGCAGGGCTATATTGCCCAGGCTCTCGACATCTCCGACGTGCTCGCGACCGCCTATTTCCACGCGATGCGCTACCGGTCCGAGGATCCCAATTGGGAGGAGCGCGACCGCTTCCTGCTTTCGAACGGCCACTATGCGATCGCACTCTACGCCGCGCTGATCGAGGCGGGGATCGTTCCAGAAGCCGAGATCGAAACCTATGGCAGCGATGACAGCCGGCTGCCGATGTCGGGCATGGCGTCCTACACGCCGGGCATGGAGATGTCGGGCGGCTCGCTCGGTCTCGGCCTGAGCATCGCCGTCGGCATGGGCCTCGGCCTGAAGCGCAAGAAATCGAGCTCGCGTGTCTACACGCTGTTCTCGGACGGCGAGCTCGACGAAGGCTCGGTGTGGGAGGCAATCTCGTCCGCCAGCCACTACCAGCTCGATAATCTGATCGCGATCGTTGACGTCAATAATCAACAGGCCGACGGGCCATCGACCCAGGTGATGAGCTTCGAACCGCTGGTGGACCGGCTGGAAGCGTTCGGCTGGTTCGTGCAGCGCGTCGACGGCAACGATCTCGATGCGGTCGTGGCGGCCTTCGATGCCGCGAAGAGTCACGAGGCGCCAAAGCCGCGGATGATCGTCGCCGACACCCTGATGGGCAAGGGCGTTCCGTTCCTCGAACAGCGCGAGAAGAACCATTTCATTCGCGTCGAGCAGCACGAGTGGCAGCTCGCGCTGGCCGCGCTCGACGCCGGGAGGCCATGATGAAGACGACGCGAGCAGCACCGGATCTGAGCAAGCCGCGCCTGACAACTTCGGCGATGATCGCCTCGATCGCCTCCGAGGGGCAGCGCACCAAGCCGGCGCCGTTCGGCCATGCCCTGGTCGAACTGGCGCGGAGCCGCCCCGAGATCGTCGGCATGACCGCGGACCTCGGCAAGTACACCGACCTGCACATCTTTGCCAAGGAATTTCCCGACCGCTACTACCAGATGGGCATGGCCGAGCAGCTGCTGTTCGGCGCGGCTTCCGGTCTTGCCGCCGAAGGCTTCATGCCGTTCGCCACGACCTATGCCGTATTCGCTTCCCGACGCGCCTACGACTTCATCCACCAGACCATCGCGGAGGAAGACCGCAATGTGAAGATCGTCTGCGCGCTGCCCGGCCTGACCTCCGGCTACGGTCCGAGCCACCAGGCCGCGGAGGACCTCGCCTTGATGCGGGCGATGCCGAACATGACGGTCATCGACCCCTGCGATGCCCATGAGATCGAGCAGGTCGTGCCGGCAATGGCGGCGCATCAGGGGCCGGTCTACATGCGGCTGCTGCGCGGACAGGTGCCGCTGGTGCTCGACGAGTACGACTACACATTCGAACTCGGCAAGGCCAAGCTGCTGCGCGACGGTCGCGACGTGCTGATGATCTCGTCCGGTTTGATGACGATGCGCGCGCTCGAGGCGGCCAAGTCGCTCGCGGACGATCGCGTTGACGTCGCCGTGCTGCACGTGCCCACCATCAAGCCGCTGGATGGCGAGACCATCCTGCATGAGGCGGGCCGCTCCGGCCGCCTGGTGGTGGTGGCCGAGAACCATACGTTGATCGGCGGCCTCGGCGAGGCGGTCGCCGGGCTGCTGATGCGTTCGGGCGTGCATGTGCCGTTCCGGCAGATCGGGCTGCCCGACGCGTTCCTCGACGCCGGCGCGCTGCCGACGCTGCACGACCGCTACGGCATCTCGCTCTCGGAGGTCGCAAGGCAGGTGAAGGGCTGGCTCACATAGCGAGCGAGGCGCTCTCGTCGATTGCCGGCGCGATGCGGTGCCGGCCCATAACAAACAATATCACATCGGAGGGACGGCAATGCGCAAGGGGACGACGCGTCGGCAACTGATCACGGCAGCAGCGGCTCTGCCGTTCACATTCGCGATCTCGCGTTATGCGAACGCGGCCGAGTTCACGATGAAGCTCGCGACCGGGCAGGATCCGTCGCATCCGGTCAACAAGCGGGCGCAAGAGGCCGCCAGCCGAATCAAGGAAGCGAGCGGCGGCCGGCTGGAGATCAATCTCTATCCGGCCAATCAACTCGGCTCCGATACGGACCTGATCTCGCAGGTTCGTGTCGGCGCTGTCGATGCGATCAACATCGCGAGCTCCGTGCTCGCCACCCGCGTGCCGCTCGCCGGCATCGTCAACACGGGTTTCGCCTTCGCGTCCTACGATCAGGTGTGGAAGGCGATGGACGGCAGCCTCGGTGATCACATCCGCAAGGACATCGAGAAGACCGGGGCGATCGCGCTCTCCAAGCCGTGGGATAACGGCTTTCGGCAGGTCACGTCGTCGACCCGCGAGATCAAGACGCCCGACGATCTCAAGAGCTTCAAGATCCGCGTGCCGGCCGCGCCGATCCTGACCAGCCTGTTCCAGGCGCTCGGTGCCGGTCCCACCCCGATCAACTTCAACGAGGTCTATACGTCGCTGCAGACCAAGGTGGTCGAGGGGCAGGAAAATCCGCTTCCGATCATCGCAACCGCGAAGCTTTACGAGGTGCAGAAATATTGCTCGCTCACCAGTCATGTCTGGGACGCCTATTGGATCCTCGGTAATCGCACCGCCTTCGGCAAGTTGCCGTCCGACCTGCAGGCGCTGGTCCAGCGCGAGTTCGGCAGATCGGCGGACGACGAGCGCGCCGACATTGCGTCGTTGAGCCAGAGCTTGCGCGCTGATCTCGCCGCCAAGGGCTTCGCCTTCGTCGACGTCGACAAGGGCGCGTTCCGGACCGCGCTCGCCAAGAGCAGCTTCTACAAGGATTGGCGCGGCAAGTTCGGCGAGGACGCCTGGACCATCCTGCAGTCGAATGTGGGAGAGCTCGGATGAACAGCGTCGACGCGTCATTCGCAGCCTCCAGCAGGCACGGCGTGGTCGAGAGCCTCGAACGGGCATTGACGAAGCTGATCGAGATTCCCGCCGTGATCGCCCTGGTCGCGGAGGTCGGAATCCTGTTCACCGGTGTGACGTCGCGCTTCGTCTTCAACCGGCCGCTGACCTGGGCAGACGAACTCGCGTCGATCACCTTTCTCTGGCTCGCGATGTTCGGAGCGGTGCTCGCGCTCAGCCGTGGCGAGCACATGCGGATGACCGCGCTCGTCGACCGCGTCAGCCCGCGCATGCGCGCCGTGCTGGAGAGCCTCGCCTTGATGGCGCCGGCGCTGTTCCTGGGCATCTTGCTGCACCCCGCCATCGACTACGCTCATGGCCAGTCCTTCGTCGAGACGCCGGCCCTAGGCCTGTCCGACAGCCTGCGCGCCGGCGCCGTGCCAGTCGGCATCGGCCTCATGCTCGCGACCGCGCTGCTGCGCATGACCCGTCACGCCTCGCGCGATCTCGCCATCACGCTGGCGCTGCTTGCGACCGTCGCGCTCGTGCTGTGGGGCGCCGCGCCGGCGCTGAAGGCCCTCGGAAATTGGAACCTGATCGTCTTCTTCGCGCTGCTGCTCGGCGCTGCCGTGCTCGCCGGCGTGCCGATCGCATTCTGTTTCGGCCTCGCCACCGTCGCCTATCTGCTGACCGTCACGACCGCGCCGCTCGAGGTGGTCACCAGCCGCATCGACGAAGGCGTCTCCTCCCTGGTGCTGCTCGCCATCCCGCTCTTCATCCTGCTCGGCCATCTCATCGTGATGACCCGGATGGCCGAGGCGATGGTTGGATTTCTGGTGTCGCTCGTCGGCCATGTCCGCGGCGGCCTCTCTTATGTGCTGCTCGGCGCGATCCTGCTCGTGTCCGGCATTTCCGGTGCCAAGACTGCCGACATGGCCGCGGTGGCGCCGGTGCTGTTTCCCGACATGAAGCGGCGGGGCATTCATGACGGCGAACTGGTCTCGCTGCTCGCAGCCTCCGGAGCGATGGCCGAGACCATTCCGCCCTCAATCGTGCTGATCATCATCGGCTCGGTCGCCGGCGTCTCGATCTCGGCGCTGTTCACCGGCGGTATCGTCCCGGGCCTGGTGCTGGCGGCGGCGCTGGCGGTCGTCGCCAAGCGACGCATGGTCGAGCCGGAGGATATCGTACGTTCGCGCCCGTCCTGGGCCACGATCCGCTCGGCGCTCGTCACGGCAATTCCCGCGCTGCTGCTGCCGGTGCTGATCCGGACCGCCGTCACGGAAGGCGTGGCGACGGCGACCGAAGTGTCGACGATCGGCATCGCCTACGCCATCATCGTCGGGCTTTTGGTCTACCGCCGTTTCGACTGGCGCAGGCTCTACCCGGCGCTGGTCCACACGGCGGCCCTGTCGGGCGCGATCCTCTTCATCATCGGCGCGGCCACCGCGATGGCCTGGGCGCTGACGCAATCGAACTTCTCGCATGCACTGGCGGCGATGATGGTGTCGGTGCCCGGCGGCAAATACGGCTTCCTGCTGATCTCGATCGCCGTGTTCATCCTGCTCGGCAGCATCCTCGAAGGCCTGCCCGCGATGGTGCTGTTCGGCCCGCTGCTGTTCCCGGCCGCCAAGCTGCTCGGCGTGCACGAGGTGCACTACGCGATGGTGATCATTCTCGCGATGGGCATCGGCCTGTTCGCGCCGCCGTTCGGCCTTGGCTACTACGCGGCGTGCTCGATCGGCCAGATCGATCCCAATGCAGGGCTGACGCGCATCTGGCCCTATCTCGGCGCGCTCGTGCTCGGTCTGCTGCTCGTGGCCTTCGTGCCCTGGCTGTCGATCGGATTCCTGTGAAGCATGGCGGTGAGCAGGTGAGAGCGTGAGTTCCGAAATATCAGCCAGGCACGAGGCGAAGGACGAGACGAATGCGTCGGCATTCGTGCTCGAGGCCAAGGACATCCAAAAGAGTTTTGGTGCCACGCATGTCCTGCGCGGCGCCAATCTGCGGATTCGCCATGGCGAGATCCATGCGCTGCTCGGCGGCAACGGCGCCGGCAAGTCGACCTTGATCCGGATCATCTCCGGATCGCATCGCCACGACGGCGGATCGATCAGCATCGACGGCCGGACCGATCCCGACGCCAACGCGATCGCGGTCGTGTTTCAGGAGCTGGCGCTGCTGCCGCATCTGTCGGTGGCCGAGAACATCTACCTGCCCCATCGCAAGCGCGCTCTGGCGCGGCTGAGCGAGGCGGAGTGCTTCGCGGAGGCGCGTGCCGCGCTGGCGCTGGTCGATCAGGGCTTGGCGGAGCGGGCGCTGGATTGGCCGGTGGCGCAGCTCGATCTGCACGAACGCCAGTTCGTCGAGATTGCCCGGGCGCTGAGCTCCGGGGCGCGCGTCCTGCTGCTGGACGAGCCGACCGCCAACCTCACCTTTTCCGAGACGGAGCGGCTGTTCGGCATCCTGCGCCGGCTGGCGCAGCAGGGCATCAGCACCTTGCTGGTGTCGCATCGCATGGGCGAGATCCGCGCGCTGGCCGATGTCTGCACCGTGCTGCGCGACGGGCGCTCGGTGCTCGACCGCGCCGCGCTCTCCGAGATCAGCGACGAGGCGATCGTCGAGGCGATGGGGCAGAAAAGCAGCGCCTTGCCGCCGGCTGCGCCGCCCAGCACGATCGCCACCTCTGCCCGCACGCAGATCGCCCTGCGCGGTCCGGGGGTCTCCTTGAGCGTCGGGTCGGGCGAGGTGCTCGGGCTGGCGGGCGCGCCGGTCGGTCCGTCCGGCGTGATCGAAAGGCTGATCGGGGTGCGGCCGTCCCAGGCGTGGCGCATCACGATCGACGGCGTCGATGTGACGTTCTCGAATCCCGCCGAAGCGGTCAGGGCAGGGGTCGGCTACGTCTCCGGCGATCGCGCCGAGAAGGGCATTCTCGCGACCTTGCCGATTCTCGACAACATCGTCGCGGCCGCGCGGGTCGCGGGCCGCCGGATCCTGGCGGCATCCAGCGAGGCCACGGCCGCGCAGACCGCACTCGACGCGCTCGCCATCAAGGCGAGCTCGATCGATGCATTGCCACAGACGGTGAGCGGCGGCACGCAGCAGAAGCTGCTGCTGGCGCGCTGGCTCGCTCCGCCGCCGAAGATCCTGGTGCTGGAGGAGCCGACGCGCGGCGTCGACATCGGCACCAAGCGCGAGATCTACGCGATGATCCGCGATGCCGCCGCGGCCGGCTGCGTCGTGGTGTGGTGGTCCACCGAGTTCACCGAACTGATCGCGGTCTGCGACCGGGTGATCGCATTCGATCTCGGCGGCCGGGCCAGCGGCGTTCTCGGGCGCGACGAACTCGACGAGGTGTCGCTGTCGCGAGCGACCGGAATGGCGGCGTGATGGCCCGCCGATGAGCAAGCAAGAGGGTAACATGACGGACGTCGTGATCGATCAGCGCGCGGCCGACCGGCCGAAGCCGGGCCAGCGCGCCTCACTCCCGGTTCGGCTGACGCGGATCTACCGCACGGAGATTGCGATCGCGATCGCCATCGTCGTGCTCCTGGTCGGCATCAGCTTCTGGTCGCCTTATGTGCTGACCTGGGGCAATCTCGCCAACATCGCCCAGGCTGCGGCGCCGCTGATCCTGATGTCGCTCGGCGTCTTCCTGGTGATCGCCACCAGCGGCATCGATCTGTCGGTCGGCTCGACCTTCTCGCTCACCGGCATGGTCGCCGGCCTCTGCTTCTCCGCCGCATTGCCGTGGCCGCTCGCCTGCGTGATCAGCCTGGGCGTCGGGATTGCGGTCGGCGCCATCAATGGCGGCCTCGTCACGGTGGTGGGTCTCGCGCCCTTCGTCGTGACCCTGATCACCTATGCGATCGGCGCGAGCCTCTCCTTCGTCATCACCGACGGGCATTCGATCGCGATCGCCGACCCGAACTTCTGGAAGCTCAACGGCGGCGAGCTGATCCCGGGCGTCACCAATTTCGTGCTGTTCTGTGCGCTCGCGGTGATCGCCCTCGAGTTTGTCCTGCGCAAGCTCGTCGTCGGCCGCTGGGTGTTTGCGATCGGCAGCAACGACAAGGCCGCCCGTCTGCTCGGCATTCCCGTGCACGGCGTGCGCTTCGGTGTCTATGTCGCGTCCGGCGTCGCGGCGTCTTTCGCCAGCCTGCTGAGCCTGTCCTACATCAGCAATTCGGAATCGACCGCGGGCGCCAATCTCATGCTGCAGGCGATCGCCGCCTGTGTGATCGGCGGAGCCAGCCTGTTCGGCGGTACCGGCTCGGCGATCGGCGCCATGCTCGGCGCGATCATGATCACGGTGATCCAGAACGGCGTCAACCTGATCGGCATCAACAGCTTCTGGCAAGGAACCGTCACGGGAGCCGTCATTCTCGTCGCGGTCCTGATCGACCGCGCCACGAAGGTCCGCAGCTGAAGCGGCTGCATCACCCACGAAACGTTCATAAAACACTTGGAGGAAATCATGAAAGCACGATCTCAGAGCCTGCTCGCCCTCGCCGTCACGGCCATCATGGCAACGGCGATGCAGCCGGCGGCCGCAGAAGGCGCCAAGAAGTTCACGGTCGCCTATATCGCGCCGTCGCTGGACATCTCCTACTGGCAGTGGGTCGGCTATGGCGCCAAGACCAAGGCGGCCGAGCTCGGCATGACCTATATCGAGATGGACTCACACAATTCGCCGGCAGACCAGATGACGAACGTACGCACCGCCATCACCCGCGGCGTGGATGCCATCGTGATGGGGCCCGTGAGCTCGACCAGTACGCCGCCGGTGCTGCGTCTGTTGAAGGAGAAGAAGATCCCGATCGCGTTTGCCGGCATCGGCCCGCAGCCGGGCGAGACCGACTACACCTCGGCGGTGACCGCGAACAATTTCGAGGGCGGCAAGGCCGAGGGCAAGTTCGTCTGTGCGCTCGCCAAGGAGCGCGGCGGCAACAAGGTCGGCATGCTGTCGCTGCCGCAGGATCGCGAGAACGCGCAGAAATATCTCGCCGGCGCCAAGGAGTCGTTCCAGGCGGATGGCTGCGAGCTGGTGCAGATCCTGCAGACCAAAGGCCTGACCGTGCGCGAAGCGGTCGACCAGGCCAACGACCTGCTGACGGCACATCCCGATGTCAAGGCGATCTATGGCATGTATGACGAGGCTGCGACCGGTGCCGCCAAGGCGCTGCAGACCCGCGGCCTGGTCGGCAAGGTCGGGATCGCCACCGCCGACGGTAGCCCAACCACCGTCAAGCTGTTGCGTGAAGGCGTCGTCCAGGGCCTGTTCCTGCAGGAGGCCGGCGGGCAGGGCATCGAGGCGGTGCAGCAGGTCTACAATGCGCTGACCGGTGCGGCCGTGACCCAGAGCCTGCCGCTGCCGCTCGCGCTCGTGACCTCCGGCAATGTCGGCACGCCGGAAGCGCAGGCCAAGCTGAAGCGCGTCTATCCGCCGTCGGCCGGCGACTACTGATCGCGATGCAAGGCATCACAGCGGGCGCCTGCTTGGCCGGGCGCCCGCATCTCCGTTCGTACGATCCCGATCGAGGATGTCATCATGATCGACTTTCCCATCATCGACCCGCATCACCATCTCTACGATCTCGAGAACCACTATTATCCGTGGCTGAGCGATGGCGTGAAGCCCGCGGCTTTCGGTGACTACACCGCGATCTGCCGCAGCTACCTGATCGAGGACTTTCTCGCAGACTGCAAGAACCAGAACGTCGTCAAGTCGGTGCATCTCGATGTCGGCTTCGATCCTAAGGACCCCGTCGGCGAGACGAAGTGGCTGCAGGGCGTGGCCGACAAGCACGGCTTTCCGCACGGCATCGTCGGCTATGCCAATCTGGCGCAGCCGAACGTGCGTGATGTGCTCGAAGGCCATCTCGCCTATCCGAACTTCCGCGGCATCCGCCAGTCGCTGAACTATCACCCAGATCCGGCCAAGACCTATCTCGACCGTCCCGGCGTCTGCCGCGAAACCGAGTGGCGGCGCGGTTTCGCGCTACTGCGCGACCTCGGCCTCTCGTTCGACATGCAGATCTATTATCCGCAGATGCAGGAGGCCTATGAGCTCGCGCGCGACTTCCCGGACACGCAGATCATCCTCAACCATACCGGCATGCAGGTTGACGGACCCGGTCATTTCGAGGCCTGGAAGGCTGGCATGACGCTGCTGGCCCAGGCGCCCAACGTCGCCTGCAAGATCTCGGGCCTCGGCATGGGTGACTGGAGTTGGACCGTCGACTCCTTCCGCCCCTACGTGCTCTCTGCCATCGAGGCGTTCGGCGTGGAGCGCTGCATGTTCGCCAGCAACTTCCCGGTCGACAAGCTGTTCAGCAGTTACGACAAGCTGTTCGACGCCTTCAAGGAGATCACGTCCCGGTTCTCCGCCGACGAGCGGCGCAAGCTGTTCCACGACAACGCGGCGCAGTTCTACCGCCTTTAGATCGGCTCGCAGGGGAACGGAAAAGCCCAACTCTGAACCGGCGAATCAAGGCCGTGCGCAGCGCCAGGCGACGCGCGATTGGCGCGCTGTCGGCGCCGACGTCCCATGCTGATTCCGGCCCTTGCGGACGGTCTTCTCGCTCGCCAGGATGATCGCGGCGCGTCCAGGAGTCCGAGACCATGTCCGATCATCATCCCACTGCCTCGGTCCGGCTCGAGGCCGTGTTTGAACATATCCAGATCGAACAGGAACGCTTTCTCGCCCGCGTGATGGACTACGTCCGCCACCCGTCGATCAGTGCGCACAATGTCGGCATCGCCGAGGTTGCGGCGCTGCTGGTGGAGATGCTGCAGGAGATGGGTCTGGAGGCGGAGACGGTGCCGACGGCCGGTCATCCGATGGTGCTCGGACGCTGGCAGAACAAGCCGGGCGCGCCGACTGTGCTGCTCTACGGCCATTACGACGTGCAGCCGCCGGACCCGCTGGAGCTGTGGTTGAGCCCGCCGTTCGAGCCCACCATTCGCGACGGCCGCATCTATGCCCGCGGCATCGGCGACAACAAGGGTCAGCACTTCGCGCAGCTGATGGCGATCGAATCCCATCTCAAGGTGCATGGCGAACTGCCTTGCAACGTGATCGTCCTGCTCGAAGGCGAGGAAGAGATCGGCAGTCCGCGCATCGCCGATTTCGTGGCTGCCCACAAGGATCGGCTGAAGGCCGACGTCGTCGTCACGGCCGATGGGCCGATGCATCCGTCGGGTCGCCCGACCATGACGTACGGCGTCCGCGGCATGTGCGCGTTCGAGCTTCGCGCCAAGCATGCCAGCCGCGACGTGCATTCCGGCAATCTCGGCGGCATCGTTCCGAATCCGATCTGGACGCTCGTGCACCTGCTGGGAACGATGAAGAACGCGGTGGGCGAGATCACGATCGACGGCCTGCACGACCATATCGTTCCGCCGAGCGAACTCGATCTGGCGGCGGTCAGGCGTCTGCCGCTCGATATCGACGCGGCAAAAGCGAGCCTTGGCCTCAGCCGCCTCGATGCGCCTGCGGAGCGCGGCTACTATGAGCGGCTGATGTTCCATCCGACACTGACCATCAACGGCTTTCACGGCGGCTATGGCGGACCGGGCAGCAAGACCGTGCTGCCGTGCGAGGCCGTCGTCAAATGCGATATTCGTCTGGTCGAGGCGATGACCCCCGACGACGTCCTGGCCAAGGTCGAAGCGCATGTCAGGACGCACGCGCCGGAGGTCGAGGTCATCCGGCGCGGCGGCATGCTGCCGTCGCGCGTGCCGATGGATTCTCCTTATGCCTCCGTCATCCGTGAGGCCATCGCGCTGGCGCAAGGCGTCACCCCGCTGGAATTTCCCTGCACCGGCGGGAGCCTTCCGGACTACGTCTTCACCAAGATCCTCGGCATCCCCGCTTTCGTCGTTCCCTACGCCAATGCCGATGAAGCCAACCACGCGCCGAACGAGAACATGATGATTGCGTGCTTCTACAAGGGGATACGGACCGGCGCGGCGCTGCTGGATCGTGTCGCGAGCCTCACGCGCTGATCGTGCTGTTCGTGGAACCGTGATCACGTTCTGGAGTGCAGCGCAGGAGCCGTCATCGAGCAGCCACGAAGGCGTGGCATTCACCGCGCCGTTCGCTGCGTTGCAGTCGAATCGACCGGACGCGGCGAGATCGCGCATGGATTAACGCAGTTGATATCGCCTAATCTTGATCCGAATTAGTAACCGTCGCATCAGGGCTCGGAGCTGCCGCATGCACGACCCCGTTGACCAGCAACTTGTTGATCGTCCGTGCGTGGATCATCCACCCGTTGATCACCCGACTGTCGACCAGGCGAACGAGTCGCTCAGTTCCGCTCCTCTGGCTGCAACCCATTTGGCCGCTGGCGGCTCAGCCGCTGCCTCGGTGATCCAGATCGATCACGCTCCCGCGATCGATCCTGAACCGAGTTCCCTGAGGACGCCACAGAGCAGCGCGCACGCCAGCGAGCGTCCTGCCCATGAACCTCCTCTCGCCATTCCCACCATGTGGCCCTGAGGATGTCTGCTGAGGTGCGCGCCCTGCGCCCGGCAAGGCCGCCCGGACACTACGATCTCCGCTCCGCAGTTGGGGCGCATGACGAAGAGGAAACCTCAGGCGGTATGTGAGGCCCGCCGCAGGAGGCGGCAACCTCCGGTATCATCCGGATACCCACGAATCAGCCGATCAAGTACACCGGATTTAGCCCTTCTTGGGGCGTTTCCTCCCTGGACTTGGGCCGCCTGCACCGAATGTGCGGGCGGCTTCTTTCTTTCAGGAGGAGCCGATGTCTTGGTGGGCCATCTGCACCCACGGGCGTTCGCCGCGATCGCGCTGCTCGAAGCGCGCGATATCAGGATCGTGCGCAAGGGTGAGGTCGAGGTCGTCCCAGCCGTTGAGCAGCTTGGTGCGCCAGATCGGATCGATCGCGAAGCTGAACGAACGGTTACCGATCCTGATCAAACAATCGTTGAGATCGACGGTCATTGCTGACGTGGCCGTTTGCAGCAGCTCCAGAATCTCCTCCGCATCCGCCTCGCTCACCTTGGCCGGCAGCAGACCGTTGTTGACGGCATTGGACGCGAAGATGTCGCCGAAGCTCGGCGCGATCACGCAGCGGAAGCCGAAATCGACGAGCGCGTAGACCGCGGCTTCACGCGAGGACCCCGCGCCGAAATTGCGCCGTGTGACCAATACCTCGGCCTGCTGCGCAGCCGGCGTGTTGAGCGGAAAATCGGGCCGCGCCTGCCCCTGCGCGTCGAACCGCATGTCGTAGAGCAGATATTGCCCGTAGCCGTCGGCGCGCGAGCGCTTCATGAAGCGCGCGGGAATCAGCTGATCGGTGTCGATGCTGGCGAGCGGCAGCGCGCAGGCTGATGCCGTAAAAGTATCGAACGGCGTCATGCGCCTCTCCTCAGCAGTGGCCGCACGTCGGTGAGATGGCCGGCAACGGCGGCTGCCGCGACCATCGCTGGCGACATCAGATGCGTGCGTGCGCCCGGGCCCTGCCGGCCCTTGAAGTTGCGGTTGGTGGTCGAGGCGCAGCGCTCGCCTGATGGTACGAGGTCGCCGTTCATGCCGACGCACATCGAGCAGCCGGAGCCGACCCAGTCCAGACCGGCGTCCGTGAAGATGCGATCCAGGCCTTCCTGTTCGGCCTGCTGCTTGACCAGATGCGAGCCGGGCGACACCAGCCCCGGCACCCGCGCCTTGCGGCCGGCGAGAACGCTCGCCGCGGCCCGCAGATCCTCGATGCGGCTGTTGGTGCAGGAGCCGATGAAGACGCGGTCGATCGTGATGCTGTCGAGCGCCTGACCCGGTGTGAGGCCCATGTAGTCGAGGGCTTCGCGCACATGGCTCGCGCGCGACGGATCATCGATGGCTGCGGGGTCGGGCACTGACGCGATGATCGGCAGCGCATCCTCGGGGCTGATGCCCCAGGTCACCGTCGGCGCGATATCGCCGCCGTCGAGCAGGATCGCGCGGTCGAACACCGCGTCGGCGTCGCTCGCGAGCCCACGCCACGCCGCGATCGCGCGATCGCGCACGTCGCCGGCGGGAGCGAACGGCCGTCCCTTGACATAGGTGAAGGTGGTTTCATCCGGCGCGATCATGCCGCAGCGGGCGCCGCTCTCGATCGAGAGATTGCACAGCGTCAGCCGGCCCTCCATCGACAGCGCGCGGATCGCGCTACCCGCATATTCGATCGCGTGCCCCTGGGCCCCATCGGCGCCGATGCGGGCGATGATCGACAGCGCAACGTCCTTGGCGGTGATCCCCGGCGCAGTCGCGCCGTCGACCGTGATGCGCATCCGCTTCGGCTTCTTCTGCCACAGGGTTTGCGTCAGCAGCACATGCGCGACCTCGGAGGCGCCGATGCCGAAGGCGAGTGCGCCGAACGCGCCATGCGTCGAGGTGTGGCTGTCGCCGCAGACCATGGTCAGGCCCGGAAGCGTCAGGCCCTGCTCGGGCCCGACGACATGGACGATGCCCTGGCGCGGATCGTCGAAGCCGAAAATGCGGATGCCGTTGGCGCGGCAATTGTCGTCGAGCTGGCGGATCATGCCGGCGATGTCGGGCGAGATCTCGCGCAGGCTGCGCGTGCGCGTCGGCACGTAATGGTCGGCAACGCCGATCGTGAGATCGGGCCGGCGCACTTTGGCGCGCTTGTCCCTCAACTTGTTGAAGGCGTGGAACGAGCCCTCATGCACGAGGTGGCGGTCGATGAACAGCAGCTCCGCGCCGTCCTCGCGGCGCGTCACCACATGCGCATCCCAGACCTTGTCGAACAATGTCCGCGGCGGCCGCGCTGCTTCACTCATGCCTCAACGTCCTCGATCAAGTTCCGCGTCATCCATTCCTCATGTCGTGGCTGCCGGAGCCGCGGGGAAGGGGGCACGAGCCGCCATGTGACCCTGGTAGACGGCCTCCAGCGCCGTGCGCGGCGCATTGTTGTCGCCGACCTGAAGCACGGGCAAGCCCGCGCGCCGCAAGGCCAGATACAATGATTGATCCGCGCTGTTGTGATCGACGGCGACCAGCGCCGAGAAGCCTGTCAGGCGCTCGATATCGCCGGTCGAGAGATCCTCGACCTCCAGGATCTGGCCATCATAGGAGCGCACCGCGCGCAACGTCGCGATCCGGACCTTGCGCTCGCGCAGGCGGCGGCTGTTGGCGAGTGTCGAATAGACCGTGGTGCGCCAGGCATAGTTCGTCGCCGGGACGAACAAGGTCACGGCCTTGCCGAGATCGGCAAAATGCTCCAGCGCCGAGAGCGTGCCCCATTCACCGGTGCGATCGAACACCGCGACCGACGCGCCGAGATGGTCCGGCGCGCGCAACGCGTCGGGCAGGGTGAACACGGGGCCGTTCCCCGCCACTGGCAAGGCGCTGGTCCTCGAGCCTGTCGCCAGCACGATGCGGTCGGCGCCGAAGGCCTCGATCGCGGCGGCGTCCGCATCCTTGCTGAAGACGATGGTGACGCCGAGGCGCGTCAAGGCCGCGACCTGGTGCTCCACGAACGCCTGGAAGTTCGCGCGCTTCGGCATCAGCCACGCCGTGCGCAGCTGTCCGCCGAGCTGATCGCCGCGTTCCCACAGGGTGACCTGGTGCCCGAGCGCGGCCGCGACCCGCGCCGCCTCCAGCCCCGCGGGACCTCCGCCGATCACGAGAATGCGCCGTGGCGCCGTTGGTGGCAGCGCCTCGGGCTCGTCGAACTGCCCTTCGAGCCCGGCGATCGGATTGATCAGGCAGCGGATCGGCAGGTTCCGCTCCAGCATGCCGGCGCAACCCTGGTTGCAGCCGATACAGCGTCGGATCTCATCGACTCGGCCCTCGACCGTTTTCCGCACGATCGCCGGCTCCGCGAGATGCGCGCGCGCCATGCCGACGGCGTCGGCATCGCCCGCGGCAATCATCGCGTCGGCCTCGTCGAGTCCCGTAAAACGGCACACGGCGAACACCGGGGTTTCGAAACCATCCTTGCGCAATGAACAGCGGATACGCGCGGGGAGAGATCGGAACGGCGCCGGATCGAACGCCATGTCGGCCATCTGCGTTGCCAGCGAGTAGCTCGCGACATAGGCGGAGTGCGAGACGTTGACGAAGTCGATGCGCGTCTGCCGTGCCAGCATCGGTGCGATGCGTTCGGCTTCCTCGATGCCGAGGCCGCCGTCGGCATATTCCTCCCCGCTGATGCGGATGCCCAGGCAGAATGTATCGCCAAGCTCGGCGCGCAGCGCCGCCAGCACACGGCCAGGAAAGCGCAGCCGGTTCTCCAGGCTGCCGCCATACTCATCATTGCGCTTGTTCGACAGCGGCGACATGAACTGCTGCAGCAGATGACCATGCGCCATCTGCAGCTCGATGCCGTCAAAGCCGGCGGCGACGAGATTGCGCGCCGTGACGAGGTGGCCCTCGATCACCTGCTCCATGTCGAACTCGTCCATCGGCCGCGGCGGCAGCGCCGAGATCGACCACGGAATCGGCGAGGCGCCCCACGATACCGTGCGTTCGAAATCGCCTTCGACCTGCCGTCCGAGATGGATGATCTGGCCGAGCATGGCCGCGCCTTCCGCCTTCACCGCATCGGTGATGCGGCGGAACGGATCGATGCAGGCGGGATCGAAGCCGCACACGGCTTGCGGGCGGCCGAGCGAATTGGCGTGGATCCGGATGGATTCGAAGATGATGGCGCCGACGCCGCCGCGCGCGCGGGCGCGGTGATAGGCGAGGTGCTGCGCGCTCGGCAGGTGGTGCTCGCCGAAATTCGTGGTGTGCGCGGGGACGAAGATGCGGTTGCGGAAGCGCAAGCGGCCGACGTCGAGCGGACTCAGCGCCTGTGCATATGGCTGATGCTGCGACAAATCGCGTGATCCTCCCGCTGCCCGTTTCGTGGCTCGATCCTTGCTCCGACCTCTGTCTCGGGAAGAGGCCCGCGAGCCAGTTGACCGAAGCTGTCATATTTTCTATACACCTCATGTATTGAAAGCAAGATAGCTCGCTAACCCCTGGGGCCATCCGCCTTGCGCACCGCGTCCGAGCCACTGAAGGCACGACGGATTTACCTGCTGCTGAAGGACAAGATCGCATCCGGCGAGCTTGCGGACGGCGAGCGGTTGCCGGGCGAGTTCGCGCTGGCCGAAGAGCACAGCGTTTCCCGTGTCACCATCCGCCAGGCGCTTGACTTGCTCGCTGGCGAAGATCTCATTCAAAAGAAGAGCGGGCTCGGCACCTTCGTGCATCGGCCGGCCTCCAAGGTCCGCACGGTTCTTGCCGACGTGTCCAACGTGTTCGCGCATCTGATCGAGATGGGCCGCACGACCGACGTGCGCTTGCTGTCGTTTGACTACGTCAATCCGTCCGAGCAGATCCGCGAAGCCTTGCAACTCGCGCCCGACGAGCGCTCGCAGCGCTCGGTGCGCGTCCGCCTCGTCGACGGCGTGCCGTTCTCCTATCTCATCGCCAACGTGCCCGAGCGCATCGGCCGCAACTATTCGCGCGAGGATCTCGCGCGCATGCCGCTGCTCGAACTGATCGAGCGCTCCGGCCTGACCAGCGCCTCGGCGCGGCAGGAGATCAGCGCCGTGTTGTCGAGCCCCGATGTGGCCGAGGCGCTCGACATCGATGTCGGCATGCCGCTCGTGGCGTTGCGCCGCACGGTCTACGGCAAGGACGGCCAGCCGATGGAGCACCTGCAGGCGCTCTATCGTCCCGACCGCTACACATTGCAGATGAACCTCGAACGGACGGGCGACGAAGGGCACCGGCACTGGAGCCCGACCGCCGAGGTGTACCGCAGGGAGCGCCCGCGCCGGCGGCCGCCAGTCAGGAAAGTGGGGAAGTCATGACGTTGAGCTCGAAGTCGCTGTCACGCCGCACCGTGCTCAAGAGCGGTGTCGCGCTCACCTCGATGCTGGCCGCGCCGGGCCTGCTGCGCGCCGAGCCAGCACCGGTGAAAGTCGGTCTGCTGCAGCCGATCTCCGGCGCGTTCGCGCTCGACGGCGATCTTGCCAAGATCGGTGCGGAGTTCGCGATCAAGGAGATCAACGACGCCGGCGGTATCAAGGCGCTCGGCGGCGCCAAGCTCGAACTGGTGATCGGCGACAGCCGCTCCAACGCCGAAGCGGGCGCGCAGGCGACCGAGGAACTGCAGTCGGCCGGCGTCGCCGCCGTGCTCGGCGGCTTCGCCTCGGGCATCGCGCTGACCGCGACGCAGACCGCGTCGCGCTACGATCTGCCGTTCGTCGTCGACTGCGCGGTGGCGGATACGATCACCGAGCGCGGCCTGAAGAACACCTTCCGCTTCAACCCGAATTTCAGCATGGCGACCGCGGTTGCGCTGAAGAATCTCGTCAAGCTCAATGACGACGCCGGCAAGCCGATCAAGACGGTGGCGATCGTGCACGAGGACGGCCTGTTCGGCTCGGGCCTCGCCAAGATCATGCAGGAGAAGCTGCCGCCGCTCGGCTTCCAGATCGTCGAGACCATCGCGCATCCGACCCCGGCGCGCGACATGACCAACGTCGTGCTGCGGCTGCGCGCGCTCAATCCCGATCTGATCGTGCCGTCGCATTATTTCAACGAGTTCGTGCTGATGGCGCGCACCCTGCAGCAGCAGCGCGTGCGCCCGAAGGGTATCTATGCCGTGTTCGGCGGCGCCGCCTCGAGCTACCGCTTCGTCAACGAATTCCCGGAAGCCGCGCAGGGCGTGATGGACTGCAACCATTGGGGCGATCCCAAGAGCCCGATCACGGCCAAGCTGCGCGAGACCGTGACCGCGGCCGGCAAGTTCTACGCCTACAACACGCCGATCAACTACTCGCTGGTGAAGGTGTTCGCGCAAGCCGTCGAGAAGGCCGGCAGCGCCGATCGCGCCAAGATCATCGAGGCCCTGGCAGCGAACGAGTTCGACAGCGGCGTGATGCCCTACGGCAAGACCAAGTTCGACGCCAAGGGGCAGAACACCAGCGCGCTGCCGCTGAACACGCAGGTCCAGGGCAAGGACATCAAGGTGATCTACCCGTCGGACTACGCCGACGCGAAGCCGATCTTCCCGATCAACGGATGATCGGGCAACGCTGAGTCACCTGCGCGGCGAACAGGCGTCGCTGCGACGGTCGCCGCGGCCATCCTTCGAGACGCCCGGCTTCGCCGGGCTCCTCAGGATGAGGGTGGAGTGTATGGTCTCGTCTGCTTACCCTCATGGTGAGGAGCGCCGCTCGCGGCGCGTCTCGAACCATGAGGCCCCAATATGCCGGGCGTCATCCGGCTTCTCCTAGAAAGCCTCGAGCCTTCTAGACGACCAGAGGATCTAATGTACTCGCCCCAGATCGTCGTGGAGGCGCTGTTGAACGGACTGATGCTGGGGGCGATCTATGCCTTGATCGCACTCGGCCTGACCCTGATCTACGGCGTGCTGCACATCGTGAATTTCGCCCACGGCGCGCTGCTGACGGTGGCGATGTTCATGGTGTGGCTGGCCTGCGCCCGCTACGGCATGGACCCGTATCTCGCGATCCTGTTCGTCGCACCCTTCATGTTCGCACTGGGCTACGCCCTGCAGCGCTTCATCATCGGCCCGGCGAGCCACGGCAAGGACAATGGCATCCTGCTGGTCACCCTGGGCCTCTCCATCATCATCGAGAACGCGCTGCTCGCGGCGTTCCAGTCCGACACCCGCACCATCACCACGGACTACTCGTTCCGTGTCGTCGAGCTAGGGCCGCTGCTGCTGTCGTTCCCCCGCGTGGTCGGCTTCGGCGTGACGATCGCAACGACGTTGCTGCTGTGGCTGGTGCTGCACCAGACCGACATCGGCAAGGCGATCCGCGCCGTCGCAAAGGAGAAGCTCGGCGCCAGCCTCGTCGGCATCAGCGTGCCGCATGTCTACGCCATGACCTTTGCGATCGGCTGCGCCTGTCTCGCCGTCGCCGCCGGCCTGCTGATGCCGTCCTTCTATGTCAGCCCGAAGACCGGCGCAGCGTTCGTGCTGGTCGCCTTCACCATCGTGGTGCTCGGCGGCATGGGCTCGATCCCCGGCGCGCTGATCGGCGGCCTGCTGATCGGCGTCGTCGAAGCCGCGTCCAGCCTGTTCCTCGGTGACAGCCTCGGTCAGATCGGCATCTTCCTGATCTTCATCGTCACTCTGCTGGTGCGCCCGACCGGCCTGTTCGGAGCGCGCGCATGACCAGGCCGCGTCTCACCACTCTCGCCGTCATCGTCGTTGCCCTCGCCGTCGTCCCCTTCCTCGGCCTGTCCGGCGCGCTACTAAATCTCATGATCTTCATGATGATCATCGCCCTGGCGGCGCAGGGCTGGAACATCCTCGGCGGCTATGCCGGCCTGTCGTCGTTCGGCCATGCCGCCTTCTTCGGTGCCGGTGCCTACGCGATGGCCGTGCTGCAGACTCGCTTCGGCGTGAACGCCTGGATCGCGCTCGTCATCGGCATCGCGCTCGGTGCGCTGGTCGGCGCTTTCATCGGCTTCCTCAGCTTCCGCTCCGGCCTGAAGGGCTCTTACTTCGCGCTGATCACCTTGGCCTTCGCCGAGGTCGCGCGCATCCTCGCCAACAGCACCAATTTCACCGGCGGCGCCGCCGGCATCCTGCTGAAGCTGCAGACGGGCCTGCCGTATCTGCAATTCGCCGACCGCCGCTACTTCCTGCTGATTGCGCTCGGCTTCGTTGCGATCGGCCTGCTCGTCAGCTGGTGGCTGGAGCATTCGCGCTTCGGCGCCTATCTCGTCGCACTGCGCGAGAACGAGCAGGCGGCGCAGGCGCTCGGCGTCGACGTGTTCGCGGTGAAGATGAAGGCGATCGCGATCTCCGGCGCGCTGACGGCCGCCGCGGGCTGCCTCTATGCGCAGAACTATCTGTTCATCGATGCCAATGTCGCGTTCGGCTCGTGGATCTCGATCGAGGCGCTGTTCGCGGCCATCGTCGGCGGCTCCGGCACCGTGCTCGGGCCGCTGGTCGGCGCGATCGTGCTGCTGGGACTGGGCGAACTCACCAAGAGCGTGTCCGGCGGCATCCCCGGCATGGACCTGCTGGTATTCGGCGTCATTCTCGTGCTGTCGGTGGCATTCTCGCCGAACGGCCTGGTCATGCTGATGAAGAGCCTCGGCCTGCGCGCGCCGAAGGCGAAGGAGGCGTGATGCTCGAGGTCAACTCCCTCACCAAGCGCTTCTCCGGCCTCGTCGCGGTCGACCAGGCCTCGCTGTCGGTCGCCAAGGGATCGATTACCGGCCTGATCGGCCCGAACGGCGCCGGCAAGACCACATTGTTCGCGATGGTCGCGGGCTTCCTGCAGCCCGATGGCGGCAGCGTCAGCTATGGCGGCCGCGACATCACGCGGTTGGCCCCGCATGTCCGCGCGCGCCAGGGTATCGCGCGCACGTTCCAGATCGTGCAGCCGTTCGAAGGTCTGAACGTGCAGGAGAACATCGCGGTCGGCGCCTATCTGCACACGCCTGATGCCAAGGAGGCGATGGCGCAGGCGGCTGAGATCGCCAAGCGCGTCGGCCTCGGCGCCGATCTCGCCAAGGCGTCCTCCGATCTCACCGTCGCTGGCCGCAAGCGTCTCGAAGTGGCGCGCGCGCTCGCGACCAGGCCGAAGCTGCTGCTGCTCGACGAGGTGCTCGCCGGACTCAACCCTTCGGAGATCCGCGACGTGCTGCCGCTGGTGCGCGACATCCGCGACCAGGGCGTCACCATTCTGATGATCGAGCACATCATGCAGGCCGTGATGAATCTCTGCGACAAGGTCTATGTGCTGTCGCAAGGGCGCATGATCGCCGAGGGCGAGCCGAGGGCTGTCTGCGAGGACCCGCAGGTGATCGAGGCCTATCTCGGCCACGGCGCGGCCGAGCGTCTGCGCGCGGAGCAGGCCCATGCTTGAGGTTCGCGATCTCCGCGCCGGCTACGGCGGAACCGAAGTGCTGCGCGGCGTCAGCTTCGACGTCAACGCGGGCGAAGTCGTCGCCGTGCTCGGCTCCAACGGCGTCGGCAAGACCACCTTGAACAAGGTGCTCTCGGGCGTCGTACGCGCCACCGCCGGCACCATCCGCTTCAACGGCGCGGCGCTGGAGCACGCATCCGCGCCCGACATCGTCACCGCGGGCCTGATCCACGTGCCCGAGGGTCGCAAGATCTTTCCGAACCTGTCGGTGCGCGAGAACCTCGAGCTCGGCGCCTATTGCCGTCCGCGCCGCGGGCGCAGCGAGCGCATCGAGCAGATCTACGCGACCTTTCCGAAGCTGAAGCAGCGCGCGCGGCAATATGCCGGCACGCTGTCCGGCGGCGAGCAGCAGATGCTGGCGATCGGCCGCGGCCTGATGGGTGAGCCGAAGCTGCTCATCCTCGACGAGCCGTCGCTCGGCCTGTCGCCGCTGATGGTGGAAGAAATGTTCGCGCTGATCGCACGGCTCGCGGCCTCCGGTCTCGCCATCATGCTGGTCGAGCAGAACGTCGTGCAGTCGCTCGAACTCGCCGGCCGCGCCTACATCATGGAGAACGGCATCATCACGCTCTCCGGCCAGGCCTCCGAGCTGAAATCCAATGCCGAGCTGAAGCGCGCCTATCTCGGTCTGTGACCACGGCTTCAGCGAATAGTTTGAGACAAACAAGGAAACGACAATGAGCCTGAGATCCACTCTGGCATCAGCCGAGCCGACGATCGCGCCCGGCGTGTACGACGCGCTCACCGCGAGCATCGCCGCCGAGGCCGGCTTCAAGGCGCTGTATCTGACCGGCGCCGGCATCGCCTACACCAAGCTCGGCCGGCCCGACATCGGCCTGGTGTCGATGATGGAGGTCGCCGACACCATCGCCATGATCCGCGACCGGGTCGAGACTCCTCTCGTCGTCGACGGCGACACCGGCTTCGGCAATGCGCTCAACGTGCAGCGGACGATCCGGCTGTTCGAACGCATGGGCGCCTCCGCGATCCAGCTCGAAGACCAGACCACGCCGAAGCGCTGCGGTCATCTCACCGACAAGGCCGTGATCAGCGCCGGCGAGATGGTCGGAAAGATCAAGGCCGCGCTCGATGCGCGACAGTCATCCGAGACCCTGATCGTCGCGCGTACCGACGCGCTTGCGATCGAGGGCATGGAGGCCGCGATCGAACGCGCCGAGCGCTATGCCGAGGCCGGTGCCGACGTGCTGTTCGTCGAGGCGCCGAAGAGCAGCGAGCAACTCTCGGCCATCGCCGGTCGGCTGGCCTCCAAGCGTCCGCTGCTCGTCAACATGGTCGAGGGCGGCTCGACGCCGATCCATGCGGCCTCGGAACTCGGCGCGCTCGGCTTCAAGCTCGTGATCTTCCCCGGCGGTATCGTGCGCGCGCTCGCCTTCTCGGCGCGCGCCTACTATCAGTCGCTGGCGCAGGCCGGCTCGACCAAGCCGTTTGCCGACCGCATGCTCGATTTCGCCGGCCTCAACGCGATGCTCGGTACCGCCGATATCCTGGCGAACGGTGCCCGTTACGCCGCTGAAGACGAGGGGACGCGGGCATGACCACCTTGGATCCGATTACGCTCGCCGTGCTGAAGGGGCGGCTGGAACAGATCGCCGACGAGATGGACGCGACGCTCTATCGCTCCGCCTTCAACCCGACCATCGCCGAGGCGCGCGACGCCTGCCACGGCATCTATCACGCGACCACAGGCGACACGCTGGTGCAGGGGCAGGGTGGCCTGCCGATCTTCGTCGGCGCGATGGCTTTCGCCGTGCGCGCCGTCATCGCCAAGGTCGAGAAGGAGGGCGGGCTCGAGGAGGGCGACACCTTCATCTTCAACGATCCCTATGACGGTGGCACGCACCTGAACGACTTCCGTCTGGTGCGTCCGGTGTTCCGCGATGGCCGGGTGTTCTGCTGGATCGCTTCGGTCGGCCACTGGCTCGACATCGGCGGCAATGTCGCCGGCGGCTACAATCCGAAGGCGGTCGAGAGTTTCCAGGAAGGCATGCGCATTCCTCCCGTGAAGCTGATCGCGGCGGGGCGCATGAACCACGACATCCTCGGCATCATCGAAGCCAATTCGCGCGTGCCGATGTCGAACTGGGGCGACCTCAACGGTCAGCTCAACGCGCTCGATCTCGGCGAGGGCCGCCTGCGCGCGCTGCTCGACGATTACGGCGACAAGACCGTCTCCGATGCGTTCGAGGCGTTCTCCGACCGTGCCGAGACCCTGATGCGCGCGGCGATCGCCTCGCTGCCCGACGGCACCTATTCGTTCGAGGACGTGCTCGACAATGACGGTATCGTCGATGTGCCGCTGACCGTCGCGCTCGACGTCACCATTGCCGGCGACACGCTGACGCTCGATTTCACCCGTTCGTCGGCGGCCTGCAAGGGCCCGATCAACATCTCGCGCTCGACCACGATCGCGGCCTGCTACGTCGCGCTGAAGCATGTGTTCACCGAGGTGCCGGCCAATGCCGGCTGCCTGCGGCCGATCTCGTTCGCGATCACCGACGGCTCGCTGCTGGCGGCAGGGCCGCCGAAGCCGGTCGCGGGCTATACCGAGACCATCCTGCGCCTGATCGGCGTCGTGCTCGGCGCGCTCGCCAAGGCCGATCCGTCGCGCGCTACCGCCGCGCCGTTCGGCACCATCAATGCGCTGTCGATCGCCGGCCATCGCAAGGACAACAGCCGCTTTGTGATGTTCTCGTTCTTCGGCGGCGGCCTCGGCGGCAACCCGGCGACCGACGGCCTCAACCACGCCAACAACCCGATCTCGACCGCGACCATTCCTCCCGTGGAAATCTTGGAAGCAGCCTATCCCGTCATGTTCACGCAATGGGCGCTCCGCCCGGATTCCGCCGGTGCCGGCACCCATCGCGGCGGCGTCGGTGCCGTCTATGAGGTCGAGCTGCTGGCCGATGCCGACGTCGCGCTGCTCGGTGAGCGCGGCAAGGCGGCGCCGTTCGGCGTCGCCGGCGGCGGTAGCGCCGCGCTCAATCATTTCGCCTGGCAGACGGAGCAGGGCGAGGCGAGCCCGCCGATGGTCTCAAAGATCACCGACCTGCATCTAAAAGCCGGCAAGCGCGTCCGGCTTGAAACGCCTGGAGGCGGCGGTTGGGGTCCGCCGGAGGCGCGGCCTGTCGCTGGCGTTGCCCACGACGTCGCGCTCGGCTTCGTCTCACGAGCGCAGGCGCGCGAGGTCTACAAGGTTGCCGTGAAGGCAGACGGCGCGGTCGATGAAGCCGCGACGCGTACGCTCCGTGCGGGAGGTGCGGCATGAGCAAGCTCGGCACCATCGTCGGCGTCGATGTCGGCGGCACCTTCACGGACCTGTTCTACTTCGACGAGGCGAAGCGCAGCTTCCGCACCAACAAGGTGCCGTCGAACCGCGGGGACGAAGCGGTCGGCTTCCTCGAAGGCCTGCAAGGTTTCGGCGCGGTCTCGCATCTCGCCTCGATCGTGCACGGCACGACCGTCGGCACCAACGCGCTCTTGGAGCGCAAGGGCGCGCGCATCGGCCTGATCACCACGCGTGGCTTCCGCGACGTGCTGGAGATGCGCCGCCGTGACCGCCGCAACACCTGGGGCCTGTGGGGCGACTTCGTGCCCGTCGTCGAGCGCGACATGCGCGCCGAGGTCGACGAGCGCGTGCTGTCGGACGGCACCATCCGCACGGCCGTCGATGTCGCGCAGGTCGAGGCGACCGCACGCGAGCTCTTGGCCAAGGGCGCACAGGCGCTGGCGATCGTGTTCGTCAACGCCTTCGCCAATCCGGACAACGAGCGCCGCGCGCTCGAAGCCGTGCAGGCGATCTGGCCGAACGACAATGTCGCCTGCTCCAGCCAGATCCTGCCGGAGATCCGCGAGTTCGAGCGGACCTCGACGACCGCGCTGAACGCCTATCTGCAGCCGGTGGTCGGCTCCTATTTGCAGAAGCTGCAGAATGCGCTCGCTGGAGAGGCGTTCGACGGTCGCTTCCACATCGTGCAGTCCAATGGCGGCGTGATGTCCACCGACGCGGCGCGGCGCTTCCCGATCCGCACTGCATTGTCCGGTCCTGCGGCCGGCGTGATCGCCGCGGCGGAGATCGCCAAGGCGGCGGGCTTCCCCAATGTCATCACCGGCGATCTCGGCGGCACCTCGTTCGACGTCTCGCTGGTGGTCGATGGCGCGACGTCGCTGGCGGCGCAAACGACAATCGATTTCGGCCTCGTCGTGCGCACGCCGATGATCGAGATCACGACCATCGGCGCCGGCGGCGGCTCGATCGCCCATGTCGATGCCGGCGGCCTGCTGCAGGTCGGCCCGGAAAGCGCCGGCTCGCGGCCTGGTCCAGTCTGCTACGGCGGCGGCAACGACCGCCCGACGCTCACTGACGCCAACGTCGTGCTCGGCCGCATCAATGCGGAGAGGCCGATCGGCGGCAAGCTGAAGGCGCTCGACGTCGAGGCGGCCAAGCGCGCCATCGCCAAGCATGTCGGCGAGCCGCTCGGCCTCGGCGTGATGGAAGCGGCGGAAGCCATCGTGCGCATCGCCGACAGCAAGATGGCCGGCGCCATCCGGCTGATGTCGATCGAGCGCGGCCATGATCCGGCGCGCTTCGCGGCGGTGCCGTTCGGCGGTGGCGGCGCGCTGCACGTCTCGGCCCTGATCAAGGATGTCGGGCTCAAGGCGGCGCTGGTGCCGCGCTATCCCGGCGTCACCTCGGCGCTCGGCTGCGTCATCGCCGACATCCGCCACGACCAGGTGCAGACGCTCAACATGTTCGTCGACGGCCTCGACATCGCGGCGCTGACGCGCTGGATGCAGTCCGAGGCCCAGCATGCGCAGGGCGTGGTCAAGGACGCGCGGCTCGCGGTCGAGCGCATCGACACGCTGTTCGAGCTCGACATGCACTATGTCGGCCAGACCCACACCATCCGCGCGACCCTGCCGGCCGAGATCCGCGACGGCGTCATCGCGTTGACGGTCGAGGACGTCCGCAAGGCGTTCGAGACCGCCTATCAGAAGAGCTTCAGCCGGCTGCTGCCGGGCGTGCCGATCAAGATCGTCAACCTGCGCACGGCGGCGATCGGCGTGCGTCCGCGCTTCGATCTCGCGACGCTGGCGCCTGACAGCAGCGCCGATCTCGGCAACGCGCGGCTCGGCAGCCGCAAGGCCTGGTTCGACGGCAAATGGTGGGACACGGCGATCTACGCCCGGCTCGATCTGCCTGTCGGCACCGAGGTGGCGGGCCCCGCGATCCTCGAGCAGCCGGATGCGACGACGGTGATCGCGCCCGGCTTCAAGGCGCGGGTGGACCAGTTCGGCAACGTCATCGTGGAGCGGACATGAGCGACCACACCATTCCCGCCGCGCAGAGCGCGCTGCTGATCGTCGACCTGCAGAACGACTTCCTCGATCCCAAGGGCGCGTATGGCTGCGCCGGCCAGACGGCAGCTGACATCGCGGCGCTGCCGCCGCGGCTGAAGCCGTTCGCGGACCTGATGCGGTCCAAGGGCGGCTTCGTGATCTCGACGCAGTTCACCTTGGTGCCGGGCAAGGGCGGCGAGCCGATGATTTCGCCGCACCTGAAGCAGCTGCGGCCGTTCCTCGCCAAGGGCGATTTCCTGCCGGGCGCCTGGGGCCATCAGCTCGTCGACACGCTGCAGCCCGCCGACGTCACGATCGAGAAGATCGCGTATTCCGCGTTCTACATGACCCGGCTCGAATGGGTGCTGCGCAAATGCGGCATCGAAAAGTTGTATGTCGCCGGCATCGTCACCAATGGCGGCGTCGCCTCGACCGTGCGCGACGCGCATATCCGTGATTTCGAGACCGTCGTGCTGGAAGACGGCTGCGCCGCCTTCACCCCGGAGACGCATGCCACCGCGATCGCGGCGCTGAAGCCGGTGTGCCGCGTGACGTCGATCGCGGAGGCGATGACAGAGCTGGCGGCAGCATGAAGCAAGTCGCCTTGAACGGACACCTGCGGGGCCTCATGGTTCGAGACGCGCCGAAGACGGCGCTCCTCACCATGAGGGGTGATAATACCGCCGCAACCAAAATCCTCGTCCTGAGGAGCGCGCCGGAGGCGCGCGTCTCGAAGGACGGCCACGAGCGCCGTAAGGGGCGCGCATGAGCACGATCGAAATCATCGACCGCACGCTCGAGTTCTCGGTCGATTGCCTGATCATCGGCGCCGGCGCGGCCGGACTCGTCGCGGCGCTGTCGGCGATCGAGAACGGTGAGAGCGTGCTGGTTCTGGAGCGCGATGCCGTGCCGCAGGGCTCGACGGCGCTGTCGGCCGGACTCATTCCAGCGGCAAGCACGCGCTGGCAGACGGCGCTCGGTATTGACGACACTCCGTCGCGCTTCGCCGCGGACATCATGCACAAGGCGCATGATGAGCCGGATGCTGCGCTGGTGAAGCTGGTCACGACCACGATCGGTCCGACGCTCGAATGGCTCGCTGACCAGCATCAACTCCCGTTCTCGCTGGTCGACAATTTCACCTATCCCGGCCATTCGCGCTATCGCATGCACGGCCTGCCGAGCCGCGCCGGACGCGAACTGATCGACCGGCTGCGCACAGCCGCAGAGGCGGCGAGCATCGATATCCTCTGCGACGCGCATGCGACGACACTACTGCTCGATGCTGACCAGCGCATCATCGGCGTGCGCTTCACCAGGCCCGATGGCAGCACCGACGAGATCGGGTGCCGTCGCCTGATCCTCGCCTGCAGCGGCTATGGCGGCAATCCGGCGCTGGTCGCACGGCACATCCCGCAAATGGCGAGCGCCACCTATTTCGGCCACGTCGGCAACCAGGGCGATGCGCTGAATTGGGGCGAGCAGCTCGGCGCGGCGACGCGCCATCTCGGCGGCCATCAGGGCCACGGCTCCGTCGCGCATCCCGCGGGCATTCTCATCAGTTGGGCCACCATCACCGAGGGCGGTTTCCAGGTGAACGCCAACGGCGAGCGCTTCTCCAATGAGGCGTCGGGCTATTCCGAGCAGGCGGCCAACGTGCTGGTACAGCCGGACGGCATCGCCTGGACCATCTTCGATGCGCGCATCGCCGGCATCGCCGCTCAGTTCGAGGATTTCCGCAACGCCGTCGCGCATGGCGCAGTGCTCGAAGCTGAGGACATCGCGAGCCTGGCGGTAGGCATGCGCGTGCCGGCCGACACGCTCGCAGCCGCCTTCGCGGAGGTCGCGGCCGCGAAGTCGGAGCAGCGCACCGACCGCTTCGGTCGCAGCTTCGCCGACGTGCCGCAACTCGCGTCGCCCTATCGCGCCGTGAAGGTCACCGGCGCGCTGTTCCACACCCAAGGCGGCCTCGTCATCGACGACCTCGCGCGCGTGCTGCGCGAGGACGGCACCGCGATCGACAATCTGTTCGCGGCCGGCGGCGCCGCCTGCGGCGTTTCAGGGGCCGATGCCTCCGGCTATCTCTCGGGCAACGGCCTGCTCACGGCCGTCGCGCTCGGCCGCGTGGCAGGGCTGGCGCGCTGAGCTAGCGGCGCGCGGCCTGCCAGCGCAGCAGCCGGCTCTCGGCGGCGCCCATTGCGAGCGCGGTGACATAGCCGATCACGCCGAGCAGCATCACGCCGGCGAACAGATCGGCGGAGCGGAACGCGCGTGCCGACAGCAGCACCCATTGGCCGAGACCGTCGAGGCCGGCGAGCATCTCGCAGACCACGGCGAGGATCAGCGCCACCGTCAGGCTCAGCCGCATGCCGGCGAGAATGTCGGGGGCCGCAGAAGGCAGCGCGATCTTGAAGATGACCGCGAGCCGCGACATGTGCAGCACCCGCGCCACCTCGTAGAGCCGCGGCTCGACCGCGCCGAATCCGTGGATGGTGCCGAGCAGCAGCGGCCACAGCGATCCGAACGCGATGACGAACAGCGCCATCCCCTGCGACAGGCCGAGCGCCGCGATCGCGACCGGAATGATCGCCGACACCGGCAGCGGCCGCAGCAGCTCCAGCGTTGGCGCAACGTAGAGGCGCATCGCCTTGGACGAGCCGATCATCGCGCCGAGCGCGACGCCGGCGACCGAGGCGAGCAGCCAGCCATAGGCCATGTGCGTCAGCGTGCCCACGAGCTTGGCCAGCAGATCGCCGCTCGTGAAGCCGCGCATCAGCGAGGCCCAGGCGCGATTCGGGCCGGGCAGGAAGACGGGCGACACCCAGCGCTGATCGGCCGCGACTTGCCACAGCGCGATGACACAAGCCGCGACGCCGAAGCTGGCGAGGCGCCAGCCGAGGACCGACCATCTCATGCGCCGTCTCCGATCAGGGCCGCGCGGCCGAACAGCGTCCTTTGCGCCGTCATCAGCGCGGTGTTGAGCACGAAGCCGGTGACGCCGATCCACACCAGATAGGCCAGCATCAGGTCGGGCCGCAGCGCCTGCTGCGCGGTCATGATGCCGGCGCCGAGGCCGAGCGGGTTGATCGCGATCTCCACCGTGACGGCCACGATCAGCGCGATGCCGGCGGCCAGACGGAAGGCGAGGAAGATGCGGGGCAGGGCGGCGGGAATGACGATCTTCCTGATGCGGTCGAGCTGCGTCAGCCGCAGCACGCGCGCGACCTCGATCAGCCGCGGCTCGATGCCGCCGACCGCGGCGCGTGTCATGATCAGCACTGGCCAGACGCAGGCGAAGGCGACGATCGCGATCTCCATGCGGTAGCCGAAGCCGAGCGCGATCAGCGCGATCGGCAGAAGCGCCACCGACGGGATCGGCCTGATGGCCTCGATCGTCACCTCCATCAGCCGGTTGAGGATCTGCGACAGGCCGAGCGCGATGCCGAGCACCAGCCCGATGGCACCGCCGATGAAGAGGCCGGCGAACGCAGACGCGAGCGTGTCACGCGTCGCGATCAGCAGCGAGCCGTCGGTCAGCGCGCCGAGCAGAGCGAGCGCGATCGCGCTCGGCGGCGCCAGCGAGTCGCTCTGCACGGCCGCAAGCCGCATCCCCGTTTCGAAGGCGAGCAATGAAGCGAGCGGCAGCAGCAGCGGCTTGAGACGCTCCGGCATGCTCATTCGCTCGCCTTGATGAAGTCGAACAGCGCGCGGCGCAGCCGCAGGAATTCCGGCTGCTCGCGCGTCGCCAATTGGTCGCGCGGCCGCGGCAGGCCGACCGTCAGTTCCAGCCCGACGCGGCCGGGATGCGGCAGCAGGCCGATCACGCGGTCGCCGAGATAAATCGCCTCCTCGAGATCATGCGTCACGAACACGACGGTGGCACCGGTCGAGGCCACCAGCGCCAGCATCTCGTCCTGCAGGCCCTGACGCGTCATCGCGTCGAGCGCGCCGAACGGCTCGTCCATCAGCAACACCTTCGGATCCTGCGCGAGGCAGCGCGCAATCTGCAGCCGCTGCTGCATGCCGCCCGACATCTCCGTCGGATACTTGGCGGCATGGCCCGCGAGCCCGACCTTGGCCAGCAGTTCGGCGATGCGCGCCTCGCGCTGGTGCGCGGGCATGCCGATGGTCTCAAGCGCCAGCGAGATGTTGCCGGCCGCGGTGCGCCACGGCAGCAGCGCCTTGCCGTAGTCCTGGAACACGACCGCGATCTCGCGCCGGGGCGCGCGCATCGGCTCGCCCTCAAACCGCACGCTGCCGCTGGTCGGCTGATACAGCCCGGCCGCGAGCCGCAGCGCCGTGGTCTTGCCGCAGCCGGAGGCGCCGACCACGCACAGGATCTCGCCGGCTGAGACCTCCAGGCTGATCGTGTCGATGATCGCCTTGCCGCCGAGGGTCAGCGCGACGTTGTCGAACGCGATCTGCGCGCGCGCAGGCGAAGGAGACGATTGCACCAAAGCGAGGGCGGGCTCTGCCATCTCAGGCTCCCTTCGATTGCGGATAGACGATGCTGATCGTCGAGCGCAGATGCGCTTCCAGCCGCGCCTGCGCGGCGGCGGCATCGCGCGCGAGCACGAGATCGGCCAGCGCCTCGTGCTCACGGATGAAGCCGCTGCCGTCGTCGAAGCTGCGCATCATCACGCGGCGATAGCGATAGGCCTGGTCGTAGAGATCGGAATGCGCCGCGAGCAGCCGGCGCGAACCGCAGCCAGCCAGCAGCGCGGTGTGAAACGCCTTGTGCAACTGGTCGAACTCCGGCGCGCCCTCGCGGAACTCGCTTTGCATGCGCTGAATGTAGCGGCGCATCTGATGCAGCGCGGCGATGATCCCGGCCTCCCATGAATCGCCGCCGCTCTGCATCGCCAGAAGTAGCGCCTCCTTCTCCACCACCGTGCGCATCCGCGTGATGTCGATCAGATCATCGCGGCTGACCTCGGCGACGCGAAAGCCGCGCTGGCCGATACTGACGATCAGCCCGCGCGACACCAGCCGCGACAGCCCCTCGCGCACCGGCGTCGGCCCGATCTCGTAACGCTTGGCGAGTTCGACGATCCCGAGCCGCGATCCGGGCGCGAGCACGCCCGCGACGATGTCGCGCTCGATCAGCGCTGCGGCGCGCTCGCTGAGCGTATCGCCGCTCGCCGGCTCGGTCTGCGGAAGCGGGGGCGCGGCCGTCATCAGTTGAGGATCAGCGTCTTGAGGTCGAGCTTGCTCTGCAGCATCTTCTGCGCCGACATCACGTCGATCCACCATGCGAGCTGCTCGGGCTTCAGTACCGGTTCGGCGTAGTTCGGCGCGGTCAGCCTGACGAGGTCGAGCGGCTGCTTGGTGAACTTGGAGATGGCCGCCGAGGCCTTCTCACGATCGTTGTTGACGATCGGCGCCGCCTCGGCGATGGCCGCGCGGAATTTTTTCACCGTCTCCGGATTCTTCTCCGCCCATTCGCGCGAGGCTGCATAGAAGATGATTGGCTCGGTGCGCCCGAGCTCGGCCGCGTAGCGCGCGCCGACGGTGCCCAGATTGGCATTGGTGATGCGCATCACGAACGGCTCGGCGGTCAGCACGGCGTCGACGCCGCCCGACTTGATGGTGTCGGCCATGGTCGGAAACGTGACCTCGACGAAATTGACGCTCTTCGGGTCGACGCCCTTGTCGACCAGCCATTTCACGAACAGCACTTGCAGGAAGGCGCCGATGCCGGGCGCGCCGACCTTCTTGCCCTTGAAGTCCTGCGGGCCGGTGATGGTGACGCCGTTACGGACGACGGCGGCGACGGCGTCGTTCGAGGTCTTGTTCATGATCGAGGCGCCGGCAACCGCGACGAGGTCGAGCCCGCCATCGGCCGCCTGCAGGAAGACCGTCGAAGTCGTCCCGCCGATCTGGACCGAGTTGGAGAGGAGGGCGGCGGGGATGTTCGAGTTGATCCCGATCAGCACCATCTCGGCGTCCAGACCGTGCTTCTTGAACAGGCCCTCGTCGACCGCGACCATTGCCGAGGCGCAGTCCGAGGTCGCGGTGCAGCCGATCTGGATCTTCTCGGCGCGTGCTGCCGTTGCCAGTGCGAGCGTCGCCAGCACCGAGCCGGTGACAGCGCCCATGAGCCGATGACGCATTGGTGACTCCTCCCCCTGGAGGCCCCGTTTGGACCCCTCTTGTTTATCGATATTTTGTATGTTTGTATATTTTCTGACAGAACACAAGGGGAGGCCGGCGTGAAACTTGCGACATTTCGAACCGAGGGCAGGGAGCGGATCGGCGTGGTCCACGCCGGGGATTCCAGGATTTTTGACTTGGCAGCGGCGGCCGACCGCGCTGGTCAAGCCAATCCCGCCTTCGCCTCGATGCTGTCGCTGATCGACGCCGGCGTTGCCGCGCTCGACGCGGCGCGCGCGCTGGTCGAGCGCTATGGCAGCGATGTGGATCTCTCGCGTGATGTTGCGGGTACCGAGCTGCTGGCGCCGGTGCCCGAGCCGCGCCAGATGCGCGACGGCATGTCGTTTCCGCTGCACATCCTGCAGGCGCCGCGCGGCCAGCGGAAGCTCGCGGCGCGCCAGCGCGGCGACACCGAGGAGCTCGCGCGCATCGATGCCGAGCCGCTCGGCGAGTTGCCGGAGGTGTATCGCCAAGTCCCGATCTTCTACATCACCAACCGCTTCAGCGTGCGCGGCCCCAACACAACCGTGAAATGGCCGCGCTACAGCAAGGTGATGGACTACGAACTCGAATTCGGAATCATCACCAAGGGCCGGGGGAAGGACATCCCAGCCGCCAAGGCGCGCGACCACATCTTCGGTTTCACCATCTTCAACGACTTCTCCGCGCGCGACACCCAGCGCATCGAGATGGACGGCCGCCTCGGCCCGTCCAAGGGCAAGAGCTTCGACGGCGGCAACGTCATGGGTCCGTGGATCGTGACGCCCGACGAGATCGGCGATCCCTATCGCCTGAAGATGGAGGCGCGCGTCAACGGCGAGGTGCGCTCGCGCAGCGTCAGCGAGGGCATGTTGTTCCCGTTCGAGGAGCTGATCGCCTATATCAGCAAGGACGAGACCCTGATGCCCGGCGAGTTCATCGGCTCCGGCACTGTCGGCAATGGCTGCGGACTCGAGCTCGGCTGGTATCTCGAGCATGGCGACGTCATCGAGCTCGAGGTCGAGAAGATCGGCGTGCTGAAGAACAAGGTCGAGCGGCAGGACGTCTGATTCTGCGGCCGACGATAACAACCAAGAAAGATGCAAGAGAGAGGACCCGCCCATGGCCCGCAAGCTGATCGACATCTCCGTGCCGCTGCAGAACGACGTGCCGGCCGACCCGCCGGGAGCGCACCCGACGATCCAATATATCGACCACCAGCAGGGGCTGCCGCGCATGCTGCAGTTCTTCGACGGGCTGAAGGCCGAGGATCTGCCGGACGGGCAGGGCTGGGCGGTCGAGCAGGTCAATCTCTCGACCCATAACGGCACGCATCTCGACGCGCCCTGGCACTTCCACCCGACGATGAACCGCGGCGAGCGCGCCTGGACCATCGACGAGGTGCCGCTGGAGTGGTGCATGCAGCCAGGTGTGAAGCTCGACTTCCGGCATTTCCCGGACGGCTATGTCGCGACCGCCGCGGATGTCGAGGCCGAGTTGAAGCGCATCGGCCACACGCTGTCGCCACTCGAAATCGTCGTGGTCAATACCGCGGCCGGCGCCCGCTACGGCCAGGCGGACTACGTCAACACGGGCTGCGGCATGGGCTACGAGGCCACCATGTATCTGCTCGAGCGCGGCGTGCGTCTGACCGGCACCGATGCCTGGAGCTGGGATGCGCCGTTCGTGTTCACGGCAAAGAAATACGCCGAGACTCATGATGCCAGCCTGATCTGGGAAGGCCACAAGGCGGGCCGCCACATCGGCTATTGCCATATCGAGAAGCTGCACAATCTGGAGCAGCTGCCGTCCACAGGCTTCACCGTGTCGTGCTTCCCGGTGAAGATCGAGCGGGCGTCCGCGGGATGGACGCGCGCGGTGGCGATCATCGAGGGGTGAGCCATCCCGGCTCAGCCCGGACGCTGCAACCTCTCCCCGCCCTGCGCGGGGAGAGGTCGGATGGCGCAGCCATCCGGGGGAGGGGCATGGCACGTGCGAGGCCCCACTTCCAGGTCCATCGGACGGGTGTGCCCGCTCCAAGACGGATGCAAGATTTCCGGACCGAAAAAGCAACACCACCCGCGCCGCTGCCCCTCACCCCAGCCCTCTCCCCGTGAAGGACGGGGAGAGGAGCGGATTGGTGCTGGGAAGAGAGTATTCCTAACAACTACACGCCAGCATGATCTCATTCCGCCGCAGCATCGGCAGGGTCCAGGGCGGGTTGTAGAAGGCGAGCAGCGGCGCCCCTGAGACGGTGATCCCCTGGCGCTGCGCGTAGTCGCGCAACTCGCGGGTCTTGTCGGCCAGAATGCCGTCGGAATACGAGCCCGAGAACGTCAGCGCGATCATGCGCTGGGCCGGCAGCGGCGTCAGCTTGATCCTCGCATCGGCCGGCGGCGGCAGGGTGTCCAGCGACCAGTTCGACGGCATCACGAAGCTGACGCTCCAGCGGTCGCTGCCGACGCCCTCCGCGGGCGCTGTGGCGGCCTGCTGTTGCACCGGCGCGGTCATCGCGATCTTGGCCTTGGCCTGGTTGGCGCCGAAGATGTAGCCGGCGATGATGCGAAAGCCTTCCTCGATCGCAGGCCTGCGCGCGCCCTGCACCTCGGCCTGCGCGATGATCATCGGCGCATAGGCGCGGATCTCGACATCGCCGTCGCGCTTGACCACGTCGTATCTCGGATGTTCGACTCGGCTCATGATCGGCCCCGCTGCAATGGCGGCGCCGGCGAGAACGAGTGCGGTGGCGCCTGCGATCCAGATCAGCATGCGGCGTTTCCTCGGAGGTGTAGGCTCGGTCATGCGGGTGCGCCGTCGGTTGTTATCAACGAGGGAACGCGGCGAGAGGTCCCGCGGATCAGAAGAACCGGTCACTGTACCTTCTCCATGAACACGCCCGTCGACGTGTTTATGATCAATGTGCAGCGCCGACCTCGGTGCCAGACCCTCATGGTGAGGAGCGCCGCGCCAATCAAGCCAATTGCGAATCAAGGTCGTCGTTCGCGGCGCGTCTCGAACCATGAGGCTCGACCGAGGCCTCACCCTTCGAGACGCCCGCCGCAGGGCGGGCTCCTCAGGGTGAGGGTTTGGGGGGGCAGGACGACAGGGATCGGACCGAAGCGAACATGTCTGCCCTGGGTACGACAAAAAACTCTTGCTAAATTTCCGAAATCATGCTCTACTCCTTCCATCCCGTCCTCATGCTGAGGGGCGTACGCGTCGTCACGATACGTTGAGGCGGGGGCGGTGGCCGCGGGCCTGTCAGGCGCTGATGCGCTGGACGATTGGCAAGTTCGCGGACGGTCAAGCCGTGTGGTCCTGGCGCCCCGATGCTGGCGCCAAGCCTGGATGACATGAACCCTGACAGGACGTGTCGTCGAGGTGACGTGGGCAAACAAGCCGGTCCCCGGGGAGAGCTCGGAGCAGCCGTGAAGCCCATCGCGCAGGGAGGGCCGGGTCTGTCCGGCTGAACCTGTGGTACCTGCCGCCTGCATTTTTTTCCGCAGGCGGGCCACGGGCCTCAGTCGAGGTCCGGTCCTCCTTGCGCCCTCGCGTTGCCGAGCGAGGGTCTCGAGCATCGCTTCGGGCGCGTGTTGCGCAGCGAGAACGATGGCGCGTGCGCGCGAGGTGGCGCTGGCATAATGGATATGCTTATCAGTTGGGGAGCGCCGCGTCGGCGCGTCAGAACCAACAATCAGCCGGTCGTAACGGCTGCTCCCTGGAGGAACCCATGGCAGACACCTCACGCCGCGATCTTTTCGTCGCCGGCAGCGCCGCCGCGGCGGCCGCGATCATCGCCGACACGCGGCCCGCGACGGCGCAAGCCGTTCCGCAGCCGATCTTCTCAGTGCCTTCCACGACCATTCCGATCGCAGGCGAGCAGGGCGTCTTCCCGGTGCGCCGCATCTACTGCATCGGCCGCAACTACGCGGCGCATGCGATCGAGCGCGGCTCCGATCCGAACCGCGAGCCGCCGTTCTTCTTCCAGAAGCCGACCGACGCCATCCAGAACGTCGCCGTCGGCGAAGTCGCCGAGCATCCCTATCCGTCGCTTACCAAGAACTATCACCACGAGGTCGAACTGGTGGCGGCGCTGAAATCGGGAGGCACCAACATCCCGGTCGATAAGGCGCTCGATCACGTCTACGGCTACGCGCTCGGCCTGGACATGACCCGGCGTGACCTGCAGAACGGCATGGCCGCCGAGAAGAAGCCGTGGGAGATCGGCAAGAGTTTCGATCATGCCGCCGTCATCGGCCCGATCCATCCGGTTTCGAAGGTCGGCCACTTCACCAAGGGCGCGATCTCGCTCGCGGTCAACGGGACGGTCCGGCAGAACTCCGATCTCACCAAGATGATCTGGAGCGTGGCGGAGCAGATCGCAAAACTCTCCGAGGCGTTCGAGCTCAAGGCCGGCGATATCATCTATTCCGGCACGCCGGAAAATGTCGGCCCGGTGGTGAAGGGCGACGTGCTGCTGTGCAAGCTCGAGGGCCTGCCGGACATGTCGATCAAGATCGTTTGAGACGAGGAGGATACGAGGTCAATCTGCCAAGCGTCTCTCCTGTCAAATCAGATGAAGCTGGTCGCCGCGACGATGGTGCGCTCCCTCTCCCCGTCCTTCACGGGGCCGCAACGAGCTTCGCTCGCGCTGAGAGGGATGGGGTGAGGGGCAGCCACACCCACCGACCGTGCGGAGAGCCCCCCTCACCCGGATTGCATCTGGCGATGCAATCCGACCTCTCCCCGCACGCGGGGAGAGGTTGGGAGCGAGCGTCGCCGCGTGGGCTGTTATCCCAAAGGGCGACAGTCGCAATCATCCCTCCGGATGCCGCACCTGCCGCCATGGCGCTCGCGGCGCCGCGCCCCTCATCGCCTGCCGGCCGCCTCCCATCGTTGTTCCCGCGCAAACAACCACTGCCACCCGTTCGCAAGTTTGTGGGCCGACAAAGAGCCAGCTCGCGCCGCCGCCTATCGTCGCCCGCAACAGGCAAGCGAACGAGGGTAGACGTGGCCATCACCATCGAGATCGATCACGCCAGGACGCGCCGCATGGCGCAGGGGCAGGGCCCAAGCCCATCTCCGGCTCGAGCCAAGGCGCCCGCGCGCAAGCCGGCCCGATCGCCGCGCCACCTCGGCGGCCCCGTGGTTCCCCAAGCCGTCAAGGGCCCGATCCGCCGGCTCAAATGGCTGATCCTGATGCTCACCCTGTCGGTCTACTACGTCACCCCGTTCATCCGCTGGAATCGCGGCGCCAACGCCCCGGACCAGGCGGTGCTGCTCGATTTCGCCCATGGCAAACTCTATCTCGGCCCGGCCGAGATCTGGCCGCAGGACCTCTATCTGATCACCGCGGCGATGCTGCTGGCGACGTTCATCCTCGTCCTGGTCAACGCGCTGGCCGGCCGTCTCTGGTGCGGCTTCGCCTGTCCGCAGACGGTGTGGACCGATCTGTTCCTGCTGGTCGAGCGCCTCGTCGAAGGCGACCGCCGGCAGCGGCTCAAGAACATCGGCGCGCCGTTGACGGCAAAGCGCGTCGCGCAGATCGCGACCAAGCATGCGCTGTGGATGATGATCGCGCTTCTCACCGGCGGCACGCTGATCTTCTACTTCACCGATGCGCCGGAGCTGCTGCGCGATCTCGTCCATGGCGAGATGTCGGCGACCGCATTGACCTGGACGCTGGTGTTTGCCGGCACGACCTATGGCCTCGCCGGCTTCGCGCGCGAGCAGGTCTGCACCTTCATGTGCCCGTGGCCGCGCCTGCAGGGCGCGATCTGGGATCCCCAAGCCTTCACCGTGAACTACCGCGACTATCGTGGCGAGATCAGGATGTCGGCGAAGAAGGCGGCCGAGGCGCGCGCGCTGGGCCAGCCGGCCGGCGACTGCGTCGATTGCGGCGCCTGCGTCGCGGTCTGCCCGATCGGCATCGACATCCGCCAGGGCCCGAACTTCGCCTGCATCAATTGCGGCCTCTGTGTCGATGCCTGCGACGGCGTGATGGCCAAGCTCGATCGTCCGCGCGGGCTGATCGACTACGAGAGCTGGGAGAACATCGAGCGTGGCCGTGTGGGCGAGCCGCGCGTGTCGCGGCTGCTGCGGCCGAAGACGATCGGGCTCGCGCTCGCCTGCGTGGCGCTGGCCGGGGTGATCGCGGTGTCATTCGTGACCAAGACCACCGCCGTGCTGTCGGTGCAGCACGATCGCGATCCGATGTCGGTGCGGCTGTCGGATGGCTCGGTGCGCAATGCCTATACGGTGAAGCTGCTCAACAAGTCCTCGGCCGTGCAGACGTTCAAGCTCGCGATCAGCGGCGCCGATGCGGCGCTCGCGATCGTCGGCCATGCCACGGCGGATGCAATCGAGGTCGAGCCGGATGGCTCCGAGACGCTGCGCGTGACGCTGACCATGCCCGAGCCGGAGGATGCGGACATCACCTTCCAGGCGGTCGATGCCGGTGGCCAGGTGGTCCTGACCGCGCACGACCGCTTCGTCAACCGGTAGAGGAGGGACTAGAGATACGCCTTCGGCAGCAGCATGTGGATGCCCTTGTTGCCGTCCACCATCTGGGTGACGCGCAGATTGCCGGCCAGCGAGCACAGCATGTAGGCCTGGTTGCGCGACAGATTGGTGCGGGCGCAGACATGCTTGACCATCTCGCGGGTCGCCTGTTTGGCGGCGTCGTCGAGATCCTCGTCGAGGCCGATCGACATCAGATGCGTGGCGTTCTCGGCGAACGGCCAGGTGATGTCCATGTCCTTGCGCACGGTCAGGCGGAAGGTGCCGCTGACGCCGGTCTCCAGCGCGGTGATGCAGACCTCGCCGTCGCCCTGCACGCCGTGGCCGTCGCCGGCGAAGAACAGCGCGCCCTCGTTGAACACGGGCAGATACAGCGTGGTGCCGGGCCGCAGCTCCTTGTTGTCCATGTTGCCGCCAAAACTGCGCGGCACCGGCGAGCCGCACCGTCCCCAGGCCGGCGGCGGCGCGGTCGCGATGATGCCGAAGAACGGATCGAGCGCGATCTCGGTGCCCCACGGCATGATGCAGACCTGGCGCTCGTGATCGACCTTCGGATGGATCGTCTCGTAGTCGGTGAACTCGTCGGGCAGGGTGCCGAGCAAAGGCAGGATCGAGACAAAACCCCAGTCCTGGCTGACCTTGCAACTGAGGATGTCGACCTGCAGTGTATCGCCCGGCTGCGCGCCCTTCACATAGACGGGGCCGGTGATGAAATGCGGTCCCGGACCCTGGACCATGGTGTCCAGCGCGGTGAGATAGGCGGGCGGAACGATGCTGCGGTCCTCCGGCAAGGTCTCCTTGCCGCCGGCCGGGAACGAATGCAGTGTGACGGTGTCGCCGGAGGCGACCTCGAGCACCGGCGGCGTGGTGCTGTCGAGATAGCCCCACACCATGCTCTCATGCGTCGCGGGAATCTCGTGGCGTTTGGACATGGGCTGTCTCCGTCGGGCTCGACTATTGATCCTGATATCAAGGCAGGATGCGGCGGGCGGCAATGCCAAAAACTGGTCAGCCTTGCTCAGGGTCCCGGCAGATCGGCGCGGCGTCCTCCGCTGATGTCAATTTTGCCAATCGGCGACGGGGTGCCCACAGGCCCCGGCGATCGCGCACCATCGAGCTTGGCCGCCCCCGCAGCCCGCATCTGCGGCGCGCGGTCACGAGGGCCATGCGCGGGGGTACTACCAAGCCCATGGAAATCATGCGAGAATACACCTGTTGGCCGCGTAGGGGTCTGTGATCATGCGACGTTCCCTGCACACCGAGCACGAGATTTTGGTTTTGCTTTGCGAGGCGGAGTCGGGGGTTCCGATTGCCGAAATTTGCAGCACGGCCGGTGTGTCGCTGCGCACGTTTTATCGCTGGCGCCAGCGCTATGGCGGCCTCACCAGTCCTGCCCTGCGTCATCTGAAGGAGCTGGAAATCGAGAACCAGCGGCTGCGCTCGCTGGTGACCAAGCTCGTCGAGGGCCAGCCGCCTGTGACCGCCGCGACCAAGGCGGCGCCTGCGCCGCTACGCCAGGACTGCGGCAGCACGCCCCATGGCGTCGCCGGAGCGCCGGGGCAGGCCCGCGGCGCTGTGATCGGCCGCTATGCCTCGGTGCGCTACGGGCGCTAGCTCATCATGACTCTGCTGAAAGGATCATCGGCCGGATCGCTCCGGCCGATGACGTCGTCGGATGGCCGCGCTCAGATTGCGAGCTGATTGCCGATCGGCAACGCGCGCAGGCGCTTTCCGGTGGCGGCAAAGATCGCGTTGGCGAGCGCCGGAGCGAACGGCGGCACGCCCGGCTCGCCGACGCCGCTCGGCGGCGTGTCGGCATCGACGGGCACGATGTGCACGTTGGTGATCAGCGGCGCCTCGTCGATCCGGACCACCTGATGGTCGTCGAAGTTGTGCTGCTGCACCCGGCCGTTCTTGAAGCTGACCTCGCCATATTTGGCGAGGCTCAGCCCCATGATCGCGGCGCCTTCGAGCTGCGAGGCGATACGCTCGGGGTTGACGAACGTACCGCAGTCGATCGCGCTGTCGACCTGATGCACCGTCAGCTTGCCCTTGTCGTCGACCTCGACCTCAACGATCGTGGCGATGTAGCTGACGAAGCTGCGATGGGCGGCGATGCCGAGGCCGTGGCCCTTGGGAACGCTGCGGCCCCAATTGCCCTTCTCGGCGACGAACTCGACGACGCGGCGCAGCCGCCCGGTATCGATCGGGTAGCTCTCATAGGGCTCGCCGTAGTTCCAGAGATCCTTCACCGAGGCGAGCTTGACGACGCGCGGACTGCCGATCAGCTCGAGCAGCATCTCCTTCTGGTCGCGGCCGGTGGCGGCGGCGATCTCGCCGACCATCGACTGCACGGCGAAGGCGCGCGGAATGTTCGAGACCGAGCGGAACCAGCCGATGCGCGTCATCGCCTTGGCGGCGGGGTTCTCGCACTGGATGTTGGCGATCTCGAACGGCATGTCGACGAGGCCCATGCCGAGCTCGAACGGCGCCGCATGATCGGCGCCGGCCGCGAAGGTGGAGAGGATGGTCGGCGCGACGCTGCGGTGACGCCAGGCGACCACCTTGCCGCTCTTGTCGAGGCCGGCCTCGATGCGCTCAACCGAGACGGTGTGCAGGAAGTCGTGCTGGATGTCGTCGTCACGCGTCCACTGCACCTTCACCGGCGCGCCCAGGTCCTTGGAGAGCAGGGCGGCTTCGAGCGCGAAGTCGCACTTCGATTTGCGGCCAAAACCGCCGCCGAGCAGCGTGACGTTGACGGTCACGTTCTCGATCGGGATCTGCAAGGTCTTGGCGACATCCTCGCGGGTGCCGCCGGGGCTCTGCACCGGCGCCCAGATCTCGGCCTTGTCACCCTTGACGTCGGCCACCGCGACCGGCGGCTCCATGCTGGCGTGTGCGAAATGCGGCAAATAGTACTCGCCGGTGATCACCTTGTCGGCCGACTTCAGCGCCGCTTCGGCATCACCTTCCTGGCGCACGACGAGGCCGGGCTGGCGTGCGGCGGCTTCGAGCTCGGCGCGATAGGCGACGGAGTCGTAAGCCGCATTGGGGCCATCGTCCCATTCGACTTTCAGGGCATCACGGCCCTTGATCGCGGCACCCGTGTTGCGCGCGATCACGGCGACGCCGCCGAGCGGCTGGAACTTCGACGGCCACGGCCAGCCCTTGACTTCGAGCACCTTCTCGACGCCGGACACCTTCAGCGCCTCAGCGGGATCGAACGACTTCACCTTGCCGCCCGTCACGGGTGGGCGCGCGATGACGGCATACTTCATGCCGGGCAGGCGGACATCGGCGCCGTAATGCGCCTTGCCGATGGTGATGTCGTGCAGGTCGACGATGCTGACCTGGCCCTTGCCGAGATAGCGGAAATCCTTCGGCGACTTCAGCTTGATGGTGTCGACCGCGGGCACCGGCTGATTGGCGGCGTCGGCCGCGAGCTCGCCGAAGCCGAGGCGCTTGCCGCTGGCGCTGTGCACGACCTCGTGGTTGACCGCCTTCACCTCGCTGGCGGGTACGCCGAGCCTCTTGGCGGCGGCGGCTTCCAGCATGGCGCGCGCCATCGCGCCGATCTGGCGCATCGGCAGCAGATAGTGCCGCGTGCTGCGCGAGCCGTCGGTGTCCTGGTTGCCGAACTTCACCTCGTCGCCGGGCGCCTGCACGACGCGAACCTTCGACCAGTCGGCTTCCATCTCCTCCGCTACGATCAGCGGCAGGCTGGTGCGGACGCCGGTGCCCATCTCGGAGCGATGCGCGAGGATGGAGACGATGCCGTCAGGCGCGATCGACACGAAGACCTTGGGATCGACCACGGTGCCATGCGGCATCTTGCCGGCGCCAGTTTCATAGGCGGCGAAAGCGGGGCGCGACAGCAGCGGCGCTGCGAGGACGAAGCCGCCGGCGAGGCCCAGCGTCTGCAGGATGGCGCGCCGCGAGACGTTCTCGACCTTGAGATGCTGCTCGAAGCCGCGGCGCGAGGTGGTCGCCGTCTTGGGATTTGCGATGATGTTCATGATCACACCCCCGTCGAGGCCAGATGGACCGCATTCTCGATGCGCTGATAGCAGCCGCAGCGGCAGATATTCCCGGACATCGCGTCCCGGATCTGGTCGTGCGAGGCCTTCGGATTCTGGTTGAGCAGCGCCGCCGCCTGCATGATCTGCCCGGCCTGGCAGAAGCCGCATTGCGGCACATTGACCTGCCGCCACGCCTTCTGCACCGGGTGGTCGCCGGTCGGATGCAGGCCCTCGATGGTGGTGACCTCGCGGCCTGCGACATCGGAAATGGCTGTGATGCAGGAACGCGCGGCCTCCTTGTCGACCATCACGGTGCAGGCGCCGCACAGCGCCTGGCCGCAGCCATATTTCGAGCCGGTGAGCCCCAGCTCATCGCGCAGATACCACAACAGAGACAGGCTCGGATCGCCATCCCAGCTCTGCTCCTGCCCGTTGATTTTCACCTTGATCATGTTCGCCCTCGCTTTGTCGGACCAATGGTCGCTGGTTCTGATCGTTGGTGGACGCGCGCGGAACCATATGTCCCTGGTGCACGCGCCGGATCGATTGAGAGTTGTCGGAAAGCGACTCATGATAGCAGACCGCGAACAGCATCGGTCTACACAGGCGCGTGTGTTGTCAGGACGCGCGTGCGCTGCGTGCGCAGCCCGCTGCGATGCGAACGCGGAACATCGCACGATGCGCAGATGATCGTGGTCGCGAGGCGGATGCCGCGGCCAAAAAAGAATGCCTCGCCAGCGTGGGGCAGGCGAGGCACCAAGTCTTCAGGAAGGAACGCTTCAGTTGTTACGCTTGGTACTGCGCGGCCGTCAGGCCGCCTTTGCTTTCGCCACGTGGGTGGCAATCGCATCCATCAGCGCCGGCGACAGGCAGTCATAGGGCTCGAGCCCCAGTTCCTTCAGCCGCGCCCTGATCTCGCCCATCTGCTCCGGCTTCACGCCCGACTCGATCACCGAGGAGACGAAGGCAGCAAAGCCCGGAGCCGCCGACCCCTGTTCCTGGAACAGCTCGGGATGGATGAAGTCGAGGCCGTAGAACGGATGGCCCGTATTCTCGATCCGACCGTACATGTGCGTGCCGCAGCCGGTGCAGGCGTAGCGCTGGATGACCGCCGAGGGATCGACGATCTTCAGCTTGTCGCCATTCTCCAGCACGGTCACGTTCTGCCGCGGCACCACCGCCACGACCGAGAAGGTTGCGCCCGACGGCTTCCAGCACTTGGTGCAGCCGCACGCGTGGTTGTGCGCGACGTCGCCCTGAATGCCGACCTTCACCGGCCGGTCGTGGCACTTGCAGACCAGGGTGCCGCCCGCGAAGTGGCCGCTTCCCTGTTTGACGCCGTTATCAACGGACGGGTGAATGTGGACAGTCATGGCGCAATCCTCCTCAGTTTTGCGTGGCTCGGGTCAGAACACGACGACGGAACGGATCGATTTGCCCTCATGCATCAGGTCGAAGCCTTTGTTGATCTCTTCGAGCGTCAGCGTGTGGGTGATCATCGGGTCGATTTCGATCTTCCCGTTCATGTACCAGTCGACGATCTTGGGGACGTCGGTGCGCCCGCGCGCGCCGCCGAACGCGGTGCCCTTCCAGACGCGCCCGGTGACGAGCTGGAACGGACGGGTCGCGATCTCCTTTCCGGCCTCGGCGACGCCGATGATGATCGATTCGCCCCAGCCGCGATGGCAGGCTTCGAGAGCCTGGCGCATGACGGTGGTGTTGCCGGTGCAGTCGAAGGTGTAGTCGGCGCCGCCGTCGGTGAGCGCGACGAGGTGCTGGACGATGTCGCCGGTGACCTTCTTCGGGTTGACGAAATGGGTCATGCCGAAGCGGCGGCCCCATTCCTCCTTGCTGTCGTTGATATCGACGCCGATGATCTTGTCGGCGCCGGCCATCTTCGCGCCCTGGATGACGTTCAGGCCGATACCGCCGAGGCCGAAGATGACGACATTCGCGCCGGGCTCGACCTTGGCGGTGTTGACCACGGCGCCGACGCCGGTGGTCACGCCGCAGCCGATGTAGCAGCTCTTGTCGAAGGGGGCGTCCTCGCGGATCTTGGCGACCGCGATCTCGGGCAACACGGTGTGGTTGGAGAACGTCGAGCAGCCCATATAGTGGTAGATGGTCTGGCCCTTGTAGCTGAAGCGCGAGGTGCCGTCGGGCATCAGGCCCTTGCCTTGCGTGGCTCTGATCGCGGTGCAGAGATTGGTCTTGCGACTGAGGCAGCTCTTGCACTGGCGGCATTCCGGTGTGTACAGCGGAATGACGTGGTCGCCGGGCTTGACCGAGGTGACGCCGGGCCCGACCTCACGCACGATGCCGGCGCCCTCATGGCCGAGGATCGAAGGGAAGATGCCTTCGCTGTCGAAGCCGTCGAGCGTATAGGCATCGGTGTGGCAGATGCCGGTGGCCTTGATCTCGACCAGCACCTCGCCGGCCTTCGGCCCTTCGAGGTCGACCTCGACGATCTCCAGCGGTTTCTTGGCTTCGAAAGCGACCGCGGCGCGCGTCTTCATGTCTCAAACTCCTGTTTCATTCTCTCGAGGCCGCGGTCCTGCCCAGGGCGCGGCCTTCGTCAGTCATTTCTTGCCCATGCAGGAGTTCTCCGCTTCCGTATAGGCTGGCGGCTTACCCTCATGCTTGGCCGGGCGAACGCGCCCCACGGCATCGGTCGAGCGGGCGCGGAGATAGATATACAGATCGTCCATGTAGCAGGCCACATTCGGATTGTCGCCGAAGGCCGGCATGACGTTCTCCTGCGCCGTGCTGATGTTCTTGCGGCCGCTGGCGACGACGCCGAGGAAGTCGCCATAGCTCATGTTCTTGACCGAGTCCTTCAACGCGGGCGCATAGGTCGACCCCATGCCGTCCGGGCCATGGCAGACATGGCATTCGGAGTGATAGCGGCGGTAGCCGGAATAGGTGTACCAGTCGACCGTGCCGTCGGCGCCCACCTTGTAGGTTGGGTTGCCTTCCTTATCGAGATACTTCCCGTCTTCGGACTTGACGGCCGTCGGATCTCCAGGGCCTTCGGCCCAGGCGTTTTCGGCAACAGTCATCCCGCCGGCTGCCAGGCCTACGGCCGTGACCACCGCAAAGCAGATCTTACGCAAGGGCGTTTTCCCTTAATTTTCTGGGGCAGGCGAACCGGCGCATGGAGAGATCCATGCGCCGGAGGCAGAGAGGCTAGCTCACTGCTGCGGCAGCGAGAACACGGTGAGCGTGCCGCCGAGCGCGGTGTAGTTGCTCAGGGCCGCATAGCCGCCGACGGCGCCGAGACCGGCGGTCGGATCGGTCAGGCCGGCCGCGAGGCCGATGCCGGCCCAGCCACCCACACCCGAGAGCACCGCGACATACTGCTTGCCGCCGTTCTCATAGGTCGTGACGTTGCCGATGATGCCGGATGGGGTCTTGAACTTGTACAGCTCCTTGCCCGTCTTGGCATCGACAGCCTTCAGGTAGCCTTCCAGCGTGCCGTAGAACACCACGCCACCAGCGGTCGCGAGCGCACCCGACCACACCGAGAACGGCTCCTTGTTCGACCAGGCGATCTTGCCGGTCTTGCCGTCCCAGGCGATGAAGTTGCCCATATGGGTCTCACCCGCCGGCGGATACATCGACAGCGTCGCGCCGACATAGGGCTGACCTGCGGTGTAGCTCACCTTGAAGGGCTCGTAGTCCATGCAGACGTGGTTGGTCGGCACGTAGAACAGCTGCGTGTCCGGCGAGTAGGCGGCCGGCTGTTCGTCCTTGGTGCCGAGCGCGGCCGGGCAGATGCCCTTGGTGTTGACGTCCTCGCCCTGCTTGTCGGTCGAGTACTGGTCGACAACCTTCGGACGGCCATAGGTCGCCGAGTTCTTGTCCATGTCGACGCCGGTGGTCCAATTCACCTTTGGATCGAACTTCTCGGCGACGAGCAGCTCTCCATTGGCGCGATCGAGCGTATAGGCGAGGCCGTTACGATCGAAATGCGTCAGCAGCTTGCGCGGCTGGCCGTTGATCGACTGGTCCGAGAGGATCATCTCGTTGACGCCGTCATAGTCCCACTCGTCGTGAGGCGTCATCTGATAGACCCACTTCGCGACGCCGGTGTCGGCAGCGCGCGCGAAGATCGTCATCGACCACTTGTTGTCGCCCGGACGCTGCTTCGGATTCCAGGTCGAGGGGTTGCCCGAGCCGTAATAGACCATGTCGAGCTGCGGATCGTAGGAGATCCAGCCCCAGGTGCAGCCGCCGCCGGTCTTCCACTGGTCGCCCTGCCAGGTCTTCAGGCTCGAATCCTTGCCGACCGGCTTGCCGAGCGAGGTGGTGTTGGCGTCGAACAGGATCTGATCGTCCGGCCCTTCCGAATAGGCCTTCCAGACCTGCTTCCCGCTCTTGATGTCGTAGGCGGTCATGCTGCACTGGACGCCGAACTCGCCGCCCGATGTGCCGACCAGGACCTTGTCCTTCACGACCAGCGGAGCGGAGGTGCCGGTCTGGCCCTTGCTCGGATCGCCGTTGATGGCGGTCCAGACCTGCTGGCCGGACTTGGCGTCGATCGCCACCAGCTTGTCGTCGGCCTGGTGCAGGAAGATCTTGCCGTCGCCATAGGCGACACCGCGATTGACCGTGTCGCAGCACATCACCGGAATGACGTTCGGATCCTGCTTGGGTTCGTATTTCCAGACGATCTTGTTGTCGTCGGCCAGATTGATCGCGTACACTTTGTTCGGGAACGGCGTATGCACATACATCATGTTGCCGACGATCAGCGGCCCGCCTTCGTGGCCGCGCAGCACGCCGGTGGAGAAGGTCCACGCGACCTGCAGCTTGCCGACGTTCTGGGCGTTGATCTGGTTGAGCTTGGAGTAGCGCGTGTTGGCGTAGTCGCCGGCCGGCATCACCCAGTCCTTCGGGTTGGCCGACATCTTGACCAGCTCTTCGCTGGCAAATGCGCCACCCGCGGCAAGTGCCGCGACTGACGTCAGACATGTTGCGAGCAGAACTCTTCGCATCGTCTTTCCTCCCGGGTTCAACTGAGGTTCCGCAGCACGCGGCCCAGTATTCGTTTTCGGCATCATTGATTATCCACTTCCCAAACGGGAAACTTGCCCAAAAGAGAAAAGCGCTTGCTCAAGAGTGAAGCGATGAGAAGTTTTTGGAGGAGATTTTGCTTTGCTGGTCCGCAACATGAGACGCGTTCTTGCTGCGCAGCATCAATTTGCAGCGTGCCGGTTCCACCGAAGGTTGATGTTTCCCTTGACGTGATAGGGGCGAAGGCGGAGGATCAAACGGGGACGAATGTGGAACTCGTGCGCCGCGACGACTCTGGGCGGCCTTAAAATGGGAGCATTTTGGCTGAACTCTCGTCCGCCGTCCTGCGGCGGACCCGTTGCGCTTCGATCATGAATCGGTGGATGAAGATGTCCGATACGATCCGTTCGCTTAGTACGTCAGGGTTCTCGCCGAAGAGCCAGATCCAACGTTGGTCAGATGCACTGACTGATCTCTGCGGACGTTTCGATGTCGACCCGCTGGAGGGCGCGTCTTTCGAGGGGCGGATCAATTTCACGACCGTGTCCCGCCTGAAGCTCTGCCAGATCGAGGCGAGCCAGCATCGCATCGCCCACACCTATGCGCGGGCGCAGAAGGTGGCGCATCCCTATATCAAGATCCTGTTCCAGACCTACGGAACGTCCTATTTTGAGCAGGATGGACGGCAGATCGAGATCGGCCCGGGGGATTGCCTGGCCTATGACGTGTCATCGCCGCACACCATCATCAGCCCAGCGCTCACACGCCATGACGTGGTGATCGTGCCGAAGGAATTGTTGCAGGAACGCGGCTTCCGCGCCGAGAAGATGCCGGCCTACAAGCTCTCGGCACGCAGCGGAACCGGGCGGATCGCGCACGATGTGACGCATGCGGCATTCGACGAGGCGACGCGGCTGTCGGCGAACTCGGCAGCAAGCGTTGCCGAGTCGCTGATCGATCTGTTGCTGTTGCCATTGCGGGAAGCCGACAGGATGCTCGATCGTGCCGGACCCGAGGCGGTCTATATCCGCGCGCAGGCCTTCATCCGCGAACATCTGCGCGACCCTGATCTCTGCATCGATCAGATATCGGCAGCCTTAGGTTGTACGAAGCGCTACCTTCACATGGTGTTCAGCGATCGCGGCATGACCGTCAGCGACTACATCTGGCGCGCCCGGTTGCAGCATTGCCGTCAGGAGTTGGAGACTCAGAGCGGCAAGACGATTACTGACGTCGCGTTCTCGTGGGGCTTTTCGAGCTCGTCGCACTTCAGCCGCGTGTTCCGGAAGTATTTCGGCGTCGTGCCGTCGTCGGTTCACAAGACGGCAGCCCGCGCTGACTAAATGGAAGCGGCGCTAGCGCGCGCCGCTCCGGATGATCTTCTGGAATGCATCGCCGAGGATGATCGGCTCGCGCGGCGGCAGATAGGTCAGGCCGGCTGTCGCGGCGAACCTGGCGAGATCGCCAGACGACTCGAGCTCCGCGAGGATCTTGTTGACCGAAGCGAGCAGCTCTGTCGCGCTGGACAAAGCGACATAGCCCCGGTTGGCGCCGATCGGATAGCTGTAGCCGGAGGCCACGAGCTTGCTGTCCGGATGAGCGGCCCGATAGGCATCGAAGCGTCTGCCGTCGAGCAGTGTCGCCTCGAACTTGCCCTGCTCGAGCGCGCCCAGGAGATCATCCCGCGTCGGGATCAAGTGCGTGATATCGTCGATCAGGCGGCCCTTGTCGAACGTCATCAGGATCGCGTCGGCCAGCGTGCCGCTCTCGATCGCGAGCTTCAGTCCGGCGAGATCGCCGATGTCCGTGATCCGGCGCTGTTTTGCGGAAGGGCCGATAACGACCGTCAGAGTCGAGAACAGATAGGGCTTGCTCGGCGTCAGCATGCCGAGCGCAATGCGCCGCCGCCGGTCGTCGCGCGTCGCGCCGTCATAGTCGGGCAGTTTGGCGGTCTTGACGCCGGGTGCGACCAGCCCGTCCTGGGTGAAGGCGTAGCTCCCGAGCAGCGAGCAGCGTCCATCGGACAGCAGCGCGTTCGCCTCCAATGCCGGCGAGGAATCCTCGTCCAGCTTGCTCTCATACCATTGGATCTCGAGTTTCCTGCCGAGCCGGTCCGCGATCGCCTGACCCAGCAGCACGTCAAACCCGCTCCCGGGCTTGCCACGATGATGGACCGACAGCGGCGGGAGGTTCTCGTCGAGGCAGATGCGCAGCACATCGTCAGCGGCCTGAACCGCTGATGATGCCGACAACATCAGGAATGCCGCTGCGCAATGAATCAGACGGCGCATCATTGCGTTCTCCGGCTCGACACATAGGCCCAGAGCGCCGTGATCTCGTCATCGCTGAGAATGTCGCCCCAGGGCGGCATGCGGCCATTCTTGCCCTGTTTCACCGTGGTGACGAAGCGCGGTTGATCGTCGGGAAAACGGCGCAGGTCCGGCGTGACCGTGCCGGAATTCACCATGTTCGGGCCATGGCAGTGCGAGCACTTCTGGGCGAAGGTGGTCTTGCCGAGGTCGATCGCGCTGTGGGCCGCGGTGCCGTCTTGTTGTTGCGCGAAGGCGGCCGCCGAAAGCGCGGCCGAGATCGCGACGACGGCGGCGATGGTCGCCGCCGTTTTCAGGAACATCTGCTTCACGGGCAATCCGAACTCAGTTCTTGACCGCGAAGACCCAGAGCGAGCCGCCCGCCGGAACGTTGGCCAGGCGCTCGTCGCCGGAGAACAGCGAGTAGACGCCGCCATAGCCGGAGGTGACGGCGACGTATTGCACGCCATCCTGCTGCCAAGTCACGGGCTGGCCCTCGATGCCGGAGCCGGTCTGGAACTGCCACAGCTTCTTGCCGCTGTCGGCGTCGAAGGCCTCGAACTCGCCGGTCAGCTTGCCCGAGAACACCACGCCGCCGGCGGTCGACAACACGCCCGAGAAGCGCGGAATGTCGCTCGGCTGCTCCCACTTGGTCTTGCCGGTCATCGGATCGATGGCCTTCAGCTGACCGCGCGGACCTTCCGGCCAATCCCAGAGATCCGTCAGGTCCATGCCGAGGTACCACTCGCCGGCCTTGTAGGTGGCGGGCTCGGTCTTGTAGTGGCCGCCGAACACCAGCGTATTGGCATAGGCCAGGCCGGTCTGCGGATTGAACGACATCGGCTGCCAGTTCTTGCCGCCGAGGATCGACGGATAGACCGTGACTTTCTTGCCCTCGCGCGCATCACGCGTGACATCGGTTTCGACTGGCTTGCCGGTCTTCAGGTCGATGCTGGAGGCCCAGTTGACCTTCACATAGGGATTGGCCGCCAGCAGCTTGCCGTTGGTGCGATCGAGCACGTAGAAGAAGCCGTTGCGGTTGGCGTTCATCAACACCTTGGTCGGCTTGCCCTCAACGTTCATGTCGGCGAGCACCATCTCGGCGACCGCGTCATAGTCGAACGGGTTGTTCGGCGAGAACTGGAAGTGCCACTTCATCTTGCCGGTCTTCGGATCGAGCGCGAGCACCGAGCAGGTGTAGAGATTGTCACCCGGGCGCACCGCCGCGTTGAACGGGCCGGGATTGCCGACGCCCCAGAACACGGTGTTCTGCTCGGGGTCATACGAGCCGGTGATCCAGGTCGAGCCGCCGCCGAGCTTCCAGGTATCGCCCTTCCAGGTATCGCCGCCGGGTTCATCCGGGGTCGGCACCGTGTGGGTGCGCCACAGATGCTTGCCGGTCGCGGGATCCCAACCGTCGATGAAGCCGCGGGTGCCGAACTCCGCGCCCGAGATGCCGGTCAGCACGACGCCGTCCGCCACCAGCGGCGCGACGGTCATCGAGTAGCCTTCCTTGATGTCGGCGGCCTTCTGGCGCCACAGCTCCTTGCCGGTCTTGGCGTCGAGAGCGATCACGTTGGCGTCGAGCGTGGTGCGGAAAACCTTGCCGTCGTACAGCGCGGCGCCGCGATTGATGATGCCGCAGCAGACGACGCGCGGGGTCTCGGCCGGATACTCGATCTTGCTCTTCCAGATCTGCTTGCCGGTCTTGGCATCGACGGCCATCGTCGCATTGTGCGTCGTGACGTAGAGCACGCCCTGATAGATCAGTGGCTGCGACTCCTCGCTGCGATCATCAGCAAAGCTGTAATTCCAGACCGGAACGAGGTTCTTGGCGTTGTCCTTGTTGATCTGCGTGAGCGAGCTGAACCGCTGCAGATTGTAGCCCATGCCGTAGTTGAGGACGTTTGCCGTATCAGTTGCACCCTTGACCAACTGATCGGCGCTCTGCGCGCTCGCACCATGTGATGCAAGAATGGCGAGGCCTGCGGCCAGCGCGATCCGCTTCATTCATTTCCTCCAAGATTTTTATGCGCGCCTATCCTGACGCTGCGGGAACAACACTCCGCTCGATTCCGGGAGGCGTCAATACGAAAAGCTGGGCAGGTATCCTCGCCAAGCTGGGACGTTTTCCCGCGTGGCGGCAGGCGTCGAGCCAAGCCTTTGTCATCGCGTCATATTTGCAGCCGGCATGATCGCACCTTTTTCGTGCTGCTCTGCGGCATGAACATTGCTTCGCTGCAACATGCCGGGATCAACAGAGGAGTAGACGGGATGAGGCGAAGCATCCTTTGGCTCGGCATGCTGTGTTGCCTTTGGGTGAGTGCAAGTGCGCGTGATCTCGGCCAATGGGAGTCAGTCGATCCTGCATTGCGCCGGTGGTACGAGGCGCTGATGCAGCCGGACGTGCCGACGGCGTCGTGCTGCGGTGAGGCCGATGCCTACTTCGCCGATGAAGTCCACGTCCGCGACGGCAAGACCTACGTCATCATCACCGATGATCGTCCCGACGAGCCGCGTGGCCGGCCGCATATCGATGTCGGTACCGAGATCGAAGTTCCCGATCACAAGCTGAAGTGGGACAAAGGCAATCCCACGGGGCACGGCGTGATCTTCCTGAGCCGGAATCGCTACGTGTTCTGCTACGTACAGCCGGGCGGGGCCTGAGCAGACCCAGATCCGGCGACGATTGAGGCGGAACGTTGTCGGTCGAGAGACGGCGGTGCAGGAGATCTGCAGCAAAAGCTGCCGTCGTCTGTCTTGCGTTCGCTCGGACGCAGTCCTAGCTTCGCCGGTGGCGCGAGCAACGCGTCAATCAACGAACGTTAGAACTTGGGAGCTCGAAATGGCCTGGAAGACACCGAAGATCGTCGAAGTGCCCGTGGGCATGGAAATCAACATGTACGCCTGCGCGGCCCGCAAGTAATCACCTGCGATCCGCCAAGCCGGCGAGCGTATCAAGCTTGCGATCGGCTTGGCGGATCTGGGGTCCAGCCATCCTCTTGCGATCGACATTTTGGTCAACCGCAAGAAGTGTTCGACAGCCGTCGGTCAGACGTCCTGCGTATCGAAGATGTAGAGATCGACGCCGCCATCGGCGAAGTTGGGCAGATCTCCCGCCGCGGCCTTGCCCTCGGCCGAGCCCATGCCGGCCTGCAGGGCCTGCATTGAATCGAATACGAGAGTGGCGACCAGGTGGATGTTGGTGGGACCGGCCGGTCCGTTTACGGGACCGCGGCTGATATCGTAGCTCTTCAGGCCCGGAATTTTCTTCGCGAGCGGCACGTGGACGTTCATGTAGTGCTTGTCGAACGCTTCGGCGCTCTTCGGGGTCTTGTAGAGTACGAGAACCTTGGGCATCTGCTTCCTCCGCTGTCGTCTTTTTGAGGTCGATCGACCGGTACCCATTGCAGCCGATCTGGTGGCCCGGATCAAGCGTTGACGCCGCCCGACTCGCGCTCGGTTCCGCTCATAAAGTCGGCGCCGGGGAGAAACCGATGCAGCAGGACGCCGTAGATTGAGGTACTCTGCTTCAGGCCTCGTTGAGGATATCGAGCCATGAGCCCCATCGATCTCGTCATTACGGTTTGCGCCGTGCTGTCCCCGACCAATTGCGAGGAGCAGCACCTCGTGTTCGCCGACGGCGGCGCGTCGTTGCAGCAATGTGCGATGAAGGCGCCGCCTTACATCGCCCAATGGATCGGCGAGCACCCGAAATGGACCGCGGTGCGCTGGCGCTGCGAGTATCCGCACAGCAACGACAAGGCCTGAGGCGGCTCGGCCGCTGCAGGCCTGAGCTACTTCGTGCAGTCTTGCAGATCCTTGTCGGCCACCGAGACGACGGCATCGGCCTTGATGTCGAGACCGCGCACGATGCATTGCCGGTCGCCGGCATAACTGACCTTGGCGTCGTAGCGTCCCGGCTCGACGCCGCTGAGCTTCAGCCGCTCGTCGTGATCGAGCTCCTTGTCCTTGTCGCTCAGTGTCTGATTCGGACCCCAGTTGTTCTGGCCGGCGGGCGAGAGCTGGAAGCCGGTCATGGTCGCAGTGGTCAGATTCCACAACCGGATGCCCTTGCCCTGCGCGAGCGCCGCGGTCGACAGGCCCGCGGCGAGGACGGCCGTGGCGGCGAGTGCTGGTCTCATGGCGTTTCCTCAAGAGCTGATGTCCAGGATTTGCCACGACTATGACACGGAAAAATCCGGCCCCGCCAGCTCGGCCTTGATCGCCGCGACCGTCGCATCGGTGCGCTGCGCCCGGGGAACAGAGATGGGCATGGTGTGCAGCAGTCGCGCCGGGCGCGGCGACAGCAGGAAGATCCGGTCGCCGAGCCGCACGGCATCGTCCATGCTGTGCGTGACGAGCAGCGTGATCATCGGTCTGGACGCCACCAGCGTCGCGATCTCCTCGCGCAGCCTGGCGGCCAGCGCATCGTCGAGCGAGGCGAGCGGCTCATCGAGGATCAGAAAGTCCGGCTCGACGGCAAAGGCGCGCGCCAGCGCGACGCGACGGGCGAGGCCGAGCGACAGCTCGCCCGGGAAGTGGCTGCGATGGCCTTCCAGCTCGAGCACGCCGAAGATGGCGGCCAGCCGGTCGTCGGCGACGTCGGGCGCAGCCAACCGGACATTCTCCTCGACGGAGCGCCACGGCAGCAGCCGGGGCTCCTGGAACACCATGGCGAGTCGGGCGCCGTCCGGTCGGGTGACCTGACCCTGATAGTCGCTATCGAGGCCGGCGAGGATTCGCATCATCGTGCTCTTGCCGCAACCGGAGGGGCCGACGACGACGCCGACCTCGCCGCGCTGCAGCGTGAACGCAATGCCTGATATCACCTCCTGGCGCTTGCCATTGGCGCTGGTGTAGCTCTTCGATCGAATGTCGACCTCAAGCCGCACGGAGCCGCCACCTTGATGCGCGCTGCTCGAACGGCTGCACGAGGACGGCCTCGATCACCAGCACCACGGCGGCAAAGCTGAGCGAATAGGCGAGCAGCAGCGGGATGTCGAACAGCTGAAAGGCGACGCCGATCTCGAAGCCGATGCCGTTGGGGCGCCCGAGCAGTTCGGCGACCAGCACGATCTTCCACACCAGCGACAGGCCTGAGCGTGCGGCGGCCGCAATATAAGGCGCAAGCTGCGGCAGCAGGACGTGGCGCAGGATGCGGCCGCGTGGGAAGGCGAACACTTTTGTCATCTCGTCGAGCGACGGATCGAGCGCGCGTGCCCCCTCGCGCAAGGTCACGACGGCCGTCGGCAACTTGTTGATCGCGATCGCCGCAATCGCCGCGACCTCGGTAAGGCCGGCCCAGATATAGGCCAGCACGATCACCACCAGCGCCGGCAGATTGAGCAGCAGGATCAGCCAGGGATCGCCGAGACGATTGGCGAGGCGGTTGCGGCCCATCCAATAACCGAGTGCCGATCCGATCGCCATCGACAGGGTGAAGGCGAGGGCGACGCGGGCGAGCGTCGCGCCGAGATGCAGGAACAGCGCGCCGGATCTTGCTTCCGCAACAGCGACGGCCAGCACAGCCGACGGCGGCGGCAGCTTGGCGCTGCCAGCGACAGTCGCAGCCACCCACCAGGTGGCCAGCAGAAGCGCGAAGGACAACAGCCGCAGCACTAATCCCTCGCATCCGCCCTGTAGTAGGTGCCGGGGCTGAGCTCGGCGGCGGGGCCGACCAGGTCGCGTCCGCCGATCGAGGCGAGCACGCCGTAGAGGATGCGCGCGTCGGCCTCTTCCTCGGACACCGAGCGGCGCGGAATGCCCTCGCGGTAGCGGTCGCGATAGGCGCGCAACGTCGCCTCGTCCGGCGCGCCGGTCAACGGCGCGATCGTCTGCCACTCGGCGTCCGACGTGGCCAGGATTTCCTTCGCCTTCGCCGTGACGGACAGGAAGCGGCTGACGAGATCACGATGCTTGCTGGCCCACTCCTCGTCGAAAACGTAGCCGATCATCGCGGTGCGGCCCTTGGCGCCGAAGGCTGGCAGGATGTCCTCGATGCCGGCGAGGCGACGGAAGCCTTTGGCCTCGAGCGCGGCGCAGAAGTTCCAGTAGTTCAAGCCGGCATCCATCTCGCCGTCGGCCAGCTTGGCGGCCAGCAGCGGCGGCGCGCCATAGGTGATGGTCGCCTGCGACTTCAGCTCGACGCCGTCGCGCTTGAGCGCTGCCTGCAGCAGCAGCCAGCTCTTGTCGAGCGGGCCGCCGGCGACCGCGAGCTTGCGTCCCTTGAGATCGGCAAGCGTCCTGAGTGGCGAGTTTGCCGGCACCATCACGGCGCCGAGCGCGCTGGAGTAGGGGGAGAAGGTGAGCTTGGCGCCGAGCGCGCGCTCGCGCGATACCCACAGCCAGTCCGAGACCATGATGTCGGCGTTGCCCGCGCGCAGCGCGATCTTGCCGGCCTCCGGGCTCGCGAGCTCGACCGCATCAATCGCGATGTCGGCCTGCTTGTCGAACTGGTGCGCGCGAATGACGGCCAATTCCCAGGCGAAGGTCCCGGTCTTTTGCACCGCAACCTTGACGGTCTCGGCGGCGCGTGACGCCGGGATCGGCAGCAGCGCGCAAGCAATGACAGCAATGAACAAGCGACCGAGCTGGGTCATGGGCGCGTCAGCGTTTCCTCGAGATGTGTTCTTTTCAGCCTCATTCTCTTAGCATAGCCTGGGCAGCGATACCGTGGAGGACTGTCATGCGTTGCGCTGTTCCGGTAGGACCGATTGTCGCCACCTTCCTTGCCGCGACGGCGCTGGCCGGATCGGCGCGGGCCGAGGATCTCAATGACTATCCGACCTCGGCGCGCGCCGAATATGTCTTCGGCTGCATGAAGGCCAACGGCGAGTCGCGGCAGTCGATTGCGCAATGCTCCTGCTCGATCGACGTGATCGCCTCGATCATTCCCTATGAGCGCTACGTCACGGCGGAAACCGTGCTCAGCATGTCCCAGGTGAAGAGCAATCTCGGTACCCAGTTCCGCACCTCCGAGCAGGCCGCCAATGCGCTCAACGATCTCCGCCGCGCCCAGGCCGAAGCCGAAGTGAGATGTTTCTGACGCCGCGCGTCCTGACCTTTGCATCAGGTGCCTGATCCCTCCGCCGGCCATTCGTGCTCGAACACATGGCCCTGGGTATCGTGCGCCTCGGCGCGGAAGTGCTTGGCGCCGTTCGAGACATAGGTGAAGCGGATATTGGGATCCTCCGAGATCGAGATGCCGCCGTCGACGGACAGCACGAGCTTGCCATCCTGCGACAGCGTCAGCTGGTCGACGAAGAAGGCGGGAATGTAGAGCTGGGTCAGCTGGTCCATCTGCAGCCCGGAATTGTTGGGATGCCCGACCATCACTTGAGCCTCGCGGATGCCGCTGCTCGCACCGTCACCGGCTTGCGTGAACTGCCGGTAGCGCATCTGGCCGACGCGCGCCTTGGCTTCATCCGGATTCTTCGCCGCCGGCGCGGAGCAGCCGCCGGATGCCTTCACGAATGTCTTCACCACATAGAGCTGACCGTCCGTCAGTTCGGCCACGGCATGCACATCGGTGTAGTTGTTGACACGGACACGGGTCGAGATCGCCGTGACATTGGCGTCCGCGCCGAGCGTGAATTTGGCCGCCATCGGGGCCGGGTTCTGGTCGATCACCAGCGTGATGGTCTTGATGCGGCGGTCGTCGGCGGGCGACAGCTTGCTGCGCAGCGTGACTGGAACGACCGATGCGTCCTCGGCTCGGGGCGGCATCTCGATCGCCAGCACATTGCCGCCGTCCTGCATCGGCTTGTTGTTGAAGATGTCCTGCACCAGTCCCGGCCATGGATCGTACGTCTCGGCGGCGTTCGCAGGTGCGAAGGCAAAGACAAGACATGCGCCGAGAAGCAAGGTTGATGGCAGGCGGAGCCGGGTCATGGCGCAGTCCTCCAAGGCCGTTCTGGTGTGCCGGCGATCATAGCGTGTCCGCAGGCTCATTCCCATTCCATTTCCGAAAATGCTGCGGTGGCGTTGCGCGCATTGTAGTCGTCGAACAGTTGCCACTTGCCGCGCTCCGATGCGGCGGCCCCGCTCGCCTCCGCGATCGGCTTTCCCGCCTTGATCAGCCCGCTGATGTCGTGGGCCAGGGTTTCGAGGTAGCGCCGCTCATCATTGAGCGCCAGCGGCCAGGGACTGACGGGGCCATGGCCCGGCACGACCCGATCGGCCGCGATCGCTGAAAGGGCGCCGAGGTCTGCAATCCAGCCGCGCAGGCTGCCGTCCATCACGGGGATGTGACGGAGGAAGACCAGATCGCCGGCAAACAACGTCCGGCTCTGCTCATCGACGACGGTGAGGTCGCAATCGCTGTGCGCGGTGCTCCAGGCCTTGAGCGTGAGCGCGCGACCGCCGAGGTCGAGCGACATCAGGTTGTCGACGACGATCGATGGCGCGACCAGGCGGACGTCGTCGATCAGCTCCGCGCCCATCAGGCGGCGGAACGCCTCGATGTAGTGGGGTCCGCGCATCGCCAGCGCACGCGGCAGAGTCTTGGCGCCGACGAAGCTCGTCGCGTCACCCTGAAAGGCGGCGTTGCCGAACATATGGTCGGGATGGGCATGGGTGTTGATGACGTAGCGGACCGGCTTGGTCGTGCGAAGCCGGATCGCTGCCAGCAGCGCGCGACCCTCTCGCACGCTGCCGCCGGTGTCGATCACGGCCACGGCGTCATCGCCGATGATGAAGCCGACATTCGCAATGGCGCCTTCGTTCGAGGCGGTCATCAGTGCCGTCTCCCCGACATGGACGAAGACGCCGGGCGCGATTTCGCTGACCGCGAGTTCCCGCGGCTCCGCATGTGCCGCGCTGCCGAGCATGAGCACGCCCCACGTTCCGATCGCGATGAGGAGGCGGCTGATCACGTGTTTGCCTTGCTCGCGTGAGACGTGTGCATCATCGCGCCGGCGTTGCGTCGCAGCATGCGGTCAACTCTTCGCGATGACAGCAGCTGTTGCGCCAGCACGGCCGGCGGCCTAGCATTTTCAAAAATAACTCGATGCGCTCGATAGGGATGGAAAGACGAATGACGAAGCGTCGCACTCTTGTCGGCTCGCTGGCCGTTGCCGCGGGCCTCACTCTGCTCGGCCCCGCCGCCTCCTACGCGCAAAGCAATGACGGTCTCGACCTGTCGATCGAGCTGGTCGATCCCAAGGTTCTCCGCGTCTGCGCCGATCCGCGCAACCTGCCGTTCTCCAACGAGAAGGGCGAGGGGTTCGAGAACAAGCTCGCCGAGTTCCTTGCCGCCAAGCTGCAGAAGAAGGTCGACTACACGTTCTTTCCGCAGGCGACGGGCTTCGTGCGGATGACGCTCGGCTCGCATCGCTGCGACGTCATCATGGGCTTTCCACAAGGCGACGATCTCGTGCAGAGCACCAGTCCTTACTACCGGACGGCCTATGCGATCGTGACAAAGCCGGGCTCGGATCTTGCCGATGTGACGACGCTGGAAGACGCCAAGCTCAAGGGCAAGCACATCGGAATCGTCGCGGGCACGCCGCCTGCGACCAACATGGCGCTGGCCGGGCTCATGCCGCTGGCAAAACCGTATCCGTTGATGATCGACACCCGCGTCGACTCCTCGGCCGAGGCCATGATCAACGACCTGAAGTCGGGCGAAATCGACGCCGGCGTGCTGTGGGGGCCGATGGCCGGCTACTACGCCAAGCAGGCGAGCCCGCAGCTTCACGTGACGCCGCTGGTGAAGGAGACGTCCGGGCCGAAGCTGATCTATCGGATCGCGATGGGGGTGCGCGGCGCCGACCAGAACTGGCGGCGGCAGCTCAACAAGCTGATCCAGGAGAACCAGGGCGAGATCAACAAGATCCTGCTCGACTTCGGCGTGCCGCTGCTGGATGAGAGCAATCATCTGATGACCGCCGAGGCTGCGACGAAGCCATGATCGTTCGGCTCACCGCTGCGGTGTTGGCAGGCGCGCTGCTGCTCGCCGCGATGGCAGCGTGGGCCGACGAACTCGTACCGGAGCCGGACAGCTATCGCACCGACAGCTATCGTGCGCCGGTTCCGACCACATTGGCCGGCGCACGCGTGCTGTCGACGCTGCAGACCGAGGCGATATGGCGCGCGAAGTCCGCGGCCTTCGTCGACGTCCTGCCGCGACCGCCCAAGCCGAAGAACCTGCCGGCCGGCACGGTGTGGCGCGAGCAGCCGCGCCTGGACATTCCCGGCAGTATCTGGCTGCCCGACACCGGCTATGGCGTGCTCGCGGCGGCCACCGAGCATTATCTGAAGCGCGGCCTGACACGGGCGTCGGGCGGCGACCAGGGGCGTCTGCTGGTGTTCTACTGCCTCGAAGACTGCTGGATGTCGTGGAACGCCGCGAAGCGTGCGCTGACCTACGGCTACCGCAACGTCGCCTGGTACCCCGACGGCACCGACGGCTGGGCCCGCGCCGACCTGCCGCTGCAGCAGACGGAGCCCGAGCCGCGGTCGGAGGAGTGAGCGGAGGTCGCAACAGACATCGCGGCCAATTGGTTTGCTCGTCATGCCCGGGCTTGACCCGGGCATCCACGCGGTGCCCCGCGGAAAGACGTGGATGGCCGGGTCAAGCCCGGCCATGACGATGCGGGGACATGAGTGCACTCGCTTTGCATGATCATGTTCAAGGGCGAGCGGCATCCGCGGCCTACTCCATGTCCTGCTGGATTTCGCGGGCGAGCGCGAACAGGCGCTGGTCGATGGCGGTGGGGACCTCGCAGACGAATTTCATTACGCGGCGGCGATCCTCGAAGATGCGGGTCTCCCAATTGAGCTGATTGCTCAGCTCCTCGATCTTGGCTTCGTCACGCGTAGCGCCGCTCTGCATCGCCTGCAGCTTGATGGTGTCGCCGCGCACCTTCTCGACGGCATCGCGCTGCTTGCGCATCACGCGCTCGAGTCCGTTCATGACCGAGGTGCGCTGGGCATTGAGCGTGTCGAACAGGCCGGCGAACAGCAGCTTGCCCTTGCGGGCCTTCTCCTCGGCTGTGCCGGTGATGAAATCGGCGACGTCCTTTTGCGCCTGTTCCAAGGGAATGCGTCGCGCCGCGAGCTTGGCCACGAGCTCCGAAATCTTCGGCTCGTCCTTCCAGCTCGCGCCGACATCGTCGATCGGCGGGCCGGACCAGACGGCCGCGATCGAGATCTCCGGCACCTTGGCCTGCGGGCAGGGCCAGTCGGGATAGCGCGGATCGGCCGCATACGCGGGACCGGCCGAGGCGACCAGGGCGATGGTCAGCAATCTCGCTCTCGATCTCATGCCTCGCCTCCGGGACCACGCCTGACAAATCCGCGCGACGGATCGTAGGCCAGGATCGCGCCGATCATGAACACGGCGGTGCAGCCGCCGACCACGGCGAGCGACACCAAGTTCAGCTTGCCGTACAGCGCGAAGCGGATGAGCTCCACCGCGTGGGTGAAGGGGTTGGCTTCGCAGAGATAGGCCAGCCACGGGCTGCCTTCCTCGACGCGCCAGAGCGGATAGAGCGCCGAGGAAGCGAAGAACATCGGGAAGATCACGAAGTTCATGACGCCGGCAAAATTCTCCAGCTGCTTGATGCCGGAGGAGATCAGCATGCCCAGCGCGCCGAGCATCAGGCCGGACAGGAGCAGCGCCGGCAGCACCGTGAGATAGCCCATCGGCGGCGGCGTGATGTCCCAGAACCAGGCGATGACCAGGAAGGCGTAGACCTGCAGCACCGAGACGGCGGTGCCGGCGAGCAGCTTGCAGAACAAGAGATAGCCGCGCGGCAGCGGGCTCACCAGCAGCGTGCGCATATTGCCCATCTCGCGGTCGTAGACCATCGACAGCGACGACTGCATGCCGTTGAACAGCTGGATCATCGCCATCAATCCTGGCGCGATATAGACCTCGTAAAGAATGTAGGTCTCGTAGGGCGGGATGATCGAGATGCCCAGCACCTGGCGGAAGCCTGCGGCGAAGATGAACAGCCAGACCAGCGGGCGCACCAGCGCCGAGACGAAGCGCTCGCGCTGATGCAGGAAGCGCAGGCCCTCGCGCCAGACGATGCCGATCAGGCAGGTGATGTACTCGCCCGCGGAGAAGCCGCTGCGGGTTGGGGTCGAGGTGTGAACGGTGGTGACGGTCATGCGTCCGCACTCCGTGCCGGGCTGGCGCTGCCTGGGCTGGCCTGGGTCGTCAGCCGCGCAAACGCCGCGTTGACGTCGGACGCACCGGCCTCGGCGATCACCTGCGGCACCGGCCCGCGCGCCAGCACGCGACCCTGATGCAGCACGACGAGGTCGTCGGTCGGGGCGATCTCGTCGAACAGATGCGTCGCCCAGAGCACGCCGATGCCCTGCTCGGCGACGAGCTGGCGGACATGGCCGACGATATCGGCGCGCGCCTTGACGTCGAGGCCGACGGTGGCCTCGTCGAGCAGCAGCAGCCGCGGCCGATGCAGCAAAGCGCGGGCGATCTCCAGCCGGCGCATCTGGCCGCCGGAGAGGTCACGCACCTTGTGGCCGCCGCGGTCGGAAAGACCAATGCGCGCCAGCAGCTCCTCGCTGCGCGCGCGGGCCTCGCGGCGCGCGATGCCGTGCAGCGCGGCGTGATAGAGCAGGTTCTGCCGCAGCGACAGATCGAGATCGACCGTACGCGGCTGGAACACGACGCCGAGCAGCCGCAGCGCCTCGCCGGGCGTCCGGCCGATGTCATGGCCGAAAATGTCGATCTCGCCCGATTGAACCGCGAACAGGCGGGTGATCAGCGAGAACAATGTGCTCTTGCCGGCGCCGTTGAGGCCGAGCAGGGCGGTGAAGCTCGCGGGCTTCACCACGAAAGAGACGTCGCTGAGCGCCTTGCGCGCGCCATAGGAATGGCTGACGCCGGCGATCGACAGCGCCGGGACCGGGTCAGGCGCCTGCTGCCGCGTAGGGTTCGTGGTGTCGAGAGCGGGTGCGTTCTGCGTGCTCATGGCTGTGCAATCGTGATGCCCCAGGGCAGCTCGCCGACCTGGATGGTCTTGATCACCTTCTGCGCGGCGACGTCGATCACCGAGACGTCGTTGGAAACGCCGTTGGTCACGAGCAGATATTTCTCGTCCGGCGTGAACTCCATGTGCCAGACGCGCTGGCCGACGAGCAGATATTTCTTCACCTCATGAGTGGTGGCATCGACCACAGCGACACGGTTGGCAGGGCCGAGCGCGACGAAGCCGGTCTTGCCGTCCTTGGTCAGCGCAATGCCGACCGGCTGGATCGCTTCGCTGCGCAAACCGGGCACGGCAAACTTGATCTTCCTGGTAATCTCACGCTTGGCCGGGTCGATGATCGAGACGGTGCCGCCGATCTCCGCCGACACCCACAGCTCCGAGCCGTCGGTCTTGAACTCGGCGTAGCGCGGCCGCGCATCGACCAGCACGTTCGCCACGATCTGGCGCGTCGACGTGTCGATGAAGTGCGCCATGTTGGTGGTTTCTGAGGTGCAGATCAGGGTCTTGCCATCGGGGCTCAGCATCATGCCCTCCGGCTCGACGCCGACCTGGACATCGCCGATGCGGACGCGCTTCTCCAGATCCAGGATCGTGACGGTGTTGTCGTTCTCGTTGGCGACGTAGAGCGTCTTGCCCTGGGCGTCCTGCACGAACAGTTCGGGATCGGGCCCGGAGGGCAGGGTGTCGACGACCTCCATCTTCTTGGCGTCGATCACCTGGATGGTGTCGTCGTCGCCGACCGCGACCATCACGAACTTGCCGTCCCGCGTGAACGAAATGCCCCGTGGCCGCTGGCCGACCTTGATGGTCTTGGTCACCGTCCAGGTGTCGGTGTCGATCACGGAGACGGTGTTGCCTTTTTCGTTGGAGACGAAGGCGACATAGGCGGAGGCGGGGGTGATGGAGGCCAACGCGAGCGCGGCGGTGAGCAGGCCGGCGGCTACCTTGAAGCGCGTTCGAAGTTGTGGCCGTCCTTCGAGACGCCCGCCTACGGCGGGCTCGTCGGGACGAGGACTGAGCGGGGGGCGACGTGCAAGCCTCTCTTTGTTGAGCCAAGCACGCTCAAGACCCTCATGGTGAGGAGCGCCGTCTTCGGCGCGTCTCGAACCATGAGGCCCCAGCCGGGCCTCGCCCTTCGAGACGCCCGCTTGCAGCGGGCTCCTCAGGGTGAGGGGAGACGCCGGGCCGAAAAGCATCTTCATCACCATCATCCCATCCGACGTCATTGCAGCTTGCATTTGGTTTCGGGCCGGTCGACGCCGAGCGTGTCGAGTTCGGAGACCTGGTGCAGGAAGCCTTCCTGCGGGGAGACCGAGACGATCATGCGGCCGTCGGCGAGCAGGATCGGCTGGCGCAGTTGCAGGTTCCAGTCGCGCAGCGACAGACGCGTGCCCTTGAACGCGGCGATGGTGAAGTTCGGGCTCTTCAGATAGTCCGTCATCGCCGTGGCATCGCCGGAGTTGGTGCGCGACGCGGCTTCGCCCACCATGCGCACGGCCATCCAGGCCTGCATGTCCAACGCATCCATGCGGCGCAAGGCGAGCTTCATGAAACGGTTCTGCAACTGCGTCGCGCCCCACTGGTCCTGCGCCGGATCCCAACTGGTCGGACGCAGCCCCGCGGAGCCGGCGACGGGACGCGGGTCCCAGGTGCGATAGGGCAGATAGTTGGCGAACACTTCGCTCTCGTCGGCGGCGACCAGCACGTCATAGGCCGGCGCCTTCTGCGTGAACACCGGCATCTGGCGCTGGATCAGGGTGACGCCGGAGTCGGTGCGCCGCGCGCCACCCGCATCCTCGAAGGTGCGTTCCTCCACGATCTTGGCGCCGAAGCGGGTGGCGGCGCGGCGCAGCCCATCGGCGAACAATTTGTCCTTGTCGTGCGAGCCGGTGACGAGCAGCCAGCGCTTCCACTGCTTCCACACCAGATATTGGGCGAGGCCATCGGCCAGCATCGAGCGCGTCGGCGCGACATGGATGACATTGGCGCGGCAGTCCTGCTCGCGCAGCCGGTCGTCGGTGGCGCCGACATTGAGAAGCATGATGCCGCGGCCGCGCAGGCCATCGGCGACCTTCAGCAGCGTATCCGCCGGCAGGTCGGCGAGGATGAAGCCGGTCTTGTCCGCGAGTTCGTTCGCGGCCTGTGCCGCATCCTCATCATCCTTGACGCGGCGGTCGATCAGGCTGAAGCGCTGGTTGAGGAACTTGCCGGTGGTGTTGTTGTCCTCGATCGCGAGCTTCGCACCGGCAATGCCGTCGTCGGCCGCCGGCTGGTCGAGCGGCGACAAGGTCTGCGGCACGCCGGCGCGGCCGAGATAGCCGATCGCAATGTCGACCGTGTCAGCCGCGGCAGCGGCAGTTGCAGCGGCGATGAGGCCGGTCGCGCCGATCAGGAATCGGGCCAGAACTCCCAGGACCACATGTCCTCCCATTGTTCCCCGTCCTGTGCCGGCGAGGTTTCGTCTTGCAAGATGACCGAATTGGCCTAGCTTTCAACCCCACTTTTGGCCGCTATGGCGTCATTCGGATCACGACCTTGAAACTGACTGTTCTCCTCGCGTCCCTGATCCTGATGTCTGCAACATCAGCGCGCGCCGAGCCGCCCAAGGTGGCGGTGTTCGATTTCGAGCTGATCGACACCAGCCTGCAGGGCGAGGTGCAGGGGCCGCGGCAGGACGAGCAGGAGCGGCTGGCGCATGCGGCCGAGCAGCTGCGAACGGCGCTGCAGGACTCCGGCCAATTTCGCGTGCTCGACATCGCGCCGGTCAACGATGCGGCGCACCATAGCAATCTGCAGGCCTGCGGCGGCTGCGACGTCAAGCTGGCGTCCGACATCGGCGCCGATCTCGCCATCACCGGGACGGTGCAGAAGGTCTCCAATCTCATCCTCAACATGAACATCTATCTGCGCGACGCTCACACCGGAAAGCCGGTCGCGGCCATGACCGCCGACATGCGCGGCAACACCGACGAATCCTGGACGCGAACCATGGCCTGGCTAATCCGCAACCGCGTGCTGGCCCCGAAGGACGGCGCGCAGGCGCAGTAGACGACGACCGCATCGGGCGTCGCGCTGGCAGGGCGCCCGTGGCCGTCCTTCGAGACGCCCGCCTGCGGCGGTCTCCTCAGGACGAGGGCGGAGAGTGTGGTGCGCTCCATTTCGGTGTTTCCCCTCATGGTGAGGAGCGCCATGCGCTGCAGCCGGCCACACCAACGGCGTCTCCGATGGCGCGTCTCGAACCATGAGGCCCCCGCTGCTGCTTATCGCGCTCGGACATGACTCGACGTCCTCGCGGCGCATCGCGCCCGAGCTTTGCGGTCTCGATCGCCTCTCTCCAACAGAGAGGCGCAGGGAAGGCCGGGAGCCTGCCGCCCCCATGGCCCGCCTGCAGAAGAAAGTGCAGGCGGCAGGTACCACAGGTTCGGCTGGGGACATCCCGGCCCTCCCTGCGCGATGGTCTTAACGGTTGCTTCGCGTTCTCCCCGGTGCGCCGGGCTTTCTGGTCACCGTGCGCAACGACACGCCGTGAGCGCGCCGCCGCGGGGGCATCAGCGTCGGGATGCCAGGACCACGCGACTTGGCCGTACGCCGTGGTGCGTTCGTCGGCACATTCTTGCGAACATGCTGCGCGCCGCCGGCGTCCACCGCATCCCGCACTCCACGTTCGTGACGACCGCGATACGCCCTCTCGACGAGGCAGGACGGAGCGATACAATCATGAACTTCGGAAAAACGAAAGAGAAATCTTTTTCGCCGGAGGACTGGACAGGGGTGAACGCGTTGTGCCGCCTGGCAAAATCGCCGTCGACGCGCTGATAGACGAGAGCTCTGCAACGCGCCTCGATCACGACGCGCGGGCGCGTCCTCGCGCCCGCCGGGCAAATCACGTCCTGCCGTTCAGCGACCGAGACGCGCCGCGTGCCAGCGCAGGTGGTCGGCCATGAAGGTGGAGATGAAATAGTAGCTGTGGTCGTAGCCTTCCTGCTTGCGCAGCAGCAGGGGGATGTTCGCCTTCTCGCAGGCCGCCTTCAGCAGCTCCGGGCGCAGCTGCTGCGTCAGGAACGGATCGGCATCGCCATAGTCGACCAGGATGTCGGAGACGCGGGCGCCGTCCTCGATCAGCGCGATCGCATCATGCTTGCGCCAGGCCGCCTTGTCGCTGCCGAGATAGCCGCCGAGCGCCTTCTCGCCCCACGGCACCTGCGAGGGCGCGACGATCGGCGCGAAGGCGCTGGCGGCGCGGTAGCGGTCGGGGTTGCGCAGCGCCACCGTCAGCGCGCCATGGCCGCCCATCGAATGGCCCATCACCGATTGCCGCCGCGGATCGACCGGGAAGTTCGCCGCGACCACATGCGGCAGCTCCTCGGTGACGTAGCTCCACATCCGGTAGTTCTTGGCGAACGGCGCCTCGGTGGCATCGACATAGAAGCCGGCGCCGAGGCCGAAATCATAGGCGTTGTCGGCATCGCCGGGCACGCCATCGCCCCGCGGCGAGGTGTCGGGCGCGACGAAGATCAGGCCGAGCTCGGCACAGGCGGCGCGGAACTCGCCCTTCTCGGTGACATTGGCGTGGGTGCAGGTGAGGCCCGAGAGATACCAGACGACGGGCAGTTTCGCGTCCGGCGCATGCGGCGGCACGAACACCGAGAACGTCATCTCGGTCTTGGTTTCCTGGCTGGCGTGGCGGTACACGCCCTGGACGCCGCCGTGGGACTTGTTCTGGGACACGGTCGTGAGCGTCATGGGATCACCTGTCGGACTCGCGATGGAAGCGGCGGACCGGAGCGCGCCACTGGCCGGATGTCAAGCGCCTGATGTCAAGCGACGCCGTTCTCGATCGCCAAACGCACCAACTCGCCCGAGGTTCTCACGCCGAGCTTCTGGCGGATGATCGAGGAGGTGTTGGCGACCGTCTTGTAGGACGAGTGGATCAGCCAGGCGATCTCCGACAGGCTCTTGCCGGCGCTGAGCAGGCGCAGGATCTCCAGCTCGCGCGAGGTCAGCTTGGCCAGCGGGCTCTGCGCCACCGCCGCGCCCGCAAATGCGATACTGCGTGCGATCGCCGGCGGCAGATAGCTGCCGCCACGCGCGACCTCGCGGATCGCCTCGGTGAGATCGTTCGGATCGCCGCTCTTCGACACATAGCCCTTGGCGCCGATGTCGATGGCGCGCGCGGCGAACACCGGGTCGTCGTTCATGCTGAACATGATCAGCCGGGCCTGGGCGTCGCGCGCCAGGATGCGGCGCGCCAGCTCGAAGCCGGACACGGTCGGGAGATTGATGTCGATGACGCAGACATCAGGCCGTTCGGCGATGAAGCTGGTCTCGCCGCTCTCGGCGTCGGCGGCCTCCAGCAGCACCACGTCGGGATCGCCCGACAGCAGGGCACGGCAGCCGGATGCCACAATGGGATGATCGTCGACGATCAGAACGCGCATGAACTTGGGGTCCCGGAATTCCAACTCGCGTCATTGTTGCGATGCATCATGGATGCATGCCGCGCGATGTTACATCATGTTGCAATTAGATCGCCGGCGCATTTGTCTGTCAATGTGAGTGCGCAGGAACACGGTGGCATTGAGGCGGAGAGAATGTGGCAGAATTGGTCGTTGCGCAGGCGCATCAACGTGCTGCTCGCGCTGGTGCTGATGCTGGGGCTTGCCATCAACATCGGCCGCCTGGTGCTGGAGGCCGCGCCACGGGTGCTCGCCGAGGATCAGAGCGTCATCCGCCTGACCCGCGCCTTCCTCGAGACCATCATGGACGAGGTCAATGAGGCACCGGATCCGGATGCCCGGCTGAACCGGATCGTCGGGGAGCTCGAGCAGCTGCGCCATGTCAGCGTGAGCAGGACGTCTGCGGCGGCACACCTCCGGCCGCCATCGGGTGAAGGCGCGCGGGCGGCGCCGGCCTGGTTCATCGCGCTGGTGCATCCGGACAAGACGTCCGTCATCATGCCCGTGATCGTCGCAGGCCGCGCCGAGACGCTGGTGATCACCTCGCATCCCGACGACGAGATCGCCGAGATCTGGGACGGCATCGTCACCCAGCTCATCGTCGGCTCGCTCGTCGGTCTTGCGCTGTTCGGCATCACGACGCTCGTGGTCGGTCGCGCGCTGGCGCCGCTCGGCGATCTCTCGGAGGCCATGAGCCGGATCGAGGACGGCGCGTATGACGCCCGCGTCAAGCCGGGCGGCGCGCCCGAGCTTGCCGCGCTCTGCGCCAAGCTCAATCATCTCGCCGGCGCGCTCGGCGAGGCGGTAGAGGAGAAGCGGCGGCTCGCCGAGCGCACCGTGTCGCTGCAGGATCTCGAACGCAAGGAGATCGCGCGCGAGCTGCATGACGAGTTCGGACCGCATCTGTTCGCATTGCGCGCCCATGCCAGCGCCTTGATGCGGCTGCCTGAAGCCGCGGCGCTCGACCTCGCGGCGATGCGCCGGCACGGCCAGGCGATCCTCGACCAGGTCAACGCCGTGCAGCAATTCAATCGCCGCATCCTGGAGCGGCTGCGTCCGGTGGGGCTCGCCGAACTCGGCCTGCGCGAGGCGCTTGGCGCGCTGGTGCGGCTGTGGCGGGAGTCGCGCCCTGAGGTGGCGATCGCCACGAGCTTCGCCGAGACGGGCGTGCGCAGCAACGAGACCGCGGAGCTGACGATTTATCGCGTGGTGCAGGAGGCGCTGACCAACGTGTTCCGCCACGCCGAGGCGACCGCGGTCGATGTCGTCATCGAACCGCTGCAGCAGACGGCCGGAGGACAGCGCCGCCTCTACACGCGGGTGTGCGTCCGCGATGATGGCCGCGGGCTGAAGGCCGAGCACAAGCTCGGCTTCGGTCTGACCGGCATGCGCGAGCGGCTGCTGGCGCTCGGCGGTACCTTGACGGTGGCCTCGACCGCTTCGGGGGTCACCATCGAGGCGCTGGTGCCGACCGATGCCATGGTGCCCGCCGACGCCGCTTGAGTTCACCGCGAGGAACATTCAACCTCGGAGCGCATTCATCGGTCGTCTCGGTGAATCCGCGCGAGCCGCAGTCTGGAGCACGCGCGGTAGCTTGCGGTGACCAGATGATCAGAACCTTGCTTGCGCTGAGCGGCGCCGCGCTGGCGGCCGTGCTGTGTGTCGACCATGCCGCTGCGCGCGACGACGGCCGCTATGCCAACTCGCCGCTCAAAGATTGGTTCGACGGCCTGAGGAGCGGCCGAGGCCCGTGCTGCTCGGATGCGGATGGATTGGCCGTATCGGATCCGGACTGGGATCTGCAGGGTACGCACTACCGTGTGCGGCTCGACGGCGAATGGATCGTCGTGCCCGACGATGCCGTGATCACGGAGCCGAACCGCGCCGGGCGCACGATGGTGTGGCCGATCAAAGGCTCGCTCGGCACCTCGATCCGCTGCTTCATGCCCGGCAACCTGAGCTGACGCGGGTGGTCATGCGGCAGGCTGCGCTGCGGCCGATCGTCCGCGGCGTCGTCTGCCTTTGGAACATCAGTTTGTCCCGATGATTGCCCCGTCGGTCAGGCCACGACGGCCGTCTTGCGAGGAGCATCATGGAACAGGGCAGCGACATAAGTCTGCAAGACAGGATTCGCGAACGCGCCCATCGATTGTGGGAGCAGTCCGGGCGTCCGGACGGTCGCGAGCATGAGTTCTGGTATCAGGCCGAGCAGGAGGTCCGCGACATGCAGGAGCTGCACGACCAGGCCACGGCGCCCCCGCCGACCATGCTGCCGACCTGACCGGTCGAACGAGAAGGATGGACTGATGAGCAAGGAAACACCGAAGGACGATCCCCGCAAGGAAAGTGATTGGGGCTCGCTGAAGCAGACGGACAAGCCCTGGGCCGAGAAGCCCGAGAAGGAGCAGCGCTCTGAAGCGGCGAAGGATCTGGAGCAGTGGGGCGAGAGCAACACCCATTGAGGTGAGTATCGGCGGCGAGAGGCGGCCGGTGGGAATCGTTGAGACCTCCCGTGTGGCTGCCCCTCACCCCAACCCTCTCCCCGTAAGAACGGGGCGAGGGAGCGCACCGCATGCGGGGCGAGAGCTCGCTTCACATCTGCACATCTGTGAAAATTACAGAACTATCAGCCGTCAGTTCGTCTGCTTGACCGTATCTGCAGCATGGCTGCAGTAATGGTGGCAATCGATCCGCGTGTTCATTGTGAGCTCTTGTATTAGCGCCAGCGGCGCTGCGCTCCCTCTCCCCGTTCTTCACGGGGAGAGGGTCGGGGTGAGGGGCAGCGGCACGGGTGGTGCGAGTGGTAGACCTCAATCTCTTCACCCAGCTCGCATCAGCGCCGTCATGCCGTGTGCCCGGGATCGACATCATCCGGCGTCTTCTTCTCCCGTTGCGGCGTCATCTTTGCCGGATCCTCTCCGCCGGGTACGCCGCGCGGGCCGAGCTGATCGCGCTGGATGTCGTCCTCGGAGCGGCTGGGTTCGCGTCCGTTGATGGGAAGATCATTCGCCATGGCTCGCTCCTTCCTCGTCGCCTCATGAGAGAGCAATGCGGGCGAAGGTGATGACGTTCCTTACAACGAACTGACCGCCGCGGCGGTGCCCTGCGCAGGAACGCGGCTTCGGGGCTGCGATTGATGCTTGATCAAACGCCAGGAGATCACCGATGTCCGACCAATACCCCAAGCCGCCGTTTCCGCCGCAGCAGCAGGCCATGCCGGGCACGACGGCCGAGATGCGGCCGAGGCCCGATCATGGCGAGACCAGCTATAAGGGCTCTGGCAAGCTGACCGGCAAGAAGGCTGTCATCACCGGCGGCGACAGCGGCATCGGGCGCGCGGTGGCGATCGCCTATGCGCGCGAGGGCGCCGATATCCTGATCGCCTATCTCGATGAGCAAGACGACGCCCGCGAGGTGCAGCAGCTGATCGAGAAAGAGGGACGAACAGCGCTGTTGATGCCCGGCGACATCCAGGACCCCCGGCATTGCCGGGCGATCATCCAGCGCGCCGTTGACGAGCTCGGCGGCATCGACATCCTCGTCAACAACGCCGCGCACCAGGCGACCTTCAGCGACATCGGCGACATCTCGGATGAAGAATGGGAGACGACCTTTCGCACCAACATCCATGCGATGTTCTATCTCACCAAGGCCGCGGTGCCGCACATGAAGCCGGGCAGCGCCATCATCAACACGGCGTCAGTGAACTCCGACATGCCCAATCCGAGCCTGCTCGCCTACGCCACCACCAAGGGCGCGATCCAGAATTTCACCGGCGGGCTGGCGCAGATGCTGGCGGAGAAAGGTATCCGCGCCAATGCGGTGGCGCCCGGCCCGATCTGGACGCCGCTGATCCCCTCGACGATGTCGGAAGAGCGGGTGAAGAACTTTGGCCAGCAGGTGCCGATGAAGCGCGCCGGGCAGCCCGCGGAGCTCGCCACCGCTTATGTGATGTTGGCGGACCCGTTGTCGAGCTACACGTCGGGGACGACGGTGGCGGTGACGGGCGGGAAGCCGTTCATTTGAGGATCGGTATCGTCGGACTGCATCAACACACCGAACCCGGAATCTGGAGATTGTGAAGGGTCGCAAGACAAGCTCGAGATTCCGGGTTCAAGGCCTGCGGCCTTGCCCCGGAATGACGGGCGGGGTGATGCGGGTGTATATCGCCACTATCCCGAAGCTCTGCGGTCTCGGTGCCCGTGTCGGCTTTGTCCGACATCCGACAGCACGCGATGCGACATGTCGGGCGCGATGACCGCTCACGCTGCCGACATCAGCGCGCAGGGCGCGGTCTCTGTCTGCACCGGCCAGACGGCCGCGCTCGCCGTCTCTCCCGTCCGTTCGTCCAGAATCCGCTTCACCGAGCGCGAACAGAGCCCGCACTGAACCGAGCAGCCAAGACAATCATACACTTGCGCCGGTGAGCCGAAGGTGATGTCGGCCGTCGTGACGATGTCGCGAATGGCCGCGTCGCTGATGACGTTGCAGGAACAAATGATCATGGCTGTTGCTCGCTCCTGCCAACGATAAGCAACGGCAATGCCAAGGCGGACGCTCGCGACGCGGCCTAATCAGAATCGTTCGAAAGCGGGGATCAGCGTGAGTCGGCTGCGCTCGCGCGGATGCGATCGGCGGCGTGCAGCCGGATCGCGGCCAGCGTCGCCTGGGCTAGCGCCTGGCCCTGCGCATCGATGCCGGTCCATTGCGCATGGCGGCCACGTGGATCGATCTCGGCCAGCGCGACACCCGCCGGCACGTCGCTGCCGTCGCGGACCACGCCGCGCAGAATGCCGTCGGTGGGCGCCGTGACCGGCTCGCCGGAGAGATGGCCGACGACAAAACCCTTGTAGATGCGCGTGCCGATCTCGACCGGCGTATGCCAGCGGCCTTCGTGCGGCGACAGCACCAGCCGCTCGGCGCCGACGCCGCCGAGCTCGCCGACGTCGTCCTTCGCCAAGGTCCAGCCGTCTACCACGATCTGGCCGAGCCGGTCCGGCCGGGTCTCGATCGCGACGTCGCAATTGGCCGACGGCGAGAAGCCGGGACCGATGCCGATCGACAGGCGCGTCATGCCGCGCAGGTTCGGCGTCACCTCATGCGCCTGCATCCGGGCGTCGATCAGCACGTCGATGGCGCGGACAGGCAGCAGATCGATGAGGCCGAGGGCGGTGACCAGGACATGGCGGGGATCGCCGAGCGCCTTGAACACGTCCATCGTGCTGTCGATGCGTTCGCCGATCACGTTTTCGACACGGACGCAGTCGCCGAACAGCGCGTCGTGAAATGCCATCTTGCGCCGCATGACCGGCGGATTGGGATCGTGCGACAGCACCACGCAGAAGCCCGCGCGATGCAGGTGCACGGCGATCGCGGACGCGACGTCGTTGGTCCCGAGGACCACGGCGAAGCGCACTGCAGTCGTCCCCATGTCCCGGTCCATTTGGCGTTCGGCGTCACGTGGCTCTCCGTCGCGAGAGTGGAAAGCCATCTTCCAGTTCGAATGAGACGTTCGGTCAGCAAGAGTTGGACCAGCGCCGGGTCTGGCGAAAAATGATCGCCGTTTGAACGTCTTGGTTCTGGCGGCGGTTCTGAAGGTCCCGGGCTTGGCGCGGCGGAAAGCTGACGCCGGCCATGTCCCGAATCCGCCAATCTGTCGCGAACCCGACAGGGAATTGCGGGCATGCGCGTGGATTTCGCTGGCCCGGAATCTGCACAACCGCCGCATGACGATACCGCGCGGGTTTCAGGGACGCGCGGTGCAGGATCAGGACGAATGCGGTGAGCCTCGACCTCGACCAGGACGTTCGCGAGCCCGCGGTAAACGCGGCCGAGGATACCGCTGACATCGCGTCGTGCCCATTTCACCGGGACATGGCTCATCGAGACATGGCGGCGGCCGAGCGACTGGCGCGGAGCGAGCAGAAGACGCTGGTGTTGACCGGTGGTTCGCGCGGCATCGGCCACGCGACGGCCAAGCTGTTTTCCGACGCCGGCTGGCGCATCATCACCTGCTCGCGGCACCCGTTCGACGGCGGCCGTTGCCCCTGGGATGCCGGGCCCGACAATCATGTCCAGGTCGATCTCAGCGATCGCAAGGCGATCCCGCGTGCGATTGCCGACATCAAGGCGCGGCTCGACGGCGCGCCGCTGCATGCGCTGATCAACAATGCCGCGATCTCGCCGAAAGCGGAGGACGGCGGCCGCTTGGATTCGCTGGCGACCTCGGTCGAGACCTGGATGACGGTCTTCCACGTCAACTTCCTCGGACCAATCCTGCTGGCGCGCGGCCTGTTCGAGGAGCTGAAGTGCGGGCAGGGTGCGGTCGTCAACGTGACGTCGATCGTCGGCACGCGCGTGCATCCCTTTGCCGGCACGGCCTATGCGACGTCCAAGGCGGCGCTGGCGTGTCTCACCCGCGAGATGGCGCACGACTTCGCGCCGCATGGCATCCGCGTCAACGCCATCGCGCCGGGCGAGATCAAGACCGAGATGGTGTCGCCCGAGACCGAGGCACGGTTCTCGCCACTGATTCCGATGCGCCGGATCGGCGCGCCGGAGGAGGTGGCCAAGGTGCTGTTCTTCCTCTGCTCGGATGCGGCGAGCTACGTGACGGGCGAGGAGATTCAGATCAATGGCGGACAGCATCTCTAGGTTGACCGACCGCTCAGCGGCGTTTTGACGCCGTCTCCTGAGATTGGCCGACGTTGTTGGCAATCAAGCGAAGCGAGTGCCATGCGGTGACTGGAAACTTTGTGAACAGTTCGGATGCTTGCGATGTCTTCGCAACAAGCAGGCCGTTGCGCGCTTATTAGGTGTCGGAAACACAACGGATTTGTCAGCCGGCCGCGACGTCAATCCACGCGCGGCCCGTGCAATGCGCGCGTCGCGCCGGCTGCAAACTAATTTGTTAAGATCATGAAGTTCTGCAGCTTTTCTGTTCTTTTGGTTGCACACTACTTCTGCGGCAATGCAGCAAAGTTAGGCACGACAATCATCTGCAGTTAAGGGAGGATGTTAGAACGCCTACAATCGCGGGCGATCTCGTAAAGAGCGTCCGTGACCATCAGAGAAGCGACCATGGTCCAAACGGAAACACGTCAGGTCGAAGCTCAGGACGTCAGGTCCAATGCTGCCCCGATACCGCTCAGCGAGATCGCGCTGACCGGAATTTTCGAAATATCGAAAATCCTGGCCGCGCCGACGCGGCTGGAAATCACCCTCGCCAACGTCGTCAACCTGCTGCAGTCGTTCATGCAGATGCGCCATGGCGTGGTGTCGTTGCTCGCCGATGACGGCATTCCCGATCTTGCCGTCGGCGCCGGATGGAGCGAAGGCAGCGACCAGCGCTATCGCGAGCGCCTGCCGCAGAAGGCGATCGATCAGATCGTCGCCACTGCCGTGCCGCTGATCGCGGAAAACGTGTCGGATCATCCCGCGTTCAGCGCCGCAGATGCGGCCACGCTCGGGGCCGACGCCGGCACACGGGTGTCGTTTCTCGGCGTTCCCATCCGCATCGATCAGCGCGTCGTCGGAACGTTGACGATCGACCGCGTCTGGGATGGCCGCGCCATCTTCCGGCTCGACTCCGATGTCCGCTTCCTGACCATGGTGGCGAACCTGATCGGCCAGACTATCAAGCTGCACCGCGTCGTCGCGCGCGACCGCGAGCGGCTGATGGCGGAAAGCCACCGGTTGCAGAAGGAGCTGCTGGAGCTGAAGCCGGCGCCGGCCAAGGGCAAGAAGGTGCTGGTCGACGGCATCGTCGGCGACAGCCCGGCGCTGCGCGCGCTGCTCGACAAGATCAACGTCGTCGCCAAGTCGAACGCGCCGGTGCTGCTGCGCGGCGAATCCGGCACCGGCAAGGAGCTTGTGGCGAAGGCGATTCACGAACTGTCGAACCGCGCCAAGCGGCCGTTCATCAAGATCAACTGCGCGGCGCTGCCGGAGACGGTGCTGGAGTCCGAGCTGTTCGGCCACGAGAAGGGCGCCTTCACCGGCGCGATCAATGCGCGCAAGGGCCGCTTCGAACTCGCCGACAAGGGCACCTTGTTCCTCGACGAGATCGGCGAGATTTCGCCGGCGTTCCAGGCCAAGCTCCTGCGCGTGCTGCAGGAGCAGGAGTTCGAGCGGGTTGGCGGCAACCAGACCATCAAGGTCGACGTGCGCATCGTCACCGCGACTAACCGCAATCTGGAAGAGGCGGTGGCGCGCAACGAGTTTCGCGCCGACCTGTACTATCGGATCAGCGTCGTGCCGATCAAACTGCCGCCGCTGCGCGACCGGCGCACGGATATCCCGCAGCTGGCGCGCGAATTCCTGCGTCGCTTCAATTGCGAGAACGAGCGCGATCTCACTTTCGACGTCAGCGCCATCGAGGTGCTGATGCATTGCGGCTTCCCCGGCAATGTACGCGAGCTGGAGAACTGCGTGCAGCGGACAGCGACCTTGGCCGCGGGATCGGCGATCGGCCAGCACGACTTCGCCTGCAGCCGCAACGAATGCATGTCCGCAATCCTGTGGAAGGGCAACACGGTGACCCCGCCACCGCCACGCGGCCAGCCGATGGTGCCGCTGCCGATCCTGCCGCGCACCTCGGCGCCGATCGAGACTCCCGTCGATTTGCCGGCGTCCGAGGCGGACGACGGCGAGTACTCCGAGGCGATGGACGGCGGCGCCGTTCCCGAGCGCGACCGCATCGTTCAGGCGATGGAGCGCTCCGGCTGGGTCCAGGCCAAGGCCGCGCGGCTGTTGGGGCTCACGCCGCGGCAGATCGGCTACGCGTTGAAGAAGTACAACATCGAGGTCAAGCGGTTCTGAGTGGATTGATTCTGGACGGATGAAAGGGCGCGCGGATGCGCGCCCTTTTTTGCTTGAGGCCATGCTCAAGTCGTCAGGCTTTCTCGGTTCGATCACTGCTGTCGTCATGAGAGCCCCAACTATTCCCCGGGCGACGGTAGACTCCCCTCCCCCTTGCGGGGAGGGGTCGGGGGTGGGGGTCCACGAGCACACTGCGCGTGATACAAACTGATCCCACTTTGTCGGAATCATCGGTCTTCGTCGATGGATCGGACGCTGGATAAGTCGGGTATTCGTGGTTTGAGAGAACGCATAGCAATCCATCCGATTCACAAACATCAGCGCCCGGAGACCCCCACCCCCGACCCCTCCCCGCAAGGGGGAGGGGAGCTCACCGGTCGTGCGGCGAATAGCTCGACTCCAACCGAGCGCACGTCCATCCACCGCTCCTGTCGCACTTACGACATGCTGTCGGGAGCGCGACAGCTGGCTGCGATCAGCGACATTTAAAATCCTCCTTAGAAATCAACCAAATGCGCTCTGGCACGGCGCTTGAAAGATGATGCCCGAATGACATCGCCCGATGTCGCTGAGAGCACGGGGAGCGGCACATGAGCTACAAGATCATCGCCTCACAATGCACGGTCTGCGGAGCCTGCGAGTTCGAATGTCCGAATGCGGCCATCCGGCTCAAGAACGACATGTACATCATCGACCCGAAGAAGTGCACGGAGTGCGAGGGCCATTTCGACGCGCCGCAATGCGCTGCCGTCTGTCCGGTGCCGGACACCTGCGTGCCCGCCTGACGCGGGCGCCTCGTCGACAGCTTGGAAGCGGAGTGAGAGATGGCAGCGGTTCAGGAGACCATTGATCGCGTCAAGGGCATTGACGTCGATCAATATCGTTACGGGTTCGAGACGCAGATCGAATCCGAGAAGGCTCCGAAGGGGCTGTCGGAAGACACCATCCGCTTCATCTCGGCCAAGAAGAACGAGCCGGCCTGGATGCTGGAATGGCGGCTCGAGGCCTATCGCCGCTGGCTGACCATGGCCGAGCCGACCTGGGCGCGCGTCGGCTATCCCAAGATCGACTATCAGGATCTCTATTATTATTCGGCGCCGAAGCCGAAGAAGAAGGTTGCCTCGCTCGACGAGATCGATCCCGAGATTCTCAAGACCTATGAGAAGCTCGGCATTCCCCTGCGCGAGGTCGAGATCCTCGAAGGCGTCGAGCGTCCCACCGCGGCCGCGGAATCCGAGGATGGCGAGGCGGCCGCGCCGCGCACCAAGATCGCGGTGGACGCCGTGTTCGACTCGGTCTCGGTGGCAACCACCTTCAAGGAGGAGCTGAGGAAGGCCGGCGTGATCTTCATGCCGATCTCCGAGGCGCTGCGCGAGCATCCGGACCTGGTGCAAAAATATCTCGGCACGGTCGTGCCGACCACCGACAATTATTTCGCCACGCTCAATTCGGCGGTGTTCTCCGACGGCTCGTTCGTCTACATCCCGCCGGGCGTACGCTGCCCGATGGAGCTGTCGACTTATTTCCGCATCAACGAGCGCAACACCGGCCAGTTCGAGCGCACGCTGATCATCGCCGACAAGGGAGCCTACGTGTCCTATCTCGAGGGCTGCACGGCGCCGCAGCGCGACGAGAACCAGCTGCATGCCGCCGTCGTCGAGCTGGTCGCGCTGGATGACGCCGAGATCAAGTATTCGACGGTGCAGAACTGGTACCCCGGCAATTCCGAGGGCGTGGGCGGCATCTACAATTTCGTGACCAAGCGCGGCGACTGCCGCGGCGCGAATTCCAAGATCTCCTGGACCCAGGTCGAGACGGGATCGGCGATCACCTGGAAATATCCGAGCTGCATCCTGCGCGGCGACAATTCCAGCGGCGAATTCTACTCGATCGCGATCTCCAACGGCTTCCAACAGGTCGATAGCGGCACCAAGATGATCCATCTCGGCAAGAACACGTCGAGCCGGATCATCTCCAAGGGCATCGCCGCCGGCAAGTCGCAGAACACCTATCGCGGCCTCGTCAGCGCCCATCGCAAGGCCTCCGGCGCCCGCAACTTCACCGCCTGCGACTCGCTCTTGATCGGCGACAAATGCGGCGCGCACACGGTGCCCTACATCGAGGCCAAGAACTCCTCGGCGGTGTTCGAGCACGAGGCGACGACGTCGAAGATCTCCGAGGACGTGCTGTTCTACTGCATCCAGCGCGGCCTCTCGCAGGAAGAGGCGGTCGGGCTCGTCGTCAACGGCTTCGTCAAGGACGTGCTGCAGCAGCTGCCGATGGAGTTCGCGGTCGAGGCGCAGAAGCTGATCTCGATCAGCCTCGAAGGTTCAGTCGGATAAGGACGTCGCGCGCGGCGACAACAGATGAGGAGTGTTCGATGACGGCCTTGCTCGAAATCAAGGGGCTCCATGCCGAGATCTCCGGTGGTCGCAAGATCATCCAGGGCCTGGACCTGACCGTGAACAAGGGCGAGATCCACGCCATCATGGGCCCGAACGGCGCCGGCAAGTCGACCTTGTCCTACGTGCTCGCCGGCAAGCCCGGCTATGAGATCACTGCCGGCGAGGTCTATCTGAATGGCGAGGACCTGCTGGCGATGTCGGCCGACGAGCGCGCCGCCAAGGGCGTGTTCCTGGCGTTCCAATATCCGCTGGAGATCCCGGGCGTCGCGACGCTCACGTTCCTGCGGGCGGCCTTCAACGCCCAGCGCAAGGCGCGCGGCGAGGAGGAGCTGTCCTCGCCGGACCTGATCAAGCGCGTGCGCGAGATCGCCAAGACCTTGAACATTGACTCGGAGATGCTGAAGCGGCCGCTCAATGTCGGCTTCTCCGGCGGCGAGAAGAAGCGCAACGAGACCCTGCAGATGGCGTTGCTGCAGCCCTCGCTCTGCGTGCTCGACGAGACGGATTCGGGCCTCGACATCGACGCGCTGAAGGTGGTCGCCAACGGCGTCAACGCGCTGCGCTCGGCCGAGCGCGGCATGATCGTGATCACTCACTACCAGCGGCTGCTCGACTACATCGTGCCGGACATCGTCCATGTCTTCGCGGCGGGCCGCATCGTTCGCACCGGGGGCGCGGATCTCGCGCGCGAGCTCGAGGCGACCGGCTACGCGCAGTACCAGAGCGAAGCGGCGTAAGGCGCGGGGAGCAGCAGCATGGGCGTCGCGATCCGCAAGACCAAGGCCGAGCTCGGGCTGGCCGATCTGTACCAGGGCGCCCGCCGCTATTTGCCGGGCGGCGAGGAGATCACCGCGGTGCGTGCTGCCGCCTTCGACCGCTTCACTGCGGTCGGCCTGCCGCACCGGCGCGTCGAGGCCTGGCGCTACACCGATCTGCGCACGCAGATGAAAGAAGCCAAGCGGCTTGCCTCGCTGCCCGACGACGCCGCCAAAACCAAGGCGCGCGAGGCGAAGGATCTCTTCGCCAGCGCGGGCTTCCGCAAGCTCGTCATCGTCGATGGCGCCTTCGTGCCGGAACTGTCGGATCTTGCGGCGCTCGAGCCCGGCCTCACCATCCAGCCGATGGCCGATGCGCTCGCCGCCGACAAGCCGCTGCTGTCGCAGCGCCTCGGCGCGATCGTGCCGGATGACGATCCGGCGCTGGCACTCAACACCGCGCTGGCTGCCAACGGCGTCGTCATCCTGGTCGCGCCGGGCACCGCGCTGAGCCGGCCGATCCATGTCGCCTTCGTCGCGACCAATTGGGTCGCGACCTCGATGTTCACCCGCTCTCTGGTCAATATCGGCGCCGGCGCCAGCGCCACCATCGTCGAGTCGCATCAGGGACCTGACGGCAGCGAGTACCAAGTCAACACCGCGATGCAGCTCGTCGTCGGTGACGAGGCGCGCATCGACCATGTCAAGGTCGTCAGCGAGGGCGGCAGCGCGCTGCACATCGGCTCGCTGCTCGCCAATATCGGCGCGCGCGCGACCTTCAATCAGCTCGGCTTCATCGCCGGCGGCAGCCTGGTGCGCAACCAGCTTTTCGTCCGCCTCGCGGGCGAGGGCACCGTCGCCGACATCCGCGGCGGCTCGCTGCTGTCGGGGACGCAGCACGCCGACACGACCTTGTCGATCGAGCATGCGGCCGAGAACGGCCAGAGCCGCGAGACCTTCAAGGCGGTCGTCGGCGACACCGCCCGCGCGGTGTTCCAGGGCAAGATCACGGTCGCCCCCGGTGCGCAGAAGACCGACGCCAAGATGATGTCGCGGGCGCTGCTGCTGTCCGATGAGGCCGAGGCGGACTCGAAGCCGGAGCTCGAGATCTTCGCCGACGACGTGCAGTGCGGCCACGGCACCACGACCGGCGCGATCGACGATGAGCTGCTGTTCTACCTGATGGCGCGCGGCATCCCGCCGGCAGAAGCGAAGGCGCTGCTGATCCAGGCCTTCATCGGCGAGATCATCGAGGGCGCGGCCAACGAGAGCGTGCGCGACGCGCTGACCGGGGCGCTGCTGGGCTGGCTCGGACGACGGGAGTAGACGATGTATGCAGCGGTGAACGGGAGCGGCTACGACGTAGGCCGCATCCGGGCGGATTTTCCCATTCTCGGCATGCAGGTCCACGGCAAGCCGCTGGTCTATCTCGACAACGCCGCCTCGGCGCAGAAGCCGCAGGCCGTGCTGGACCGGATGAACCAGGTCTACACCTCAGAATACGCCAACGTGCATCGCGGGCTTCACTATCTCGCCAACGCCGCCACCGAGGCCTATGAGGGCGCCCGCGCCAAGGTGGCGACGTTCCTCAATGCCGAGAGCTCCGAGCAGATCATCTTCACCCGCGGTGCCACGGAAGCCGTCAATCTGGTCGCGCAGACCTTCGGACGCGAGCGGATCGGGCCGGGCGACGAGATCGTGCTCTCGATCATGGAGCACCATGCCAACATCATTCCCTGGCATTTCCTCAGGGAGCGCCAGGGGGCTGTGATCAAGTGGGCTCCCGTCGATGATGACGGCAATTTCCTGCTCGACGAGTTCGAAAAGCTGCTGACACCGCGCACCAAGATGGTGGCGATGACGCAGATGTCGAACGTGCTCGGTACCGTCGTCCCGGTCAAGGAGGTCATCCGCATCGCGCATGACCGCGGCATTCCGGTGCTGATCGACGGCTCGCAGGCCGCCGTGCACATGGAGGTCGACGTCCGCGACCTCGATGCGGATTTCTACTGCATCACCGGGCACAAGATCTACGGCCCGACCGGGATCGGCGCGCTGTATGGCAAGCGCGAGCTGCTGGCCTCGATGCCGCCGTTCAACGGCGGCGGCGAGATGATCCGCGAGGTGTCACGCGACTTCGTGACCTATGGCGACCCGCCGCACCGCTTCGAGGCCGGCACGCCACCGATCGTCGAGGCCGCCGGTCTCGGCGCTGCCATCGACTACGTCGCCTCGATCGGCAAGCAGCGCATCGCCGCGCATGAGCATGACCTCGTGGTCTACGCCACCGAGCAGCTGCGCGAGATCAACTCGCTGCGCATCATCGGCAACGCCGCCGACAAGGGCGCCATCGTGTCGTTCGAGATGCAGGGCGCCCACGCCCACGACTTCGCCACCGTCATCGACCGTGCCGGCGTCGCGGTCCGCGCCGGCACCCATTGCGCCATGCCGCTGCTGGAGCGGTTCGGTGTGACCGCGACCTGCCGGGCGTCATTCGCGATGTACAACACGCGGGAAGAGGTCGATGTGCTGGTCCGCGCGCTGAGGAAGGCGCAGGAGTTTTTCTCGTAGAGCCGCTCGTGTACCGCCCTGCAATAGGCCCCGCCTGACTTAAATCTTGCAAGTTGGAGTCGAGCGCTCACCAAGCCGGCGGTGCGCTCCCTCGCCCCGCTTGCGGGGAGAGGGTTGGGGTGAGGGGGACTCTCCGCACGGTCGGTGGGTGTGACATATGCACCAGACTCGTGGAGAGTCCCCCTCACCCGGATTTCATCTGCGATGAAATCCGGCCTCTCCCCGCACGCGGGGAGAGGCTTGGACCGGATGCGCCGCGCGAGGCGGGCTAATCAACCAAGCAAATCAGCTCATCAAATCTACGCCGCCGCGGCCATCGCGGCCTGCGCATCGGCCTTGATCCGGTTCACCATCGAGCGGAAGCCGTTGGAGCGCTGCGGGGTCAGATGCTCGCGCAGGCCGAGCTTCTCGAACAGCGCGATTGGATCGGCGGCGAGGATCTCGGGCGCGGTGCGGCCGGAGACCATCGCCAAGAGGATCGCGACCAGGCCGCGGACGATGTGGGCGTCGCTGTCACCGACGAAGTCCAGCATCGGCGCTGCACCGTGGCGCACCGAGGTGGCGACCCAGACCTGGCTGGTGCAGCCCTGCACCTTGTTGCCGTCGTTGCGGTCGGCGTCGGGCAGGGGCGCCAGGCCGCGGCCGAGCTCGATGACGTAGCGGTAGCGGTCGTCCCAGTCGTCGAGCAGGGTAAAATTCTCGACGATGTCCTCGATATCCGGATTCGCGGGAGCTGCCGTCTGCACCATCTTCAACATGATCCTCTCCTGGTCGTCTGCTGATCTCAATCCGCCTTGAGGCGTGGCTACGTCGCGAGGCTCGGCTCAGTGCCGCGGCGCGCCAGCACCGTGTCGACCGCGTGAGTCACCCCGTCGAAGGTGATCGGCTTGGCGATGATCGCCTCGGCGCCCTGGCGCAGGCCTGCGAGCGCCAGCGGTGATTTGGTCGAGCCGGCCACGACGATGATGCCGGCCTGATGAAGCTTGCGGGCGAGCATGCCGACGGTCTCGGCGCCGTCGTCCTCCAGGATGCTGCTGCCGACCAGCACGGCATCCGGTGTCGCTCGTGCCGCCTTGCTCAGCGCATCCGCGGTCTCCGCGAAGGTGAAGGTCTCGTGACGCTCGCTGAGGATATAGCCGAGCGCCGAGCGGATCACCTGATCGGATTCAATGACAAAGACGCACGTCCTGCTCGACATCGAAATGCTCCTTCTGGCCCGTTCGTAAAGCGGGTTTGATCTACATCAAGCAAACTCCGTACCGCCGGCCTGAGCAGGCTTCATACATGCGCTGCGAGAGAGGATCGCTGCAGCGCTGCGTGGAGCCTGCGACGACATGTGTCGTTTCGGACAGCACGTCGCGGGAGCGTCGGGTGAAAAACCCAGATGTCGGGTTTGCAACAAGGTCATCCTAGCTTCGAGCTTGGCCGCATCTCTTTCAAAACATGGCCTTTTTAACGATTCCAAAGCTCTGGCACAGCCGTTGCAAAACTCTGGTCAGGCAAAGGTTGAGGGCTGAGTGCACGCCGACGCTTCGGACGAGCGATGCTCTCCTTCCCAATAACCCGTCTGCCGGTTCTGGAGAGAGGACGCGGTCCTGGTCATGCAAGGCGCATGCGGGACATTGGCAATCGGTTGATGGAGAGCAGAATGTCATCACTTCGACAAATCGCATTCTACGGCAAGGGCGGCATCGGCAAGTCGACGACGTCGCAGAACACTCTGGCGGCACTCGCCGAGATGGGTCATCGGATCCTGATCGTCGGCTGCGACCCCAAGGCGGATTCGACCCGCCTGATCCTGCACGCCAAGGCCCAGGACACCATCCTGAGCCTGGCCGCTGCCGCCGGCAGCGTCGAGGACCTCGAGATCGAAGAGGTCATGAAGGTCGGCTATCGCGACATCCGTTGCGTCGAGTCCGGCGGTCCGGAGCCGGGCGTCGGCTGCGCCGGCCGCGGCGTGATCACCTCGATCAACTTCCTGGAAGAGAACGGCGCCTATGAGGACATCGACTACGTGTCCTACGACGTGCTCGGCGACGTGGTCTGCGGCGGCTTCGCGATGCCGATCCGCGAGAACAAAGCGCAGGAGATCTACATCGTGATGTCCGGCGAGATGATGGCGATGTATGCCGCCAACAACATCTCCAAGGGCATTCTGAAGTATGCGAACTCCGGCGGCGTGCGCCTGGGCGGCCTGGTCTGCAACGAGCGCCAGACCGACAAGGAGCTGGAGCTGGCTGAGGCTCTGGCCAAGAAGCTCGGCACCCAGCTGATCTACTTCGTGCCGCGCGACAACATCGTGCAGCACGCCGAGCTGCGCCGTATGACCGTGCTGGAATATGCGCCGGAGTCGGTCCAGGCCAACCACTACCGCAACCTGGCGACCAAGATCCACGGCAATGCCGGCAAGGGCATCATCCCGACCCCGATCACGATGGACGAGCTCGAGGACATGCTGATGGAGCACGGCATCATGAAGGCGGTCGACGAGACCCAGATCGGCAAGACCGCCGCCGAGCTCGCCGCCACGGCCTGAAGCGTCACCGGTCATCCGGCCCGTCGGTTCGACGGGCCGGGCGATCTCCGCAACCGATCATCGAGGAAAAAGCCAGATGAGCGTTATCGAGAAACAAAGCGTTGCCGAGATCAAGGCACGCAACAAGGAACTGATCGCCGAGGTCCTCAAGGTCTATCCCGAGAAGACCGCCAAGCGCCGCGCCAAGCATCTCAACGTCCACGAGTCCGGCAAGTCGGACTGCGGCGTCAAGTCGAACATCAAGTCGATCCCGGGTGTCATGACCATCCGTGGTTGCGCCTACGCCGGCTCGAAGGGCGTGGTCTGGGGTCCGATCAAGGACATGATCCACATCAGCCACGGCCCGGTCGGCTGCGGCCAGTACTCCTGGGCGGCGCGCCGCAACTACTACATCGGAACGACCGGCATCGACACCTTCGTCACGATGCAGTTCACCTCCGACTTCCAGGAGAAGGACATCGTGTTCGGCGGCGACAAGAAGCTCGCCAAGATCATGGACGAGATCCAGGAGCTGTTCCCGCTGAACAACGGCATCACCGTGCAGTCGGAATGCCCGATCGGCCTGATCGGCGACGACATCGAGGCGGTGTCGAAGACGAAGTCCAAGGAGTATGACGGCAAGACCATCGTCCCCGTCCGCTGCGAAGGCTTCCGCGGCGTGTCGCAGTCGCTCGGCCACCACATCGCCAACGACGCGATCCGGGACTGGGTGTTCGACAAGCTGCCGGCCGACGCCGCGCCGCGCTTCGAGCCGTCGGATTACGACGTCGCGATCATCGGCGACTACAACATCGGCGGCGACGCCTGGTCCTCGCGCATCCTGCTCGAGGAGATGGGCCTGCGCGTGATCGCCCAGTGGTCGGGCGACGGCTCGCTGGCCGAGCTCGAGGCGACGCCGAAGGCGAAGCTGAACGTGCTGCACTGCTACCGCTCGATGAACTACATCTCGCGTCACATGGAAGAGAAGTTCGGTATTCCGTGGTGCGAGTACAACTTCTTCGGGCCGAGCAAGATCGCCGAATCGCTGCGCAAGATCGCCAGCTATTTCGACGACAAGATCAAGGAAGGTGCCGAGCGCGTCATCGCCAAGTACCAGCCCTTGATGGACGCCGTGATCGCCAAGTACCGGCCGCGCCTCGAAGGCAAGACCGTGATGCTGTTCGTCGGCGGCCTGCGTCCGCGCCACGTGATCGGCGCCTACGAGGACCTCGGCATGGAGGTCGTCGGCACCGGTTACGAGTTCGCCCACAACGACGACTATCAGCGCACCGCCCAGCACTACGTCAAGGACGGCACGCTGATCTATGACGACGTGACCGGCTACGAGTTCGAGAAATTCGTCGAGAAGGTCCAGCCGGACCTGGTCGGCTCGGGCATCAAGGAAAAGTACGTATTCCAGAAGATGGGCGTGCCGTTCCGCCAGATGCACTCCTGGGATTACTCGGGTCCCTACCATGGCTATGACGGGTTCGCGATCTTCGCCCGCGACATGGACATGGCGATCAACTCGCCGGTCTGGAAGATGACCAAGGCTCCCTGGAAGCAGGCTCCCAAGCCGCTGCTCCAGGCGGCCGAGTAACTGGCAAAGTAACCTGCACCACCCACGGCCTGGCTCTCCTTCGGCGGAGAGCCAGTGCTCCCTGATCGACACAGGAACATAGAGAGGGTTTTCCCATGACACAGTCTGCCGAACATGTGCTCGATCACTTCGAGCTTTTCCGTGGTCCCGAATACCAGCAGATGCTGGCCAACAAGAAGAAGATGTTCGAAAATCCGCGCGATCCCGCGGAAGTCGAGCGCATCCGCGAATGGGCCAAGACGCCCGAATATCGCGAGAAGAATTTCGCCCGCGAGGCGCTGACCGTCAACCCGGCCAAGGCCTGCCAGCCGCTCGGCGCCGTGTTCGTCGCCGTCGGCTTCGAGAAGACCCTGCCGTTCGTGCACGGCTCGCAGGGCTGCGTCGCCTATTATCGCAGCCATCTGTCGCGCCACTTCAAGGAGCCGAGCTCCTGCGTGTCGTCGTCGATGACCGAGGACGCGGCCGTGTTCGGCGGCCTCAACAACATGATCGACGGCCTCGCCAACGCCTACAACATGTACAAGCCGAAGATGATCGCGGTCTCGACCACCTGCATGGCGGAAGTCATCGGTGACGACCTCAACGCCTTCATCAAGACCTCAAAGGAAAAGGGCTCGGTTCCAGCCGAGTACGACGTTCCCTTCGCCCACACGCCCGCCTTCGTCGGCAGCCACGTTACCGGCTACGACAATGCGATGAAGGGCATTCTCGAGCACTTCTGGGACGGCAAGGCCGGCACCGCGCCGAAGCTGGAGCGCGTTCCGAACGAGAAGATCAACTTCATCGGCGGCTTCGACGGCTACACCGTCGGCAACATCCGTGAGGTCAAGCACATCTTCGAGGAGATGGGCATCGAGTACACTATACTCGGCGACAACTCGAACGTGTTCGACACGCCGACCGACGGCGAGTTCCGCATGTATGAGGGCGGCACGACCCTGGAGGACGCGGCCAATGCCGTGCACGCCAAGGCGACCATCTCGATGCAGCATTATTGCACCGAGAAGACGCTGCCCTTCATCGGCAATCACGGCCAGGAAGTGGTCTCGTTCCATCACCCGGTCGGCGTTTCCGGCACCGACGCCTTCCTGATGGCGCTGTCGCGCATCTCCGGCAAGGACATCCCGGAATCGCTTTCCGTCGAGCGTGGCCGCCTGGTGGACGCGATCGCCGACTCCAGCGCCCACATCCACGGCAAGAAGTTCGCGATCTACGGCGATCCGGACCTCTGCCTCGGCCTGGCCTCGTTCCTTTTAGAACTCGGCGCCGAGCCGACCCATGTGCTCGCCACCAACGGCAACAAGGAGTGGGCGGAGCGCGTGCAGGCGGTGTTCGATGCCTCGCCGTTCGGCAAGAACTGCCACGTGTATCCCGGCAAGGATCTCTGGCACATGCGCTCGCTGCTGTTCACCGAGCCGGTCGACTTCCTGATCGGCAACACCTACGGCAAGTATCTGGAGCGCGACACCGGCACGCCGCTGATCCGCATCGGCTTCCCGATCTTCGATCGCCACCACAAGCACCGTTATCCGGTGTGGGGCTATCAGGGCGGCCTGAACGTGCTGGTCACGATCCTCGACAAGATCTTCGACGAGATCGATCGCAACACCAACGTGCCGGCCAAGTCGGACTACAGCTTCGACATCATCCGCTAAGTCACGGCGCGCGGCGGTCCCCAGGGGCCGCCGCGCTTCGCTCTGGACGATGCGGCTCGTGGGAAGGCACCAAGCCTGAGCCGCCTCATTCCACCAAGACGCGCCGAACGTCCGCCAACAGGAGAAGCCGATGAGCTCGCTGTCTGCCACGATCCAGAACGTCTTCAACGAGCCGGGTTGCGGCAAGAACGCCAACAAGTCCGAGGCCGAGCGCAAGAAGGGCTGCACCAAGCAGCTGCAGCCGGGCGGCGCGGCCGGTGGCTGCGCCTTCGACGGCGCCAAGGTCGCCCTGCAGCCGCTGACCGACGTCGCGCATCTCGTGCACGGACCGATCGCCTGCGAAGGGAATTCCTGGGACAACCGCGGCGCGGCCTCGTCTGGCTCGCAGATCTGGCGCACCGGTTTCACCACCGACATCAACGAGACCGACGTCGTGTTCGGCGGCGAGAAGCGCCTGTACAAGGCGATCAAGGAAATCATTGAGAAATACGATCCGCCGGCGGTCTTCGTCTACCAGACCTGCGTGCCCGCCATGACCGGCGACGACATCAACGCGGTCTGCAAGGCGGCTTCGGCCAAGTTCGGCAAGCCCTGCATTCCGGTCAACTCGCCCGGCTTCGTCGGCCCTAAGAATCTCGGCAACAAGCTGGCCGGCGAGGCGCTGCTCGACCACGTCATCGGCACCGTCGAGCCGGAGGTCACGACGCCCTACGACCTCAACATCATCGGCGAATACAATCTCTCCGGCGAGCTCTGGCAGGTGAAGCCGCTGTTCGACGAACTCGGCATCCGCATCTCCGCCTGCATCTCCGGTGACGGCCGCTACAAGGAGGTCGCGTCGTCGCACCGCGCCCGCGCGGCGATGATGGTGTGCTCCAAGGCGATGATCAACGTCGCCCGCAAGATGGAGGAGCGCTACGGCATTCCGTTCTTCGAGGGCTCGTTCTACGGCATCCAGGACTCCTCGGACTCGCTGCGCGAGATCGCGCGTCTCCTGGTCGAGCGCGGCGCGCCGGCGGATCTGCTGGACCGCACCGAGGCGGTGATCGCCCGCGAAGAAGCCAAAGCCTGGGCCGCGATCGAGCCGTTCAAGAAGCGGCTCACCGGCAAGAAGGTCCTGCTGATCACCGGCGGCGTGAAGTCGTGGTCGGTCGTGGCGGCGCTGCAGGAGGCCGGCATGGAGCTGGTCGGCACCTCCGTGAAGAAGTCCACCAAGGAGGACAAGGAGCGCATCAAGGAACTGATGGGCCAGGACGCTCACATGATCGACGATATGGCGCCCCGCGAGATGTACAAGATGCTCAAGGACGCCAAGGCCGACATCATGCTCTCCGGCGGCAAGTCGCAGTTCGTGGCGCTGAAGGCCGCGATGCCCTGGCTCGACATCAACCAGGAGCGCTCGCACGCCTTCATGGGCTATATCGGCATGGTGAAGCTGGTCGCCGAGATCGACAAGGCGATCTACAACCCGATGTGGGAGCAGCTGCGCAAGCGGGCGCCCTGGGAGAGCGCCAGCAACAACTGGCAGGCCAAGGCGATTGCGCAGGCCGATGCGGAAGCTGCTGCGCTCGCGGCTGATCCCGTGGCGGCGGAAGCCGCGCGCCGCGCCAAGAAGATCTGCCATTGCAAGTCGGTCGATCTCGGCACCATTGAGGATGCGATCAAGGCGCACGGCCTGACCGACGTCGCCGGCGTCCGGACCCACACCAACGCCTCGGGCGGCTGCGGCGCCTGCGCCGGCCGGGTCGAGGACATTCTTGCGGCGCAGAAGGCACCGGCTGCGCCGCTCTTGCAGGCAGCGGAATAGGGCGGCGCTCATGGCCAAGGTCACCATTGGAAAGAAGGCCTGCGCGGTCAATCCGCTCAAGATGAGCCAGCCGATCGGCGGCTCGTTCGCCTTCCTCGGCCTGCGCGGCGCGATGCCGCTGCTGCACGGCTCGCAGGGCTGCACCTCGTTCGGCCTCACTTTGTTCGTGCGCCACTTCAAGGAAGCGGTGCCGATGCAGACGACGGCGATGAGCGAGGTCGCCACTGTGCTCGGCGGCTACGAGAACGTCGAGCAGGCGATCCTCAACATCTACAAGAAGCAGAAGCCGGAGATCATCGGCATCTGCTCGACCGGCGTCACCGAGACCAAGGGCGACGACGTCGACGGCTACATCAAGCTGATCCGCGAGAAGCATCCGGAGCTCGCCAATTATCCGCTCGTCTATGTCTCGACCCCGGACTTCAAGGATGCGTTCCAGGACGGCTGGGACAAGACCGTCGCCAAGATGGTCGAGGTACTCGTCGACAAGCCGACCTCGACCCGGCGCGATCCCGCCAGGGTCAACGTGCTGCCCGGCTGCCATCTGACACCAGGGGACATCGAGGAGCTCCGCACCATCTTCGAGGATTTCGGCCTGGAGCCGTCGTTCCTGCCGGACATCGGCGGCTCGCTCGATGGTCATATCCCCGACGAGTTCACGCCGACCACGATCGGCGGCATCGGTCTCGAAGAGATCGCGACCATGGGCAGCGCGTCCTGGACGATCGCGATCGGCGCGCAGATGAAGCGCGCGGCGGAGGCGATGCAGGCGAAGACCGGCGTGCCGTACCGGCTGTTCGAGCGGCTCTGCGGCCTGCTGCCGAACGACGAGTTCATGTCCTTCCTGAGCGAGATCTCGGGCCGTCCGGTGCCGGCGAAATATCGCCGCCAGCGCGGCCAGCTCGCGGACGCGATGCTGGACGCGCATTTTCACATCGGCGGCCGCAAGCTCGCCATCGGCGCCGAGCCGGACCTGCTGTTCGACGTCGCCAGCATGCTGCACGACATGGGCGCCGAGATCTCGGTCGCTGTCACCACCACGCAGTCGCCGGTGCTGGAGCGGATGCCCTGCGAGGAGGTGCTGATCGGCGACCTCGAGGATCTGGAGAACCTCGCCAAGGCGCGCGACTGCGGCCTGATGATGACGCATTCGCACGGCCGCCAGGCGGCGGCGCGGCTGAAGATCCCGTTCTACCGGGTCGGCTTCCCGATGTTCGACCGGCTGGGCGCTGGGCATCTGCTGACCGTCGGCTATCGCGGCACCCGCGACCTGGTGTTTGCGCTCGCCAACCTGATCATCGCCGACCGCGAGGACAACCATCAGCCGACGCCGGACACCTGGATCGATCCCTGGAAGGATTTCCAGCAGGTCTCGCCGGAGCCGGCGGTCGTGGCACCGCTGCATTGACGCGTCAGGAGAAAGGACCGACGACATGAAAGTCGCATTCGCTACCCAGGATCTGAAACGCGTCGACGCCCATTTCGGCTGGGCCAAGAACATCGCGATCTACGATCTCGATCCCGAAGGCTACCGCTTCGTCGAGACCGTCGAGTTCGACGGCGATCTCAAGGAAGACGGCAACGAGGACAAGCTGGCGCCGAAGATCGAGGCGATCAAGGATTGCGCGATCCTCTATGTCGCCGCGATCGGCGGCTCCGGCGCGGCGCGCGTGGTCGCCAACAACATCCACCCCATGAAGGTCACCCAGCCCGAGGACATCACCGATCTCCTCGGCAAGCTGCAGGCGGTGCTGAAGGGCACGCCGCCGCCGTGGCTGCGCAAAGCCTTGGCAAAAGGCCAGGAACGCGCGCTCGATTTCGAGGAATGAGGAAACGAACATGTCTGATACCGCAGTCGTAGAAGAAGTCGTCCCCGCCGAGCAGCGGCCTTTCGTCAAGGAGCTGATCAAGGTCTGGCGCGCCCAGGACACCCATGGCGCCTGGGAGGGCAAGAAGGACGTCGAGCTGCTCGAGCCCTACATCCTGGACAAGGAGAAGCGCCGTGCGCTGCCGATCATCGGCGACCCCGATCCGGAGACGATCTGGCGGCTCGAGCTGTTCTTTAACGCGATCGCGCTGTCGATCGAGAAGGCCACCGGCGTGATGATCTCGCCGATGCTGAAGATGAGCCATGAGGGCTTTGGCCGCATGGTGCTGATCGGCGGCCGGCTGATCGTGGTCAACAAGCAGCTGCGCGACGTGCACCGCTTCGGCTTCGACAATCTCGGCAAGCTGGCCGACGAGGGCGACAAGTTCGTCAAGGCCGGCGTCGAGATGATCGAAAAGTTCAAGGACGTCGCGAATTACTAACGGCGAGGATGAGAGAGATGAGCGACCTGGATACATTGAAGGCCGAGATCAAGAAGCTGTCGGCCCGCGCCATGGATGCCAAGATGAACCTGCACGATCTGTCGGAGGAACTGCCCGTCAACTGGGACCAGATCCTGCCGACCGCGCAGAAGGCGCACGAGGCATTCGCCGAGCTGGAGAAGAAGCGGGCCGAGCTGAAGAAGCTCGAGGCCGCGTAAAGCCCGCACAAGGACCTGTCACCATGTCCAATTCAACCCGCGACGGCCGCGACTGGCGGCCGGACTATCTGGTCGCCATCGACGCGGCCAAGTGCATCGGCTGCGGCCGCTGCTACAAGGTCTGCGGCCGCGAGGTGATGACCCTGAAGGGCATCAACGACGAGGGCGAGTTCGTCGAGCTCGACGACGACGAGGATGACGAGGTCGAGAAGAAGATCATGGTCATGCACGACACCGGCGCCTGCATCGGCTGCGGCGCCTGCGCCCGGGTCTGCCCGACCAACTGCCAGACCCATTCGCCGGCGTGATCCTATCGAGCGTGCGGGCATGCTGCGGATGGAAGCAAAATTCACGATCGGCCAGGTGACCCGGCACCGCGTCTACGACCTGCGCGGTGTCGTGTTCGATGTCGACCTGTCCTTCTCCGAGGAGGAAGGCTGGCGCGCCATCACGATGGACAAGCGGCTCGACAAGGAGCAGCCGTTCTATTACCTGCTCGCCGAATGCGGCGATAGCAGCTACATCGCCTACGTGCCGGAGCAGAACCTGATCGCGGACGTCTCAGGCGACCCGGTGAAGCATCCGGACATCGGCGAGCTGTTCGATGTGGATGATGGCGGGAGCTATCATTACCGCGGGCGGGTTTTCCAATAGTCGACTGGATATCCAGCCATAGCCGTCATTGCGAGGGGAGCCGCAGGCGACGAAGCAATCCAGAACTCCGCGCGGCCCTGGATCGCGTCGCTGCGCTCGCGATGACGTTGGTAGCCAGTAGGGTGGGCAAAGGCGCCTGGGTGGTCCTTCGTTAAGCGCTCAGTCTCACGCGCCGTGCCCACCGTCTGTCCGCACGCGCGGAGCGACCATGGTGGGCAACATCTATCCTCCCGTCATTCCGGGGCATCGCGGAGCGATGAGCCCGGAATCCATATCCACGAACGGATATTGTCCTTCGAGAAAAGCGCCACACGCAACTCGCGCTTCATCACCGCCTGTGCCTATGGATTCCGGGCTCGCGCTGTGCGCGCCCCGGAATGACGGAGAGGTGCGGGCTGTTCTGGAGATGGGACCTACTCGATCCCCTGTTCCCTGGCCTTCCACATCGCGGCGATCCGGAAGCGTTCGTTGATCGCGGCGGGGCTGGCCAGGATCTCGGACTGGGCGCCGGCGAAGGCGCCCTCGACGATCGCGGCTTCCTCTTTCGTCAACGTGATCCGGCCGGCCATGTGGGTGGCGTCGGGGGCGGCCTCCCAGATCTTGCGCCGGTTCGGATGCAGCTTGACCTCGACCAGCTCGAACGCCTCGAGCTCGCCGTCGAGGCAGATCGCGAGGCCGATCACCTCGACCTTGCGGCCGTCCTGCGTGGTCTTGACCAACGTCTTTGCCATGCCTGTGCTCCCGTCATTGATGTCCTGAGGTCACGCCGCCGCCGGCGTGTCGTCGAGCTGGCTCCATTCCGCCCAGGCGCCGTCATGGACGGCGGCGCTGGGAACGCCGAGGCGGTACAGCGCCAGCGCCAGCATGCACGAGGTGATGCCCGAGGCGCAGGTGGTGACGATCGGCTTCGCCAGATCGATATCAGCGGCCGCGAAGCGCGCGGCGAGTGCGTCGGGCGGCAGCAGCACGCCCGTATCGGGATCGACCAGATCGGCCCAGGGCAGGTTGATGGCGCCGGGAATGTGACCCTGGCGCTTGAAGGTGAAGACGTCGGGCTGCGTCCCGTCGAACTTGCCGGGGCCGCGGGCGTCCACGAGCTGCGCGCCACTCTGCAGCGCGGCCTGCACCTGCGCCGAGGTCGCAACCAGCTCGGGCCGGAAGCTCGCCGTGAAGCTCGCCGGCGCCGGGCGCACCGGCGTCATCTCGGCGGGCTGCTTCTCCTTGGTCCATTTGCCGAAGCCGCCATCGAGCAGAGCGACATTGTCGTGGCCGAAGACGCGGAACATCCACCACACGCGGCCTGCGGCCGAACCGCCATAGTGGCGGTCATAGACGATGACGCGATCGGCATTGCTGATGCCGAGCAGCCCGACCTTGTGTGCGAAATCCTCCGCCGTCGGTAGCATATGCGGCAGCGGGTTGGTCTTGTCGGCGACCTGGTCGATGTCGAAATGCACCGAGCCCGGCAGGTGCCGGCCGCGATACTGTGTGCGGCCGTCGAGATTGGTGCTCGGATGATGCCAGGTGCAATCGAGGATCTTGATGCCGGGATCGGCGAGATGCTGCGCCAGCCATTCGGAGCTGACCAGGGCGTCGGATGGATCTCTGCTCATGCATGCGCTCTCGATGAGGGGCCAACGGAAAGGCTGACGCGCAAAGCGCGTCAGAGCGTCTTCGGCATCGCGTAGCCCGGGCGCGGATGGCTGTCGTAATATTCCGGGCGCTCCGGCCAGCCGCCATCGGCGATGATCTTGAAGGTCGCGACCGTCACCGGCGCGCCGGGCGAGCAGGACACTTCGGTGAACTTGATCTCGCGCTCGCCGGGGCCGGCCGAGAAATCGGCGACCGTGGTGCCGTCGGCCTTGCGGGCGCGGGCGAAGCCGGGCGTGCCGACGGTGGCGGCGGGCACGGCGGCGGCGACGAAATTCGGCTGCTCCAGGCCGTCGACCGCGGGTCCGAAGGCGGGCGAGGCGAAGGTGAAGGTCGCGAGCACGCCGCTGCGGTCGACCGCCTTGTCGGCGGTGGTCGGACGCGCCACCGAGTAGACGGTCAGCGTGCCGCCGTCCAAAGCGGCCTTGATGTCGTCGAGCGAGCTTTCGACGAAGTCCAATGTCACGTTCATGTCGATCTCCTTACAAAGAGAGGCCTTTGCAGGAGAAATTTTCAAATTCTGTGCCAGTCTCTCGCAACAGCGAGACAGATGCCGGAACGCGGAGTTGCGCGAATCTTGCAACGTGATCCGTCAGCGAGCCGACCGCCGCTCTCATCGCACCGAAAGCGGCAATGTCGGACATGCGCCAGACATCGATGAGGCCTGACATGACGACCGACGTCGCCTACGCCATCTGCAGCTTCAACGACATCCCGAGCCGCCGCGCCATGGGCTTCCAGCTCATGATCGTCGCGGAGGACGGCAGCCATCGCCCGTGGCCGATCTTCGTGATCCGCTGGGGCAAGCAGGTGTTCGGCTATCTGAACATGTGCCCGCACGACAAGGTGAATCTGGACTGGGAGCGCAACCAGTTCATGGACGGCAACGGCCTGCGCATCCTCTGCGGCAAGCACGGCTCGCTGTTCGAGATCGGCACCGGGATGTGTGTCGACGGCCCCTGCAAGGGCGAGAGCCTGACGCCAGTGGCCTTGTCGGTGATCGACGGTGACATCTGCGTCACCGGCGTGACCCTGGTGGAGGATGACGAGGACGACGAGGAAGAGGCCGGTATGCAGTGTGAGGAAGGTTGAGGTCTCACATGAAGTCCCGGCGAAAGGACCGGGACTTCACTTGGCGTGTGAGGAGGAGACGGCGGTCAAACCGGCCGGTTCTCGTTGCGGTTTTTCACCGGCTCCATCTTGGCCAGCGCGTCGGCATAGGCAATGAGCTCATAGCTCTCGCTGAACTTCACGGCGTCGTCGAGCACGTAGTCCAGCTTGCCGGCGGTATCGAGCTTCTTGATGTCGTTCTTGTCGATCGACAACAGATCCATCATCTCCTTCCAGACCGTCGATTCATCGCACGGCAGGACGTAGAACGTCACATCGCCCATCTTGATGCGATACTTCGCCAGCAGGTCGATGTTGTTGCAGAACATGAAGTAGCTGCCGTCAGGCTTCAGCAGGCCCTTCAGAACCTCCACCGCCGTCTCGAGGTAGGCCAGCGAGTGGATGTAGCCGACCAGCACCGGGATGGTCGGCTCGCCGTCGTTGACGATCGTCAGCACCTGCTCGATCGAGAAATCCGGCGGGCGCTTCTCGTCGGCCACCTGGGTCTGGAATTTCAGCGCGATGTCGCCGCGGAAGCCGAACCGGCCCGGCTTCGTGGTCGGCGCCTTCAGCACGGCGTTGAGCAGCCGGCCCTCCTTGTCGAGCTGCGCGAGCGCGGTGGTCTCGATCGCAACCGTCTTCTCCAATGTCGTCATCAGCAATCCCCTCGCATGTCCTTCATGAGCCGTTCGCCGCACGGCGCGGTCAAAAGGCGGTGATGCAAGTTGTCTGCCGATGTTTGTTGCGCGTTGATTTGCTTGAGATTTTCGTCCGCCGGGCCGGCCGATTGTCGCGTTTGCGCCGCGACATTCTGACGTCACGGGCGCGACACGACGCGAGGCGCGCCTGTCGCAAAGCCGACACGCGTCGGAAACGCCACAGCGACATCGCGAAAAGCCGTGTTCTTTCAGGCGATTGATGCATGGCACGAGACTTGCCAATTCCGTTCGCAACAGCCGAATGGGAAAGGCCAGACGATGATGATCAACCTGACTGACAGCGCCGTCAACGCAGTACGCAACGCGATCACGACCTCCGACAAGCCGGTCGACGGCCTGCGGATCATGGTCGAAGCCGGCGGCTGCGCCGGGCTCAAATACAACATGGGTCTCGTCAGCGGCAGCGAGCCGGAGGACACCGTGATTGAGCGCGAGGGCGTGCGCGTGCTCGTCGATCACAAGAGCCTCGAATATCTCGAGGGCACGACGATCGATTTCGTCGTCGCGCTGGAAGGCTCCGGCTTCACCTTCGAGAACCCCAACGCCAAGTCGAGCTGCGGCTGCGGCAAGTCCTTCGCCTGAGCAGTCGTTCGTTTAAATCCTTCGCTTGATCCATCAACACGAGAGAAGTGACATCATGCTGGTCGAAACCCAGGGCGTCGTCGAGGCGCCGGCTCAGATGAGCGAACGCGAGCGGATCATCCGGGCCGTGATCGAGGAGGTTCGTCCGAACCTCAAGCGCGACGGCGGCGATTGCGAACTCGTCGAGATCGACGGCAACAAGATCATGGTCAAGCTCGCCGGCGCCTGCATCTTCTGCAAGCTCGCCAGCGCGACCCTGGAAGGCATCCAGGCCCGCATGATCGAGAAGCTCGGCGAATTCGTCCGTCTCATTCCGGTGGCCGGCGCTGCGAAGGCGCGGCATTAAGGAGCGGCCGTGCGTCCGGTGTACCTCGACAACAACGCCACGACGCGCGTCGACCCCGATGTCGTCGCGGCGATGTTGCCGTTCTTCACGGACCAGTTCGGCAATGCCTCGTCCTCGCATGCCTTCGGCAGCGAGGTCGCGGGCGCCGTCCGCCAGGCGCGCAAGAGCCTGCAGGCGCTGCTGGGCGCCGCCTTCGACCACGAGATCGTCTACACCTCGGGTGGGACGGAATCCGACAACACCGCGATCCTGTCGGCGCTGGAGACGCAGGAGGGGCGTGACGAGATCGTCACCACCGCGGTCGATCATCCCGCAATCCTGTCGCTGGTCGAGTATCTCAGGGACAAGCGTGGAGTGACGGTGCACCTGATCGGTGTCGATGCCGCCGGGCGGCTCGATGTCGACGCCTACAAGCGCGCGCTTGGGCCGCGCACCGCGATCGCCTCCGTGATGTGGGCGAACAACGAGACCGGTACTCTGAATCCAATTCCGGAACTGGCGAAGCTCGCACATGATGCTGGTGCGCTGTTCCATACCGACGCCGTGCAGGCGGTCGGCAAGATTGCCATTGACCTGAAATCTGCCGGCGTCGACATGCTGTCATTGTCTGGACACAAGCTGCACGGGCCCAAGGGCATCGGTGCGCTCTATGTCAGGAAAGGCACGCCGTTCGCGCCGCTGGTGCGCGGTGGCCCGCAGGAGCGCCGCCGGCGTGGCGGCACCGAGAATGTTCCCGCCATCATCGGCCTCGGCAAGGCGGCCGAACTCGCCGCGAAGCATCTCGCCGACGAGCAGGGCCGGGTGCGCGCGCTGCGCGACCGGCTGGAGCAGGGCATCATCCAGGGCGTCGGCCATTGCGCCGTGCTCGGCGATGTTGCGCAGCGCCTCCCGAACACCGCCAATATCGCGTTCCTGCATCTCGAAGGCGAGCCGATCGTGATGCGGCTGAACCAGGCCGGCATCGCCGCCTCGCTCGGCTCCGCCTGCGCCTCCGGCTCGATGGAGCCGTCGCACGTGCTCAGGGCAATGAACGTGCCGCCGGAGCTGCTGCGCGGCGCGGTGCGCTTCTCGTTGTCGCGCGACACCACCGACGACGACATCACGCGCGTGCTGGCCGTGCTGCCCGACATCGTCAGCCGTCTCCGCGAGACCTCGCCGTCCTGGCTGCAACATCATCCGTCAAACGCGGCGGACGCCCTTCGTCCCACGGAGCTTACGCAATGAAAGTCATGATCCGCCGCTCGCCGGAAACCGGCCTCTCCATCTACGTCCCCAAGAAGGACCTGGAGGAGCCGATCGTCGAGACCGAGCACGAGACCCTGTGGGGCGGCTGGATCCGCATCGCCAATGGCTGGGTGCTCGAGCTGCCGCAGATGGCCGCCGACACGCGGCTGCCGATCACGATCAATGCGCGCAAGCGCGGTGGAGAAGGGGACGAGTGATGAATGCGCCGCTTCCTCATATCGACATCATCAAGCAGGCCGACGCCGAGGCGCTGCTGAAGGACGTCGTCGCCAAGCTCAAGGCTGGCAAAATCGTTCCGTTCCTCGGTCCCGCGGTGTCGGAGCAGTCCGGCGCCGCCGTGCCGATGAATCCGGAGGCGCTGGCCGCGTTCTTCGGCACCAAGGTGGCGCTGCCGCGCCGCGCGAAGGGAAATGCCTGGGCCTCGGCACAGCATATCGAGAGCACGCGGCACCGCTCGACGGTGACAGCGCTGATGGCGGAAGCTTTCGCGGCGCCGGTCGCGCCGACGCCGTTGCAGCAGCATCTCGCGTCGCTGCCGCTGCCGATGATCGTCGACAGCTGGTATGACGGCGCGATGCGCACTGCGTTGGCCGGCCGCAGCGACTGGGGCGAGGTGCAGGGCATCACCCGCGCCCATATCGGCGAAGACCGCTGGTATCGCTTCTACGACGCTGATGGCGGCGAGAGCGATCGCGAGAAGGCCAACGGCTGGACCACGCTGCTGTACAAGCCGCATGGCGGCATCACGCCGGCGAAGAATTTCCTGATCACCGACGCCGACTATGTCGAGGTCCTGACCGACATCGACATCCAGACGCCGATTCCCGACACCGTGAAGGATCGCCGCACCGATCGCGGATTCCTGTTCATCGGCTGCCGCTTCAACGACCAGCTGCTGCGCACCTACGGCCGCCAGGTCATCAAGCGGTCGGGCACCGAGCACTACGTCCTGGTCGAGCCTGATACGCTGTCGAAGAACGAGCTGAAATTTTTCATCGCCGAGCGGCTGACGCCGATCGCGATTCCGCTGGCCCGCGCCACCGAGATCATCATCGGCGGCTGAACGCGATGCGTTTCAATCACGAACAGCGCGGCCCAAGGCCGCGCTGTTTTGCTGTGCGTCGTCTCCGCGATCCGAGTCTGTAACGTTTCTAACAACGCATCAAACGAGAGGCTTTCGCATGTTGGCAAGGCGACAGCCGCGATGATTTTGCTAAGGCGTTGATAGTTCGCAGGAATGATCTTGTCCGGCGCGTGGCACGCGAGTTGCTGAACTCCTTACCAAGGCGGTTTGCGGCTCGCCAGCAACGTTAAGGAGCGGACATGGACGCGTCAGTGCAGCACGAACAGGCGACGATACCGGACAGCGACAAGCTGAGCTCGGTGATGCAGACCATCGCAGAACACAAGGGCTGCGGCACCTCGGGCGGCAGCGGCAAGGCGAGCTGCGGCTCCGGCGCCGGCGAGAACGACCTCCCGCCGGAGATCTGGGAGAAGGTGAAGAACCATCCCTGCTACAGCGAGGAGGCGCATCATCACTACGCGCGCATGCACGTCGCGGTGGCGCCCGCCTGCAACATCCAGTGCAACTACTGCAACCGCAAATATGACTGCGCCAACGAGTCGCGTCCGGGCGTCGTCAGCGAGAAGCTCTCGCCGGAGCAGGCCGCCAAGAAGGTGCTGGCCGTCGCCTCGACCATTCCGCAGATGACCGTGCTCGGCATCGCCGGCCCGGGCGATCCGCTCGCCAACCCCGAGAAGACCTTCAAGACCTTCGAGCTGATCGCGCGCACCGCGCCCGACATCAAGCTCTGCCTGTCGACCAACGGTCTCGCGCTGCCCGACCATGTCGACACCATCGCCGGCTTCAACGTCGACCACGTCACGATCACCATCAACATGGTCGATCCCGAGATCGGCGCCAAGATCTATCCCTGGGTGTTCTGGAAGCACAAGCGCTATACCGGCGTCGAAGCGGCCAAGCTGCTCACCGACCGCCAGCTGCAGGGCCTGGAGATGCTGACCGAGCGCGGCATCCTCTGCAAGGTCAACTCGGTGATGATCCCCGGCGTCAACGACAAGCACCTCGTCGAGGTCAACAAGGCGGTGAAGTCGCGTGGCGCCTTCCTGCACAACATCATGCCGCTGATCTCCTCGCCAGAGCACGGCACCGTGTTCGGCCTGACCGGCCAGCGCGGCCCGACCGCGCAGGAGCTGAAGGCTCTGCAGGACGAGTGCGAAGGCGAGATGAACATGATGCGGCACTGCCGCCAGTGCCGCGCCGACGCCGTCGGCCTGCTCGGCGAGGACCGCTCGGCGGAGTTCACCACTGACAAGATCATGGCGATGGAGGTGAATTACGACATCGACAGCCGCAAGGCCTATCAGGAGGCGGTCGAAAGCGAGCGCGTCGCCAAGGTCGTCGCCCGCCAGGAGGAGCTTGCTTCGCTCGCCGGCCAGTCCAGCGACATCAAGCTGCTGGTCGCGGTGGCGACCAAGGGCTCGGGCCTGATCAACGAGCATTTCGGCCACGCCAAGGAGTTCCAGGTCTACGAACTCTCCACGGCCGGTGCGAAGTTCGTCGGTCACCGCCGCGTCGATTTGTACTGCCAGGGCGGCTATGGCGACGAGGACAGCCTGGAGACCGTGATCCGCGCCATCAACGACTGCCATGCGGTGTTCGTGGCCAAGATCGGCGGCTGCCCGAAGAGCGACCTGCAGGCCGCCGGCATCGAGCCGGTCGACCAGTTCGCCCACGAGTTCATCGAGAAGTCGGCGATCGCTTGGTTCAAGAGCTATCTCGACAAGGTCAACAGCGGCGAGATCCAGCACGTCGTGCGCGGTGACGCCGAGATCCGCCAGGGCGCTCTGACCTCGGCGGCGTGAGATCCGATCCCGGCGGCGCTCCGGCGCCGCCGGCCCCTTTCGACAGGAGCGTTTCATGACTTTGAAGATCATTGCTTCGCAATGCACGAGCTGCTCGGCCTGCGAGCCCGAATGCCCGAACGTGGCGATCTCCGAGAAGAACGGCACCTTCGTGATCGACCCCAAGAAGTGCACCGAGTGCATCGGCCATTTCGACGAGCCGCAATGCGCCGCGGTCTGCCCGGTCGACAACACCTGCGTCATCGACAATTCGTTCCCGCGCTATCAGCCGCCGGCCTGAGGAGACCCCGATGAACTTTACGCTCACGCCAGCTGCGCAGAAATTCATGCGCATGATGCTGAGGGCCGACGGCGGCGCCGGTGCTGGCTTCCGCCTCGCGGTGTCGCCCGGCGGCTGCTCGGGTCTCGCCGCGGACATCAGCGTGCTCGCGACGCCACTCGCCGGCGACGCCGTGGTCGAGCGCGACGGCGTCAAGCTGTTCCTGCCGGCGGAAAGCCGCCTGCTGCTCGACGGCGTCACGATCGATTTCGCTGACACCGCGACCCAGACCGGCCTCGTGTTCCACGACCCGAAGCAGGTGTCGTGCTCCAGCCACGCGCTGAAGGCGCTGCAGGACTAGGACAACCAACAATGCCGACCGATGCCCGGCCCAGCTCCCAGACTGCCATCGAGGACGCGCTGCTTGCCGACGCGCTGCTCGGTGGCGGACTGCCGGAGGAGGCCGAGCGACATCTCTGGGAGGCGGGCCAAAGCTATCACCTCGACGACATCGCCGAGGCGCATCTGAAGCAGGCCGAGGCGCTGGCGCCGGATCATGCCGCGGTCCTGATCGGCTTCTATCGGTTCTATTTCTACAAGGGGCGGCTCAACGACGCGCTGCGCATCGCCAAGCGCTGCCTCGCCAAGGCCGCGATTGAAAACCATCTGCCGCCGCATTGGCGCGACGTCCGGCCGGAGCATGCCGAGTTCGGCAGCTTCGACCACATGCTGCCGCGCTTCTTCATGTTCACCTTGAAGGGCTACGCTTACTTGCAGATGCGGCTCGGCAATCTCGTCGAGGGGCGGCTTGCGGTGCAGAAGCTGCTCGACCTCGATCCTACCGACAAGATCGGCGCGCGCGTGCTGCTCGAGGTCGTCGACCGGGTGGAGCTCGACGATGAGTGACGACATCGACGAAGCCATTGACTGGCAGGGTAACGAGATCAGCTGCACCGGCTGCGCCCACGAGCAGCTGAGCGCGACCGGTGGCTGCAAGCTCCGCCACGCCTGCGTGCACGACCGCTATGCGCGGCGCATCGACCGTTTCTTCAACTGGAATCCGGGGCTCGCCAACGATTACGTCAAGCACCCGCATTTCGAGGTGCGGGCGATCGCGGCCAAGCATGCGAGCCCGTTCTATCTGCCGCCGCTGCTCGACGACCCGGAGGAGACGGTGCGCTGGAATGCGGCGCGGCGGCTGCCGAAGCGATTGGTGCTGCGTCTGCGCCATGATCCGCATCGCGAGGTCCGCATCCGTATCGCCACCGTGCTCGATCCCGAAGACCTGATGCCGATGATGATGGATGACGACTATTACGTCCGTCTGGTCGTCGCGCGCCGGATCGTGCCGTCCGTGCTCGGCCGCATGATGGGCGATCCCGAAGCCGAGGTCCGCCGGGTCGTCGCGCGCCGCATTCCGAGCGACTGGCTGCTCGGCATGATCAGCGATCCCGATGCGCGGGTCCGCCTGGAGATCGCCGAGCGCCTGGCGCCGGATCTGCTGACAGCGATGCGCAAGGATGCCGACTGGCGCGTGCGCCACGAAGTCGCGAGCCGCATCCCGCTCGGCGAACTCGCCGAACTCGCGCGGGATGAGGATCCGCTGGTGCAGGAGATGGCGCGCGGCCGGCTCGAGAACCGTTCGGGAGCTGCGATGGAGAAACCGGCATGAGCAACATCGTTCGTGACAGCGAGGTCGTCGAGCTGTCGGCGCCGCCCTACTTCACCTTCGGCGAGAAGGTGAAGGCGAAGCGGACCATCCGCAACGACGGCACCTATGCGGGCAAGGAGATCGGCGAGATCCTCGCGAAGAAGGGGGAGATCGGCTACGTCGTCTCGATCGGCTCCTTCCTGCAGCAGTTCTACATCTACGGCGTCGAGTTTCTCGAAAGCGGAAACCGCGTCGGCATGAAACGCAAGGAGCTCGAATCCACCGTTCCCCGCGGGGAGGCCGAGGACGAGCTGCCGCTGCCGGGAGCGTACAGATCATGATCGAACCGCGGATGCCGAAATACCAATGGGGCCAGCGCGTCAAGGCGCTGATCGACCTCGTCAATGACGGCTCGTTCCCGAATGCGCCGGCGGAAGCCAAGCTGGTCGGCATCGGCGACATGGGCGAGATCGTGCAGGTCGGCACCCATACCGAAGCGAACATGCCGATCTATCTCGTCGAATTCGGCGAGCAGCTCGTCGTCGGGTGTCTCGAGGAGGAGATCGTCCCGGTCTGAGGGCGATGATCGATCATGGTGGCAGCCGCGCTTAAGCCCAGCTTCGTCCTGCCTGCGCATCCCAACGAGTTGGATCGCAAGCGGATCGAGCGCGCGCTGAAGTCGCGCAAACGCTACCGCTACGTCGAGCCGACGGTCGTGCCGGTCGATGAAGGTTATCAGGTCCGCAGTCCGTGCTGCTCGCGCAACATCGACAAGGACGGCGGAGTGATCGACGTGGCGCTGCTGCGTCATGATCCCGCGAAGACGATGTGGAAGCTGTTCTGGAGAGATCACGCGAAGGGGATCTGGGAGCTGCACAGTGTGCACCAGCGGTTGACCGCGGCGGTCGACGAGCTGAACGCCGACCCCGAGCGGATCTTCTGGCAGTAACGAGGAGGACGGGTGAGATGGCATTGGCCGAGCAGGAACTGAATGAGATCGCCCAGGTGCTCGAGCAACCTGACGCCGGGAGCACCGCGTTCGGCGAGCTGCGCCGCCGCTTTCCCAAGCTGGTTCTGACGCGGTGCGATGCCTCGGATGTCACCGAAGTGCCGTTCCGCAGCTACGCGGCGTTCGACCTGCATCTGCTCGACGCCAGCGAGCACTGCGCGGGAGTCACGGACGACCCGGCCAAGGCCACCGGCCTCATCCTGGCGAAGCGGGGCTGATCATGACCAAGCCCTATCTGGTGCATGACGCCGACCGGCAGGAGCAGGACGAGGCCGAGCTGACGCCGGTCGAGGCGAGCTTCATCCCGCTGTCCGATCCGGATATCACGACGGCGGAGATCGCGGCCGTGGATGCCGCGTTGCGCTCGCCGCGGCTGTCCCACGGGCCGCTGGTCGAGGAGTTCGAGGCGGCGTTCGCCGCCTATCTCGGGCGCAAATACGCCATTGCTGTGCCGAGCGGAACACTCGGCCTTGTCCTGGTCTTGAAGGGCCTGGGAATCGGTCCCGGCGACGAAGTGATCGCGTCGTCCTATTCGTTCCGCGAGGTCGCGCATGCGATCAGCATCGTCGGCGCCAAGCCGGTGTTCGCCGACATCGACTATTATTCCGGCACGTTGGCGCCGAGCAAGATCGAGGCGCGGATCACGGCCAAGACCAAAGCGATTCTGGCCGGCAACACCAATGGCCATCCGGCCAAGTGGTCGGAGCTGCACGCGATCGCCAAGGCGCACAGCCTGACGCTGCTCGAGGACTCGACCGAGGCGATTGGCTCGAAGTACAAGGGCGCGCTGGTCGGCACCTTCGGCGCGGCCTCGGTGTTCGACTTCTCGCAGCCGTTTGCGCTGACCTGCGGCGAGGGCGGCATGGTCGTGACCGACGATGTCGACATCGCCGTGGCGGTGCGGCGCCACCGCTCGCACCGGCTCGACGAGCGGAGCTCGGTCGTGGTCAGCGGTACGCCGTCGCATCAGGCGGTCATGAGCGACGTCACCGCGGCGCTCGGGCTCGCGCAGCTCAAGCGGATCGACGAGATCCTCGAACGGCGCCGGCTGATCGAGCAGATCTATTACAGCCAGGTGCAGTCCTTCGAGGGCATCAAGGATCCCTATGTCGGTCCAGATGTCACCGAGGTGAACTGGTTCCTGTACCAGGTGCATCTGGGGACTCGCTTCTCGAAGTCCAGCCGCGACTCGATCGTCGAGGATCTCCGCGTCGAGCAGGTCGAGGCTGTCGCCTATTCCAATCCGCTGCACCTGCAGCGCCACTATTTCGACATGGGCTACAGGCGCGGCGACTATCTGGTGACCGAGAAGGTCGCCGATCGCGTGGTGGCCCTGCCGTTCCACGTCCATCTGACCACCGACCAGATCGCCTTCATCGTCGCGACGATGAAGGACGCCTCGGTCAATGTCGGAGCGGGCGCTGCGATCTACTGACGTGAAATGAACTCAACCCACTAAAGGAGAACATCAATGGCAACTCTGACGGTCATGCCCTCTGGAAAGACGATCGAGGTGGGCGAGGGCACCACCATTCTCGCGGCGCTGCTCGCGGCCGAGGTCGAGATCCCGCATAAGTGCGAGGGCCAGGCCAAGTGCGGCTCCTGCCACATCTTCCTGCAGGAGGGACGCAAGGGCGTGTCGAAGGTCAGCAAGCTCGAGAACGAGAAGCTGGATACCATCGTCGGCGTCGGCTCCAAGTCCCGCCTCGCGTGCCAGGCGACGATCCTCGGCACCGAGAACGTCAAGATCGAGCTGCTCGGCTTCTCGTCAGGTCTGTAACAGGAGGACATCATGGACAATGTCACGCTTCACGTTCGTTTCGCCCCGGATGGCACCGTCGCCGAGATCAGCGAGCGGCCGGCGACCTTGACGCCGCAGCAATGGTTCAACAAGCTCAGCGAGGCGATCGGCCTGAAGGCCTACCAGACCTTTGCCGGCGGCCGCGGCGTATTCAAGACCACGCGCGAACAGATCGAGGCCTTGAAGACCGCGGCCTGATCGGTTGCGTCCTCAACCAAGAGCGAAGCGGCGGCGCGATGACGGATACAGGACAGGACTGTCAGTTCTTCGTCTCGTATACGGGCGTCAAGCTGCCGCTGCGGCTGGTGACGCCGATCGCGCCGGAGCAGCTCTCGAACCGCAACACGTTCATCCGCGGCTATTTCAATGCCGCCGGCGTGCTGACCGGGTTCGAGAAGGTGGTGTATGGCGAGGTCGAGCTGACGCACCGCTACAGCTACCATGCCAACGGAGCGTTGCGCAGCGCCGAGATCGTCATGCTCGACGAGGAGCCGGCGACACTGCATTTCGATGAGACCGGCGCAGCCGTTGCCGGCCAGGACGCCGCATGAGGGAAGCGCCGTGACCGTCGCCAAGCTGATCGAGGCCCTTGCCAGCATGCCCAAGGACGCTATCGTGCTGATGGACTCCGGCGCCGGATTGTCGCGGGTCGACGCGCTGGAGCTCGTGGCCGAGCAGGGGCCGGGCGCGCCGGCCGAGGTGATCCTGCAGCCTAGCTTGGACGAATAGAGACGGAACGGAGCGATGGCGGACGCAGGCACGACAGAGACGGACACGTCGGCGGCAGGGCCGGTGATTACGCCCTATGAGCGGATCGGCGGCGCCGTCGTGGTCGACCGCCTGGTCGAGTTGTTCTACCACCGCATGGATACGCTGCCCGAGGCCAAGACGATCCGCGACATGCACGGCACCAATCTCGGACCAATCAAGGTCGTGCTGAAGCGTTATCTCTCCGAATGGCTCGGCGGCCCGAAATTGTACTCGCCCGAGAAGGGCCATCCGCGGCTGCGCCAGCGCCACATGGGATTTGCCATCGGCAACGCCGAGCGCGACGCCTGGCTGCTCTGCATGCGCGGCGCGCTCGAGGAGACGGTGGCGGATGTTGCCGCGCGGCAGGATGTCGACGCCGCGATGTCCAAGCTCGCGGATTGGATGCGCAACCAGGCTGGCAATCCGCATGATGCACGTACCGCGCGGCCGTGAGGCCGGGTCACCGTCCCAGGCGTCATTGCGAGGAGCCGAAGGCGACGAAGCAATCCAGAGTCGTCCCGGGACTCTGCATTGCTTCGCTTCGCCGCTATGCTTGCAATGACGATGGTGGACAGTGTCGCCCCGCCACGGTCATCGCCCGGCTTGACCGGGCGATCCAGTACGCCGAGACGCCTGTGGGTCCACCGGGAGGCCGCGGCGTACTGGATGCCCGCCTGCGCGGGCATGACAGCGGAGCGTTAATCATAGTCGTCATCGCGAGCGTCAGCGAAGCGATCAAGCGGCAACACAGAGGATGTGCAGTTTAGCAACTGGATTGCTTCGCTTCGCTCGCAATGACGGAGATACGAGGCGTAGGGTAGGCAAAGCGAAGCGTGCCCACCGCGGCCCGATCAACAGACGCCGGCGTCGGGGTGGTGGGCAAGGCGCACTGCGGTGCTAACTCACGACCGCCGGTGGCGCCTTTGCCCATTCTCCGTGAGCTCAACTAATACAACGGTACCCCGAAAAAGCTCTCATCGTCGCCGCCCCAGGCCCGGTGCAAGGCCAGCGCGTTCTGCCATTGCATCAGCTCGGCGTCGCTGGCGTTGCGATGAGTGATCTTGCCGTCCGGTATCTCCGCCAGCAGATAGGTCTTGCCGTTGCGGATGAAGCGGTTGAGGTCCTTGGTGTCGTTGGGCCGCACCACGCAGCGCGGCCGTTCGTCGATCAGGATGGTGGTCGGCAGCATCGCGTGCTCTCACTCCATCGCGTCTTCAATCAGCCGGAGGTCCCATGTCGTCATCGGTCTTCTTTTTCTTTTTCTTGTCGACCTTGGCGAGCGCATAGGCGCCGGCGTTCTTCAAGGTGATTGGTGGCTGGCCGACCACGTATTGCGAGATCCAGGCGAGCGTTCTCTCCTGGGCGAGGGCCGTTGCGGTCTCATCATAGGTCTCGCCCTCGGCGTCGAAGTCGTGGGCGGCGTTCGGATAGGAGAAGGCGCTGACCTCGGGATGATCGGCGCGGAACATGCTCACGGCTGGAAACGGCACGACCGCATCGGCTTCGCCGAAGTGCAGCAAGGTCGGGACCTTGCGCTTGGCGCCGGCGGCGTCGACCACGCCGGTCGCGTAGTAGCTGACGGCGCAGGCAAGCCCGGACACGCGGTTCGCGGCGTTGTAGGCGAGGCCGCCGCCGGCACCGTAGCCGACCACGGCCACCTTGCCGCAGTCCTTGACGCTGTCGACGGTCGACTGGATTTCTGCAAGCAGAGGGGCGACCGGATCCTGTGCCGCTGCCGGCGCCTCGCCGTCTGCCGTGGTCTCGACCGCCGCCGGCGGTGTCAGCTCCGGCGCGATCACGACATAGCCGCTCGCGGCGAAGGCGTCGGCGACCTTGCGGACCTTGCTGCTGCCGTTGCCGTCCGGCAGCACGACGATGGCGCCTTTGGGCGTGTCGGCTGGATCGGCACGAAACGCCTGGAAGGTGTGTCCATCATGAGCGGTGAGCTTGATGGTGCTCTCGGTAGCCATGTGATGCTCCTGCTTCGTTCGGCGCGGCCCGCGCGCGTTACAACAAGCCCAGCTCCAGGGCGGTCTCTTCCGACATCCGCGACTTGTCCCACGGCGGCTCGAACACGAGCGTGACCTTGACGGAGACGACACCTTCGACGGCCTGCACCGCGTCCTCGACCATGCGGACGATCTCGCTCGCGACCGGGCACCCGGGCGCCGTGAGCGTCATGTCGATCTCGACCGCGCCGCCGCCTTCATGCGCGATGCGATAGACCAGACCGAGGTCGTAGACGTTCACCGGAATCTCCGGGTCGTACACCGTCCGTAGCGCGGCGATCACGCTCTCGGCGGCATCCTGGGAGCCGGTCGCCAGCGCGCTCTGCGACGGGGAGGGAGGGGGAGCGGCGTGCATGCTCATCATGCGTTGGGTCCTCTCATTGTCCTGGTTCGCACCGGGGGATGGTCGTTGGAAGTCCTGTCGAGATCGCGCGTGGGATGCTGCATGGCCGGGGCCTCACTCCGCACCGAGCCCGTCGGCGAGCGCCGCCACGACCGGCCATCCGACCGCGCCGGACGGGTCGAGCTGGCGCAGCGCTGCCAGCATCTCGGCCGCGCTGTCGGGATCGTTCTTGCGCAGATGGATGAAGGCCAGTGCCTTCAACGTGTAAAGCGCGAAGCGGCCGGCGCCGTCGGGCAGCGGATCTTGCGGCACCCATTGCCGCCAATCCGAAGACCAGCCAGCCTGGCGCGCCGCCTCGGCGAGGCCGAGCTCGGCAACGGCCTTGGCCTCGTCGAGGTGGCCTTGATAAGTGTGAATCTTATAGAGACAGAAATAGGTCGGCAGCTCCTGCGGGGCGGCAGCGAGCGCCTGGCGAAACAGCCGGTCGGCGCGGGCGTGGTCGCGGCGATAGGCCGCCACGCCCTGCTGCAGCAGCGCGTCGATCTCCTCGGGAAGATCGCCGAAGTTGATCGTGTCGGGTTCACTGACGAGTTCGAGCATCTGCATTGACCTCGATCAAATCGTTGCAAGACGCGGACCGTTTTGCGGTGGTGCAGCGGAGGCCGTCATCGCCGCGAAGCCGGCGAAAACGCGCGGGCCTGTTGGATTTTGAACGCCGAGCCTGGGTCGCATCGTCGTCCTTGTCGCAAAGCCGACGCGCTCGTCGTCAAATCGCCGCTTGAGCAGAGCCGGGACAGCGTCCGGTACCCGCAAATCGCTGGTTCGGAGCTTGCATGACGCCATCATCAATCCAGCGGGAGACACAACGATGGCGATGGCAGCAACTGATATCGAACGTCTGATCAAGGAGGCGTTCCCGGATGCAGTCGTCGTGATCGAAGACCTGGCCGGTGACGGCGACCATTATTCGGCACGCGTCACCTCGCAGGCTTTCGCCGGGAAGAGCCGGGTGCAGCAGCATCAGATGGTCTATTCGGCCCTCAAGGGCCAGATGGGCGGCGTGCTGCATGCGCTGGCGCTCGAGACGTCATTGCCGAAATGATCGCTGCCGCGACACATCCAGGGACGAAAGGATAATACAATGTCGACATCCGAACGCATTCAGAAGCTGATCGACAGCAATGACATCGTTCTCTTTATGAAGGGCGTGCCGGCGGCGCCGCAATGCGGCTTCTCGGCTGCCGTTGCGCAGATCCTGGCTAAGCTCGACGTCCCCTATGAAGGCGTCAACGTGCTGGCGGATCCCTTCATCCGCGAGGGCATCAAGGAGTTCTCCAACTGGCCGACCATTCCTCAGCTCTATATCAAGGGCGAGTTCGTCGGCGGTTGCGACATCGTGCGCGAAATGTTCCAGGCCGGCGAGCTCGCGACCCTGCTGGCCGACAAGGGCATCAAGGCGGCCGCATCATGAGCGACGGCGGTGTCGCAGAGGCGGATGACGATTTCGAGATTCCGCAGCTCTACAAATATCACGCCTTCGTCTGCCTGACGCAGCGTCCGCCGGGCCATCCGCGCGGCAGCTGCGGCGCGCTCGGCGTGCAGCCGCTGTGGGACCGGCTGACCAAGACGATCGAGGCGCAGCGGCTGACGGATGTCGGTGTCACCGCGGCCGGCTGCTTCGGCTTCTGCAGCGCCGGGCCGATGATGGTGGTCTATCCCGATGGCATCTGGTATCGGCCGACCAAGCCCGAGGATATCGACGAGATCGTCGAATCCCACTTCAAGCAAGGCAAGCGCGTCGACCGGCTGGTGATGGTGCTGAAGCGCTGAGGCTTCGACCGGAGCCGCTCAGCGCGGCTCCGGGCAGGGTGAGGCCTCGGGCCGCGTGCAGCCCTGGACGTCGTCGAGATCATCCTCCCGCTGCAGCAGCGACAGCACCGGCTCGCGATCGAAGCCGGCGCAGCACTGGCCGCCGGCCTCGATCAGGGGACGCCGGATCAGCAGCGGGTCCTCCAGCATCAGGTCGATGGCTGCGACCGCGTTGGTCGCCTCCGGCTCGATTTCTCCGGATTTGACGCGCGGCGAGGCCGGGTTGAACCAGGACCACACCGGCGTTCCGGCGAAGTAGGCGCGCAGCCGCTCGCCGGTCCACGGTTCGGTCAGGAGATTTCGCGCGACGACCTCGTGGCCGGCGCGCGTTAGCATCAGCTTCTGCCGGGCGTTGGTGCCGCAGCCCGGCTTCTCGTAGAACACGACGGTGGCCACGTCAGAGCCCGCCGAGCTGGACCAACTGCGCGCCGCCGGCGCGGCCGAGAATGGTGTCGACCTTCTTGCGCACGGACTCGATGGTGAGCGGCTTGACCACTGCGCCATGCGCGCCCGCCTTCAGCCCTTCGATGGCGATCGCCTCGTCCGCCTTCGCGGTCACGATCAGGATCCGAACGCCCTTGAACTTGGCGGCGATCTCGCGCACCAGCTCAGGCCCGCGCTGCTTGAGAAAGGAGACCCCGAGCAGGACCACGTTCGGCGCCAGCCAGTCGACGCCCTTCTCATAGGCTTCTTCCGGTGTCGCCAGCTCGTGAGTCTCGATCTCATCGTGCAGCATGAACTGCAGGGCGGCGCGGGTGATCTCGTCATCGTCGATCACGAACACGCGCCGCTGGTCCACCGCTTTCGCCGTTTCAACTCCGATCTGCATCGCATCCTCCTCAAATCGCAAGATCCTTGGCCGCAAGGCTGCGACGAGGATCTAGCAAATCCCGTTCCGGCTCCGATTCCGCAGGAAAACAGCGGCCGTTGTGTCGTTTCGGACAGCGCGGCCCCGCGCGCGATCTTGCGAAGCGTTCCGATGTCGGGTTTGCAACAACGCGCATCGATCCCAGGATTGTTTGGCATCTCCTTCTAAACACAATCATTTTGCTGCACCGCGGGCGCTGGCACAGCCGTTGCAAAACTCTGTTCAGGCAATGGTTGAGGGCTGAGTGCACGCCGACGCTTCGGACGAGCGATGCTCTCCTTCCCAATAACCCGTCTGCCGGTTCGGACACATGAGAGGACGCGGTCCCGCCCTGCGGACAAGCAGGCGCGACCTTAGCAATCGGTTGATGGAGAGCAGAATGGCATCCCTGCGACAAATCGCATTCTACGGCAAAGGCGGCATCGGCAAGTCGACGACGTCGCAAAACACCCTGGCCGCGCTGGCCGAGATGGGTCATCGGATCCTGATCGTCGGCTGCGACCCCAAGGCGGATTCGACCCGCCTGATCCTGCACGCTAAGGCGCAGGACACCATCCTGAGCCTGGCCGCTGCCGCCGGCAGCGTCGAGGACCTCGAGATCGAAGAGGTCATGAAGGTCGGCTATCGCGACATCCGTTGCGTCGAGTCCGGCGGTCCGGAGCCGGGCGTCGGCTGCGCCGGCCGCGGCGTGATCACCTCGATCAACTTCCTGGAAGAGAACGGCGCCTACGAGGACATCGACTACGTGTCCTACGACGTGCTCGGCGACGTGGTCTGCGGCGGCTTCGCGATGCCGATCCGCGAGAACAAGGCGCAGGAGATCTACATCGTGATGTCCGGCGAGATGATGGCGATGTATGCCGCCAACAACATCTCCAAGGGCATTCTGAAGTATGCGAACTCCGGCGGCGTGCGCCTGGGCGGCCTGGTCTGCAACGAGCGCCAGACCGACAAGGAGCTGGAGCTGGCTGAGGCCCTGGCCAAGAAGCTCGGCACCCAGCTGATCTACTTCGTGCCGCGCGACAACATCGTGCAGCACGCCGAGCTGCGCCGTATGACCGTTCTGGAGTACGCGCCGGAGTCGGTCCAGGCCAATCACTACCGCAACTTGGCGACCAAGATCCACGGCAATGCCGGCAAGGGCATCATCCCGACGCCGATCACGATGGACGAGCTCGAGGACATGCTGATGGAGCACGGCATCATGAAGGCGGTCGACGAGAGCCAGATCGGAAAGACTGCCGCCGAACTCGCCGCAACGGCTTAAGCAGTCTTGGTACCGGCCTTCCTCCCGTCGGAAGGCCGGTACCTCTTCTTCGAACTCTCATCGGCCTCGATAGGAGATCGCGCCATGACCATCGCAATCGTCGATACGTCGCATGCCGCCGCGGTGAACCTGCAAGCACCGCTCGCCTTCGAGGACGACAAGCGGCATCATGGCCGGCAGATCTACCGCCTGCTGACAGGGAACGACCCAGCCGAGGCGGTGATCGACGACGACTTCGACTTCGACCGCCACGTGATCGCATCGATCCTCGCAGTGTCGGCGATGGAGCATGGCGCGCTCGCTGAGCGCGCAGGGCTTTCGACCGTCGAGCTGATCGCGCTGCTGGCGCAGTTGTTTCCCGCCGCCGCGATCGATTCGACCTGGCTGCCGATCAACGGCGCAGCTCCAGCTCCCGATGACGACGAGATCGCGATGGTGCGCGATCTGCTGGCGGCACAGCGCTCGACCGATGGCGACGTCAGCCGCTGGCTCGCGGCGATGGTCGCGCGGCGCGCGATGGAGCCGAACCATCTCTGGGAAGACCTCGGCTTGCGCGAGCGGTCCGAATTGTCGCGGCTGCTGATGCGCCATTTCGGGCCGCTGGCGAGCCGCAACACGAGAAACATGCGCTGGAAGCGCTTCTTCTACCGCATGCTGTGCGAGGACGACGGCTTCGTGATGTGCACGACGCCGGTCTGCACCCAATGCAACGATTTCGCGCTCTGCTTTGGCGAGGAGAGCGGTGAGAGCCGGATGGCCGAGCGGCGCCGCGAGGTGGCGCTGCAGGAGGCGGCCAACGCCGCCATGTAAAGTCAAGGACTGCGACGATGTTGATGGACCCCCAGCTTGGATCTCCCTGTAACTCCGACCACGGACGCTGTCCCGAAGCGGAGACCTGCGAGGCTGGCGAGGCCCTGATGCGCCGCTGCGAGGACGCGCTGAGGCTGGCCGGCTTGCGCCCGACCCAGCAGCGCCAGCAGCTCAGCCGCATCCTGTTCGGCAATGGCAACCGTCACATCACCGCCGATGTGCTCTATGCCGAGGCGGTTGCGACCGGCATGAAGATCTCGCAGGCGACCATCTACAATACGCTCAATCAGTTCGTGGAGCTCGGTCTGCTCAGGCAGATCGGCGTCGACGGCTCCCGGTCGTTCTTCGACACCAACACCACGGTGCATCCGCACTTCTTCTACGAGGACGAGGGCGAGCTCGTCGACGTGCCGGATGTCGTCGCGTTCGAGCAACTGCCCGAGCCGCTGCCGGGCTATGCCATGGAGCGGATCGACGTCGTCATTCACCTGCGCCGCAGTCGCCACGGCTGAGGCGCAGGCCACCGCGTCGGCCGCAAGTCTTTCCATCTCCGGCACGTCCGATTTCCGACCCTGTTACAAAGCCGACAATCTCGGTCGCTCGGAAAATACACGCAAATTCAAGCGATTAAAAGCGGTGGCCGCCCTGGCATGGCCGTTGCTGAGTGACTGACAGGCCGTGGATGGAGCGTCGAGCTCTGGCGGTCGACACAGGTTGCGACGGAGCAAGTGAATGCCTGACGTCCTCGGACCGCGCGGGCCCAAGAATGGCATCAGGAGTGCCCGGGATGCCGGCTCTGCTTTCGGGAGCAAGGGTCTTGGGAGTTCGACGTCCGGGAGCCCGATGCCCCGGGTCATCCTCAACGACACCACGCTCCGCGATGGCGAGCAGGCCCCGGGCGTCGCTTTCGCCCTCACCGAGAAGGTCGCGATCGCCCGCGCGCTGGCGCGGGCTGGCGTTCCCGAGATCGAGGCCGGCACGCCCGCGATGGGGGCCGACGAGATCGCCGCCATCCGCGCCATCGTCGAGGCCGATCTGCCGGCAACCATCATCGGCTGGTGCCGGATGCGCGAGGCCGACGTCGATGCCGCGATCGCCGCGGGCGTGTCGATGGTGAATGTCTCCATCCCGACATCGGACGTGCAGATCGCCGCCAAGCTCGGCGGTGGCCGGAGTGCTGCGCTGGATCTGCTCAAGCGCGTCGTGGGTTATGCCAGGAGCCGAGGATTGGCGGTCGCCGTTGGCGGGGAGGACTCGTCGCGCGCGGATGTCGGCTTTCTCGCTGAGGTGATCGCGACCGCGAAGGCGCTCGGTGCGCGCCGCTTCCGTGTCGCCGATACGCTGAGCGTGCTCGATCCCGACGCGACCTCCGCGCTGGTCGGTGCCTTGCGTGCGACGACCGACTTGGAAATCGAGTTTCATGGCCATGACGATCTTGGTCTCGCCACCGCCAACACGCTGGCCGCGGTCAAGGCCGGCGCGACGCATGCATCCGTCACGGTGATCGGGCTCGGCGAACGCGCCGGCAATGCGCCGCTGGAAGAGGTCGCCGTGGCGCTGCGGCAGCTCTACGGCCGCGAGACTGGAATCGTGCTGGCCGAGCTCGACCATGTCGCGAATGTCGTGGCCGCCGCCGCGGCGCGCGCGATTCCGCTCAACAAGGCGATCGTCGGCGAGCATGTCTTCACCCACGAGTCGGGAATTCACGTCGACGGTCTGCTCAAGGACCAGCGCACCTATCAGGCGCTCGATCCGATGCTATTCGGCCGTTCCAACCGGATCGTGATCGGCAAGCATTCAGGTCTCTCGGCGATCACCTCGCTGCTGTCGGATCTGCGCCTGCCGGCGAGCGCCGACCAGGCGCAACGCATCCTCGCGCGGGTGCGCAAGCATGCGGTCGCGCATAAGGGGCCGGTGCCGAAGGAAGCCGTTGCCGCCATCTGGCGCGAAGTCTGTGATCACCCGCACGCGAGCTTTGCCTGAGCATGACCGATATCGTGGACAACCCGATCGCCAAGCCTGTCGCCGCCGAAGCGAGCCCGCCCTCGTTGTTCCGGCTGATCCGCGAGGACATCGGCTGCGTCCGCTCGCGCGATCCCGCCGCGCGCAGCGAGATCGAGACCTTGCTGACCTATCCCGGCATCCACGCGCTGATCTGGCATCGCCTCGCGCACCGCTTCTGGATCAACGGCTGGCGGTTTCCGGCGCGGCTGCTGTCGTGGCTCGGACGCTTCCTGTCCAATGTCGACATTCATCCGGGCGCCGAGATCGGCCGCCGCTTCTTCATCGACCACGGCGCCTGCGTCGTGATCGGCGAGACCGCCGAGGTCGGCGACGACGTCACCCTGTACCACGGCGTCACCCTCGGCGGCACGTCCTGGTCGCCGGGCAAGCGGCATCCGACCTTGGAGAACGGCGTCGTCGTCGGGGCGGGCGCCAAGATCCTCGGGCCGATCACGATCGGGCCGCGCACGCGTGTGGGCGCCAACTCCGTCGTCATCCAGAGCACCCCGCCTGACGTCACTGTGGTCGGCATTCCGGCCAAGGTGGTGCGGCCGGAGTTCACGCACCGTCGCACCGTCGGCCGTATCGATCTCGATCATCATCTGATGCCTGATCCCGTCGGAGAGGCGCTGTCGGTGATGCTCGACCGCATCGAGTTCCTCGAAGCGCAGCTCGCGCATGTCCGGCAGAAGGTGCGCCAGGGGCCGCCGCCGCCGGTGCCGATCAACGGATGCGAAGTTGACCCGACTTTGATTCAAGGAGCGAAGCAATGAGTGCGGCAACACCGAATGTGCTCGAGCAACTGAAGCAGACGTCCGCGGCCGAAGAATTCTTCAAGCTGCTTGGCGTCGACTATGATCCCAAGGTCCTGAACGTCTGTCGTCTGCACATTCTCAGGCGGATGGGCCAATATCTCGTCAGCGAGGACTTCTCGGGCGTCTCCAACGACGAGATCGCAACCCGCTGCAAATCGTTCCTGGAGCAGGCCTATCAGGACTTCGTAGTGTCGACGCCGCTCGACCAGCGCGTCTTCAAGGTGCTCAAGGAAGCCGTGGCGCCGTCGAAGCCGGCGCCCAAGCCGTTCGTGTCGCTGACGACGCTCAAGTAGCAGACGAACTCATCATGATATCCGCAAGCGCCGCCGGTTCTGCCGGCGGCGCTTCTGTTTGCTAACGAGCTAAGCGAGTTGAGCTCCTGTCGTTTTCCCGACGCGTGTTGCTTGCGACGTGTCGGACCTCTGCAGGACGTCTCGGCAGAATTTCAAGTGTCTCGGTCAAGGCATTGAATCGGCGATGAGATTCATCGTGCTCGAAACTGGTACGACAATTGCTGTCCTGATTGCAGGCCCTACACCGGAGAGATCGCATGCATATCGTCGTCTGCATCAAGCAGGTCCCGGACTCCGCGCAGATCCGCGTCCATCCGGTGACCAATACCATCATGCGCCAGGGCGTGCCGACCATCATCAATCCCTACGACCTGTTCGCGCTCGAAGCCGCGTTGCAGCTGCGCGACAAGTTCGGCGGCGAAGTGACCGTGCTGACCATGGGCCCGCCCTCGGCCGAGGATTCGTTGCGCCGCGCGCTGACCTACGGGGCCGATCGCGCGGTGCTGCTCACCGACCGCTTCTTTGCAGGTGCCGACACGCTGGCGACGACCTATGCGCTGGCGACCGCCATCCGCAAGATAAGCGAGACCTTCGGTGCGCCGGATATCGTGTTCACCGGCAAGCAGACCATCGACGGCGACACCGCACAGGTGGGGCCCGGTATCGCCAAGCGGCTCGGGCTGCTGCAACTCACCTATGTGGCCAAGATCAACGAGGTCGATCCGGTCGCGCGCACCATCGAGGCCGAGCGCCGCTCGGAAGGCGGCGTGCAGGTGCTCAAGACCAAGCTGCCTTGTCTCGTGACGATGCTGGAGGCGACCAACGAGATTCGCCGCGGCGCCATGGCCGACGCACTGCGCGCCGCGCGGGCGCAGATCGTGACCTGGAGCGCCAAGGACGCAGGCGTCGAGGACATCTCCAAGTGCGGCCTGAAGGGCTCGCCGACCATCGTCAAGCGCGTGTTCGCGCCGTCGGCACGCGCCGAAAAGGCGGTCTTCGTCGACTTCGCCAATAAGCCGCCGGCGGAGGCGCTGATCGAAGAACTGTTCAAGCGCCAGCCGAAGCTCGAAGCCGAACTGATTTCGTCGGCGCACGGCTTCTGACCAACGGCTTCTGACGGATCGAGGGAACGACGACCATGAGCGAACCCACCAAAGCACCGCCCGCCGCAGCCGGTCGCGCCGCGACCAAGAAGGAGCTGCCGGAGCATTTCAAGGCCTACAAGCACGTCTGGGTGTTCATCGAGCAGGAGCGTGGCCAGGTTCATCCTGTCTCCTGGGAGCTGATGGGCGCCGGCCGCAAGCTCGCAGACAAGCTGAAGGTCGATCTCGCAGCGGTGGTGATCGGACCGCCCGGAGAGGCCGTGCAGCATGCCGCGGCGGAATCGTTCTGCTACGGCGCCGATCTCGCTTATATCGTCGCCGACGAGGTGCTCACCGACTATCGCAACGAAGCCTACACCAAGGCGCTGACGGACACCGTCAACACCTTCAAGCCTGAGATCCTGCTGCTCGGTGCCACCACCCTGGGCCGTGATCTCGCCGGCTCGGTGGCGACCACCTTGCTGACCGGTCTCACCGCCGACTGCACCGAGCTCGACGTCGATGCCGACGGCTCGCTGGCGGCGACGCGGCCGACCTTCGGCGGCTCGCTGCTGTGCACGATCTACACGCTGAACTATCGGCCGCAGATGGCGACCGTGCGCCCGCGCGTGATGCCGATGCCCGAGCGCATCGAGAAGCCGGCGACCCGGATCATCGAGCACAAGCTCGGCCTGGTGGAGGAGGACATCGTCACCAAAATCCTGTCCTTTATTCCGGATCGCGACTCCGCCAAATCGAATCTGGCCTATGCCGACATCGTCGTCGCCGGCGGTCTGGGCCTGGGCTCGCCCGAGAACTTCCAGCTCGTCAAGGGGCTGGCTGCGGTGCTCGGCGCCGAGTTCGGCTGCTCGCGGCCGCTGGTGCAGAAGGGCTGGGTCACCTCCGACCGCCAGATCGGGCAGACCGGCAAGACCATCCGTCCGAAGCTCTATATCGCCGCCGGCATCTCCGGCGCGATCCAGCATCGGGTCGGCGTCGAGGGCGCCGACCTGATCGTCGCCATCAACACCGACAAGAACGCGCCGATCTTCGACTTCGCGCATATCGGCATCGTCACCGACGCGATCCGGCTACTGCCGGCGCTGACCGAAGCATTCCGCGCGCGTCTGTCGCCGCATTCGCGCGACCGCATCGCTAGCTAGGCACCAGAGGAGCAGGGCAATGATCGAGGAACGTTTCGACGCGATCGTCGTGGGCGCCGGCATGGCCGGCAATGCGGCTGCGCTGACCATGGCCCAGCGCGGCATGAAGGTGCTGCAGCTCGAGCGCGGCGAGTATTCCGGCTCGAAGAACGTGCAGGGCGCGATCCTCTATGCCGACATGCTGGAGAAGCTGATCCCGGAGTTCCGCGAGGAGGCGCCGCTGGAGCGGCACCTGGTCGAGCAGCGCTTCTGGATGCTGGACGACAAGTCGCATGTCGGTCTGCACTACAAGTCGGACGACTTCAACGAGGAGAAGCCGAACCGCTACACCATCATCCGCGCCCAGTTCGACAAATGGTTCTCGTCCAAGGTCAAGGAAGCCGGCGCCACGGTGCTGTGCGAGACCACGGTAACGGAGCTGGCTCAGGATGCCTACGGGAAGGTGATCGGCGTCAGGACCGATCGCCGCGACGGTGAGATCCACGCCGACGTGGTCGTTTTGGCCGAAGGCGTCAACGGCCTGCTCGGCACGCGCGCCGGCCTGCGCGAGCGGCCGAAGCCGGAGAACGTTGCGCTCGCGGTCAAGGAGATGCACTTCCTGCCGCGCGAGACGATCGAGGCACGCTTCAACCTCAAGGGCGACGAAGGCGCGGTGATCGAGGCCGCCGGCACGATCTCCCGCGGCATGACAGGCATGGGCTTCATCTACTCCAATAAGGAGTGCATCTCGCTCGGCATCGGCTGTCTCGTCTCCGACTTCCAGAAGACCGGCGAGACGCCCTACGGCCTGCTCGAGAACTTCAAGCGGCATCCGTCGGTGGCGCCGCTGATCGAAGGCTCGGAGGTGAAGGAGTACTCGGCGCACCTGATCCCCGAAGGCGGTTACAACGCGATTCCCGAGCTCTGCGGCGATGGCTGGGTGGTGGTCGGCGATGCCGCCCAGCTCAACAATGCGATTCATCGCGAGGGATCGAACCTTGCCATGACCTCCGGCCGCATCGCGGCCGAGGCGATCTTCCAGGTCAAGTCGCGCCGCGATCCGATGACCAAGGCTAACCTTTCGCTCTACAAGAAGATGCTGGAGGAGTCCTTCGTCATCAAGGATCTGAAGAAGTACAAGGACATGCCGGCGCTGCTGCACAACCAGTCGCAGAACTTCTTCCTCACCTATCCGCAGCTCGTCTCCAAGGCGATGCAGAACTTCGTGCGCGTCGACGGCACGCCGAAGAAGGAGAAGGAGAGCAGCACGCTGCGCTCCTTCGTGAGTGCGCGGTCGTGGACGGGCCTGTTTGGCGACGCCTTCAAGTTCGCGCGGGCGTGGCGCTAGTCGAGGAATGAACGAAGCAACCGGAGCCAAGGGAGAACGGACATGAGCACGGACGTCGCAGTGCGGGTCGAAGACAAGCTGTTCTACAATCGCTACCAGGTCGATCCCGGCCGGGCCCATATCAAGGTCCGTCCGCATACGACGCCGAGCCCGCAGCTCAAGGCGCTGCTCAAGGCCTGCCCGGCGCGGTGCTATGAGCTGAACGACTCCGGCCAGGTCGAGATCACCGTCGACGGCTGCATCGAATGCGGCACCTGCCGGGTGATCGGCGAGGCCAGCGGCGACATCGAGTGGAGCTATCCACGCGGCGGCTATGGCGTGCTGTTCAAGTTCGGTTGAGATTGGCAGAGGCCAGGGACGGCGTAGCACATGAGGTGTGTGGCCGTCCGGTCTATCCTATATCGCAATTGATATAGGTCATTGAGTTCTGGCGCCGTCTTTGCTTACATCCGATCGCAGCAATGGAGCTGCGGGGGAATGAGGAGCGGCAGGTGAAGCTGAGCGCACGGAATGTTTTGCCGGGGACGGTCGTCTCGGTGTCCAAGGGCGCGACCACGGCCCATGTCAGAGTCGAGCTCGCGCCGGGACTGACGGTGTTTTCGGCGATTACCAATGAAGCCGTGGAAGAGCTTGGGCTCGCGGTCGGCGACACTGTGTCGGCCGTGATCAAGTCGTCCGACGTGATGATTGGCAAGTAGCGGCCAGCCTCATGCGCCGGCGCCGGTCAGCCGGCGGAGGTACGAACCGTGCTGAGGTCCAGCCACCAGGACTCCATTGCGGAGCGCGACGGGGGCAGCAGGGTGCCGAGATTGCCGGTGAAGGTCCGCCAGTCTTCGATGCATTTCTGCGGCACGGCGGTCAGCACCGGAATTCCGGACGTGATCGCGTCAGCGAGCTCGCCGCGCAATCCGCCGCCAGCCGATTCCTGCTTGGAGAACTTGTTCACCACGATGAGATCGGCATGAGCGGCGATGGCGCGGTGGACGGCCATGCCGGCTTCGGCGAGGCCTGCGGAGTCGAGCTTGCAGGCGGTGGATCCGCTGCCGAGGTCCTGGCAGATCGAGATCGTATCGCCATTGGTGAGGTCGATGACATCCATTCCGCTCTTGCGGCCGATCTCGTCCCGCGTGTTGCGCTGGACGATGCCGCCGACGCGCACCCCGCGCTGTACCAGGCCTTGCACGAAATCGTCGAGCAGGGTGTCGGCGTCGTCGCCCGGTCCGTAGAGAATGGCCGCGAGGCGGGGCGGATCGAGCTCGTCCGGCTCGGCAAGTTCGTGCGGCGTCATGGGGCGACCTCGGATGGCTGTCGTCCTCCCGCCTGACCATGTTGGTCCGGCGATCGAGGTCGAGCAGCGCGCTGGAGATATATCGAGAAACGGTCCCGGGGACCAAGAGGAGATGTCGCGCGTGCCGACCACCGCTACGAAACAGGATCTCGAAGCGCTCCTGCGCGATGATGTCCCCTATGGCGACCTGACGACGGAGACGCTCGGAATCGGAGCCGAACCCGGCGTGATGCAGTTCGCGGCGCGCGGCCGGATGGTGTTGGCGCTGGCGGAGGATGCGGCTGCGCTGATCGAGCTGACGGGCTGCCGCGTCGAGTTGTTGTCCGGCAGCGGGACGGTGCTCGAGGAGGGCGCTCAGATCCTGCGCGCAGAGGGCGACGCTGCAGGCCTGCTACGCAGTTGGAAGGTGGCACAGACGCTGATCGAGATCTGGTCTGGCGTTGCCACCGAGGCGGCCGCGATCGTCGGCGCGGCGCGTGCGGTGAGGCCCGGTATCGCCGTGGCCTGCACCCGCAAGAACGTGCCCGGCACCAAACCGTTCGCCGTTGCCGCCGTGAAGGCCGGCGGCGCGGTGATGCACCGGCTTGGCCTGTCGGAGACGCTTCTGGTCTTTCCGGAGCATCGGGCTTTTCTCGACGATGTGCCGTTGGCCGACATGGCGGAGCGGCTGCGGCGGGGAGCGCCGGAGAAGAGGCTGGTCATCGAAGTCACGACGATCGAGCAAGCGGTTGCGGCGGCCGTGGCCGGCTTCGACGTGATCCAGGCCGAGAAGTTTCCGCCGGCGGAGATCGGCGCGCTCGCGAAACGGGTCGAGACGATGGCTGCCTTGCCGAGGCGACCGATCATCGCAGCCGCCGGCGGCGTCAACGCCGACAATGCAGCTGACTATGCCGCAGCCGGCGCCGATCTGCTGGTGACATCCGCGCCCTATCTGGCGCGCCCGCGCGATGTGCAGGTACGAATCTCGCGGAAGCCACCGACGGCATGATCGCGCCACGCCTGCATCGGAGCCTCGTTCGCGGCGTCAGCGTGCCGAGACGCGGCGGCTGGCCTCCGGCGATCCTTGCTCCGCGGCCTTGAGGTACCAGGTCCGCGCCTTGGCGGCGTCCGGGACGGCGCCGAGGAGCCGCGATTTGGCCAGCTCGGCAGGATCGTAGGTGCGCGCCAGCAGCAGAGACGCATCCGCCACGCCGGCCTCCGACAGCCGCGTCAGGATCAGGCGCGCGCTTGCAACATCGCCCGCTGCCAGCAGGTCGCGACCGCGCTTCATCAGCGCATCCACTTCGTCTCGGGGCAGTGGAGCGACGGCGCGGGGCGGAGCTGCGGGAAGAGCCGGGGACAGATTGGACATGGGCGGTGGTGCTGCGGCCGGGGCAGGCGAAGCGGGCGCCGACGGCCATGGCCGCATCGTGGTCTCGCCAGTCGAGGGGGCGAGTGCGGCAACGGTCTGCGGCGGATCCTCCTGGGCGACCTTGGCTTCCGCCGGGTCGATCTGGGCCAGGCTCTCCAAGACGGTGGACGGCATGATCGTGCTCTTGCCGCCCGGTGTCGCTGCGCCGTTGTCGAAAGAGACCATGTTCGCCACGATCATCGCGACGGACGCCGCAACGCCAATGGCTGCGGCGACCTTGATGATCCCGCCAAGCCGGGTGGCCTTGTCCGAATCGTCCGGCGGGAGCGGCATGACCACCGGATCGAGCTGGGCGCTCCAGGCGCGCCGGGTGTCTTCATCGTCGAGATCGAGCGCAGGAGGCCGGGCGGGAAGGAAGTTCTGCCGGGCGACCAGATGATGCGGCAGCGGGACGCCCTGCTCAGGCTGGTCCGACACCAAGCCGGCGTCCGCTTGATGCCGGCGCGGGGCATAACGGCGAAGCTCTTCGCTGGCCCAAGGCGGCGCCGGCTTGGCCTGATCGTTCTGATCTGGAGCACTCATCACTAGCCTCCGGTCTCCAACGGCGTTGCCGTGGGAGATAGCTTCAGGGCGTCGGGCGCGCACCGCCAGTCCGAAGTGCGCATCATGCGACATCGGCGAGATTGCGCCAACGCTTCCGTCGAGACTGACAGGTCCGATTTCCTTCCGACATGCGCGCCACCGTTTTCGCGCGCCCTGGTCACAATCGATGTTGCTTGGGCCCTAAGCTGATCAATGTTCTTGGCGGGAAGGGTGAGTTGGTAAGGCTATTTAGTGGAAATTTCCCGGCGTGTCACATGGATGAATACGCGCATTGCGCGAGCCGAAGGAAAGCAAGACCGGGATGGAGATGACTATCAGGAGTATCAGGGTGCCGCAGCGTCTTCAACTTTGCCGCGAGGTCAGGGGCTTAGCCGACCGATCAGAACGGAGCGCGGCGGAATGACATGCAACTCATGCGCGAGGCGGGCAAAATGAAATGCGGCCGGACGATGCCGGCCGCATTCACAGATCGGGTCGATTTCTACTCGGCCGCCAGCGCGACGGTCACACCCGCGGCTTCGATCGCGACGGCAACCGACTGAATGATGGCAGCGAAGCGCACCGCGGTCTGGATCGTGGCGGTGGCAACGCCCGCGTCCCGAAGCACCTTCTCATGCGAGTCGATGCAGGTGCCGCAGCCATTGATGGCGGAGACCGCGAGCGACCACAGCTCGAAATCGGCCTTGTCGACGCCGGGATTGGCGATGACGTTCATCCGCAGCCGTGCCGGCATCGTGGCGTAGTCCTTGTTCGAGGCAAGGTGCACGAAGCGGTAGTAGACGTTGTTCATCGCCATGATCGCGGCGGCCGATTTCGCCGCCGTCAGGGCCGCCGGCGACAGCTGCGCGGCCGCGACCGCTTCGAACGCCGCCGTCACCGTCGGATTGCGGGTCGCGATCGCGCAGGCGACGAACAGGCCATACTTGGCCTGCGGCGAGAGCGTCTCGTCGGACGCCATGGACGACAGGTTCAGCCTGACGTCCTTGGCGAAGTCCGGGATCTGATCCTTGAGCTGCTCGATCGACATGATCAAGCGACCTTCAGGGTCTCGCCGCCGACCTCGCGGTTGCACGGGCAGAGCTCATCGGTCTGCAGCGCGTCGAGCACGCGCAGCGTGTCCTTCGGTGCGCGGCCGACGTTGAGGTTGGTCGCGTAGACGTGCTGGATCGTGTTGTCGGGGTCGACGATGAAGGTGTAGCGATAGGCCACGCCATCCGGCGAACGCACACCGAGGCCGTCGACCAGCGAGCCCTTGGTATCGGCGAACTGCCAGATCGGCAGCTTGTGCAGATCCTTGTGGTCACGGCGCCAGGCCAGCTTGCAGAATTCGTTGTCGGTCGAGCCGCCGAGCACGACGGCATCACGATCGGCGAAGTCGCTCGACAGGCGCGCGAACTCGGCGATCTCGGTCGGGCAGACGAAGGTGAAGTCCTTCGGATAGAAGAAGATGATCTTCCACTTCCCAGGGAAGCTGGCTTCGGTCAGGGTTTCGAAGGCGCTCTCGCCCTTCTCCTCCTGCAGGTGAAAACCGGGCTTCACACCGACGATTTCGAACGAAGGCAGCTTACTTCCAATTCCCAGCATGTCGCACTCCAAGAAATTTCTGCGCTGCAATAGCGAGGCGCATTGTGCATTGCAAGCGATATGCCATTAGCTATCAACATCAATGCTTTGTCGGAAACGCAACACTCGTTTTGCGGATGTTGCGACTGCGAATAATTGCAATGTTCGAGATCTGACCAGGAAGCGGGAAGCTCAAACGACCGCGTGCGATTCGTGACACTCGCGTGAATGCGTGGAGTGCATGCGGAAGGTGCGTATCGCGGCCAGCGCACAATGAGGTTGATGCGCCGGGCGTCGTGGCGCTTATGTGAGGTCTGGGCGGCAGCGGCCCGCGATCCGAACGTGCAATTTCTTTGTGCGGCCGGAATGGCAAAATTGACATTATTGCCCTTGCTGCGATGCACGTTTGACCAGGGCGGCTTCGGAAGCGGCAGCAAGGTGACAAGGGCTCGGCAGCGCGCAGCGTCGCGCAGTGATGCCGGTCGCCGAGGCCCTTGTTTTTGTCAGCTTTTCAGCAGATCCCGTCTGTTATTTCGCCTTGCTGCGCGGCGCCCTGACCATAGTCTCCTCACGAACTTTCAACGCCTGGGAGGAGTTCTGCACCATGAGCGAACGTGTCTCGGCATCATCCGCGAGCGCAAATCCATTCATCGATCGACGTCGTTTTCTGATGACGTCTGCGGCGGTGGCCGCCGGCCTCAGCGCGCCTGCGCTGTTGGGCACCAGAACGGCTGCGGCGGCCGGCCTGAAGACGGTCCGCTTCAGCGAGGCCGTGCACAATCTCGGCTACATCAATCTCTACGTCGGCATGCATGCCGGCATCTTCAAGAAGAACGGCCTGGACATGCAGGTGAGCGCCGCGGGCGGCGACACCCAGACCTTTGCCGCCGTGCTCGGTGGCTCCGCTGATTTCGCCATCGGCGACGCGACCATGGCGCAGATCTCGCGCGAGAACGGCGGCCCCGGCGTCGTCGTCGGCACGGTCGTGCAGCGCGCGCACTATTTCGGCGTCTCCAAGACGCTCGAGCCGATCACCGATCCCAAGGGCTTCAAGGGCCTCAAGATCGTGACCTCGCCCGAACCCAACACCAATTTCAGCGTCGCCAAGCGCCTGCTGGAGAAAGCGGGCATGAAGGTGGGCGTCGATGCGACCATCGTGCCGGTCAATCCCGGCACCGAGATCGCCGCGATGCTGGCGGGGCAGGCCGATATCGCCATCGCCTATCAGCCCAGCGTCGCCGCCGCCGAAGCGCAGGGCGCGAAGGTCGTGTTCGACTTCTCCAACTATATCGGCCCGTTCTGCAACACCGGCATCATGGTGCTGCCGACCACGATCCAGAAGGATCCCGAGATGGTGCAGGCGCTGGTGACCTCGTTCGAGGAGGCCTCGCGCAAGACCTACGCCGACCCGGCGTTCTCGAAAGAGGTCGCACGCAAGGAGTTTCCGGATCTGCCCGGCGAGGTCGTCGACAAGGCGATCGATGCCGAGCTGAAATACCTGATCCCGGCGCAGTCGGTCATCACCAAGAAGGACCAGTGGGCCAACCTGATGGAGATGCAGGTCTATCTCGGCAATGCCAAGGGCTCGGTACCGTTCGATCAGATCATCGACAATTCGTTTGCGGAAAAGGCGATCGCCAGTCTCAAATGACTGAGGTGAGCGGTACGGTGCAAACAGGGCCGGGCGCCGTCGCGGCGCCCGCGCCTCCGCTCGTCGTCGAGCACGTGGCCAAGAGCTATGAGCTCGACGGTGGCCAGACCGTGCCCGTCATCGGCGATCTCAGCCTCACCTTGCGGGAAGGGGAGATCATCAGCATCGTCGGTCCGTCCGGCTGCGGGAAGACGACGCTCCTGAACACGCTGTGCGGATTGCTCGCGCCCGATGCCGGCCGCATTCGCTGGCATGGCCGCGAGGTCTCGGGCCAGCCGCAGAATGTCGGCTACATGCTGCAGAAGGATCTGCTGCTGCCGTGGCGGACCGCGCTCGGCAATACGATGCTCGGCCTCGAGATCCGCGGTGTGCCGGCAGCCCAGGCCGAGGACCGTTGCCGCGCGATGCTCGACCAGCTCGGGCTGCATGGCTTTGCCGATCATTATCCATCGACCCTGTCCGGCGGGATGCGGCAGCGCGTCGCGTTGGCGCGCACGCTCGTCAACGAGCCGGACGTGCTGCTGCTCGACGAGCCGTTCGCCGCGCTGGATTTCCAGAGTAAGCTCCTGATCGAGAACGATACGGCCGGCCTGGTCCGGGAGGGCCGGCGCTCCCTGCTGCTGATCACGCATGACATCGAGGAGGCGGTCTCGCTGGCTGATCGCGTCATCGTGCTGTCGAAGCGACCGACCAGGGTGAAGGCCGTCTACGATATCGCCCTTGGCGGCGATCGCCGTGATATGATGGCCGTGCGGCAGACGTCCGGTTTCAGCGACTATGTCCGCCAGATCTGGGCCGATCTCGACGTGGTGCTGCAATGACGGCCGACATCGACAGTGCGCCGGCGTCCGCGCCGGCTTCCAAGGCCATGGCGGCGTCGGGGCGGCGCTGGCTGCGGCTGCGCAGCACGCTGGCGGTGCTGGCTACGCAGCTCGTCGTCCTCGCGGCGTTCCTCGCCTTCTGGGAATATGCGACCGGTCAGAACAAGGCGGCGGCCTTCATGTTCGGCTCGCCGTCGGCGATCTTCAAGTTCCTGTCGCAGATGGCTATTGACGGCAGCCTGTGGCGCGACACCTATGTCACGGGCCTGGAGACGCTGCTCGGCTTCTTCGTCGGCAATTGCATCGGCACGGTGATCGGATTGTCGCTGTGGTATTCGCGCTTCGTCTCCCGCGTCGTCGAGCCGTTCGTGATCGCGCTCGGCTCGATCCCGATCATCGCGCTGGCGCCGATCATCATCATCTGGTTCGGCACGGGACTGATCTCGAAGGTCGCGATGTCGACGCTGTCAGTCGTGATCGTTGCGCTGGTCACCTCCTACAAGGGAGCGACCGGCGTCGATCCCGATCAGATCAACCTTCTACGCACGCTCGGCGCCTCGAAGTTCCAGATCTTCCGCAAGCTTGTCGTGCCGGCCTCGCTCACCGACATCTTCGCCGGGCTCAAGCTGACAGTCGGCTTCGCCCTGATCGGCGCCATCGTCGGCGAGTTCATGTCGTCATCGGAAGGACTGGGACACGCGATCTTCAAGGCGGGATCGCTGTACATCATCCCGAAGGTCTTCGCCGCGCTCGTTGCGACCATTGCGCTTGCCCTTGCGCTGACCTTCGCAGTCGGCAAGATCGAGCAACTGCTGATGCCGTGGCGGCGGCAGTTGCGATGAAACAAGCAATCCGAATGGATGACAGGGAGTGATCATGTCAAAGCGCGTCAGCAAGGCCGGCAACATCAAATACGCGCTCTCCGGCGACGACGCCTTCATTGCGTCGGTCGAGCCGGGTGAGACATTCGTGGTCGAATGCGCGATCAACGTCAATGACGGCACGATCCGCGCGCTCGGCCAGCAACTGGTCGAGAGCGACGTGACCTTGCCTTATGTCAACGGCGCCACCGGGCCGATCGAGGTACGCGGGGCCAAGCCGGGTGACATGCTGCGGCTCGATATCCTCGACATGGAGCTCGATCGCCTCGGCTTCACCGCACTGTGGCCGGGCATCGGCATGTTCCCGGACTGGGTGCGGCGCAAGGAGTTCGGCATCCAGACCCGCGTGGTCGAGGTCAAGGATGGCCAGGTGCTGTGGAACGAACACGTCAAGCTTCCGGTCCGGCCGATGATCGGCGTTGCCGGCGTGGCCCCGGTGCATGGCGCGGTGCTGACGGTCGATAACGGTCCGCACGGCGGCAATCTCGACGTCCAGGAGATCACGTCAGGCAATTCGGTGTTCTTCCGCGTGAACAAGGACGGCGCGCATCTCTTCCTCGGCGACTGCCACGCGATCCAGGGCGATGGCGAAGCCAACGGCATGGGCGCGATCGAGATCGCGGCCAACCTCACCGTCAAGGTCTCGCTCGCCAAGGCGCCGGCGCGCCTGAACCATCCGCGGATCGAGACGCCGACGCACATCTGCACGCTCGGCTGCGCGCGTCCCCTGGAGGACGCGATGCGGAGCGCGTTCGAGGAGATGATCAACTGGCTGGAGGATGACTGGAAGATTCCGGCACCGGAGGCCTACATGCTGCTCGGCCAGATCGCCGAGGCGCGCTGCACCCAGGTGGTCAATCCGAAATACACCTACATCTGCAAGGTCAATAAGGCCTTGCTCGCTGGCTATCACGGCTGACGCCGTAAATTCGAAAAGGGAGAACATCATGGATCTGGGATTGGCCGGCAAGAGCGTGCTGATCACGGGCGGCAGCAAAGGCATCGGGCTTGCGATCGCCGAGCTGTTCGCCGCCGAGGGCGCCAACGTCGCAATCTGCGCGCGCGATGCAGAAGCGGTCGGCAAGGTCGTGACGAAGCTCGCGGCCAAGGGCGTCAAGGCGTGGGGGCAGGGCATCGACGTCGCCGATCCCGTGGCGCTCAAGGGCTGGGTGGATGGCGCGGCGAAGCAGTTCGGCGGCGTCGACAGCTTGATCTGCAACGTCAGTGCGCTCGCCGTCGGCGACACGCCGGAGACTTGGGACAAATCCTTCCGCGTCGACATGATGCACACCGTGAACTCGGTCGCGGCGGCCGTTCCCTATCTGGAGCAGTCGACGTCGGCTTCGATCAGCATCATCTCCAGCGTGTCCGGTTTCGAGGTCGATTTCGCGGCGGGATCCTACGGCGCCATCAAGGGCGCTCTGATCCATTATGCGAAGGGGCTTGCGCACCAGCTCGTGAGCAAGGGTATCCGCGTCAACGCCGTTTCTCCCGGCAACACCTATTTCGAAGGCGGCATCTGGCAGAACATCGAGAACGGCTCGCCTGATCTGTTCAAGATGGCGATGGGTCTGAATCCGACGGGACGCATGGGAACGGCCGAAGAGGTGGCCTATGGCGTGGTGATGCTGGCGAGCCCGCTGGCGAGCCGTATCTCGGGAACCAACCTCATCGTCGACGGCGCCTTGACCAAGGCGGTCTAGTTCCTCGCACGGACGGCAGACGAGCCATGCAGCATGTGGATGCTGCACTGCGGCTGCCGTCCGACTCTCCCGGCGGTCTCGGGCGTTGAGAGCGCTCGAGACCCCCAAGGGAGAGCAAGGCATGCAGGCACTCGTGCAGCAGCTATCCGGACTGTTTCCGGACTGGATGGTCGGACCGGCCCTGATCATCGGGGCCGTTCTCGGCGCGCTGCTCGTCTATGGCGTCGCGCGCGCTTTTGTGAAGCGCGCGATCGGCGCACAGAACTCGATCCTGTTTCCCATCCTGCAGAGAACCGCGGGTCCCGCGCGTCTCGCGCTTTGCCTGGTGGCCGTGGCGCTGGTGCTGCCGCTCGCGCCGTTGAACGAAGGCTGGCGCCGTGCGCTGGCGCATCTGTTCGTGGTGACGACCATCGCGCTGATCGGATGGATCACCATCCGCGTCGTCGATCTCGTGTCGACCCGATATGTCAAACGCTTCCGCGACGACATCGCGGAGAACTTCCTCGCGCGCAAACATGTGACGCAGGTCCGCGTCTTCAAGCGCGTCATCGACACGCTCATCATCATTGTTGCCGTTTCGGCTGCGCTGATGACCTTCGATTCCGTCAGGCAATACGGCGTCAGCCTGTTCGCATCGGCCGGCGCGGCCGGTCTGATCGTCGGTCTCGCCGCGCGGCCGCTGCTGAGCAATTTGATCGCCGGCGTCCAGATCGCTGTGACGCAGCCGATCCGCATCGAGGATGCCGTGATCATCGAGAACGAGTGGGGCTGGGTCGAGGACATCGCCTCGACCTATGTCGTGATCCGGCTGTGGGACTGGCGCCGTATGGTGGTGCCGCTGTCCTATTTCATCGAGCGTCCGTTCCAGAACTGGACGCGCGATGCGGCTTCCCTGATCGGATCCGTGGTGCTGCACGTGGACTACCAGGCGGATGTGCCGCGCATCCGGAAGCAGTTGGAGAAGGTCGCGAAGGAGTCGAAGATCTGGGACGGCGCGGTGGTCAATCTTCAGGTCGTCGACACCAATGCGCGCACGATGGAGCTTCGGGCGCTCGTCAGCGCGCGCAATGCGCCGCAGGCCTGGGACTTGCGCTGCGAGGTGCGCGAGAAGCTGATCGCCTTTCTGCAGCGGGAGATGCGCGAAGCCCTGCCGCGCGACCGCGCCGATATCTCTCCGCCGCTGTCGCTGTTCAATCCGCAGTCGCCGCCGCATTTCGCCAGCGCTGCGAATTGAAGGGCCGCTATCTCCCGGTGATCGGCCAGCTGTCGATGATGCTGAACCGGCTGCTCGCGCTCGGCTGGCGGAACAGCGCGATACGGTCGATCGACAGGGATGTCAGGCTGAGCGCCGCGAAACGGTCACGCAGCATCCCAAGGATCGGTCCGCGCCGATCGTCGGACAGGCGGCAAGTCAGGGTCATGTGGAAGCGAAAGTCTTCCATGACGTAAGGATAGCCCCAGCGATCGAGATGGTCTCGTTGGCGCGCTGAGAGCAGCTCCGGCTTGCGTCGGGCGCGATCCTCGGCGGTCATCGGGGCGCGGAACGGCTCGAACGCGCGCACGCAGTCGGCGGCCAAATCCTGCAAGGTGTGCGACGCCTCTCCCGGGATCACCGCGATGAAGCCGCTGATCGCATCGACAACGGGCCGGATGATCGGAACGGCTCTCGGCACTGCCGCAAACGCCGCGCAGGCGTCGCGCAGCTCGGCCTCGGGACGTGTCTCGACCAGGTTGAACGGGGCCTTGAGGGTCGCGTGAAAGCCGTACTTCCGCGCGTCAGTGGTGAGGTCGCCCCAATCCGGCGCGGCATCCAGCACGCCCTCCGGAAAGCCGCGTTCCCGGCCGGTCCAGGCGTCGTAGCCCAGCAGGCTGGCACCGAACACGGTCAGCGCGGCGTCGGCCGCCGGCGTGTAGTAGATCGCATAGCGCGGAAAACCGGTCATGTCCTGCTTACTCCGCCGCGACCGCTCGCGGCGTGGCGGCGGTGGAGAGGCGTTCGGCCTCTGTCAGGTGAACCACGCGGCCCGCCGCAACCACCGCGACGACACGGGGGCGCATCGGTTCGCGATCGTCGACGAGGAGGATGTCCGCGCGCTGGCCGCTCGCGAGCGAGCCTCGGTCCGGCAGGCCGGCTGCTCGCGCCGGGGCTGCCGAGATCAGGCTCCAGGCCTGCGCCAGCGGAAGGATGCCGTCGGCGACCAGCCGGTAGGCGGCGAGCAGGGGGGCTGGATAATAATAGTCCGACGCCAGCACCGAGCAGAGACCCTTCGCGATCATGTCGCTCGCCCTGGTCCATCCGGTATGGCTGCCGCCGCGCACCACGTTGGGGGCGCCGAACACGATGGCGTCGCCGCCGTGAGCCGCCTCGCGCGCGGTGATTTCGTTGACGGGAAACTCGGCGATGGTGACGCCTTGGCTGCGGAAGGCCTTGCGCATCTCCGGGCTGTCGTCGTCATGCGACAGCATGCGCACGCCGGCCGCGCGCGCGGTCTCGGCCAGGCGGGCGATCGACGCCGGCACGGCGTCGGCTCGCGAGGCGATGCGGGCCACCAGGATATCGAACTCATCGCCGGACAGGCCGGTGCGGTCGACCATGCGCTGGCGCTTATGCGGCTTGTCCAGGCTCGCGACGGTCGAATCCATGTGGTCGTTGAAGGCAAACAGATCGATGCGCCGGGCCGCGAGCAGCCCCCGGATCTCGTCCTCATCGTCGAGATTGTACGTCTCGTGGCGCAGATGAAAGCGCGTATCCGCCGCGAGCCGCGGCCGCAGCGCCTCGATCTGCTCCAGCAGGCGGCGCGCGTTGCCGGCGCTGCGCAAGCCCGGCTCCCACGACCAGGTGGTAGCATGAAACACGGTCGTAATGCCGTTGCTGATGGCCTGGCGATCACTGTCGAGCAGCGCCACGTCGATCGGGAAATCCACACCCGCGCGCGGCATCATCTGCCGCTCGAAAGCATCGCCATGGATGTCGACGATTCCGGGCAGCACCGTCAGCCCGCTGGCGTCAAGCGCAAGTCCCGCGTCAGGTCGTCCCGCGTCGATCGCGGCGATCTTGCCGTCGGAGACGATCAGTGATGCATCGGCCAGGCCGGACCCGATCAGGCATCGGCCGTGGAAAATCGAGAGATCAGTCATGGGCGGCACTCTGCCGCAGCGCGCGGGCGCCGTCGAGAGCGGCCTCGTATTTGTCCAGGAACGCGGTGATCTCCAGCTTGCGGAAATCCGGCAGCGCCCGGCGCAGCGCTTCGTGATCCCAATTCCACCAAGCGAGATTGATCAGGCGCTGCTCGATCTCAATCGGAAAACGGCGCCTGATCGGGCGCGCGGGATTGCCGGCGACGATCGTATACGCAGGCACGTCCTTGGTGACGATGGCGCCTGCTGCGACGACGGCGCCGGTGCCGATGCTGCGGCCGGGGAGAACGACGGCACCATGTCCGATCCATACATCGTGACCGACGGTGACGTGATGTTCCTTCCGCCAGGCGAAGAACTCGGCATCATCAGGCTCGCCGGGGAAATAGGCGCTGGCCCGATAGGTGAAATGCGATTGCGTCGCCCGGTGCATCGGGTGATTGCCCGGATTGATCCGGGTCATCGCCGCGATCGAGCAGAACTTTCCGATCGTTGTGTAGGTGATCTGCGCATCGTTGACCACGTAGGAATAGTCGCCCATCGCCACGTCAAGGAGGATGGTGCGCGCGCCGACCTCGCAATAGGCGCCGAGTGTCGCGCCCTGGAGTTTTGCGGAGGAATCAACGGTAGGGTCGATCGAAAGGGACTTGCCGGCCATCTCACGTCCTGTCTGTCTTCACGGCTCTGTCTAGGGTGCGCTGTATGACAGATGCATGACGTCTCCATGACGTTCGCAGCGGCGGACCTTGGATGTGGACGAGTGTCGCACCGCAGCGTCACTGTCACACAACTGTAGAATCCCGACGCTAGCGGTGGAGTCAAAGCGAGGCGTCTGGAGAAGTCCATGCTGGTGGTGGATGGTTTGACGTGCCGGTTCGGCGCGAAAGCCGCGGTCGATAATGCATCATTCTCGGTTGCGCCCGGCTCGTTCGTCGGTGTCATCGGGCGTTCCGGCGCTGGCAAGTCGACGCTACTGCGCTCCATCAACCGGCTGAGCCCGGTGAGTGACGGGCGCATCCTGTTCAAGGATCTCGATGTGACGGCGCTCCGCGGCCGCGACCTGCGGCTGTGGCGCGCGCGTTCGGCGATGATCTTTCAGCAGTTCAACCTGGTCGGCCGCCTCGACGTGCTGACCAACGTGCTGATGGGGCGGCTGGCCGAGATCCCATCCTGGCGCTCCCTGGCGCAGCTATGGCCGGCGCAGGACGTGGCGGTGGCCATGTCGGCCCTGGAGCAGTTCGACATGGCGTCCCTCGCGGCACAACGCGCCGATCAGCTCTCCGGTGGACAGCAGCAGCGCGTCGCGATCGCGCGTGCGCTCGTCCAGAACCCCGACATCATTCTCGCGGATGAGCCGATCGCCTCGCTCGATCCCCGCAATACCAAGATCGTGATGGATGCCCTGCTGCGCATCAACAAGCATTTCGGCATCACGGTGATCTGCAACCTGCATTCGCTCGATCTCGCCCGCAGCTATTGCGATCGCCTGATCGGCATGGCGACGGGACGGATCGTGTTCGACGACGTTCCCGCGGCGCTGACCGCGCAGATCGCGCGCGAGCTCTACGATCTCGAAGCGGATGAGGTGATGGACAAGGTCCATCCGGTCCCGGCCGCTGCCATTCCGGCGCTCAGCGAAGCCGCTGTCGCCTGACAAACCGATTTTGGTCACCTCGGATCTCGCATGGTGCGGGGGACGAGGCCTGTTTACTTCGTTCAAAAAGAGGGCATGTCATGATCAATCGTCGCATCGTTCTGGCCGGTGTCGCCGCGCTGGCTTTTGCCGGTTCCGCTTCGGCCGAGGATTGGAAGGCGAAGTATCCGGAACTGACCTTCGCGGTCATTCCTGCCGAGAACGCCTCAGGCGTCACCGAGCGCTGGACGCCCTTCGTCAACTATCTCTCCAAGGAGCTGGGCACCAAGGTGACGCTCCGCATCGCCAACGACTACGCGGCCGTGATCGAGGGGCAGCGCGCCGGCAACATCCACATCGCGAGCTATGGCTCAGCCTCGTTCGCGCGGGCGCGCCTGACCGGCGTCAAGATCGACGCCTTCGCCAACGACATCAACGCCGACGGCAGCACCGGCTATTACTCGGTGTTCTTCGTCAAGGCCAACAGCCCGTACAAGAAAGTCGAGGACCTCAAGGGCAAGAATTTGGGCCTGGTCGATCCGAACTCGACCTCGGGCAACAACGTGCCGCGCTTCGAGCTCAACAAGATGGGCGTGACCGACGCTGAAACCTATTTCAGCAAGGTCGTCTTCGCCGGCAGCCACGAGAACGCGATCCTCGCGCTCGCGCAGGGCACCGTCGACGTCGCCGCCAACCAGTGGACCAGCGACAACGATTCGACGCTGGCGCAGATGCTCACCAAGGGCATGCTGAAGAACGCCGACGGTTCGCCGATGAAGAAGGACGACTTCCGCATCATCCACAAGTCGGCGCCGATCATCAACGGCCCCTACGCCTACAATTCCGATCTGCCGGCCGAGCTGAAAACGGCGATCGCCAAGGCGTTCTTCGACGCCCCCACCAAGGACAAGGCGGCGTTCGATCGCCTGTCGGATGGCCAGAAGAAGGGTTTCCACCCGGCCACGACCAAGGACTGGGACGGCACGATCGATCTGATCAAGTTCGTCGACAGCCTGCGCAAGAAGGCGTCCTGATCGACATCCTTAACCACGCGGGAGCCGGGCCGGGCATGGCCCGGCTCCCTTTGTATGAGACGTGACCTCTTTTCGAACGAGAGCAGCCCTATAAGATGGCGACCGCCATTTCGATCCTGCCGAGCCAGCAGCTTGAGGCTCTGAACGACGCCTATCGTCGGGCGGTCGCGCGCCGGCGCCTGCGGCTCGCGCTGTCCGCTGCCGCTTTCCTGGCCGCGCTGCTGGTCGCCGCGGTCGGTGCCGAGGTCAATCTGCGGACGCTGTACACGTATTTCGGAAATTTCGTCAGCTACTTCGATCGCATCTTCACGCTCGATGACGGTCACCGCGTCTGGACCAATGTCCCGGAGTGGTTCTGGGGCTTCAAGAAGTGGCTCAAGCTGCTCGGCGAGACCTTGCTGATCAGCTATGTCGGCACGATGGCCGGAATCGTCGTGGCGTTCTGTCTCAACTTCCTGGCTGCGGAAAACACCTCGCCCGCGCCGTGGGTCCGTTTCACCGTGCGGCGGCTGCTCGAATTCGCCCGTACCGTGCCGGGCATCGTGTTCGCGCTGATCTTCGTCATCGCCTTCGGTCTTGGCCCGATCCCCGGCGTGCTCGCCATCGCCGTTCACTCCAGCGGCGCGCTCGGCAAGCTGTTCTCCGAAGTGGTCGAGAATGCCGACATGAAGCCGGTGGAAGGCGTTCGCGCGACGGGGGCGAGCTGGCTGTCCTGCATGCGCTTCGCCGTTCTGCCGCAGGTCGTCGCGGGCTTCTCCAGCTACAGCCTGCTGCGCTTCGAGATCAATGTCCGCGAGGCCTCGGTGATGGGCTTCGTCGGCGCCGGCGGCATCGGGCAGGAGCTCGTGGTCGCGATCCGCAAGTTCTACTACTCGGACGTCAGCGCGATCCTCGTCATGATCGTCGTGACGGTGTTCCTCATCGATATCGCCACCGGCTGGCTGCGCGGCCGGCTGTTCGGCGCGGAGGCGCGGACATGAGCACGATGGACGCGCAGGACCCGCAGCAGATGCGGGAGCGTTATCCGCATGTCTTCGATCGGCCGCTGTCGGCCCGGCTGGCGACACCGGCGATGCTGGTCCTGGCGCTGGCGATCTTCATCTTCGGCCTGGTCGATCTCCAATTCTCGCCGGCGCGGATGCTTGCCGGGCTGAGTCAGCTCGGCTGGATTTCGCTCCTGATGCTGCCGCCCGATCCGGGCTCCTCGTTGCCGGTCTATCTCAAGGCGCTCGGCGAGACATTGTCGATCGCCGTGCTCGGCACGACGCTCGCCGCGGTCTTTGCGCTGCCCGTCAGCCTGCTGGCCGCCAGGAACATCATTCCTTCGGCCATCTTCCGTTTTCCGGTGCGGCGGCTGTTCGATACCATCCGCGGCGTCGACACGCTGATCTGGGCGCTGGTCTGGATCAACGTCGTCGGCCTCGGCCCGTTCGCCGGTGTGCTGGCGATCGCGGTGTCGGATTTCGGGGCGCTCGGCAAGCTGTTCTCGGAAGCCTTGGAGAGCGCCGACCGCAAGCAGGTCGAGGGCGTGCGCGCGGCCGGCGGCAGCGCGCTGCACGAGGTCCGGTTTGGCCTGCTGCCGCAGGTGTTGCCGGTGATCGCCGGCCAGATGCTGTATTTCATCGAGTCCAACACGCGTTCGGCGACCATCATAGGCATCGTTGGCGCCGGCGGAATCGGCCTGCAGCTTGCGGAGCAGATCCGCGTGCTGGAATGGCAGAAGGTGTCGTTCCTGATCCTGATGATCCTTGTGGCCGTGGCTGCAATCGACTGGATCTCGAGCAAGCTGCGCTTCGCCATCATCGGACGTCGCGCCGTCGCGTGACGGGAGCGGCATCCGAAGGTTGCGGTCATTCGTAGGCGAACGATCAGGCTGCGCGGATGCCTGTGTGTCCCCTGCGCGGTGTCGCAAATCTTTCATGTGCCGGCCGTAATGGGGCTCCGGAACCGGCCGCCTGGTCGGACATACGGAGTTTCATTCACATGAAGGTCACCCGCCTCGTTCTTGCGCTCGTCGCGCTGATCGTTCTGGCGCCGCCGCAGCAGGCCAAGGCCGCCGACGTCATCTGCTACAATTGCCCGCCGGAGTGGGCCGACTGGGCCTCGATGCTCAAGGCGATCAAGACCGATCTCGGCTATGACATTCCGCACGACAACAAGAACTCCGGCCAGGCGCTGGCGCAGATTCTCGCCGAGAAGGCCAATCCGGTCGGTGACATCGGCTATTTCGGCGTGACCTTCGGCATGAAGGCGAAGGCGCAGGATGCGCTCGAGGCCTACAAGCCTGTCAATTGGGACCAGGTCCCGGCCGGTCTGAAGGACGCCGACGGATACTGGACCACGATCCATTCCGGCACGCTCGGCCTGTTCGTCAACAAGGACGCGCTCGGCGGCAAGCCTGTGCCGGCGTGCTGGAAGGATCTGCTCAAGCCCGACTACAAGGGCATGGTCGGCTATCTCGATCCGAGCTCGGCGGCCGTCGGCTATGTCGGCGCCGTCGCCGTCAATCTCGCGCTCGGCGGCTCGCCCTCGAACTTCGATCCGGGGTTGAGCTTCTTCAAGGACCTGCGCAAGAACGACCCGATCGTGCCGAAGCAGACATCCTATGCCCGTGTGGTCTCGGGCGAAATCCCGATCCTGTTCGACTACGACTTCAATGCGTACCGCGCGAAGTACACCGAGAAGGGCAATTTCGAGTTCGTCATTCCCTGCGAAGGCTCGGTCGTGTTTCCCTACGTCGTTGGTCTGGTGAAGAACGCGCCCGACAAGGACAAGGCGAAGAAGGTCATCGACTACCTGCTCTCGGACAAGGGCCAGGCGATCTGGACCAACGCGTATTTGCGTCCGGCGCGTCCGATCGAACTGCCCGAAGCCGTCAAGGCCAAGTTCCTGCCGGACAGCGACTACGCTCGCGCCAAGAGCGTGAACTGGGGCGACATGGAGACCGCGCAGAAGGGCTTCGTCGACCGCTATCTGTCCGAAGTCCGATAAGGAGCGTTGTGCCCCGCCGGGCCGAAATCCGGCGGGGCATGCCCGATCTCATGTCGCACAAATCCTTCGTCTGGACCTGCTTGTTGCCGCTGGCCGCCGTGACCGCGGCCTTCTTTCTTCTGCCGATGGCCCGGCTTCTCATCGCGGGCGCCGAAGGACCGCGCGGACTGGTCGAATATCTCGCGATCATCATGGAGCCGCGTTACCGCGCGACGCTTCTGAATACGGTGCTGCTGGCTGCGGCGACCACGGTCGCGACATTGATCGTTGCCACCATCGCCGGCCTGTTCCTGCAGCGCCATCGCTTTCCGGGACGCGCCGTCCTGGTTGCCGTCCTGACGTTCCCGCTCGCCTTTCCCGGCGTCGTGATCGGATTCATGATCATCCTGCTCGCCGGCCGCCAGGGTCTCATCGGCGACGTTTCCTCGCGCGTGCTCGGCGACAAGATCGTGTTCGCTTATTCGATCTATGGGCTTTTCCTCGGCTATCTCTACTTTTCCATTCCGAGGGTCATTCTCACCATCATGGCCGCGGCACAGAAGCTCGATCCCGGCCTGGAGGAGGCGGCTCGCTCGCTCGGCGCGAGCCCATGGGCGGTGCTGCGCGACGTAGTGCTACCGGCGCTTGCTCCGGCCCTGGTCGCCTCGGGCGCGATCGCGTTTGCCACCGCCATGGGCGCGTTCGGCACGGCGTTCACGCTTGCGACTAGCATCGACGTGCTGCCGATGCTGATCTACACAGAATTCACTCTGGCGGGAAATCTCGCGACCTCGGCGGCGTTGTCGGTCGGGCTGGGGGTGATGACGTGGCTGATCCTGGCGCTGGCGCGCAGCTTCGCCGGTACCTCTGTCGCGGCGGCGGGCTAGTCGCGTGCGCAGCCGAATCCTCTTCACGCTTCAGTTCCTGTTCACGCTGCTCGTCGCGGCGTTCCTGGCCGTGCCCGCCGGCCTCTCGATCGCGGCCGGGGTCACCGTCAACTACTTCCGCGGGATCCAGTCCGGCGTGACGCTGCAATGGGTCGTGCAGGTCTGGGAGCTCTATGCCGGCACGATCCTGGCGTCGATCATGATTGCGCTCGGCACGCTCGCCGTCACGCTCGTGGTCGGCGTTCCCGCCGCTTACGCGCTGTATGTCCGCGGTGGACGGCTCGCGCGGATGGTCGAGGAGATCATCACCTTGCCGCTCGCTATTCCCGGGCTTGCGATCGCGCTGGCGCTGCTCTTGACCTATGGCGGCTTCGGCAGCTTCCGCCGCTCGTGGCTGTTCATCCTCGCTGGCCACGTCGTCTTCACGATGCCATTCATGGTGCGCTCGGTGATGGCCGTGTTCGCCACCATCGACGTCAAATCGCTCGACGAAGGCGCCGCCTCCGTCGGCGCCTCGCCGTGGCGCCGCTTCGTCGACGTCATCGTTCCCAATGCCGCGCCGGGAATCCTGGCCGGCAGCCTCATGGTCGTCACGCTCTCGCTCGGAGAATTCAACCTGACCTGGATGTTGCACACGCCGCTGACCAAGACCTTGCCGGTCGGCCTCGCCGACGCCTATGCGTCGATGCGCCTCGAGGTGGCCTCGGCCTATACTCTGATTTTCTTCGTCCTGATCATTCCGCTCCTGGTCGCCATGCAGTGGATCGGCGAAAGGGGAGGTGCAAGGTGAGCACGATGACCCGTCACGGCGCGGCGCTGAAGGTTGAGAATTGCGGCAAGACATTCGCAGACGGCACCAACGCGCTCGCGCGCGCCACGCTCGACATCGCGCAGAGCGAAACGCTGGTGCTGCTCGGCCCGTCCGGTTGCGGCAAGACCACCTTGCTGCGGATCGTCGCCGGTCTCGAGACGCCCGACGCCGGCGGCCGCGTGCTGTTCGACGGCAAGGACCAGACCAGGCAGCCGATCGAGAAGCGCAATGTCGGCATGGTGTTCCAATCCTATGCGCTGTTTCCCAATATGTCTGTCGCAGAGAACATCGGCTATGGGCTCAAGATTCGCGGCGTCTCGCGGGCGCAACGCGCCGCGCGCGTCGCCGAGCTGGTGGCGCTGACCAATCTGGCCGGTCTCGAAGACCGCCGCATCGATCAGCTGTCGGGCGGACAACGCCAGCGCGTCGCGCTCGCGCGCGCCGTTGCCGTCAGGCCGAGCGTACTGCTGCTCGACGAGCCGCTCACGGCGCTCGACGCCGCCTTGCGCGAGCGGCTGCGCGGCGAGCTCAACAGCCTGCTGCGCACCCTCGGCATTACCGCGATCTATGTGACCCACGACCAGGCCGAGGCGATGGAGCTTGGGGACCGCATCGTCGTGATGCGCAAGGGCGCGATCGCGCAGGTCGGGACGCCGCGCGAGATCTATTTCGAGCCCGCCAGCCGCTTCGTCGCGGAGTTCGTCGGCGCGGCCAACATCATCGAGGCACCGATCGCGGACGGCCATCTCGTGCTGCCCGGAGGCCGCCAGCCTGTTGCCGAAGGTGGTTCGCAAGCGAAGGCTGTCGCGATGGTTCGCCCGGAGACGATCGGGATTGCCGACGTGTCGGCCTCGTGCCTGACCGGCGTGGTTGATAGCGTTCGCTTCGCCGGCGACCGCCAGCGCATCGTCGTGCGCGATGCCGCATCCGTCGCATTGACGGTGGACGCGCCGAACACGATCAGGGTCGGAGCAGGGGAGCGCGTCGGACTGTCGATCGCGCCGAACTCCATTCGTCTGCTGCCAGAGGAAGGCCGAACGGCATGAGCACGCGTCCCGTCACCATCGCCCAGATCTCCGACCTGCACATCAAGGCGCCCGGGCGGCTCGCTTATCGCCGCGTCGATACCGCGCAGGCGCTGGCGCATTGCATTGCGGAGCTCAACCGGCTCGCGCCGAAGCCTGATCTCGTCGTGATCTCCGGCGATCTCGCCGACACGCCGTCGTCGGCCGAGTACGAGCATCTCAAGGGATTGCTGGCCGAGCTGACGATTCCCTTCGTCGCGGTGCCCGGCAATCATGATTCACGCGAACTGATGCGAGCCGCATTCCCGGATCATTTCGGTGCTGGCAGGCCCGGTCCGCTCAACCGGCATGTCGAGCTGCCGGAGCTCGATCTGCTGCTGCTCGATTCCAGCGTGCCCGGTCATCCGCATGGCGAACTCGAAAGGGCAACGCTCGATTGGCTCGACGACACGCTGTCCGCGCGTCCCGACAAGCCGGCGCTGATGTTTTTGCATCATCCGCCGTTCGCCACCGGCATCTGGCACATGGACCGGCAGAACCTGCTCAATGCCGACGAACTCGCCGCGGTCGTTGCGCGTCACCCGCGGCTGCAGTTGATCGGCTGCGGCCACGTGCATCGTGCCACGCTAACCCGGTTCGCCGGCATTCCCTGCATGATCTGTCCCGCGCCGAACCACGCCGTCGCGCTTGATCTCGCCGAGCTGCAACCGCCATCCTTCCGGGTCGAGCCGCCCGCCTTCCACTTGCACGTTTGGTTTCCAGGCGCAGGCTTCGGCATCCTCGTGACGCATCAGGTGCCGATCGGTGCGTTCGACGGACCGCATCCCTTCTTCAATCCGGATGGCTCTCTGATCGACTGAGCCGCAGACCCACCGTCGCGTCTAGCTCTCCACCTCGAAGGTCACGCGCTCCGCGGCGAAGCGTGAGCGCTTGACGACGAGCGGCGTCCCGTCGGCGTCGATGTCGGTGCTGTCGACCACGAGCACGGGGCGGCCCAGCGCGAGATCCAGGCGTGCCGCATCGCTCGCATCGGCGATGTCGGCGGTGATGCGGGTCGATCCGCGGCGATAGTCGCGAATGCCGAAATGCGCGAGCAGCGCCGTCATCGAACGGGCCGAGGCGAAGATCGAGCCGGCGTCGGGAAACCGCTCAGTCGACAGCCATGACGTGCTCACGCAGATCGGTGTCTTGTCGGCAAAGCGCAGCGCGTCGATGCGCGTCAGCGCTGCGCCGGCCTTCACGCCGAGCACGCGCGCAAGATCGCGCGTCGCCGGCTCTTCGCCGGCGGCCAACATTTGTCCACGCGGTTCGCGGCCGCCGGCGCCGACGATCTCGGAAAAGCGCGTGCGCGATCGCAGCGGATAGGACAGCCGCGGGGCCTCGACATAGGTGCCGCTGCCGCGCTCGGCCCGCACCAGGCCGCGTTCCGCGAGCGTCGCGAGCGCACGCCGCACCGTGTGGCGGTTGACGCGGTATGTCTCGGCGATTTCGGTCTCGCCCGGCAGGCGCGTCCCGGGCGCGAAGCGGCCGCCGGCGATGTCGCGCTCGATCCCGTCGGCCACGCGCCGCCACAACGCGACGCCCGAAGGAGCGTCCTGCATGCTCATCCCCGGTTCTCCGCCCTTCGGGTCGCGAAAATCACGTCCATGTCATCAAACAGTCATGGCGTCCCGTTACGAAGTTGTCTAGTATCATAGACAACTTCACGACGGCAAGAGCGGATGGAGATGGACGCCAAAACGATGCAGGAGCGGCGCAGGACGGCGATGCAGGTCCTCTCACACGCCTCGCATGCGGATATCGCAGCCAGGCTGGAAGGCCTTGGGCTGCCGGATCATCAGGATCTGCGCGCGGCGGAGAACGGTCTCGTCATGCTGCGCGGCCGGGTCGGTGGCGATGGCGCTCCGTTCAATCTCGGTGAGGCGACGGTGTCGCGTGCGGCGGTTCGGCTCGGGAGCGGCGAGGTCGGCTTCGGCTACGTGCTCGGGCGCGATGGCGGCAAGGCGCGGCTGATCGCGCTCTGCGACGCGATGATTCAATCGCAGGCCCATGCTCAAGGCGTCCTCACGCAAGTGGTCGCCCCGCTGCAGGCGCAACTGCAGGAAGACCGCCGGCGCCAGGCCCAGGAGGCTGCGGCGACGCGCGTCGACTTCTACACGATGGTCCGAGGAGAAGGCTGATGGCCATTGTGACGTCCGAGCTTCAGCCCGGGTTTTCCGACAAGGTTCTGGCAGCGCAGTCGACGTTCCGCACGGTGATGGAAGCCATGGCGCGGCCTGGCAGCGTGCGACACATCGAGGCTCCTGTGGGGCGGCCTGCATGCTTGATGCACGGTACCGCCGCGATCGCGTTGACGCTGTTCGATCACGACACCCCGATCTGGCTCGATGCGCCGTTGGCCGCAGCCGCGGAGGTCGGTGCCTGGCTCAAATTTCACACGGGGGCGCCGATCACTGGCAAGCCCTCGCACGCGAGCTTCGCGCTGGTGGCCGCGCCCGACACGCTGCCTGATTTCAGCTCATTCGCGCTAGGTTCCGCCGAATATCCCGACCGTTCGACGACGTTGATCCTGCAGGTGGCGAGCCTGTCCGCTGGCCGGACCTTTCAGTTGCGCGGCCCGGGCATCGACGGAACGGCGACATTCGCCGCGTCGATCGCGCCGGCCGATCTGTTCGAGCGGCTGTCGATCAATGAGAGACTGTTTCCGCGCGGAATCGATGTGGTGCTGGTCGACGGTTCGTCGATCGTTGCCATCCCGCGCACGGCGCGGCTCGTCGCCGCAGGAGGTTGAGGCATGTATGTCGCCGTCAAGGGTGGCGAGCGCGCCATCGAGAATGCGCATCGGCTGCTGGCGCATGAGCGTCGCGGCGATCGCAATGTGCCGGATCTGTCGCTGGCGCAGATTTCCGAGCAACTCGGCCTCGCCGTCGATCGCGTGATGAGCGAGGGCTCGCTGTATGATCGCGAGCTCGCCGCGCTGGCCATCAAGCAGGCCCGCGGCGATCTGATCGAGGCGATCTTCCTGGTGCGCGCCTTCAGGGCGACATTGCCGCGCTTCGGTGCGAGTGAGCCGGTCGATACCGGTGCGATGCGGGTGCAGCGGCGGGTATCGTCGACGTTCAAGGACATCCCGGGCGGGCAGGTGCTCGGCCCGACCTTCGACTACACGCACCGCCTGCTCGATCCGCAGCTTGCGAAAGGGGCCGATCCCGAGTCCCCTGCGATGGCCGAGGCCTCGACTGCGCCGACGCCGCGAGTGACCGACATTCTTGGCCAGGATGGTCTCATCGAGCCGTCGCCGCAGGCGGAAGCCGGCGCTCCCGTTGGGGACCTGACGCGTGATCCCCTCGGCTTTCCGGCGGGGCGCGATCTGCGGCTGCAGAATCTCGCGCGTGGTGACGAAGGCTTTCTGCTTGCGCTTGGCTATTCGACGCAGCGCGGCTACGGCCGCAACCATCCGTTCGCCGGCGAGATTCGCTTCGGCGAGGTCGAGGTCGAGTTCTTCGCCGAGGAGGTCGGCTTTGCCGTGCCGCTCGGCTCCATCGAGCTGACCGAGTGTCAGATGGTCAATCAGTTCAAGGGCTCGGCCACCGAGCCGCCATGCTTCACCCGCGGCTACGGCCTCGCTTTCGGCCAGAGCGAACGCAAGACGATGTCGATGGCGCTGGTCGACCGCGCCCTGCGCGCGCGTGAACTGGGTGAGGACGTGATCGCGCCGGCGCAGGACGAGGAATTCGTGCTGTCTCATTCCGACAATGTGCAGGCGACCGGCTTCGTCGAGCATCTGAAGCTGCCGCACTATGTCGATTTCCAGTCCGAGCTTGGCCTGTTGCGCAAGCTGCGTCAGGAGTTCGCGGACGCCCATGCGGCTCCGGCCATGAAGGAGGCCGCGGAATGAACGCGCCGACCTACAATTTCGCCTATCTGGACGAGCAGACCAAGCGCATGATCCGCCGTGCGATCCTGAAGGCGATCGCGATCCCCGGCTATCAGGTGCCCTTCGCAAGCCGCGAGATGCCGATGCCCTATGGCTGGGGCACCGGCGGCGTGCAGGTCACCGCCGCCATTCTGGGACCCGCTGATGTGCTCAAGGTCATCGACCAGGGGTCGGACGACACGACGAATGCGATCTCGATCCGCAAGTTCTTCGCCAAGACGGCGGGGGTCGAGACCACGACCTCGACGGAAGCCGCGACCGTGATCCAGACCCGGCATCGCATTCCCGAGGCGCCGCTGCGCGACGGGCAGGTGCTGGTCTATCAGGTGCCGATTCCGGAGCCGCTGCGCTTCCTCGAGCCGCGCGAGACCGAGACGCGGCGCATGCATGCGCTGGCCGAATATGGCCTGATGCACGTCAAGCTGTATGAGGACATCGCGCGCTTCGGCCATATCGCCACCTCCTATGCATATCCGGTCAAGGTCAATGCGCGCTACGTGATGGATCCGTCGCCGACGCCGAAATTCGACAACCCCAAGATGGACAATTGTCCGGCGCTGCAATTGTTCGGCGCGGGCCGCGAGAAGCGGATCTATGCCATTCCGCCGTACACGCCGGTCGTCTCGCTCGATTTCGAGGACCACCCGTTCACCCGCTACAAGTTCGATGCGCCCTGCGCGCTGTGCGGCGCGGAGGATTCCTATCTCGACGAGATCGTGACCGACGACAAAGGCAGCCGCATGTTCGTCTGCTCCGATACCGACTATTGCGAGGGCCGGCAGGCCGCGGGGCATCGCGGCGTCCAGAGCGCCGCTCCGCACAAGGAGACCGCTCATGGCTGAGATGATCGGCGCATCCGACCAGCCGCTGCTGGTCGCCGAGGGGCTTGCCAAGAGCTATGGCCGTCTCGCCGCCTGCCGCGACGTGTCCTTCGTGCTCTATCCGGGCGAGGTGCTCGCCATCGTCGGCGAATCCGGTTCGGGCAAGTCGACGCTGCTGCAGATGCTGTCGGCGCAGCTTGCGCCGAGCGCGGGGCGCGTGTCCTACCGGATGCGTGACGGTGTGCTGCGTGATCTCGCCGAGCTTGGCGAGGCCGAGCGCCGCTTCCTGTTCCGGACCGATTGGGGCTACGTGCATCAGGATCCTGCGCAGGGCCTGCGCATGGCGGTCTCTGCCGGCGCCAATGTCGGCGAGCGGCTGATGGCGGTGGGCTGGAACAATTACGGGCGGATCCGTCAGACCGCATCGTCCTGGCTCGAACGCGTCGAGATCGACGTCGCGCGAATCGATGACGCGCCGCGCACCTATTCGGGCGGCATGCGGCAGCGGCTGCAGATCGCGCGCAATCTGGTGACCGAGCCGCGGCTCGTGTTCATGGACGAGCCGACCGGCGGGCTCGACGTGTCGGTGCAGGCGCGCCTGCTCGACCTGATGCGCAGCCTCGTCAACGAACTCGGCCTCGCGGCGATCGTCGTGACGCATGATCTTGCGGTCGCGCGGCTGTTGTCCCATCGTGTGATGGTCATGAAGGAGGGGCGGGTGATCGAGACCGGCCTCACCGACCAGGTGCTCGACGATCCGCGCGAGCCTTACACGCAGCTTCTCGTCTCCTCGATCCTGCCGCCATGAGCCAGACCGCAATGACCGTGATGATCGATATCGAAAAGGCCGAGAAGACCTTCACCATGCATCTGCAGGGCGGCATTTCGCTTCCCGTGGTGCGCGGCGTCTCGTTCCAGGTGATGTCAGGCGAATGCGTGGTCCTGTCGGGTCCGTCGGGCGCGGGCAAGTCGTCGATCCTGAAGATGATCTTCGGCAACTATCGCTGCGACGCCGGCCGTATCGCGGTCCGGCATCAGGGCGAGATGGCCGATCTCGCCAGTGCCGAGCCGCGTCAGGTCCTCAACGCCAGGCGCCTGACCATCGGCTATGTCAGCCAGTTCCTGCGCGCGGTGCCGCGCGTGGCGGCGCTCGATGTCGTTGCCGAACCGCTGCTGACGGCTGGGCTGTCGCGCGACGAGGCGCGGGCACGGGCGGGTGAGCTGCTCGGCCGGCTGAACATTCCAGAGCGGCTGTGGTCGCTGCCGCCGTCGACCTTCTCCGGCGGCGAGCAGCAGCGCGTCAACATCGCGCGCGGCTTCATTTCCAACCTGCCTGTCCTGCTGCTGGATGAGCCGACTGCCTCGCTCGATGCGGCGAACCGTGCCGTCGTGGTCGATCTGATCGCGGGGAAGAAGCAACAGGGCGTGGCGATGCTGGCGATCGTCCATGATGACGAGATCCGCGCGCAGATCGCGGATCGCACGGTCGACGTCACGACATTCGCAGCGGCCGCCTGAGAGGTGATGGATTGCAGATGAGCGCGAACATGTCCGACATCGTGATAGGCAACGCGAAGCTGGTGCTGGCCGACCAGGTGATCGAGCAGGGGTGGGTGACGATCGCCGACGGCCGCATCGTCGAACTCGGCGAGGGCGCCTCTCCCGCGGGAAGCCTGGATGCCTGCGGCGACCTGCTGATGCCCGGCCTGGTCGAGTTGCACACCGATCATCTTGAAGCGCATTTCGTGCCGCGTCCGAAGGTCTATTGGGATCCCGTGGCGGCCGTGATCTCCTACGACGGTCAGCTTGCGACAGCCGGGATCACGACCGTGCTGGACTCGCTGCGGGTGTGGAGCGAGGAGGGCGCCGAGGGCGTGGATGGTCAGGCCAACGTGCTTGCCGATGCCATCGCGACCGCACGTGATGGCGGGCTGCTGCGCACGAGTCACTTCCTGCATTTGCGCTGCGAGGTGCCGATGCCGACCGTGGTCGAGGAAGCGCGTCAGCTGGCCGGGCGTTCCGACGTGCGGCTGATGTCGCTGATGGACCATACGCCGGGGCAGCGTCAGTTTCGCGACGAGGGCAAGCTCCGCGACTACTACCGCGGCAAGAGCGGCGGCAAGACCGATGCCGAGCTCGACGTCATGTTTGCGCGACGTTTCGCCTATCAGCAGGCCTATGCGGCGCCGAACATGCGGGACATCGTCGCGCTGGCCAAGGCGCACGGCGTGCCGCTTGCGAGCCATGACGACACCACCGAGGAGAACGTCGCCGACGCGATCAAGGACGGCATCGCGGTCGCCGAATTTCCGACCACGATCGAGGCGGCGCGCGGCCTGCATGACGCGGGCATCAGCATCCTGATGGGGGCGCCGAATGTGGTTCGCGGCGGCTCGCACTCGGGCAACATCGCCGCGGTTGATCTCGCCCGCGAGGGATTGCTGGACATCCTGTCCTCGGACTACGTGCCATCGAGCCTCCTGATGGGCGCGCTGCAATTGCCCGAGCGCGTCCCGTCGATCGATCTGGCCGCAGCCGTGCGGACCGTGACGAAGGCGCCGGCCGATGCGGTCGGGCTGAACGACCGTGGCGAGATCGCCGCGGGCAAGCGCGCGGACCTGATCCGCGTTCACATTGCCGGCCAGGTGCCCGTCGTGCGCAGCGTCTGGCGGGAAGGAATTCGGGTGGCATGAGCGAGGTGCGGGCTGCATCGCTGGATCTGCGAGAGAGGCTCGGTCCGGGGCACCTGGTCCTCGTGGTTGGGCCGAGCGGCGCGGGCAAGGATACGTTGCTCAATGTCGCGCGCCGCGAATGCGCCGTCGATGACCGCGTCGTCTTTCCGCGGCGGGTCGTCACGCGCGAATCCTCCGCTTTCGAAGACAATCTGGAAATGAGCAAAGCCGGCTTTCGCGAAGCGCTCGCCGCCGGCGATTTCGCGCTGCATTGGGATGCCCACGGCCACGGCTACGGTGTGCCGCGCTCGATCAACGACGACATCCTGGCCGGCCGAACCGTCGTCGTGAATGTCTCCCGCACGGTGATTCAAGCAGCGCGTCGCGACTATGCTCATGTCATCGTCGTCGTCATCACCGCGCCGGCCGACGTTCTCGCCGAGCGTCTCGGCAAGCGGCATCGTGCGAGTGACGGCGACATCGGCGAGCGTCTCCACCGTGCCGTGAGCGACGACGACGTGGCAGCGGATGTCACGATCGTCAATGTCGGTGATCCCGAGCCGCACGGCCGCCGCCTGGCCGAGATCATCAAGCGGCGGAGTGACGGAGCGCCGATCATAGCTAACGAGGGAAGCAGCCATGTCGATCATCACCACGATTGAACAGCTCGAGGCGATCTATGGCAAAACCGGGTTGGCCTCGACGGCGAAGGTCGCTGATCGCGTCACGCCGCACTATCGGGTGATGATCGAGAAATCGCCGTTCGTTGCGCTCGCGACCTGCGGTCCCGAGGGGCTCGACTGCTCGCCGCGCGGCGATCTGCCCGGCTTCATCCGCATTCACGACGACAAGACGCTGATGATGCCGGATCGCCGCGGCAACAACCGGGTCGATTCACTGCGCAACATCGTTCGCGATCCGCGGATCGGCCTTCTGTTCCTGATTCCGGGATCCGGCAACACGTTGCGCGTGAACGGTCATGGTCATCTGTCGACGGCGCCGGAGCTGCTGGAATCCTTCCGCATGGAAGGCAAGCTGCCGCGGTCCGTGCTCGTCATGACCGTGGAGGAAATCTACTTCCAGTGCGCGCGGGCCATCGTCCGTGCCGATCTTTGGAACCCGGACAAGCGGGTAGATGCACGAGAGTTGCCCACGCCCGGTCAGATCCTGGCGGCAATGACGGCCGATATCGACGGGGCCGCATATGACCGCGAGTGGCCCGAGCGTGCGCGCCAATCCATGTGGTGAATCCGGCGCGGCGCGCGCCGGAGCAATTCGGCTGGAATGTTCAGGCTGCGACGTCGAGCAGGCGCGATGACCCCCTGACGAGAGTCTTGCGCCCGTCAACGGTGAGCGTCGCGGCGCCGTTGCTGATGTGCGCCAGGCCGAGGACAGTCAGCTGTTCGACGATCATGCCGTTCAGCCGCCGGCGGTCACGCGCGGGAATGCGAAGCGCCTTCAGCGTCTCCCATTGATCCGGCGTGAGCTCGTGTTCGACATCTGCGTTCATGGGGCCTCGAATGTTGCCGTCCAGCCTTCGTCTTAGAAAGTCAGCGTGACGAAGATGCGACCTTCATGCATCCGTAGTGCTACGGCGGTTTCATTACGCCGGAAGCGGCGGCGAATTAATTCAAATTTGAATGATCTCGAATCTGCGGTGCCGCATGGACGCCGACGTGTTGTTAGCGGTGAACAATGGTCGCGGGTTAACCGAACATTAAGGCAAGGGTTCGTGGAGGAGCGGTAACGCCACTGTCACATGCGTGTGTCAAACGGCGCCATCGTCCAGCTCGAATCGGCCGGTGCGCATCCGTGACTCGAAAACGCGTCGAATGGCTGACTTGAACGACGCCCCGCTGCCGCAGGCGAACCGCAGAACCTGGTTGCGCGGCCTCGGAGGTCTTGCGCTGAGCCTCTCGATCGCGTGCCTGGCGGTGTATGTGCTGACGCGCGCTGTCAAGAAGCTCGATATCTCGCATGTGCTGTCGATCGCCCAGGCGACGGACAAGCATCTGATCGCGATCGCGCTGGCGCTGGTCGTGTTCTCCTATGCGAGCTTGACCCTGTATGATCTGTTCGCGCTGCGCACCATCGGCCGTCACGATATTCCCTATCGCGCTGCGGCGATCGGCAGCTTCACGAGCTATCCGATCGCGCATGGAATAGGCGCGGTCGCGCTGATCTCGCCGCTGGTTCGCTACAGGATCTACGCGCCTTACCGGCTCCGCGCGATCGACATCGCCAATATCAGCTTCCTGACCGGCCTGACCTTCTGGCTCGGCAATCTCACCGCGCTCGGCCTGAGCCTGATGATCGATCCGGATGCGTTCGGATGGGTGGAGTATTGGCCGCCCGCGCTCAACCGGGGCATGGCAGCCGCGCTGCTTTGCGCCGTGTTCGTCTTCGTGATCTGGAGCTGGCCGGGCCGGCGCAGCCGGCGTTGGCCGGTTCGTCTCCCATCCGGTCCGGCGGTGCTGCTGCAGATCCTGGTCGGAGTGTTCGAGTTGAGCAGCGCGGCGCTCGCGATGTATGTGCTCATCCCGGCCGAACTGGACATCGGCGTCGTCAGGCTCATGGCGGTGTTCATCGCGGCGACCTTGCTCGGCTTCGCCAGTCACGCGCCCGCCGGGATCGGGCTGTTCGACGCGACAATCCTGCTAGGGCTCGCCGGCGCGGATCAGGAGCGGCTGCTCGCGGCGCTGTTGATCTTTCGTGTTCTCTATCACCTGCTGCCGTTCCTGCTTGCGCTCTTCCTGTTCGGCGGTGTGGAGTTGTTTCGCTCGCATCGGAAGCCAGTGGCGGAATCAGGCCGGCGAGTTCAGCTTCAGTCCAACCATGCCGGTGATGATCAGCGTCAGGCAGAACAGCCGCATCGGATCGGCCGGCTCGCTGTAGAGGGCCATGCCGACAAGGATGCTGCCGGCCGCGCCGATCCCGGTCCATACCGCGTAGGCGGTGCCAAACGGCAGTGAGCGCAGCGCCAGCGACATCATCCCGAAGCTGAGCAGGATCGCGATCACGGTGGCGACGGTGGGCCAGAACCGTGTCAGACCATCGGAATGCTTGAGGCCGAGCGCCCAGAGAATCTCGAGCAGACCGGCTGCGAGCAGGAACAGCCAGCCGCTCATGGGAACGGCTCACTCGGTCGTGCGGACGCGCGCGGCCTCGGACCTGCGTCCCGGACAAGCAGAGCTTTTGCGCGAAACAGTCCGGTCATTCCGTCACCCCCCGCGCGGGTCGCCGCTGCCCTCCATGTGCATCGTTCGCACGACGCGCATATGACAGATGATGAAGTCGGGGCGAGGCTGGCGGACTATCGCTCCTCCATCATCGTGAAGACGAAGCCGGTCAGCGTGGCGCCGACCGTGAAGGACAACGTCAGCACACCGACGAAGATCATGAAGGTGATGTGCGGGTCGAGGCTGTGCTCGATCAGCGTCGAGATGCCGAAGGCGTCCAGCTGGGTCAGCGCGAAGGCGAAGCCGAGCCCCAGCGCGGCGCCCATGAAGGTGTGGCAGGCAAGCTCGATCAGGATGGCCGGCTTGGCCACGGCGCTGCGTCTTTTCGGCGGCATCAGCCTGTCCTCCGCATTCGCCGGAGAACGCTGGAACGGCGAGCGTGGTTCCTCGGCTGCCGCGCAGGCGCAGCAAAGCCGATTGCCAAACCGAACCGACTGCGGCTACGGATTCAAACTTCGGCGGTGCAGCCGAGGGCGCGAGAGCGCGCAGTTGCACAAGCGCAATTCGACAAGGGAGGATGGACAGCAGATGACCCACGCCATTCGTTTCCACAAGACCGGCGGCCCAGAGGTCCTGACCTGGGAGCAGGTCGAGGTCGGCAAGCCCGGTGTCGGCGAAGCGCGAATCCGTCAAACCGCGGTCGGCCTGAACTTCATCGACATCTACAATCGCTCCGGGCTCTATCCGGTCCAGCTGCCAAGCGGCCTCGGCAGCGAAGGGGCCGGCGTGATCGAGGAACTGGGCGAGGGCGTCACCGATCTCAAGGTGGGGGACCGGGTCGCCTATGGCTCGTCGCCGCTCGGCGCCTATTCGGAGGCGCGGCTGATCCCGGCTGCGCAACTGCTCAAGCTGCCCGACGAGATCGACGACAAGACCGCGGCAGCGATGATGCTGAAGGGGCTGACCGCCCAGTACCTGATCCGGCAGACCTACCGCGTCAAGGCGGGCGACACCATTCTGCTGCACGCCGCCGCGGGCGGCGTCGGCCTGATCCTCAGCCAGTGGGCCAAGCATCTCGGCGTGACCGTCATCGGCACCGTGTCGAGCGACGAGAAGGCGGAGCAGGCGAGGGCGCATGGTTGCGACCACACCATCGTCTATACGCGGGAGGACTTCGTCGCGCGCGTGAACGAGATCACGGGCGGCAAAAAGGTGCCGGTGGTGTATGATTCCGTCGGCAAGGATACGTTCCTGAAGTCGCTCGATTGTCTTGCGCCGCTCGGATATGCGGTGCTGTTCGGTCAGTCCTCCGGCACGGTCGATCCGCTCAATCTCGGGCTCCTCGCCCAGAAGGGCTCGCTGTTCGTGACGCGGCCGACGCTGTTCACCTATGCGGCCAAGCGCGAGAGCCTGGTGGCGATGGCCAATGAGCTGTTCGATGTCGTCAAGTCGGGCGCGGTGAAAATCGAGGTCAACCAGACCTATCCTCTCAAGGAAGCCGCCAGCGCCCACGCCGATCTCGCCGGGCGGAAGACGACGGGATCCACTGTCCTGCTCGTCTGAGCTCACAGCGGGGCGTCCGCAAGGCGTCGCCTGATGAAGCCGCCCCCGCCCGTTCGCGCGGAGGGACGTCCTTCGATCAGACCTGCTCGTGCTTGCGCAGATCGCGCAGGTGGTCGAACCGGGCCGCCTGCAGATCGGCGTCTTGCCCGTCGATCTCCGGCACTGCGGCTTCGGACATGACGTCGCGCGTGATGTCCGCGACCGAGTGGCCGACGATCTCGTGAATGAAGCTAATGTTCGAATACTCTCCCGACGCGACCCGCGCGACGACGTCGCGCCGGGTCAGTTCAGGATCGACGACGGCCTCGCGCCCGCGGCGGCCATAGTCGATCATCACGACGAAATACTGCATGAAGCGCCAGTTCGCCTCCGGACCAAATCGGCCGCTGCATTATTTCTGAAAATAAGAAAATGTCAAGGCGAATCGTCTTGCCGTCTCAGGCACCGCGCGCGAGGAGGCCCGAGGTCCTCCTCGCGCATTCTTTCTCAACGTTCCTTGTTCGCCGCGCGGGCGCGTGACTTGGCGGCCGCCTTGGCGCGGATCCGCGAGATCTGGCCGCGCGGCAGGGTCACGAAGATCTCGCCGATCCAGTCCAGCTTGACGCCGACGATCGGCTTGGCGTTGAAGCTCTTCAGATTGACCACGGACGGCGATTTGCCGCGCTCGATCGTCTTCAGATAGCGCTCGCCGGACTTGAGGCGCACCACGGCCTCCTCGCCGTAGAAGCTCGACAGCGGATGGCGCTGTTCGCGATAGACGACGATGACGTCGCCATTCTCATATTTCGGCAGCATCGAATCGCCCATGACCTCGAAGGCGATGGTCTCCTCGGAGATCGGGAACGGCAGGGCGACCTCGCCCATGCCTTCGAGCGGCACCTGCTCGAAATCGGGCTCGATCACCGAGCCGGCGCCGACCCGGCCCATGATCGGAACGGAGTTCAGCTCCAGATATTCGGTGATCAGCGGGATTTCGGCGGCCTTGATCAGGCGCTGGCCTCCGAGGATCTCGGAGACGGCGCCGGGCCGCACGCCCATGGCGCGGGCCAGCCCTCCCTTCGTTTTTCCCGGCTTCTCGAGTGCACGCTCGATCATGGCGACGTCCAACATGGCATTGACCCCTTTTGCGAATCTCGGAAAGGATTATACGTTTCGATTTATCAGAACTCAAGCTTGACTTTTCCTTCGGAATAACGGAAATTAAGCCGGCATGCAAGAGCCGGCGGTCGAAATCCAGAAGAAAGAGGCAAGAATGCAGTCCACCGATTGGCCCGATTCACATTCCAGCGCGCTCCGCGAGCTCCATGCCAGGGGGCTCTCCTACGCCGAGATCGCCCGGGCGCTCAATGCGCAGTTCGGTACGGCCTATACCCGTAATGCGACGCTCGGCCGCGGCAAGCGGCTCGGTCTCGTCGCGCCGGCAGCCCCCAGAATCGCTCGCTCCGAAGCCCGGCCGATGTCGGCGGCGTCGGGAACCCGCCATCGACGCGCCGAGGCCCCGGACCGGCCGGTGTCGGCGCCGCAGCGCAAGACCCGGGTCAAGCTGCGCTCGGTCGGCATCAGCCCGCGGCTGCTGTCGCTCGACCAGCTCGAGCCCGGCGATTGCCGCTACCCCTATGGCGGCGACCGCGATGATGATCCCATCACCTTCTGCGGTCATCCTCGCCAGCCCGGCTCCTGCTATTGCACGCCGCATTTTCATCTCACGCGTGAGCCCGCCGAGCCGGCGACCGACCGGCCGACGGGCCCTCTGACCCTGCGGCTCGTCGCCGCCGCGTGAGACGCGGTCTGAGACGCAGTCCCTGCCACAGACCTGATTTCCTTCACAGTTCCGGAGACGAGACATGGCGCGCCCTCGACGCAGCAAATCCATTCGTATGGCCAAGACGCACGACCGCCGGGCAGCCCAGCTGCCGCGGAACGCGGATGTCGTTCCGGTCGAAATCGACGATCCCCTCGCGCTCGAACCGGGTGAAAAAATCGTCGCGCTGCGCTCCGTGCGCGGCGATCCGCTGGGACGGCTGCACGCGCACAAGCAGCTCGACGACGCCCAGTACCAGGCCGGACGTGCGTTTCAGAACGACTGGGAGCGGGCCGAGCGCGGGCCGCAGGCGATCGACCCGTCGCGCGACCATGTCGATGGCGCGCGCGGACGCGAGCCGGTCACTGAAGCGCAGCGGCAGGCGGTCCTGCGTCTCAATCGCGCCGAGCGCGAGCTTGGCGCTGATGGGGCCGCCATCACCCATGACGTTCTGGTGCAAGGTCTGACCATGGAGCAGGTCGGGCACAAGCGCGGGCTGGCCAGCCAACGCTGGAACGACTATTTCGCCCGCCGCTTCAAGGAGTGCCTGGACCGGCTGGCGGTGGTATACGGTCTTGCGACGGAGCGCACGGCGCTCCGGCCTGGGCAAACGCCGCGATCGAGCCCGCGGCGCGAAACCTAAAGGCATCTCCAACCAGCGCAGCGAGCGCCGGTCGCCTCCTCCGTCGAGGTGTCCGGCGTTCAGGGATGCGGCGCGACGGTGTACGTCGTGCTGTAGGGCTCGACCCGCAGCGACGCATGGGCGAGCAGGGCGATCTTGGCCGACGGAGCCATCTGCAGCTCGCCATTTGGTCCACGATGGACATTGTACTGCCAGGCCGTGAGATCGCCCTTCTGGGACAGCGCGTGCGCGATCGCACCGGCATCATTGCCGCCGATCGTCTTCATCTCGTCGGCCGTCAACCCGATGACGATCTCGTCCTTGACCGTCACCACCTTGAACAAGGACGTCTTGGCCTCCTCGGCCAGCGCGGCGGACGCAGTCAACGCCAGCATGGCGAGAGCGCCGAACATGGGGCGGGTCAATGAAGTCATGAGGTCTCCTGCTCGTCATCATATCGTCGTCGCTGAGCGCGCAGGCTTTGGTGGTCTGCAGGTGGCTTTCGGTTCGCGGAAAGCGCTTGAAATAATTGCGGCGAAGATTTGAACCAGGTGGCGCGAGCCGAGTCTAAGCACTCTCATGTGCAAACGAAAAGCTGTTCGTCCCGGGTTGAAGCCCTTGTTGACGCAGGTCAAGCTGCCTGCTTCGGCTTGTCGTATCAGAGACGCGCGAAGTGACGGGGGATGCCATGTTCACAGGTAACTATCTGTTCCGTTCATCCGGCGGCAAGGCCGCGCTTGCAGCTGTCGCGGCGATCGCCTTCACAGCGGCCGAGCCGGTGCCGGCCGCCGCGCGGGGGGCTGGCCCGGCCAGCAAGGCAGCGGTCGCCAAGGTGGCTTCGAGCGACGTCACGGATCTGAGCGCGCGTCGACGCCATCGTCGTGTCTACCGGGGCAACTCCGCCGCCGGCCTTGCCATCATGGGCGCGATGATCGGTACGATCGGCGCGATTGCCGCGCATCAGCACGACGACGACTACTACTATGGGCCGGGGTACTATGCGGGACCCGGCTACTACGGGCAGCCGAGGGTGTACTATGCACCGCAGCCCTATTACGGCCATCCGTACTACGGCCACCCATATTATGGGCCGCGCGTTCACTACTACCATCCGTACTGAACGGATGCTGCGGCGATGAGGCCCGTCCGGGCGCCGGCGTTTCGCCTAGAAGCCGCCGGCGCTGAAGCGGAACGGCTGCGCCACGTCGTAGGGCGCCTTGCTGATCGGAACCGCATAATCGACCGTGAGCGGCCCGAACGGCGAGGCCCAGGTCATGCCCACGCCGACCGATGACCGCAGCACGTTCCGGTTCGCGACCTGCGCGTTCTGCATTGGTCCGCGATAGCCGAACACGGTGCCGGTATCGACGAAGGCGGATGCCCGCAGGCCGTACTCCTGCGGCAGGCCGGGAATGTTGCCCTGCAGCTCCGCGGTGGTCGCCCAATACATGCTGCCGCCGACATTGTCGCGCGTCGATCCCGGCGTGAGATCGCGCGGACCGAAGCCGCCGGGCGCGAAGCCGCGCACCATGGTGGGGCCGCCGAAGAAGCTATTGAGAAGCGGCGCCTGCTGGCCGCCCCATCCGGTGATGTAGCCGCCCTGGGCGCGCACCATCGCGGTCAAGTCCCGATTGACGGCGCGGTAGTAGCGGACGTCTCCGGTCGTCCGCAAAAAGCGCACGTCGCCGCCGAGGCCGGCGAGATCCTGCGTCAGTTGTGACCGGATACCGCTGGTGGGAAACTTGTTGTTGTCGAGCGTGCTGGTGGTGATCGTATTGCCGAGCGAGGACACGGTCTGCCGTCCCGCATTGACCGCCTGTCGCACCGGCAACGAAGCCGCCGCCGGCGAGATCCCAGGCGCGAGCACCACCTTCTGGTCGTAGAGCGAGTAGCGCCACAGCATGGCGGTCTGCTCGCTGACCGGCATGCCCAGAGTGAGAGCGCCGCCATAGGTATTGCTGCCGAACGCCTGGAAGTTGCTCACCATGTTCTGGCGTGCGAACAATTCCAGGCCGGGTGTTGTCCGGCCCAGCGCATAGGGCGACGTGAAGGACAGGGTGGCGCCGCGCGCGAACTGGCCGTAGGTGAATTTCGCCTGCGCCGTGTTGCCTGTGCCAAGCACGTTGCGGTCGCCAATCTTGACCTCGGCGAGCAGTCCGTCCGTCGAGGAATAGCCGCCGGACACGTTGAAGTCGCCGGTGGCCTGGTCAACGGCTTCGACGTCCAGCACGATACGATCCCGCGTCGATCCCGGCCGCGTGGTGATTTTGACGGTCGTGAAATAGTTCAGGCTGCGCAGGCGCCGCTCGGCGCGATCGACCAGCGTCCTGTTGTAGGCGTCGCCTTCACCGATATCGAATTCGCGGCGGATGACGTCGTCCCGGGTGTTCGTATTGCCGTGAATCTCGATGCGCTCGACGTAGCTGCGCCGCCCCTGCTCGACCTGGATGGTGATGTCGGCCAGGCCTGCCGGAGCATTTCGGGTGATCTTGGGCTCGATTTGCGCGAATGGAAAGCCGAGCCTGCCGAGTTCGGCCGTCAGCACCTCCGAGGTCTTGTCGAGCTTGCTCTCGTCGAACACGTCGCCTTGCTGCGCCGGCACCAGCGCCCGCAGGCTGTCGCAGGACAGACCCTGCACGTTGCATGCGACGTCGATTGCTCCAAACTTGTAGAGCCCGCCTTCCTCGATCGAGAACACGAGATTGTAACCGCTGTTCGCCGCATCGTAGTCGACGCTCACATTCGTCACCTCGGCGTCGGCATAACCGTGGCTTCGATAGTATTGCCGCAGCAGCTCGCGATCTTCATTGACCCGATCGGCGTCATAGACGTTGCCGCCGGTCACGAAGCTCAGCACGTGGGTCGCCGAGGTCTTGATCACGGCATGCAGTTGACGCGCGCCATAGGCATGATTGCCGACGAAGCTGATGGCGCGGACCGGCGTCTTCTTGCCTTCGGTGATGGTGAAGACCAGATCGACGCGATCGTTGCCGCGATCGATGATTTCCGGCACGACCCGGACGTCGTCACGTCCGACGCGATGGTAGGCCTGGATGATGCGGACGACGTCGCCCTGTACGGTCGCGCGTCGCAGACCCGCGCGCGGCTTCGATAGAACGGCCGCTGTCAGATCGGCGTCTTTCACCTTCTTGTTACCTTCGAAGACGACGCGATCGAGCACTTTTGCTTCCCGGAGGCGGACGACGATCCGGCCGCCGGTACGGGCGAGCTTCACGTCGTCCACCAGTCCCGTGGCAATCAGCGACTTCAATCCCGCGTCGAGCGCGGCGTCGTCGTAGCGTCCCTTGGCATCGGCATGGAAATAGGAGCGCACCGTGTTGGCATCGACGCGCCGATTGCCTTCTACGACAAGGGTTTCCGCTGATGCCGTCCCGCACTGAAACGTTGTTGCCGCCAGTGCCGCCAACAGCATTCTGCTGCTGCGCGATCTGCCGGAGGCAGGGAGACGATCGTCCCGGGCGGTCATGTCTCTGCGTCCTGCCTGCTCGTCATCGGCAGGATGCAAGAGCGGGCGGACGGCCAAATCATGTCAGGGCCATGGAGACTTGCGGGCCATGAATCACGCCTGCGAAAGCGCCAGTGGATCGGAACCGATGGAGGCCGCAGAATCGACGCAGAGTCGATTCAAACGCCAGTCAACATCGTTCGACATCTGCTGGCGCCGGCAAGGCGCTGGCGTCGCAAACCAGGTGGGAACAGACCATGCGTGCGATCGCTCTGGCCCTCATTGTTTGTACCTTCGTGCAATCGGCCCTGGCTGCGGCGATCGTTCCGGAGATCGACCCGCGCGCCTCGCTCGGCGTCGTGCAGCAGTGGATCTACAATTATCGGACAAAGCCGGACTATGCTCACGTGCCGGCTGCCGTGCGCGTGCTATTCCACTCGCAGACCTTCAAGGAGCCGGAAAATTCGGGAATCTATCTCGGCTTCATCGCGGGGGCGATCGGCTCCAATCCGGCCAAGGCCGAGCAACTGATCAACAGCTTCTTTCCTGTGCCTCCGGAGGAGGAGTGGGTGATCGTCCGGGCCATCGCCTATTCAGGCGTGCCGGAATGGCGCAACCTCCTGCGCAAAGTGGCGCCGCGGATGCCTGGGCGCCGCGTGATGATCGACGGCTATCTCAGCGGCACGCAGCCGACGCTGATGGAGATTCCGCTGGAGGAGGCGAAGCCGGGAATGATGGACAAGCTGCGCGGCGCGTTCACGCAGAATCCGTTCAAGAAGGAGGAGCGCAAGCTCGACACAAGGCTGAGCTACGCGACGCACCAGGATCTGCTCGACATCCTCTGGGGCTATTACTTCGCAACCGGCTCGCGCATCCCGATCCAGCGCATCGTGCAGATGCTGCCCTGGGCGAAGAGCCGCGACACCGTCGACAAGCTCACCGTCGGCAGCATGGCGCGCTACACGCTCGCCAGCTACTCGGTGCGTGACGCCGGTCTGCGCGACTATCTGCGCGAGGAACTGGCGCGTCAGTCAGGACCCGTCAAGGAGCCGTTGAGGGAAGTCGTGGAGGCTGCCGACACGGTGCAGTTGGGTGCGGTGCGCAAGGATGCCGTCGCCGCCGTCGAAGAGCTCAAGACCAAGGGCTCCGATGCCCGGCGCAACATGGATTTCTGGGGACAACTTGGGGTCGGGGCCCTGGCGCTCGGATGCGTCTCGGCCGCTGCGCTGGGGCAGGTCGCGGTCGGCATTCCCTGCGTGATCGGCGGCTCAGCCTCGCAGGGACTGCTGTCGTTCTGGGAAAAGCAGCAATAGATGCTCGCGATCGGCTGCTCGATCTCTTCGGTGCCACGTGCAGCGCGATGACCAGCAGTGGCGGTGATTGCGGATTCGAGGCCGCCGAGATGCTCTGATAAGTTGCGACCGTGGCGCCAAATTCTACGAAAGGTTGTGACTTCTGCCGGATGCTCTTGCGCGCCGACGGGCCCGGAAAAATCAGGACAGGCTCGCCTTCACCGCTGCTGGATAGACCGGCTCGCGGTGAATTTCCGCGCCGGACTCGTCGACCACGACGATCGAAAGCCTGCGGTCTGTAATGCGGGGATCGTGCCGCAACCGCCGGGCCAAATCCCGGCTGTGCTCGATGGCCCCCGCACTTGTCGCGAATTCCAGGCCGGTCCGGTCCCGGGTTGGAATGCCATCCTTCATATCGAAATAGTAAGTGCGCATGGTCTTCCCGCAGCCGCTGTCGTGCGGGAGCGGGGGCGGACCCGACGCAGGACCCGCCCCCATGCTCCCCCAGGGCCAAACTATAGAAGACCTCTAATGTGGAGGACAAGCTTACCGCTGCCGGAATTCCCCTGTTGCGTTCGGTAAATGACCGTTTCCCCTGGCGTCGTTAGCCGGAAACTGCCACAAAGCTCAAATTGCGCCGCCGAATTCAACCTATCGGTCAGTTCGGCTTGCTGCAGGAGTTGTTCACTGGCATACTTTCTACCTCTTCGGGTTCCGCGCGGTCGATTTCCAGCCGGGCCATCCTGAGGATCAGCGTCGCAGTCGTCAGACCGAGACTCTCCGCCTCGATTGCTGCAGTATCTACCTTGCGTGCAAGGCCTTCACGTTTGCTAAGGACTGGCATTACTGTTTCCTGCCAAAGGTGCGAGATGAAGAATCCCACATTCATCGCGGAGCTGCACACCAAGCTCGGAGCCCCATCGAGCGAAGCCGTGGAGAGCCTTCGTCTATTGAAGGCTTTCCTGAAGCTGGCTCCGGGCCAGCGCATCGAAGTGATCGAAATGGTCGAGCGGTTGAATTCCGCCCCTCGTCCGGAAACGGACTGTCCTCTCTCCTGAAGCTATGTCTCCTGACTGCAAGCAAGAGATGCGGGTGGCCGCGTAGCAATCGCGTAGATTGCATCGTCAAGCGCTTCCGATTCGTGCAGCGTCCCAGCCGGCAAGAGGATCTTGTCACCGGCGGTGCAGACGCGCTCGCCGCCCTCCCAGCGAAACGTCAGCCGTCCCTTGATCACGACGAGGATTTCGTCGACCGGGTGGGTGTGGAAGGCGTGAACCTTTCCGGCCGCATCGTGCTGCAACTCGATGCAGCCCTGGCTCGGCAGAAGCGCGAGGATGTCGGGATCGATCGCGAAATCGGTTTTCGTTGCAGCGATGATCTGGGTCATGCGGCTTGCTCCTTGTCTCCGATGGACGATGGCTTGCCCTGGGCCAGCTTGTGGAAGGGACAGGCCGGCGGCGGCTGGTTGTCGTCGTAGAGGAAGTATTGCTTGAACTCCCGGCCCTCCGGATTGCCGTAGCGGCCGAGCAGGGGAGAAGGCCTCGTCGTGTCGAACGGGATCAGCCGCTTGCGCACCTCATCGAAGGCCTTGGCCGCGGCTTCGTCCGTGCCGAGCATGCGCTCGAACACCCAGCGGGGCTGGAAGGTGAGCATGAAAGCGCTCGAGCGTCGGCTCTGCCGCATCACGTGCGCCGGCGTGCTGCAGACGACGAAGATCGGTTCGCCCGCAAACGAGAATTCCCACATCGGATGGTCGACCGTCTCCGGAATCTCTGCAGGCCAGGCCTGCTTGTCGATCTGAGCGAGCTGATCGAGGATCTGCCAGAACTTCTTGTAGTAGGCGTCCATCGTCTGCACCGGACGCGGCCGGGTGAAGAGGATCAGCGACGTGTTGGGCCCGTGAGATCTGCTCTCGGATACGAATAGAGCGAGTTGCTGGCCGAGAACGTCGATGTCGATCGGGTCGAGAAACAGATAGCGCAACTGATCGTGGCGATAGCCCGCGACGCCGAACACGCAAGGAAAGGGTCTTGCTTCGCTGCTCATCTGAGCTTCGAATTCAGAAAACAGGACGCTTTGCCAGCTCCCGGCTGCGTGGCCGGATCGGACTTCGTCCTTTCTCAAGTACAAACGCGACATACTGACCCTCTCTGTTTTCTTATGATTTAAGTACGAAGTATCAACTTGTGCCTCATCATCAGCGGCCCGAGCAGTCCAGGAAGCGACATCAAAAGAAGGATCTCGATCAGCGCGGCGTAGCTGCCGTCGCTGGCCACCGTGCGCAGGCTGCCGCCGGCGTCCGCGCCGAGGCCGCTCGCCGCCACCATCGCAAGCGCGATCACCGGCTGCGCCAGACCGGCGAACACGCCGGCGGTGGTCGTGTTGATCGACGCGCCTACGCCGATGCGCTCCGCCGTATAGAGCGACTTGGTGCATTTCAGGATCAGCGGCACGGTGCCGCCGGCCACCAGGCCCAGCACCGCGAACACCGCGCCGACATAGAAGAAGCCGAGCGCATGCGCGAAGGCCGGCAGGAGGAGTGCGACGAGCAGCATGCGCAACAGGGTGATGGCGATCAGCGCTCCGTGCAGCGACCGCGTCCGGTCTGCCGCGTGACCGAGAAAGATCGATCCGACCGCATTGCCGACCATGAAGGCGAGCAGCGGGCCCCCGGCCGCCGAGGACGAGAGGCCGAAGTAATGGGCGACCATCGGGATGCCCCACACGCCGGCCAGCGTCGTGACGACCGCGAAATGCGCCGCGAAGCTCATGGCGCAGCCCCAGTTCGCCGCCGATCCGAGCGCGTGCCAACTCGCGATCAGCACACTCTTGAGCGTCCTGGCGGCATTGTTCGCCGGCGCAGCCTTGAGCACTGTGGATGCGCAGGCAAGATTGGCGACACCGACGCAGGCGATGAACAGGAAGCAGGCGCGCCAGCCGAAGCCGCTGATCGCAGCCGCGAGCGGCGTGGTCGCGATGACGCCGCCGGCATAGCCTGACACCTGGGAGATGCCGGACATCAGGCCGAAGCGCTGATCGGAGAAGCTTTGAGCCACGAGCTTCAACAGCGCCGTGAACACCAGCGCGTCGCCGCAGGCGACGACGACGCGCGCGATGAAGACATCGAACAGCGTCGGCGACAGCGCGAAGGCGGCGCTGCCGAGCGCGGACGCGGCCATGCTGCAAAGGACGACACGCTTGACGCCGTAGCGATCGACCAGCACGCCCGCAGGAATCTGCATCAGGGTGTAGCCCCAGAAGTAGCTCGAGGCGAGCATCGCGACGCCGGATGCGTCGGTGCCGAAATCACGGACGAAGCCGAGGCCCACGGTCTGCGGCGACATCCGCTGCAGGAAGGCGATGGCGTAGGCGAACGCCACCGTCCCCCACGCGATATAGGCGCGATCGGCAAATCTCGGTTGTGACGCTGCGACCGCCTGATGTCCGAGAACCGCCATCACAGCCTCGCATAGCCGACGGAGAACAGCGCGTCGGCCGAGTTCGGGATGATCTGGGACATCGCCGTCTCCACCAGGGAGGCTCTGCCGTGATAGTCCTGCTTGATATGCTGGATGTGCCCGTAGGCGCCGCGCATGATCATGCCGGGCACCTCGAGCGGCTTGCCCGGATAGATCGTGGCGCACATCTCGACGCAGGCTGCCTGCAACGCGGCATCGGCCGGTTCGCCGAGCAGCGACGGGGCGACCTTCTCGCAGATCTTGGCGTTGGCGGCCCACACGATCGGATTGCGTGTGCGCCAACCGTACAGAATGCCTTCATCGCTCACAGCACCGGGATGCTTGAGGATCTGCGACGTAAAGAATCCATACAGGCCACGCCCCTGATGCGCCGGCAGCACTTCGGTCCCGCTGCGATAGATCGCCAGCCGTCCCGCGACGGTCATCACGCGATAGACGGAGAAGGCGACCAAGCCGATATGATCGTAGACGAGAACGAGGCTGTATTTGCTGTCGAATGGCGAAGAGGCGGCGGTCCAGTGCGGTTCGATTGCTTTCCAGTTAATAGCAATGATCGAATTCATCGCATCCATGATCGGCTGCCGATCCGGCGCCTGGATCTGCGACGCGTCGTGAAAGCTGTAGACGGTGTAGTCGTCCCAGGGCGAGGCGATGGTCGGATAGCGGCCATCCAGGTTTCGCGACATCGCGTGAACTCCAGCACTGCACGTCGAGCTATACAGGCCGCTATTCGATGGCTTAAAGGACAATATGCCCTCGAAATCTGCCAACTCAGCTCGGCGTTTTGCGGTGCGCCGCGACGGCGCGGAGCGGCGGCTCGCCATCTTCGCGTTTCCCGGCGTGACTCTGCTCGATGTCTCCGGTCCCGCGCAGGTCTTCGCCGAACTCAGCGAGATCGAGCTGCCGGCGCCCGGCTACGCGCTGACCTACGTGTCCAGGGATGGCGGGCTGGTGCCGACCGATGTCGGCTTGATGATCGACACTGCGCCGATCTCGTCGCTGAAGCCGACCGAGGTGGATACGTTGCTCATTCCGGGCGGCCCTGGCATCTGGAAGCTGCGGCAGGATACAGCCGCTATGCATTGGATCGGCGAAGTGCTCCCGGGTGCGCGGCGGATCGCCTCAGTCTGCCTCGGCGCCTTTGCCCTCGCGTGGGTGGGGGCGCTCGAAGGCAAGCGGGCTGCGACACATTGGCGCTACTGTCCGCGGCTGCAGGACAGCTTCCCCAACGTCAAGGTCGAGCCGGACGCCATCTTCGTCCAGGACGGCCGGATCTGGTCGTCAGCCGGCGTCAGTGCCGGCATTGACCTCGCGCTGGCGATGATCGAGGAGGATTTCGGTCACACCATCGCGCTCGACGTGGCGCGCCGCCTCGTCGTGTTTCTCAAGCGTCCCGGCGGTCAGAGCCAGTTCTCGACCGTGCTCGCCGCGCAGGCGTCCGACGTCGAGGGGCGGTTCAGTGCGCTGCATGCCTGGATCATCGAGAACATCGCCAGCGACCTCCGCGTCGAGACGCTGGCGGCGAAGGCCGGCATGACGCCCCGGACCTTTGCCCGCACCTATGTCGGGCGAACCGGCATGACGCCCGCCCAGGGCGTCGAGGCGCTCAGGGTCGAGACGGCACGCCTTCTGCTGGAAAGCCGCCAGGTCGATAGCGTGGTCGAGGTAGCCAAGCGGGCCGGTTTCGGCGACGACGAGCGCATGCGGCGGGCGTTCCTGCGGCATCTCGGTGTGTCGCCGTCGGAGTATCGGCGGCGGTTCTCGAGCTGAGGGCGTCGTCCCCGATTCCGGGATATCTCAGCCGTTTCGCCGCGGTTCGCGGCTTTCGGCTTGCATTGCGGTTAATCGAGGCGCCCACGGTCGGACCGGAACGGCCGTGCCGTCTGCAATCGCTCTAAGGCTTCCGTAAAATGCTGCGCGTATGAAAGTGGAAAATTAGATGCAAATCCTTGCGTGAAGCGGGGAGAGGCCAATGACGAACATCGTTCCCTTCCGCAAGAAGATCGTGCCGTCGCCACACGTCGCGGTACCTCGTCGGGAGCTTGCGGTCGCGGTTGCCAGCACCGTTCGGCTCGAGGTCGTTCACTCCGGCACATCGGAGTGTCGAGAGGATATCAGGAAGACGGTGATCCTGCTCGACCTTGCTCTGCAACATGCGCGAGAACTGTCCGACATGGTCACGGACGAGCGCATGCGCCGGATCTATGACCGTCATCTCGCCTCGATCGAGTATTCGCTGCAGATTGCGCGTGAGCGGCTGTCAGCGCTCTGAGGTCCTTTGCCGTGTGCCCGACCTGTGCATTTGCACGGGGACGCCGAAAGCCGAATGTGGTAGTTGGGTCGCTCGTGGAGGACGCAACGATGACCCAAACCAAACTGGAAGTGCCCGCGGAGCTGCGAGACCTTGCGGAGAAGACGATTGCCCAGGCCGAGAGGGCCTTCGAGATGTTCTTCGATGCCGCCGGCAAGTCGATCGGTACGGTTCCGGGACCCGCCGCCGACATGTCCAAGCAGGCGCTTACCCTGACCGAGCAGAACATCAAGACGGCATTCGAGCACGCCCGGAAGCTGGTGCACGCCACTGAGCTCGAAGAGGCGATGCGGATCCAGTCCGAGTTTCTGCGCAGTCAGTTCACCAACGCCGGCGAGCACATGAAGACGATCACGTCGAGCATCATGTCGGCCGCGACCAAGGCGACCGAGCCGAAGAGCTGAGTCTCAAGCGCCCGTCTCGAAACCGGGACCCGCAGCGATGGAGATCGGCGGCGAGCCAGCCGCCGGCACGACGACAGGTATGAGGCGCGCTATTTTCGCAGCGTGCCGATGTAGGCGGCGATGTCGGCCGCCTCCAGCCGATTGAGCGGGAAGCTCGGCATTTTCGGATGCGGATCGAGCAGGAAGAAGGCAACCTTCTCCGGGGTGAAGTCGGCCTTCTGCGCGATCTGGGCGAAGGACGGGACGTCGGCGCTGGCCTGCTTCTGCGTTCCCTCGATCAGGTGGCACGAGGCGCACCAGCGACGGGCGAGATCGGCCCCGTGATCTGCATCAGCGGCTCTTGCCGATGTCGTCACTGCGGTTGCGACCGCGATCGCCATAACTCTCGTCACCAGGGCGCGCATCAAGACACTCCGATCATTGGTCTGTTGGATGATGGACATCGTGTCGGCTGCGCACGCGGGCATCTCATGGGGGCGGACGTTCGCCCCGCCGAGGAGCGTATCGACGTTAGTTGCAGCACGACTTAGGAAAGTGCGACAGGTCGATCTTGCTGACGATCGCTTTCAGGAGCATGCGGAGCCGGCGAAGCCAGGACGAGTCCGGCACGGGGACGACCGTCAGTTCTTCGGCAATGTAGGACATGTCCGGCCCTCCCTGTCGCTCAGCGTCTTTCCGCTCAGCCTGTTGACGAGGTGCATGCGGCCGCACGCGGGGCACGCGACCGCTTCATAGGCGTCGAACTCGTCGGCCATGGCCGGGACGGCCAATCCGATCTGCACGTTCGATCCCGTCTGGGAGCAGCGAAAAACGAGAGTTTCCATCGCCTGAACATGACAAACCCGGGCGTTCACGCCTTGATCTGTCTCAACAGACGAATGGGGCCGGCGCGGGTGCGCTGGCCCTAAGGAGGCGGAGAGGGATGTGTCAGGTCAGCCCGTGCGACGCCTTGGCGAGATCCAAACGTTCCGCCACATTGACCGGCGTAACGGAACCGGTCTGGGCCGCGCGGAGGGCGGCATCGATCTTCGATTTCACGCGGCGCGCGGCGAGCGCGGCGAGCCTGGTTTGGGTGCGTCCGGTTTTGATCTGGTCACCGAACTCGTACCGCCATTCCCAAATGTCCGGTTCAGCAGTCGCCACGACCGTATATTGGACACCTCGGTGGATCACGGAACCCCCCTGTTCATACTTCCACTCCAAGTCAACGTCTTCCGAACCTACAATCAATCCGGGCAACTACGGGACTGGAACAATTGCCAGAGCCGCAAAGGCAAATTGGTTAACACCTCGGTCCCGGTAATGTTCCGCTGTTGCGCGGATGACGTGCGTCATTCCTGGATTCCCGGTTTTGTGCACCGGTGGAATACCAGGTCGGATTGTGCTGGAGGATTGCAGGATGCGCCGCGCCGGCGGGCGCGCGCTGCGCAGCGGGCCAGACGGTTGAACGATGTACGCTGCCGATGCAGTGTGCAGGGTGGCCGTCGCTCACGAGGGGTCTAGAATGAGCTTCGCAAAGACGGTTCGCTCGACGGGAAGAGGCCGCTGTTGAGTGTCGCGCATCGAGAGCCGTCGACCGCGGATCGCGTCTCTGAAACCGGCAAGGTGCATCGCGACCTCAGGCTCGACGCGTGTCGTGGGCTCGCGCTGTGGTTCATTTTCATCGACCACGTGCCCGATAATTCGCTGGCCTGGCTGACGCTGCGCAACTACGGCTTCAGCGACACGTCCGAAGTGTTCGTCTTCATCTCCGGCTATACCTGCATGCTGGCCTATGGGGGGGCGCTGCCGACGCAGGGCTGGGCGACGACGGTGGTGCGCGCGCTGCGGCGCGCCTGGGAGATCTACGCGGCATTCCTGGTGCTGCTGCTCGCCTATGCCGCGCTGGTCTGGGCGGTCGGCGGCGGCACGCGCTTCGTCGACGAGACCAACACGGGCTTCTTCTTTCGCGAGCCCGGGCCGACCCTGCTGCACGTCGCGATGCTGCAGTTCGCACCGGTGAACACGGATATTCTCCTGACGTTCGCCATCCTGCACATCTGCTTTCCCATCGTGCTGTTCGCGATGATGAGCAGCGCGACGCTGACGCTCGCCCTCTCGTTCGTCGTGTACATGATGGTGCAATTGTTCAGCTGGCAGGTCCCGGCGTGGCCGAGCGGCGAGCTCTATTTCAATCCATTCGCGTGGCAGTTCCTGTTCGTGATCGGCGCCTGGTACGGCTTTGTCGGGACCAGGAGCCTGCGTCCGATCCTCGATTCGCGGACACTGCTGGTTGCCGCGCTCGCCTATCTCGCCTTCAGCCTCTTCATGGCCCTGAGTTGGGAGTTCAAGGTGCTGGAGAGCCTGATTCCGTCGGCCGTAAGCGGTCTGATCTATCCAATCTACAAGAGCCACCTCGCGCCGGTCCGGTTGCTGCACTTTCTGGCGCTGGCCTTGGTGGTGTCGCGTCTGGCGCCGCCGGAATGGCGAGGTCCGATCCGGCCGCTGATGACCGCGATGATCAGATGCGGCGAGAACTCGCTTTCGATCTACTGTCTGGGAGTCCTGCTGGCTTTTCTCGGGCAAGTCATCTTGACCGACGTGGCGAGCGGCTTTGCCATGCAATGCGCGATCAGCGTGGTCGGAATTGCGATGATGATCGCCGCGGCCACGCTGCTGACCTGGGAATCCCAGCTCGATCGGCGCGGGCCGCGGCTGTTCTGAGCACGTCAGCGCCGGCGGGCGACGGCGACACCGAACAGGAAGGCGACGAACAGGCTCGCGATCGGCGCTTCGCGCGTGACCGCGCTGACGGTCGACAGCACGGTCCCGGGTCGTCGCGCGTCCCTGGCGACTTCGCTCAGCCGGTCCACGGCCGCACTCAAGGTGCCGACCACCTCGCCGAGGGTGCGTGACATGTCCGTCGCGGTATCGAGCGCGCGTTCGGCGACGCCCGGCTGCGGAGGAGTTTCGAACGTTTCGCTGCTCACTTTGGTAGCCTTCTCGACGCTGATCGGCCGGATTGCTTCACCAGTCTCGCTCCGGCCAATGGGAGACGTGACGCTCCGGAAAATGCTGGCTCGGGCGATTGGTTCCCTCGGCCGGAGGTGCATGGTGCGGAATCCGGTGGATCGGTGTTGTCGCGCACGGCATTCGCGCGCCGAAACCGCTAGAGTCGGCCCGATCAAAAAGGATCGCTCATGGATCGCTCAAACCCGGCCCCGCCGCAACGCATCGCCATCCTCGGCGCTCCGATCGATCTCGGTGCGTCCGTACGCGGCACGCTGATGGGGCCGGCGGCCTTGCGCACGGCGGGCCTCGTCACCGTGCTGGAAAGCCTGAACCTCGACGTCATCGACTATGGCGATGTCGGCATTGCCGAGATCGGCGAACTCAGCGACGAGCCTCCGGGAAACGCCAAGCATTATCGGCAGATCCAGCGCTGGTCACGGATCCTGACGCGCCGCAGCTATGAGCTGGCGCAGACCGGCGCGATCCCGGTGTTCTTAGGGGGAGACCACTCGCTGTCGATGGGATCGGTGAACGGCGTCGCGCGCCATTGTCGCGACAGCGGCCGGGAGCTGTTCGTGCTCTGGCTCGATGCGCATGCCGACTACAATACGCCGGCAACCACGATCACCGCCAACATGCACGGAATGTCCGCCGCATTTCTGTGCGGCGAGGCCGGACTTGACGGCCTGCTCGGCGACGAAGCGCGCGCGAGCATCAGCCCCGACCAGTTGGAGCTGTTCGGAATCCGCTCGGTCGACAAGGCCGAGAAGGAGCTGCTGCGGCTGCGGCGCGTCAGCATCGCCGACATGCGCGCCATCGATGAGTTCGGCGTCGGCGTGCTGCTGCGGCGGTTGATCGAGAAGGTCCGGGCCCGCAACGGCGTCCTGCATCTGAGCTTCGATGTCGACTTTCTCGATCCGGAGGTGGCTCCGGGAGTCGGCACCACCGTGCCGGGCGGCGCCACCTATCGCGAGGCGCATCTCATCATGGAGCTGCTGCACGATTCCGGCCTGGTACGCTCGGTCGATATCGTCGAGCTCAACCCGTTCCTCGACGAACGCGGCAAGACCGCGCGGGTCGCGGTCGAACTGGTCGCCAGCCTGTTCGGTCAGCAGATCACGGACCGGCCGACGCCGACCAACGCGATCGTTCCGGAGCCATAGAGCGGATGCCTCGCGTCACGCGAGGCATCCGGACCATCATGATCAGTAGCGCGCGTGATCAGTAGCGCGCGTCGTACATCTTGGCTTCGACGAAGCCGAGCAGGTCGTTCGGGGCCGGTCCGGCGGCGAGTCCGTTCTGAAAGGCCACGCCGGCAACGGCTGCGCCGATCTGCGCCGACACCTCGCGGATGCGCGGCAGGGCAGGGTACAGACTGCCCTGATCGAGATCGGCGCCGGTGACGCAGTTCGCCAGCGTGTGCGCGGCGGCCATGAACATCTCATCGGTCACCAGCCGCGCGCCGGTTGCGATGGCGCCGAGGCCGACGCCGGGGAAGATGTAGGAGTTGTTGCCCTGGCGCGGCACGAAGGTCTTGCCGTCGAGCTTGACCGGATCGTAGGGGCTGCCGCAGGCGAACAGCGCGCGCCCCTGCGTATGGCGATAGGCTGCCTCGGCAGAGCACTCGGCCTTCGAAGTCGGGTTGGAGAGCGCGAAGATGATCGGACGCTCGTTGAGCTCTGCCATGGTCTGCAACACCTCAGGGGTGAAGGCGCCGCCGACCGCAGCCACGCCGATGATCGCCGTCGGCTTGAGCGTCTTGATCGCGGTCAGGAAGTCGCCGATCGGCGCCTGCTCATGCGCATAGCGCAGCTTATGGCCGTGCAAATTGTCGCGTCCCTTGATGACGAGGCCGCGCGAGTCCGTGAGCCAGTTGCGCCGCAGGGCTTCGGCTTCTGGCAGGCCTTCGGCCATCATGGCGGAGACCACGAGATCGGCGATGCCGGTCGCCGCCTCACCGGCGCCGAGGAACAGCACGGTCTGGTCGCGCAGCTTGCCGCCGGTGATGCGGAGCGCCGAGAACAGGCCGGCAAGCGCCACGGCCGCGGTGCCCTGGATGTCGTCGTTGAAGACGCAGGCCTCGTCGCGATATTTGTGCAGCAGCTTGAAGGCCGCGTGATTGGCGAAGTCCTCGAACTGGATCAGCACGCCGGGGAACGCCGCGCGCGCAGCCGTCATGAACTCGTCGACGAACGAGTCGTAGGCGTCGCCGGTGAGCCGCTTCTGGCGCAGACCGATGTAATAGGGATCTGCCAGCAGCTCTTCATTGTTGGTGCCGACGTCGAGCATGACGGGCAGGCATTCTTCGGGGTGGATGCCGGCGCAGGCCGAGTACAGCGACAGCTTGCCGACCGGGATGCCCATGCCGTTGGCGCCGAGATCGCCGAGGCCGAGGATGCGCTCGCCATCGGTGACGACGATCAGCTTGGCGCGATAGGGCCAGTTGGCGAGGATCTCCGCGATCCGTCCGCGGTCATTGGCCGAAATGAACAGGCCGCGCGGCCGCTGGAAGATCAGGCCGTATTTCTGGCAGGCCAGGCCGACTGTCGGCGTGTAGATCAGCGGCTGGATCTCGTCGATGTTGTCGCAGACCACGCGGAAGAACAGCGCCTCGTTGCGATCGTGCAGCGCGTTCAGCGCGACATACTTTTCGAGATCGTTGGACAGGCTGCGCAGGTTGACCAGGATCCGCTCGGCCTGGGCCTGCATCGACAGCACGCCGGCAGGCAGGAAGCCGCGCAGTCCCAGCGCATCACGCTCCTGCTCGGTGAAGCCGGTCCCCTTGTTGAGCAGCGGATCGCGCAGCAGCGCGAGCCCGCGCGGGGAGTAGGTGGACAGCGTCGGTGCGCTCATGCGTTGCGGTTGGGTCAAGGCGGTCTCCAAGGTCCTTCATTCGAGCCTCGCCATACCGGAGCGCATCGGCGTTGATCGGGATCAACCGCGGCGGATTGGCGGGAACGGACTGTTAACACAGTTTACGTTCCGCGTTGCAGCAATGACGTTGTGCAACTGCGTTGCGGACCTTGCGGGACAGCGAGGGGCGCTAGCCGCGCCCCGTGACGAATGACCACAGCAATGCCAGCACAGCGACCGCCATAATCCCTGTGCCGATCCACCCCAAGGCGATCAGCCATGAGCGGCCGCGGAAGCGCCCCATCAGTCCGCGATTGGAGACGATGACCATCATCATCGCCATGATCGGGACTGCGGCGATGCCGTTCAGCACGGCGCTCCAGACCAGCATGTGGATCGAGTCGATCCCGGTGAAGCCGAGCCCGAAGCCGATGATCGTGGCCGCGGCGATGATGCTGTAGAACCCGACCGCTTCGTCCGGCTTGGCCTCTAGCGTCGCGTGCCAGCCGAAGATCTCCGCGACGCCATAGGCCGCCGATCCCGCCAGCACGGGGATGGCCAGCATGCCGGTGCCGATGATGCCGAGCGCAAACAGCAGGAAGGTGAAGTCGCCAGCGAGGGGGCGCAGGGCCTCGGCCGCCTGGGTGGCGGAGTCGATCCTGGTGACACCATTCGCGTGCAGGACGGTGGCCGTCGTTACGATGATGAAGAAGGCGATCGTATTCGAGAAGATCATGCCGATGGTGGTGTCGATCCTGATCCGCCGGAGGTCTGGATGGTCCTGCTTCGAGAGCTCGCGCAGCGGGCGATCCACCTTCCCCTGGTTCATCTCCTCGACTTCCTGGGACGCCTGCCAGAAGAACAGATAGGGACTGATGGTCGTGCCCAGGACGGCGACCACCGTCAACAGGTAGTCCGCATCGGTGGAGGGGCTCGGCCAGACCGCTGCGAGGAGCGCCGTGCCCCAGGGCACCTTGACCAGCAGCGCCGTCGCCACATAGGCGAACAGGCTCAGCGTGAGCACCTTGATCACGGGCGAGTAGCGGCGGTAGGGCAGAAAGACCTGGAGCAGCGTCGACAGCGCCGCGAAGATCAGCGCATGCTCATGATTGAGGCCGCCGATCACCAGCGACAGCGACTCGGCCATGGCCGCGATGTCGGCCGCGATGTTGAACGTGTTCGCGCCGACCAGCAGCGCAACAAGCCCGAAGACGATCCATCGCGGCGCCAGCTTCGAGATGTTTGCGGCAAGGCCCTGGCCGGTGACGCGGCCGATGCGCGCGCTGACCAATTGGATCGCGATCATGAAGGGCGCGGTGAGGAAGACCGTCCACAACAGCCCGTAGCCGAACTGTGCGCCGGCCTGGGAGTAGGTCGCTATTCCCGAGGGATCATCGTCCGCCGCACCGGTCACGAGGCCCGGCCCGAGGAGTCGAAGGATGCTCCTTGCCGATTTCTTCGGCTTGTTCGGCTCAGATTCGACGGCGATGGTCATGGCGAGCAGTCCTAGGCGGACGTATCTCATTCGAAGTCGAAACGGGCCGCTTTTGTTCCGGTCTCTGGAACCGTAGGAGAGTACCGGCGTTGACTATCACGTCGTGTTTTGACCAGGGGGGGAGCGCGTGCCGGACGAGGTGCCAGCAGGGCACGATCAGGGAGAGGCGGTTGCCGAGCGTGAACGGCTCTTTTCCGGAGGCAGCGAGCTCGCCGGCTTGATGCTGCGGTTGGACTGGGACGCGACGCCCATCGGGCCGCCGGAGCGCTGGCCGCAAAGTCTGAAGACGGCGGTCAGGATCATGCTCACGTCGCAGCAGCCGATCTGGATTGGCTGGGGAAAGGAGCTGACCTATCTCTACAACGATCCCTACAAGGCGATCATCGGCGGCAAGCATCCGCAGGCGCTGGGCCGCCCGACGTCGGTGGTCTGGCACGAGATCTGGGAGGACATCGGACCGCTGCTGGCCAAGGCCAGCCGCGGCGATCAGGGCACCTATGTCGAGGCGCAGCTCCTCATCATGGAGCGCAACGGGTTTCCCGAGGAGACCTACTACACGTTCTCCTACAGCCCCATTCCCGATGACGACGGATCGCCCGGCGGCATCTTCTGTGCGAACACGGACGATACGCTGCGGGTGATCAGCGAGCGCCAGCTGTCGCTGCTGCGTGCGCTTGCGAATGCCGGCGCGGAGGCGCGCAGCATCGAGCAGGCCTGCGCGAGCTGCGCCTCCGCCTTGGCGCAGCACTCGCTCGATCTCCCCTTCGTCATGATCTACATGATCGAACCTGGCGGCGAGACGGCACATCTCGAGTCCGTGACCGGCATCGGGCGCGAGCATCCGGCCGTGCAGGGGACGCTGCACATCGGGCCGCAAGGAGCGTGGCCGCTTGCGGAGGCATTGCGGCGGCAGGGCGCGGTACTTGTTCGCGATCTGGCGAATCTGTTCGGGGTGCCCTTTCCGACCGGGGGCTGGCGGCAACCACCGACGCAAGCGGTGGTGTTGCCGATACCCTCGTCCGGTGAAGCAGGACAGGGCGGTTTCGTCATCGCAGGGCTCAATCCGTTTCGGCTGTATGACGAGAGCTATGCCCGCTTCCTCGACCTCGTCGCCGGGCAGATCGCTGCGGCGGTCAGCAATGGCGGTGCCTATCAAGCGGAGCGGCGTCGGGCCGAGGCGCTGGCGGAGATCGATCGCGCCAAGACGGCGTTCTTCTCCAACATCAGCCACGAGTTTCGCACCCCGTTGACGTTGATGCTGAGCCCGCTCGAAGACCTGCTCGGTCGCGACGCCACCCAATTGCCCGGCGACACGCGATCGGTTCTCGACCTCGTGCATCGCAACGGCATTCGTCTGCTGAAGCTCGTGAACACGCTGCTGGACTTCTCGCGGATCGAGGCCGGACGGATGACCGCGCGATTTGCGCCGGTCGACCTGGCCTCGTTCACGACGGAGCTGGTCTCCAACTTTCGTTCGGCGACGAACCGCGCCGGTCTCGGACTCGTCATCCGCGCGGGCGATCTGCCCAAGCCCGTCTACGTCGATCCCGACCTCTGGGAGAAGATCGTTCTCAATCTCGTCTCCAATGCCTTCAAGTTCACGTTCGAGGGCGAGATCACGGTCTCCATCGGCTTGTCATCGGATCGACGCCACGCCGAGCTCACCGTCCGCGACACGGGCACGGGAATTCCCGCCGATGAGCTGCCGCATCTGTTCGAACGCTTTCGCCGCATCGAAGGCGCGCGCGGCCGCTCCTTCGAAGGCAGCGGCATCGGCCTCGCATTGGTGCAGGAGCTCGTGAAGCTGCATCGTGGTGAGATCACCGCCGAGAGCGAGCTCGGACGCGGCTCGGCGTTCACCGTGCGGCTGCCGCCCGGATCGGCTCACCTGCCTGCCGATCAGCTTGGGAGACCGCGGGGGCAGGCTGTCGCGACCACGCGAGCGCAGGCCTATGTCGACGAGGCGCTGGGCTGGTTGAGCGGCGACGATCTCGAGGATCTGCCCCACCCATCATCCTCCGATGATCTCGATGTGCCGATCGCGGCCGTGCCCGGTCGCGATCGCATCGTGCTCGCCGACGACAATCCCGACATGCGCGACTACGTCCGGCGCTTGCTCGGGGACACTTATGACGTCGAGGCGGTCGCCGACGGTCGCGCCGCGCTGCAAGCGATCCGGCGGAGCCGGCCGGATCTGGTTCTCACCGACGTGATGATGCCGCAGCTCGACGGCTTTGGTTTGCTGCTGGCGCTGCGGGCAGATCCGAAGCTGCACGACATTCCGGTCGTGATGCTGTCGGCGCGCGCCGGCGAGGAGGCGAAGGTCGAAGGACTCGACGCCGGGGCCAGTGACTATCTCAGCAAACCGTTCAGCGCGCGGGAACTGCTGGCGCGGGTGCGTGCCAACATCGACATGTCGCGGGTCCGGCGCGAGGCCGAGATGGCGCTGCGTGGATTGAATGAACGGCTGGAAGAGCAGGTCACGGCGCGGACGGCGGAGCTGCGGGCCAAGGAGGCGCGGCTGCGCACCATCTTCGAGGCGAGCTACACGTTCCAGGCGCTGCTGTCGGCGGACGGCACGCTGCTCGACGCCAATGCCACCTCGCTCGAGGCGATCGCGGCGCCGTTGCACGAGGTCGCGGGGATGGCGTTCTGGGAGACGCCGTGGTTCGCCAGCACCCCCGAGATGCCCGACACGATCAGATCTCTGGTGGAGGCCGTGGCCCGCGGTGACGAGGCGCGGCAGGAACTTCAGCTCGAGCTTCCGGTCGGCGGCCTGCGCCTGTTCGACTTCCAGATGCGTCCCGTGCGCGACGAGTACGGGCAGGTGGTCGCGATCGTCCCGGAGGCGGTCGAACTGACCGAGCGGCGCAAGGCCGAGGAGGCCTTTCGGCAGGCGCAAAAGATGGAGGCGATCGGCCAGCTCACCGGCGGCGTCGCGCATGACTTCAACAATCTGCTGACCGTGATCCGATCATCGGCCGACCTGTTGCGCCGCCGGCAATTGCCGCCCGAGCGGATGCGACGCTACGTGGACGCGATCTCCGACACGGCGGACCGTGCCGCCAAGCTGACCGGCCAATTGCTCGCCTTCGCGCGCCGCACGCCGATGGAGCGCCGCGTCTTCGATGCGGCAGCGCATATCGAGCAGATTTCGGAAATGCTGCAGACGGTGCTCGGAGCGCCGGCCATGATCGACCTCGACCTCCGCTCGCGGCCGCTTCCCGTCGATGTCGACATCAACCAGTTCGAGACCGCGCTCGTGAACCTCGTGGCCAATGCGCGGGATGCAATGGAAGGCCAGGGCGTGCTGACCATCCGGGGCGAGATGCTACCCGATGACGGGTCTCAGCAATTCGTTTCGATCTCCGTCAGCGACACCGGATGCGGCATCGCGCCCGAACAGATCGACCGGATCTTCGAGCCGTTCTTTACGACCAAGGGGGTTGGGCGCGGCACGGGCCTTGGCCTGTCCCAGGTGTACGGCTTCGTTCATCAGTCCGGTGGTCGCGTGCTGGCGGAGAGCGAGCTCGGCCGGGGGACGACCCTGACCTTGCTCCTGCCACTGACCCACAAGCCGCTCGGTCCCGGGGAAAGAAGCGAGCGCAGGGCGGAAGCGCCCGACGCGCGCTGGAACGTGCTCGTCGTCGAGGACAACCCCGAGGTCGGTGAATTCTCCACCCAGTTGCTCGAGGACCTCGGCTACCGCACGGTGCTGGCGCGCAGCGGAACGGACGCGCTGCGCATGATCGAGGAGAAGCCCGACAGCTTCGATCTCGTGCTGAGCGACGTCGTCATGCCGGGCATGGATGGGGTGACGCTCGGCCAGGAGATCCGCCGCCGCCTGCCGATGATCCCGATTGTGCTCAACAGCGGCTACAGCCACGTGCTCGCTGACGGCGACCGTCATGGCTTCAGCCTGATCCAGAAGCCGTATTCGGTCGACGAGCTGTCACGCGTGCTGCGCCAGGTCATGGCCGCACGCGGCGCAGCCACGCGGCCGGCGTCGCCATGATGCTCATCGCAGCTGTCCCCTGACGATGCCGCTCCCGTCCTGATCCGCCCTTGAAGGGGCGGGCCCGTCCGGCGTAGTTTCGGGCGCGGGGGGCGCGTGATGACGGACGAGGAATGGTTGCCGGGCTGCCGGCGCGGGCTGCGAAGCCTGTTCGTTCTGGTGGTCGGGGCGGCACTGGTCGCGGCGGGCAGCGCGCTTGCCAAGGACGAGGATGATGACCAGCCCGAGCCGGGCCTCGCCAACGTCTACATCGATTTCCGCACGAACTACGCCTATGTGCCCGGTGGAGCGCTATCGACCGGCCTTGGCGACACGTCGCTGTTCGGGACATTGTCGCAGATCGCGACGTTGCGGCGGCTGCTGGAGCGTCCCGTCCTGCCGGGACGGCCGCAGCTTTCGGTGCCCACCAACCAGGGCGTCGGCGTCGATATTCCGCTGACGGTGGATCTTGGCGAAGCCCTGTCGCTCTATGCCGGCTTCACCGGCAGCGCCTCCTACAACGGCCTTTCCGGATGGTCCGACGTGGCCGTCACGAGCTGGTTTCTCGGCTTCCAGGCCGACGTCTACCAGCAGAACGGCGGGCTGTTTCCGACGCTGACCTTGCAGTCGACGATGACGCGATCGGTGCCGGCTTCGCCGCTGGCCACCACCTCCTTCAACACGGTCGTGGAGGCCAAATACGCCCTCGATCCTGAGGAGACGCGAGGCTGGCTCGCGGGCGTCCAGTACACCCATGTCGAGGTCGACTCCACGCTGGCGCGGGTCGGGGGCACGACGGCGGGCTATGTCGGCGGCTTCTATCAGTGGGACAACAATTGGAAGCTCTCCGCGCGCGTCGGGCTCCAGTCGTTCGCCGGCGCGCAGCTGCTCGTCGCCACGCCGATCCCGTCCTACACGCAGCCCCTGGTCCGGCTCGATCTCGATCGCATGGACGACGACGACAACCGGCTGTTCGGCATCACCGCGCAGATCGCGTGGGCTCCGAAGCCGGTCTATCAGTTGACCGTGAGAACGCCACTCTACGCGATCAGGAACTGATCGAGCGCGCGCCATATACGGTCAGCGGATGCTGACGAACTTGCCCCATAGTCCTGCCAGCACGGCCCCCGCCATCACGTAATGCGGCTTGTCGCAGAACAGGCTGCCGACCTGACAGACATCGCTGCTGACAGCACCGAGCTCATGCTGCCCGGCGGCATAGAACAATGCGGACAAGACAGCCAGAACGGCCGCGACGACGTACATCGGAGGAACCTCCTTCTCAGCTGATCCGATGAGCTCTCGATCGGTGACAATCGCCATTCGCCGCGACGCTTGACACGTCGGGCAAATCAGCCTCATTCTGCCACCATCGAAGAAATCATAGAGCCCGCGCCGCGAAATCGGCAGCGGGCTTTTTGTTGGTCCCCGGCGGGACTTGTTCGCGCGGTTAGCGAAGTCGAAGGTTGCGACTGCCACCTTTTGATCAAATTTGACACGTCGGGCAAATCACCGGCATATTGCCAGCATCGAAATTTCCGAAATCGCAGCATCGGCAGTCCGCGGCGCTTCGCACGCGGGTGTTTGACGGCTGTTGTTAAAGCTGCACTCTTGCCTGACGCCGTCGATCGCCAGCCTGCGCGACCGCGCGCGTCGTTGCCGTCTTCCGGATATTGGCCGTCCCGCGCGAACGGGACGGTCTGCGCGCGCGGCGACCGTCGCCGCGCCTGCTGCGGTCCCTCGTGGAGGGGATAGGGTTCGCGCCCGAAACGATCGCGTTGGCCGCGATCTGCCGCGCCTTTTCCTTCATCTGATCTGGAGCCAGGATGACCGCTTATCTGATCTCGCTCGCCTTGCTGGCTCTCATCGCGGTGGCGTCTGCCGACGCGCTGTCGTGATCTCGCATTCTTCCGGAGACGGCCATGTCGAAGACCATCACTGAAATCCGCTCGATCGCCCGCGGACATACCCAGACGGCGATCAACACGCTGGTCGGCGTGATGCGCTCGCCGAAGGCGACCCACGCGGCGCGCGTGTCGGCTGCCAACGCCATCCTCGATCGCGGCTGGGGTAAGGCGCCGCAAGCGCTGCAGAATGGCGAGGACGGCGCTTTGGAGCTGATCCATCGCATCGAGCGCGTCATCGTGCATCCGGATGAAGAGGACCAGGCGCAGGAGGATGAATGATCCTGGATGCGAGTGTGCTGTGAGCGCATGGTTTGATCGGACGACTGGCGTCTGCAAATGAGAAACGCCCCAGAACAAAGTTCTTGATTTGTTCCAATTCCATGCAATAGTGGAAGTGGTGATCTGATCCTCTGCCGTCTATCTGACCAGTGAGTTTCGCTCTCGTCTATTCGCTTAGTCGGTGAAACCGCAGATTCCGCGACAGGCCCACTCTTGATGCAGAGAAGGCGGCGCGGGAGGAGCTTCGAAGTGCCCTAGCGGCAAATGAATGGAAGAGGCGCATTGGCCACAGACTCACGAATTGCAGGTTGGTCCACATGATAGCAGAGTTACGCCTTCAGAAGGAGCGCGCGTTACACCTCGTCCCGGCGGCCGTGGCGGTTTTGATTTTGCTGCTCATTCTTCCATGGAACGAGGCCTCCGCGAGCGATTTCGTCCTCACCTATGCGGTCGAGGCCAAGGGAACGATCGATACAGGAAAGCTGACGACATGCGACTACGAGCGCATTTGCGAAATCCAAGCTGCCGATCTGATTATCGAGTTGATTTTCCATCGAGGAACAAGGAGCCTTTCGACGATAGACATGAGGGCTCGAGGGGCGCTCGGATGTTGCTTCAGCGTTGATGGTGATCAGCAATTTCATGCATTCCTTGACGCCGGTTCAGTGCGGTTCGCGATCTATCGGCGTGTCGAGATAGGGAGGGACGAGTTTGTAAGGAGCGCATTCGTTCAGTACGAACGAGAGGGGACGATCCACCTTCGCTTTCTGAAGACCAATTAGGCGAAGCAGTCGAGCAATAGATTGAGAGGAAAGATCGGACATGGCAAACGAAAGAAGCTTCATCGAAAGGGCTCCGCTCCCCCCGCCGGGTGCTCCGACTGTTGAGCATGGCGACAGATCGCGCATCTTCGGGATCATTGGGAAGCAGCTCGATGCTATCTTAAATGGGCCTGAATCGTACTATCCCGACGGAACCAAGAAGGAGCCGGATGCCTTGTTGGATGATCTGACGGGGTTCTATAGCTCTGTCGAGCAACTGGGCCGGCAGTTGAATGATCCGACAAATATTATGGGGGACGTGCTAGACGAACTCAGGAAATTCAATGGCGCGTTCGCTCCGATGGCGAAATGGAGTGATCCGAGCATGCAAAGGGACAAGGCAATCGAACTGCCACCCGAGCTTGCTCCGAAGACGCTGGATCAGAACAACATAGAGATCGATCCGTTTGGTGGCCCGTTCGCGCCGCGTATGCCGTGGAGAGAGCCGAAAAAGGACCTCAATGTCTCGGCGGAAGTTGGCCGGCCAGAAGCGAGCAATAACGGTGCCGGGCAGAGTGCGTCCCGAGCCCCATCGACGACTCTGGCCACCTTCCGACTGCAGCGCGATGGCGTGCCTCTGCGGTACCTGCGAAGCCGTCCGACCGTTTGACCAGGCAAAGGTCGTTCGACCAGGATAAGAGTCCCGCGCGAGTCATTGCTAAGCAGGACGCGGCTGCATCGCAGATATCCGGAAGCAATGTATCCGGCAAGGGCGCCCGGAACCGGCAACTACCGGCCAATCTCCATCCAATAGCTGTAGTCGTTGACGTGGCAAAGGGGCGCGTCCTGCCCGGACGCACGATTGTGTCCGCAATGGATCAACACGGCTGGCGTGATAGCTCTGAAAACAGTCTTCCGTCGAAGCGAAATCTTTCACGCTGAAGCAGCTTCCCGGACCCGACCTTAGCGAGGGCCGTCATTGTCCACCCTCAGGATCCCCACCGCGAAAGTGTTCGAGCCGCTGCTTGCCCCCGCACGCTACAAGGGCGCGTTCGGTGGCCGCGGCTCGGGCAAGTCGCACTTTTTCGGCGAGCTCCTGGTCGAGACCTGCCAGTCCGAGCGTGGCACGCTCGCGGTCTGCATTCGCGAGGCGCAACGCACGCTGGCTCAATCGTCCAAGCGGCTGATCGAGGCCAAGATTGCAGGCCTCGGCCTCGGTCAGGGGTTTCGCTCCTTCAGCGATCGCATCGCCACTCCCGGTGACGGGCTGATCATCTTTCGCGGCATGCAGGACCATACGGCGGAATCGATCAAGTCGCTCGAGGGGTTTCGGATTGCCTGGATCGACGAAGCGCAGACCTTGAGCGCGCGGTCGTTGTCGTTGCTGCGGCCGACGATCCGTGCGCCGCGCTCGGAGCTGTGGGCGAGCTGGAATCCGCGCCGCAAGTCGGATGCCGTCGACGATTTTCTGCGCGGCCGCAAGCCGGACGGTGCCGTCGTGATCAAGGCGAGCTGGCGGGACAATCCGTGGTTTCCGGCGGTGCTCGACGAAGAGCGGCGACTCGACCTTTCGCTCTATCCGGACCGCTACGAGCACATCTGGGAGGGCGACTACGTGCGCGCGTTCGAAGGAGCCTATTACGCTGATCTGCTGGCGCAGGCGAAACGTGACGGGCGCATCGGCAAAGTGGCCGCCGATCCGTTGCTACCGCTGCGCGCTTTCATCGACATCGGCGGCGCCGGCGCGACCGCCGATGCCTTCACCATCTGGGTCGTGCAGTGGGTGGGCAACGAGATCCGCGTGCTGGATTACTACGAGGCTGTCGGCCAGGTGCTGGCCTTCCATGTCAACTGGCTGCGCGCGCGGGGCTATCAGAGCGCCATCATCCATCTTCCGCATGACGGGCTGGCGACCAACTCCGTGACGGGCAAGCGCTATGCCGATCATCTGCGCGATGCCGGCTTCGCGGTCGAGCCGCCGCTCAAGAACCAGGGCAGGGGAGCCGCCATGATGCGGATCGAGGCGCTGCGCCGTCTCGGGCCACAACTGTGGTTCAACGCCGCAACGACCGAGGCCGGACGCGAAGCGCTCGGCTTCTATCACGAGCGCAAGGACGAGACGCGCAACGTCGGGCTCGGCCCCGAGCACGACTGGTCGTCACACGCCGCCGACGCGCTCGGAATGATGGCGGTCTGCTATGAAGCGCCGGGGCGCATCATGAGCTTCAACCGACCGATCCGATACCAGGACGCAGGGTGGCGGTGACCTGCGGCGGCGATGGCTAAACTCCATGGGTCCTGCAATCGGAAAGCGATGGTGCAGCCAGAACAAATCGTGTACATTGTTGTCAACCCACATGACCGCGGATGGCGCGATTGCATGACGCGACGATGCGGTTTGTAGATGGCCGCGGACTTTGCTGTTGCCTCAACCCGCTCTGGAATGGCTCGCACGATGCGTGATCTGCTGAACCGCCTGAAATATATCTCCGTGATCGTCCTACTCGCCGTTTGGTTTCCTGTTCAATATCTATTCGTGGTGGGCGTCGCGCAATTCGTGCTGGCCGTCGTGACGACCGGATTTCTGCTTGCGGTGTTTCTTCTGCTGTTGACGGCTGTGGGGGCGAGGCTTGGAGTCGAACTGACATCGAGTCTGAGCCGATGGTTCTGGGTGCTCGTGCCGGCGCTGATTGCTGCGCCTGTCAATTTTTATATGATCGTCAGGGGAATTCAGCACAATACGTATTATCAGTGCCGGACCTGCGGGTGGGATCTGCTGGTCGTTCCAATGTTGAACTACATTCCAAATTACGGCTGGGAGAGGATGTGGGTCGGAACTGGTTTCGTCGCCGCAGTGTATTACGCCATCCTGATTGTTTCGAGTCTTTCCATCAAGTTCATGAATGGACGTTCGTAGAGGAGTTCCATGCCGACATATTTGCGACGTGCTGAGGACCGCAGGCAGGCCATCCTGAAAGATCTTCCGGACACCAAATTCGAGTTCGAAAGTCAGAAGTTTTCGGACATTCCGAAGGAGAGGCGACCGCCGGTCAACAATCGTTATCAGCCGCACGGTGTCGCAGCTCGGGAGATCCAGAAATACAATGCGCTGATTGAGGACGCTGCCAAGCGCAATGCTCTCGATCCCGATCTGGTGAGAGCCGTCATCTACACCGAAATCTCGCGGGGTGCATACGGCTACGCCGCTGAAGCGGTGGATCGGGTGATCCGATGGTCGCTGCCGCTCCCTAAGGATTTGCTGTCCAAGACCATTCTTCCGGGCAACCTCGATCCGAGCTGGGAAAAGCTCATTCCCGGTTCCGACGTTCACAAGCCGCGAGACAACATCGAGCTCACGGCCAGGCTCATCGCGGCAATCGCCAAGCGGCTGGATGATCCAAGCGTGGAGAACATCTACGCGCTCTACAACGGCCTGTCGCACGATCGAACCTATGTGAACAAGGAGACCAAGTCGACGCCGTATTATGCCAAGCGCGCGTTCGAGGCGAAGGCATGGGAAAAGGATGATTGGTCGGCGCCTGAGGTCACCGACGATCCGGCCGAGGGCGGACAGTCGGTGCCGGGCAAGCGAGGGGATCGGGCTGGACAGCGAGACACGACCATCGCTGATGGCGTTTCTGCTGGGTGGGCGGAGCGCTTCGGCCATTGGCCGTCGGCGGCAGGCAACGCCGAGATGCCGCAGGCGCCGCTCTTGCGCGAACTCGCTCGCCTTCGCGGTGGCGGGGTGACTGCAACGCGCACCGTCTTGCCCGACGGCTCTTCGTCGCCTGCCCAGCTTGTGGCTGGACAGCAGTCGTCGTTGGCGGCAGAGGGCGGCGGCGCAATGGCGCCCGATGGGAGCAGGGCGCCTATTCGTATGCTGCGCTCCCGTCGTGCAGACCAGCCGTTACCTCCGGTGATGCCAGAGTCGACAGCAACGATGCCCGTTCAGGCGATGCCCGTGCAATCATCCGCCGCGGATCAGGCGCCGTTGTTTGACGACCGTTTCGGCCGCTGGGGATCGACGGACGGTGCGAGCGCGCCACTCTGGCGTCATCAGCAACTCACGCCGATGCCTTGGTCTGCGGATCCGATCGGGCGGCCCACTGGAGCCGAGATGCAGGGAGATCCGTTCGCGCTTCCGGAGTTCGGAGACTCAGGGCCCGCTGATGAAGAGTGGCCCGGATCTTGGGTGGCCCGCTTGCCGTGGAATCTATCGCGCTGATAGTCGTCACCGGTGCCTGTTTGCGGTGATGAGCCCATCGTCGGTCCGGGTCACCGTCAACGTCAGCATTCAAATCCTGTTTCAGTGAACGCCATTTGCCAACGATATGGTTCCGATCATGCCCAAAATGTCGAACTCCGACCTCAAGACGATGCTCGCCGCCGAGAAGGCCGATGCGCTCGCTGCCATCTCGGCGGCGCGGCTCGCCGAGGAGCGCGCCGATGCCATGGACTACTATCTCGGAAACATGAAGAAGGACATGCCGGCGCAGGAGGGGCGCTCGCGCGCCGTCTCGACCGACGTGGCCGATACGGTCGAGGGCCTGATGCCGCATCTGATGGACATCTTCGCGGGCTCCGACGAGGTTGTGCGGTTCGAGCCGGTCGGTCCCGAGGACGAGGCCGCAGCGTCGCAGGAAACCGACTACGTCAACCACGTCTTCATGCAGCAGAACCCGGGCTTCATGATCCTCTACTCGTTTATCAAGGATGCGCTTCTCTCCAAGGTCGGCATCGTCAAGGTGTGGTGGGAAGAGCGCGAGGAGGAAAGCCGGGAGACCTACTATGATCTCACCGAAGACCAGTTCGCGCTGCTGGCGCAGTCCGTCATGGAGTCGGACGGCGCGATGCGGATCGTGGCGCATACGATGCGTGGCCCGGAGCAGAGCGTCAATCTGCGCGGAGCCGACAACGATGCGGCAGCCCGCCACATTAGCTGACGCGGGTGAGGGCGACGATCGTCTCGAACGCGCCGGATCAAGTCGGACGGCGGCCTCGAGGGCCGCGCTGAGCCGACAGCGAGCATGCTCATCCAATGAGGGCAGCGATGCCCGCGAGCCGGACTGCGCAAGGCTCACCGGACCTCGGGACGAACAACCGTTTTAGTATCGTCAGGAAGTCGCAGGGCTTATCGCATCGCATTTGTTCGAATGCATCAGCCCAGCATGGCTATAGCGACGATAATCGGCGCGGATCCGACAATCCATCCCCACAGCATCCACTCGTGCCGGATCGCGAGTCTCAGATGTTCTCGACCGGGCTCGGTCAGCTTCGCGGGATCCATTGCCGTGAAGTAAAAGCCGGCCCACGTCCAAAACCAAGAGCCCGGCTTTTGGTAGCGCATGTCCGAGGCGCTCGGGGCAATATGGTTGTGGATGACGCGGATATCATTCAGCCATAGTCCCCCCAACGGCAGGCCTGCGATCGCCCAAACACAGAGGATGCCGATTGCCGTGTAGGACATGTCCGCGGAGCTGATGAGGTGCCGATCAAACCTGATCGAGTTGTTGTCATAGATGATAGGTAGTCTAATGTCGGTCAATGAGAAAGGCAATCTTCGGCCGGACGGCATCTCCTTGGAGCTGCCGTACGGGCTTGGAGCGACATACTATTGGAATCCGGGGGCGCCGTCCGCGCCGAGGATCACGGTGACAGGAGGAGTAGGCAAGGGAGGAGGCGGGGTGCACCTCATCCACCTGAGACGAGGCATGTCCTCCGAAGATACTCTCAGGTACGGAGCGTCGGTCAACGTGCCATCGTTCAATCTCAACGCAACCATTCCGGACGCATCCGGCGTTCCGCTGCCCTGGAAGGCGAAAGTATCGTCGATCGGAGTAGGAGCTGGACTTCCCGGTGTCAGCGCGAACTTTACGGCGACACCGGAGCAGATCGCCGCTTTCATCAGGAAATACGTGCTGACCCCGATCATGGGGTTGACAGATCAGTCCGCGGCGCCTGGCCACATGCCCCAGAGTCTGCCGATCCGAATTCAGCGCGGCGCTGAGCGGCCCGTGCCTTATGCGGGACATTCGGCCGGCAGCGAGCCATTCGCGTCCGGGATCTCTCCTTGGTTCTCCGACTATGCTGACGTCCATGCGCCTCCAGCTCGCGCCGTTTCGGGAGGCCCTCCCGACCGTGTGCTCTTCGATGGTGCGTCGGTCATTCCCTATATCAAAGACGGGCGCGCAAGTCTCGGAGCTCCCGCGGATCTGGCTGCTTCCGTTGTGAGTGGCGGCTCGGGAGCCACCGGGCAAGTGGAATCTGCCGGCGGTCTTCTCGGCATGATCCAGGACTACCTCCGGGACCGTCCCGGTTCGAATTGATAGCAGCCGTACGCTGCTCTGATCTGTTGATCCGTCACGCAACGAATCCGCCGTCATGACCATGGTGCTTCCGCCAGCGCCGCTGTGCTGGGTCACGGATGCAAAGGGGGCGAGACGAGCGGGATCAAGACGAGCAGCGGAACATCGACGATCCAAACGAAAAGAAATCGCTCTCCCCACTGCGCTCGCGACAGGAGCGAGCGACCAGCTTCGGACAGCTTGGCCGGGTCGATGTAGATCGCCGGTTTGGTCAGACCAAATCGGCGAAAGTCCGCAGAACTCGCATCCGGCGCTGGATGCTTGAGGGCAACACTGAGCTGCGAACGCGCTCTGTGGGCGATCCCGACAACACCAGCCAACCAGCCGAGCACGAGTAAATCGAGAAAAGGGCTTATCACGGCTCGATCCCTCGTAAATGCCGCAACCGCGAGCTGCACGCAGTACCACACGTTCGATTCTTACAAGACATGGAGAACGATTTGTCGGTCAACAAGAATGGACATTTGCGCGCAGACGGAATTTCTGTGTCGCCGATGCAACCGGTGCCGCCGATCACGCACGACGTCACCATCGTCACCACGCGAAGATACGCCCAGGCGCGGGTGATGGGCGTGCCGCCCGAGGAGTTCGGGATCGAGCGCGGTGCGCGTTCGATCCGCGACTGCAACTACTGTTTCCACGACATCGTCACCAAGACCGAGGCGCAGCTCATTGCCGAAGGATTTGACGCGGCGCAGATCAGGTCGCTCGGCGACTCTACCGGGACCACGCGCGTGGAAACCGTGGCCCGCGATACGGTCGACGAGCATTCGCCGACGTCATCGAGCGTGTCCAATGCGGGCACCCGGCTGGTCCGGATCACGGAGCATTACCTCCGGATGGACTATGAAGGCGAGGGCAGGCCGTGCCTGTACCAGATCGTTACCGGCGGTGACGAGTGCGAGATCCTGCGCAAGGATGGCCAGGATTGCATCACTCCGTTCGATGCGATCCCGTTCGCCGCAACCACGCCGGTGCCGATGACGCACCGCTTCTTCGGCCGCTCGATCGCCGACCTGGTGATGCCGCTGCAGCGGGAGAAGACGGCGCTGAAGCGGGGAGCGCTGGACAATCTCTATCTGCAGAACAATCCTCGCGTGGAAGTCGCCGAGCAGAACGCCGGCCCCAATACGCTCGACGATCTCCTGGTCTCGCGCCCCGGCGGCGTCGTTCGCACCAAGACCGCGGGCGGCCTGAACTGGCAGGTGGTGCCGGATATCACCAGCTCGATCTATCCGATGCTGCAATACATCGATGCCGAGCTCGAGAGCCGCTCGGGCCTGTCGAAGCAGGCGCAGGGCATCGACGCCAACGCGCTGCAGAACCAGTCTGCGACGGCCGTCGCGCAGGTCTTCTCGGCGTCGCAGATGCGCATCAAGCTGATCGCGCGGATCATGGCCGAGGGGGTTCGCGACATGTTCGGCCTGCTGCATGCCACCATCCGCAAGCACGGCCAGCAGTGCCAGACCGTGCGGCTGCGCAATGCCTGGGTCCAGGTCGATCCGCGCAGTTGGAAGACGCGCGACGACATGACGATCGAGGTCGGGCTCGGCTCCGGCGGCAAGGCGCAGCAGTTCGCGCAGACGATGGCGATCGCCAACGTGCAGAAGGAGCTGGCGATGGCCGGCAAGATCAACCTGGTCGGCGACCGCGAGCTCTACAACACGGCGGCCGAACTGACCCGGATCATGGGTCACAAGAATCCCGGCCGCTTCTTCAACGATCCGGCCGCGGTCGACCCGCGGTCCGGCCGCCTGCTGCATCCGCCGCCGGCGCCGCCGCAGCCACCGCCCGATCCGAAGCTCATCGCGGCGCAGGCGCGGGTGCAGACCGAACAGGCGATCGCCGCGAAGAAGGCCCAGCTGGCGCAGCAGCAGGCGCACAATGACCTGGTCCATCAGCAGGTGAAGATGCAGGCGGAGATCGAGCTGGCCAAGATCAAGGCCGGCCTGGATGCCAAGATCGCGCTGCTCGATGCGCATCTCAAGTCGGTCGAGGCGGCGCAAAAGCGCGAGCAGGCGCACTCGGCTCACGAGATGAAGATCGCTGAAGCGGCGGTCGGCCTCGCAGCCGCCGCTGCGCACATCGATGGCGGATCTGACACCAAGATGGAGCGGCGCGATGACTGACGAGAGCCTTCTGCAACAGACGGCGGCACGGGGCGTGCGCGCGAGGGCCCTGCTCGACGATGAGCTGCTCTCCGGCGCCTTCGCTACGCTCGAGGCGAGCTACAGCGCGGCCTGGCGTCAGACGCTGATCGACGATGTCGCCGGCCGCGAGAAACTGTTTCTCGCCATCAACATCGTCAGCAAGGTGCGCGACCATCTCGGTGCGATCGTCGCCAACGGCAAGCTGGCCGAGGCGGAGCTGAAGGAGTTGGCGCAGACCGCGGAGCGGAGAAAGCGATTTGGCGTGCTGTAAGCGGGCCGCACAGAAGACCACGAAAGCTGTTGACTTGTTCTTTATTTGTTCCTTATGCTCTTAAACGACAACGGCTGGCGGTGGTCAGAATGCGAAGGTGCATCGGTCCGGCGTGCCGACCGTCTCTAACGCTTGTACGCGAGGTCGATCAGCTTCGACCGGACGATCGTCTGCCTCGACGGTTCGTTGAGCTTGCGCCATTGCCGGTCCGTGGTCAGCCAAGTCGCCCAGAACCTGCCTTGCCTTGAGCGGCAATGGCGGCAAGCGCGAGATGGCCATGAGCGTCCCGGCCCTTGAGAAAAGCCGCCACACGATTGAGATAGGGGCTGCACTGGCCGTCCGCTTGGAGTCCGCAGCGTGATGCTTGATCATCAATCGCTGGATTGATCTTTCACAAAATGACTGTTGTCGGAGTCCTCAATTGAGCGACAAGACCTCATCACATTCTCGCCCCATCGTTCTCAATCCCAATTTGGCCGGCGAGGCTGTCTCATGAGCGGCCTCATAAAGCGGTGGTATGCCGTCTTCATCGTCGATGCCATCATCAAGTTTCTGCTGCTGTACGGTGGCGCCGTCCTTGTGTCACTCGGCATGATCATCACGGGAGGGATCGAGACCGTCATCTACTTCGCTATCGTCGCTGCCGCGATGGCGGTTTTGACCGTGACGTTTCTGATCATGGGGGCGAGGCTCGCGGCCTTGCTTCCCTGGCAATTCATCACGCTGCATCCGGTATTTCGGGCCCTTGTAGAAATCGTCTGCGCCAGCGCCATTTTCGGCATGGTCATGACGTTGCTGTTCTCCCTTGGAAGTGGCCTAGGAGGCGGCATTCGCATGGGTCTATTGCTGGCATCGACCACGTTCGTCTCGACTTTGATCACCGTGTCGTTCCACGGCATCGCCAAGCTCCTGCTCCGGCGAGCGACAGCAATCACTCGTTGACACGTCGGGCAAATCACCACGATAAATGTATCATCACAGAATTCGAAGATGCCCGCGGCCGACCGCTTGGCGCGGGCGTTTTCTTGGGCGCATGTTTGACTTGCGTCACGATGTCTTTTGATCCGAAGCATGTCATCAATCCGGGATTGTTCGTCTTGAGACTTGTTCGTCTTGAGACAATGTGTCTCGAGGCGACCTTGCTGAATGCAGCTCCGCCGACCTCGGTTCGCCCGGGCGCCACGGCATCGACGTTCCGCATGAGCCGAACCGAGACTGACCTCTCGCGCCATCGGGCCGGCGGGACCTGAACGACTTAGTCCATCTTCAGATATTCGCAGCCGCAGGGCGGCGCGTCGCGCTTGTGTCGTCCGCTTGCGGGCGACGCGGCGGACGAACGCTCTGCGCTGGGCAACGATCATCAAGGGATCACCGATGACCACACCTACGTCTACTTTCGTCACCTACCAGGCGGTCGGCAACCGCGAAGATCTCAGCGACATGATCTACCGGATCGACCCGGTCGATACGCCGTTCATGAGCGGCGTCGACAAGGAGAAGGCGACCGCGGTCAACCATGAATGGCAGACCCAGGCGCTGGCGCCGGCCGACGGCAGCAATGCTCAGCTCGAAGGCGATGACCCCAACACCAACGTCACGACGCCGACCGTGCGCCTCGGCAACCAGTGCCAGATCTCCTACAAGGTCGCGCGGGTCTCCGGCACCCAGCAGGCGGTCGATCATGCCGGCCGCGACAACGAGCTCGCCTATCAGGAAATGCTGAAGGGCCTCGAGCTCAAGCGCGACCTGGAGCTGAGTCAATGGAAATTTCTACGAAGCATCAGACGGCCCGCTGTACGTGGCGTGCGCGAATGATCGGTTGTATCAACGGCTGGCGGCGGAGGTCTTCGGCCGTCCCGACCTCCTGAGTGACCCGCGATTCGCGACGCGCAAGGCGAGATGGATCAACCGCGCTCAGCTCCGCCGCATCATTGCCGACATCTTCGCCTCCGACAGCATGGACGCCTGGATCGCACGGATGAACGCGGCGTCGGTTCCGGTCGGACGCGTCCGTACAGTCGAGCAGGCCTTCAATGCGCCGGAGGTCCGGACCAGACAGCGCGTCTGTCGCCTCCCACACGCAACGGCGGGCACGATCCCGAATATCGAGCCGCCTATTGCCATGCAGTTGACGCCGACCGTCGAGCCCTCAGCCGCTCCGCGCCTTGGCGAGCATACGGCCGCTATTCTGCGGGATCGGCTCGGATACTCGGAGCAGGATATCGAACGCTCGCGCCGGGCTGGCGCGTTTGGAGAGGGTGAGCCGGCCTCGCGAGTGTGAGCCTCCGCCAGAACCGTCGGCGAGGATTCGCGACACCGGTCGTAGTCCTTCGTCAGATCAGCTGGCCTTGGCCAGCTCATCGTCTTCCGGCGAGTTCAGATACATGCCGGACATGGTATCGACCCAGCAGAGATGGTCGTGGACCTTCTTGACCCCGGCGACGTTCTCGGCCGCAACAATGGCCGCCTGGCGGGAACGCTCCTCGGTGATGACGCCGCTCAGATGGACGATGCCGTCCTTGGCGATGACCGACAGCCCGAACGGACACCAGTCGTTCTTCTCGAGGGTGTCGATCACGCGATTGCGAATGTGATCATCGTCGGCGGTCGGATCCGGCACCTGCCGTCCGAGGGTGGCGACGGCCTGCAGCAGGTTGGCCCGTGACACGATGCCGACCACCTGATCACCTTTGACCACCGGCAGCCGCTTCACGTGATTCTTTTCCATCAGCTCCACGATCTCCGCCAATGCGGCATCTTCCGTGATCGTGAGAGGAGACCGCGTCATCACTTCAGACACCTTGCGGCCGTGCTCATGGACGAAGTCGGCGGCCGATTTCCCGGGGCCGAGAATGAAACGCAGCCAGCGGCCGCGCTTGCGTCCAGTGCCGATTTCGGTGCGGCGGATGAAGTCGCCTTCCGAGACCACGCCGACCAGCTTGCCGGCGGCATCGACCACGGGCAGGCCGCTGACGTGCTTCTGCAGCATGATGTTGGCCGCATCCACAATCGAGGTGTCCGGCGTGACGGTAATGACGGGACGGGTCATGATCTGATGGGCGCGCATGGCGAACTCCAATGTCAAAGGCTGACTGACGGTAATATGTCGCGCAGGTTGCGACTTGACGAAGGTCAATCGGCGAGGTGACCGCGTCATTGATGTAGCGCAAGGTTTTCCGCCCGGGGATCTGCTAAGGAGGGCCTCTTCCAGCGAGAGGAGAGGTGCCATGTCTGAGCTCTCCGGGGCCAAAGTCATCGCCGACGAGACGGCCGAACTGTCCGAACGTGTTGCCCTGTCCAACAAGCATGCGCTCGAGTTGCTGATCGGTTCGCAGCAGATCATGCTGGAGGAGGTTCTCTTTGCCAGCAATGAGGCTCTGGATCGCGCGCGGACCGAGACCCATCTGCTCGCCGAATTCGTGTCGAAGCTCGCCGGCGTGCATTCCGTGAAAGGGATCCAGGCCATGGTCGAGGAGTGTGGCCGGCATCAAATCGAGTTCATGAGGCGTGATTGCGATCGGCTGTTCAAGCATGGGCAGCGCCTCATCGATGCCGGCGTGAATCTCGTGGGGCAAAGGTGGCAGAACTGAAGAATGCCGGAGCGTCGCTGCCGGTTGAGCTGCAGCATGAAGCAACAAGCGGCTTCGAGCAGCCCAACGCTGGTCGTTCCGGGGAGCCGATCGTGGTGGGACCAGATCACCATTTGGTAGCACCTGCGACAAAGCAGCTCGCGGAGGAGGGGCATCCGGGCGCTGGAGAGTTTCAGCGCGAGGACCACGAGCTGGACAGAGCGTTCAGCGCCATGCTGGCGCGCGTGACGGGAGGTATCTCGCCTGCGGCTCTTTCGATGGCGTATCTGGATTGGGCCTGTCACCTCGCGGCTGCGCCTCAGCGCCAGATCGAGATTGCGCGGGATGCCTGGCATGGCATGCGGCAGGTCGTCGAACGATCCGTTCATTTCGCCGATCCTCATCGCGCTTCCTGGGATCTGATCAAGCCGCAGGCCAACGATCACCGGTTTTCAAAGCCGCAATGGACGACGCAGCCCTTCAACCTGTTCGCCCAGGCGTTCCTGCTAGGGGAAGAGTGGTGGCACAAGGCGACGACGGGCGTTCGGGGTGTCGACCCAGCCAATGAGGCCGTGGTCGACTTCTCGCTTCGGCAGCTACTCGATATCTACGCACCGTCGAATTTCGCGGCAACCAACCCGGAAGTCCTGGAGAAGACGTTTCAGACCGGCGGCGAGAACCTCGTGTTCGGCTGGCAAAACTGGCTCACCGATCTCATGCAGGTGTTGCAGCCGACGAGTCCGACGAGCAAATCGGAGTTCGTCGTCGGCGAGACGGTCGCGACCGCGCCGGGAAAAGTCGTCTATCGCAATCGGCTGATCGAGCTCATCCAGTACGCGCCGACGACCGAGACGGTTCGGCCGGAGCCGGTCCTGATCGTGCCAGCCTGGATCATGAAGTACTACATCCTAGACCTGTCACCGCGCAATTCGCTGGTCCGCTTCCTGACGGGCATGGGTTTCACCGTGTTCATGATCTCCTGGCGCAATCCCGAAGCGCAGGACCGGGACATTGCTTTCGACGACTACCGGTCGCTTGGTGTGATGGCTGCACTGGACGTGATCGGAACGATTGTTCCGGATCAGCCGATTCACGCCGCGGGCTATTGCCTCGGAGGAACGCTGCTCTCGATCACCGCTGCAGCCATGGCGCGCGATGGCGACGAGCGGCTCAAGACGATCACGCTGTTTGCGGCGCAGACCGACTTTACCGAGGCCGGGGAGCTCACGCTCTTCATCAATGAAAGCCAGGTTGCCTTCCTCGAAGACATGATGTGGGAGCGCGGCTATCTCGACACCACGCAGATGGCCGGCGCGTTTCAATTGCTGCGCTCCAACGATCTGATCTGGTCGAGGGTCTCTCGTGACTATCTGCTGGGGGAACGGGCGGCCCCGAGTGACCTGATGGCGTGGAATGCCGATGCGACGCGACTGCCGTACCGCATGCACTCCGAATATCTGCGCAAGCTGTTTCTGAACAACGATCTCGCCGAGGGCCGTTACCGCGTCAACGGCAAGCCGGTCGCGTTGTCGGATATTCACACGCCGATGTTCGTCGTCGGGACGCTCCGCGATCATGTGGCGCCGTGGAAGTCGACCTACAAGATTCACTATGAGGTCGATGCCGACGTGACCTTCGTGCTCGCCAGCGGCGGCCACAATGCCGGAATTGTCGCACCGCCGGGCGAACAGGGGCACTCGCATCAGGTCCGTACCAAGGCTGCCGACGCTCCATACCTCGGACCCGACGAGTGGCAGAGCATCTCGCCGCGTATCGAAGGGTCATGGTGGCCGACCTGGGTCGACTGGCTTGGCCAGCGATCCGGCGCGGCGGGTGGGCCGCCTCGCCTCGGGACTGATGGGACGAACGATCTCGGACCCGCGCCGGGCGAGTACGTTCATACGTGAACTGAGCGCGGAGCTAAATCTGACAGAATTCGAGCGCAACTCGCGTCAGGTCTTGCCCGACAGGCGTGACAAGGCCAGAGCCAGGGTTGCCTCGGGTGTTCCAGACGCGTCGACCTGCCACCAGTCGAGCGCGCCGATATCATAGCTCTCCTGGTCCTTGGCGACAGCGACGGTGGCATCGGACGCATCGCCGACGCGACTTTGAATCCGGTCCTGCCGCACCTGCAAGTCGGCGATGAGAAACAGTCCGGCAAAGCGCAGGTTCAGCCGTTTCGCCAGCGCATGGATCTCATTCCGTTCGTCCGCGCGGGCGAAGACCGCGTCGACCACGACCGTAAAGCCGTGAGACAGCACGCGATGGGCGTGCGTTGCGAGTGCCTGGTAGACTGTCGCGCTGGACTGAGGCGTATAGGCGGCTGCCGGCAGGCGCTCGGTGTCCTTGATCCCAAACAGACGTTTGCGCAGCACGTCGCTGCGTAGCACGATCGCTCCAGGCGGAGGGGCCAAATGGGGAGCAAGCGCTCGGGACAGCGCGGATTTTCCAGTTCCGGAAAGGCCGCCGACGGCAATCATCATGGGAGCGACGGGGCGGATCAGCTCTTTTGCCAGTTGAAAGTAGCTCTTGGCGACCTCGAAGTTTGCCGAAGGACCGGGGCTTGCGTGTTCGGATGCGTCGCGATCCAGCTTTGCCAGGAACACTTGCGCCCGGATCGCGGCCCTCATTGCCATGAACAGCGGCAGGGCGGCCAGGCCATCGGTCTGGTCGGGCGAGGCGATCGCGAGATAGCGGTTCAACACATGGTTGGCCGCCGCCGTCTCCTCGACATGCAGAAGGTCCATCAGGGGAAAAGCCAGGTCGTAGAGGACGTCGACCGTGGCGATCCGATCGTCGAATTCGATGGCATCGAACAGGACGGGTTTGCCGTCGATCAGGACGATATTGGCGAGGTGGAGATCGCCATGACAGCGCTTCACGTCTCCCGCGCGCACGCGCTGCTCGAGCAAGGGCCGGAGACGCGCCAACGCGGCATGGCAAGCCGATCGAAGCTCGTCGATTTCGGTCGGATCGAAGCGCCCGCCGGCACGAAAGCTGGCCGCGAACGCATCGATCCAAGTCGAGAGGCACTCGATCCATTCGTTGGAGGAGGGGCAGGTGGCGGCCTGATGAGATGCTGCGATGGCTTCTGCCAGCCGCTCGCCGAGATCGGGCGGCAGGTGATGGCGGCACCCGAGATGGTCGAGTGTCTGATCGTCATCGAAGCGACGCATCTCGACGGCATATTCGACCGGTGTGCCGGATCCGTCGATGGCGAACGATCCCTCCGGGGTCAACGTGATTGCGACGACGCCCCGATAGATGTCCGGCGCAAAGGGACGATTGACCTCCATTTCCTTGAGGCAGGCAGCCTTGCGTTGCGCGAGGGTGGAATAGTCAAGGAATGGCAGCCGTATGGCTCGCTTGACCTTGAGCGCTCGGTCCCCGGCCAGAAAGACGGAAGCCGCGTGTGTATCGATCCGGCGAACTTCCGGAAAGCGCCGGGTATCGCCCAAGAACGAGAAGACGGGGTCCTGGTCAGACGATGAGTTCATGACGCTGTTGCCGTCGTGCTGCGCTTCAGAAATCGGGGACCAGGACCGCGGCGCCGACGATGTGACCTTGCTTCAAGCGAGCCAGAACGGCGTTGGCATCAGAGAGCGGATAGGCGGTGGCATGAGTTCGAATTCGTGCATCCTTGGCGACGCGCAGGAAGTCGAGACCATCCTGTCGCGTGAGGTTGGCAACGGATATCACCTGACGTTCGCCCCACAGCAGGGAATAAGGGAAGCTTGGAATGTCGCTCATGTGGATGCCCGCGCAGACGACCCGGCCGCCCTTTCGGACCGCCCGGAGCGCGGCGGGAACAAGCTCGCCGGCAGGCGCGTAGATGATGGCCGCATCGAGTGCAACATCAGGACTCTGACCGGAGCCTCCAGCCCAGATGGCACCATGCTCGTAGGCGAGATCCTGCGCGGACTGATCATGCTCTCGGGTGAAAGCATAGACCTTGCGACCCTGCCAGCGTGCGACCTGGGCGACGATATGTCCGGCTGCGCCGAATCCGTAGAGCCCGAGCGTCTCCGCCTCGCCCGCCATGACCAGGGATCGCCAGCCGATCAGGCCGGCGCACAACAGCGGGGCGGCGGCGACCTCGTCATCGAATCCTTCGAGCGCAAATGCGAAGTCTGCGTCTGCAACAGCGTGAGTCGCGTACCCGCCATTGCGCGTATAACCGGTGAAGGCGGGCGCATCGCAGAGATTTTCCATCCCGTGCTTGCAGAACGTGCAGCGACCGCAGGTGTGGCCGAGCCAGGGAATCCCGACACGTTGGCCCAGCTGGTGCGTGGTGACGCCAGGGCCAAGGCGGTCGATGTGGCCGACGATCTCGTGCCCGGGAATGATCGGATAAGAGATGTTCGGAAGTTCTCCGTCGTAGACATGCAGGTCGGTGCGGCAAACGCCGCAAGCGCTGACCTTGATGCGAATCTCGCCGTGCCCGGGCTCGGGGTCTGCCAGAACCTCGTGCCGGAGGGCTGTTCCAGGCGCTTGCAACAGCATCGCGTGCATCGACAGCCTCCCGGCTCATGTTGCGCGGAGGACATAGGGCATTCACGTCTTCCGCCGCTTGACCTCGGTCAAGGTCCCCATCGCGGCCAGGAGCTTATCACGCGTGCTGCAAGCTGCGGCAGCAGGATGCATCGTGACCCGGGTGCTGGGGTGATAAGTCGCGCTAGACCCGCGTTGGATTGAAACTAAGATGCCGACGCGGCAAGCCGCCTGACCTTGGATCATCAAAATGTCGACCTACCGATTGCGGAACCTGCTGCTGCCCCGCTCCATCGCTTTGCTCGGAGGAAGTCCACGGCCGAATTCCGTAGGGAAAGCGATTCTCGACAACATCATCAAGGCCCGGTTCGAGGGCCAGATCGGTCTGGTCAATTCGCGCTATCCGGCGATCTCGGACATTCCTGCCGTCAAAGCTCTCGACGATCTGTCGTTCGTTCCTGAACTCGTGGTGATCACGACGCCGCCTCCGTCGATTCCCGCTCTCGTTGATCGTGCAGGCGCCTTGGGGGCCGCCGGAGCCCTGATCATCACGGCGGGGCTGGGTCACGGGACAGGGTCGCTCGCCGACCAGGCAGAGAAAGCCGCACAACGGCATGGCATGCGGCTCATCGGCCCGAATTGCCTGGGCATCATGATGCCGACCATCAAGCTGAATGCGTCGTTCTCGGCGCATATGCCATGTGCGGGCAATCTTGCACTGATTTCGCAGTCCGGCGCGATTGCCGCCGGAATGGTCGACTGGGCAGCCCAGCGCGGTGTCGGATTTTCCGGCATCGTGTCGATCGGAGATCAACTGGATGTCGATCTCGCGGATCTGCTCGATCACTTTGCGCTCGATGGTGGAACCCGGGCCATCCTGCTCTACATCGAAGCGATCAAGGACGCCCGGAAATTCATGTCTGCCGCGCGAGCGGCGGCCAGGGTCAAGCCGGTCGTCGTCGTCAAGTCGGGCCGCGGCGCCATCGCTGCGAAGGCCGCGGCAACGCATACAGGTGCTCTCGCGGGAGCAGACGCGGTCTACGAGGCCGCCTTCCGCCGGGCCGGAGTGTTGCGCGTTTCGGATCTGCGCGAGCTGTTCGATTGCGCGGAGACACTGGGACGGGTGGAGTCGCCGACGGGCAAGCGGCTTGCCATTCTGACAAATGGCGGCGGCATCGGCGTGCTCGCAGTCGATCGGCTGGTCGAACTCGGCGGCATCCCGTCAGCGCTGTCGCCTGCGGTCCATGACAAGCTGAATGCTGTCCTGCCCGCGACCTGGTCCGGATCCAATCCGGTGGACATCGTCGGGGATGCGGACGCCCAGCGGTATACGCGGGCGCTGGAGGCGCTGCTCGCCGACCAGGCCAATGATGCAATCCTCGTGATGAACGTCCAGACTGCAATCGCTTCGGCGAGCGAGATCGCAACGGCCGTGACGGAATTCGTCAGCAACTATCGAAAGCAGCACAGACGCTGGGCCAAGCCGGTGTTGGCCGCATGGGTCGGTGCGGAACAGACGGTCATCGAGACCTTGAGCGGTGGCGGCATTCCGAACTATCCGACCGAGGATGACGCCGTCCGAGGCTTCATGCACCTGGTGCGCCACCGGGAGGTGGTCGACTCTCTCGCGGCAGTCCCGCCGGCGATGCCGAGTTCGTTTGCCCCCGATGTCGAGACTGCCCGCCAAATTGTTGCGGCAGCGCTTGCCGACGACCGAACCTGGCTCGATCCCGTCGAGATCAGCCGTCTGCTGGAAGCATATGACATCGCGATGGTCCCGACATTCGCCGCGTCATCGGTCGATGAGGCGGTTGCCTATGCCAATCGGCTGTTTGCTCAAGGTGCGACAGTCGTGCTCAAGGTGCTCTCGCGCGACATCGTTCACAAATCCGACGTCGGCGGCGTGGTGCTCAACCTGACCACGGCCGAGGCGGTGCGGAACGCCGCGAACGAGATCATCGCGCGCGCCAAGGCGGTGCGTCCTGACGCCCGGATCTCCGGCGTGATCGTACAGGCGATGGTCCTTCGGGCCAAGGCGCGGGAGCTGATCATGGGTCTTGCCGATGATCCAACATTCGGCACCGTGATCGTCTTCGGCCGTGGCGGCACCGCGGTCGAGATCATCAACGACAAGGCGTTGGGCCTGCCACCGCTCGACCTTCATCTGGCGCGCAATCTCATCAATCGGACGCGGGTCTCGCGGCTGCTGCAGGCGTATCGGGACGTTCCCGCGGTGAAGCCAGATGCTGTCGCGTTGGTCCTGGTCAAGCTCGCGCAACTTGCAGCCGACATTCCCGAAATCCGGGAACTCGACATCAATCCGTTGCTCGCCGATGAGAGTGGTGTCCTGGCGGTCGACGCGCGCGTCGCGGTCGGGAAAGTGCCGCCGAGGTTCAAGGGCTCGGGTCACGCGAACTTTGCCGTGCGCCCCTATCCAACCCAATGGGAGCGGCATCTCCAGGTCAAGGATGGCTGGCGGATCTTTGCCCGTCCGATCCGCCCCGAGGACGAGCCCGTCATCCACGAGTTCCTCAAGCACGTGACGGCCGAGGACCTTCGCTTGCGCTTCTTCGCGCCGATGAAGGAGTTCACGCACGAGTTCATCGCTCGTCTGACGCAGCTCGACTACGCTCGTGCCATGGCATTTGTTGCTCTGGATGAATCAACCAATGAGTTGGTCGGCGTCGTGAGGATTCATTCCGATTCCGTCTATGAGAGCGGCGAGTACGCCATTCTGCTGCGGTCAGATCTGAAGGGGCGAGGCCTCGGCTGGGCGCTGATGCAGCTGATCATCGAATATGCCAAGGCGGAAGGCCTTAAAATGATCTCCGGAGATGTCCTGCAGGAGAACATCGTCATGCTGGAGATGTGCCGCAATCTCGGGTTCGAAGTGAAGACCGACCCGACCGAACGCGACCTGTGTAACGTCAAGCTGCGGCTGTAGGTCGGTGAGATGAGCGGCTGATCCTTCAATCGGAATGCGAGGCTTCGGCAGACCCCGAAGCCTCACTCTCCGAATGCCCCTGCGTGCGGAGCGTCTTGATGATCATCGTTGCAATCGGAACGATGAGCAACGGAATCAGATTGTTGAGTGGATGGTTGATCAGGTTCGAGACTTGCGACTGAAACGATCGCGCTTCGAGCTGCAATGCGTCCATCGATGATGAATGGATCTCGTTCGCCAACTCGAGCTCGCGGCCGGAGGGCGCGCGGGACGCTATGATCAGAAGCAGCGCCGCGATCACGATGTTGCAACCGCCGAGTGCTGCGGCGGCGACCACGGCAGATGTGATCTGGACGAGCCCAAGATAGGCTGCCAGCTCGAACATCAAGAGACCGAAGACTGCGATCAGAGCGGCGAATGCGCGCAAGCCAAGCCCGACGAGCAGGTGGCGAAGCCTGATGTCGGCGATGACCCGGTCCGTGCGCCAGAGCAGGCGAAGATGTTTGACGACGTTCTCAGTGTCCATCTAGTGTCTCCTCAACAGGAGGCCGAGCGCCATCCCGAGCGCGAAAACTGAAGCCACCGTCGCAATCGGGCGGGTCTTGATCAGGTGCTCAGCTCTAGAGGCGGCGTCTCTCGTGTCCAGACCACTGATCGCTGCTGCAAACGCGCCCGCTATCGACTGTGCATTCGTTCCGCCGCCAGATGCGTTCGCCTTCTCCACCAAATTGCTGAGTTCACGCGTCAAGTGCTGCAGCTCGTTTCGGAGCGCCGTCCCGTCGGTGACCATGGTTTGTCCTCCGCCGAATTCAATGTAGAACCTGGGGGTGCCAGAGGCTTGATCTCGCTCAACCCTGAGCGTCTCGCCGTTTGACGCAGATCAAGCGAGACGGTTCTGCGAGTTCTAGGAACGAGCGTGCGTCGGCTCGCCGACTGAGGGAGACGTTCAATTGCGTGCGCATCCGGGACTGACCGCTGCTTCGTCGCAGGAGGTGCTCGAACTCCGTCCCAGCGGATCGTGGGTGTCCCTCAATGTCACAGAACTCGAAAGCCTGACGGACTCAGTAGATAGCGGTATCGATGGAGCCAAGGCCGTCAAGCTCGATCTCGCTGCTGTCAGCGAGATCGATACCGTCGGCGCTTGGCTGCTCGAGAAACTCAGCCGCCGCGCCACCATTGGCGGAAAACAGGTCGAAGTCACCGGCATTGCCGACAACTATGCCGGCCTCGTCGAAGAGGTGCGGCAGGTCAACCGGCGCGTGATCGAGCCGGTACCGAAGCAGAATCCGATTGTTGCCAAGCTGACCGATCTCGGCCGCTCCTCTCTGGGCGCATCCAAGGACGTGACGGTGTTCCTGGACATGCTGGCCGCGCTGTCCTTTGCCTTGCTTCGCACCTTGCGCCGGCCACGATCGCTGCGCGTCACCTCTCTCGTCTATCAGATGTATCGGATCGGCTGGCAGGCGATCCCCATTGTCATATTGATCACCTTCTTGATCGGCGCGATCATCGCTCAGCAGGGCATCTTCCACTTTCGACGCTTCGGTGCGGAATCCTATGTCGTCGACATGGTCGGCATCTTGGTCTTGCGGGAGCTCGGCGTTCTCATTGTCGCGATCATGGTCGCCGGCCGATCAGGAAGTGCGTACACGGCCGAACTCGGATCGATGAAGATGCGCGAGGAGATCGACGCCCTGGTCACGATGGGGCTCGATCCCGTCGAGGTGCTGATTCTGCCTCGCATCGTCGCATTGATCCTGACCTTACCGATCTTGTCCTTCATCGGTTCGATGGCGGGTCTGTACGGCGGGGGCCTGGTGGCTCAGCTCTACGGTGGCATGGCGTCCGAGATATTCATCGCCAGGCTGCATGATGCGATCTCGGTCACGCATTTCGAGGTCGGGATCCTGAAGGCGCCGTTCATGGCCTTGGTGATTGGCATCATCGCATGCAGCGAAGGCCTTCGGGTCAAAGGCAGCGCCGAATCGCTGGGGCAGCAGACGACGACGTCCGTGGTGAAATCGATCTTTCTCGTCATCGTGCTGGATGGATTGTTCGCCGTCTTCTTTGCATCGATCGGGATGTAGCCGATGGATGATCTCGACGTGTCCAGCGCGATCCGCGTCACCGATCTCGTGGTTGGATTTGGCCGGCAGGTCGTTCTCAACGAACTGTCTTTGGACGTCCGCCGCGGTGAGATTCTTGGGTTGGTGGGCGCCTCCGGCGGCGGAAAATCCGTCCTGATGAGGACGATCATCGGGCTCATTCCCCGCCGTAGCGGGACCATTGAGGTGATGGGTGTCCAGCTCGGCGGTGCAGAGGAGCGCACGACGCAGGACGTCGCGACCCGCTGGGGGATCCTGTTCCAGCAGGGCGCTCTTTTCTCCTCGCTCACGGTCAAGCAGAACGTGCAGTTTCCGCTGCGGGAAAACCTGCAGATGTCGCAGAGCCTGATGGACGAGATCGCAATAGCAAAGCTCGAGATGGTCGGTCTTCGGGCCGAGGATGGCGACAAGTTTCCTTCCGAGCTTTCGGGCGGCATGACCAAGCGTGCCGCGCTGGCACGAGCGCTCGCGTTGGATCCCGCCATCGTTTTTCTCGATGAGCCGACCTCCGGTCTCGATCCGATCTCCGCCGGCGATTTCGACGCCCTGATCAAGACGCTTCAGCAGACACTTGGCCTGACGGTGTTCATGGTCACTCATGACCTCGCCAGCCTCAACACCGTTTGCGATCGTGTCGCTGCGCTCGCGGGCGGAAAGATCGTCGCCATCGGCCCGATGAGCGATCTTCTGAGATCCGAACATCCCTGGGTCAAAGCCTACTTCCATGGCAAGCGATCCCAGATGCTGCAACCGAAAGTGAGTTGAGAGATGGAAACCCGTGCGCCATTCGCCGTCATTGGAGGCTTCGTGCTGGCGGCCATCGTCGCGATCTTTGGTTTCGTATACTGGCTCAACAACACCGGTGGGCTCGGGCCGCGCACAACTTATCGCGTTCAGTTCGAAGGATCGGTGCCGGGCCTGCTGGTTGGTGCCGCAGTTCTGTTCAACGGAATCCGCGTTGGGGAGGTGACGGAGCTCGGACTGGCGCCTGACAACCCTCGCCGCGTGAATGCGACGATCTCGGTGGCATCGGCCACGCCGGTGCGGGTGGACACGAAGGTGGGCCTCGAATTTCAGGGACTCACGGGCGTGCCTGTGATCGCCCTGGAAGGCGGGGCGTCTGGCGCCGCGGCGGCGGTGTCAACGTTGATCGCAGAGCAGGGGGCCGGTCAGAGCATGACGCAGGCTGCCCGCGACGCCTTGCGCCGTGTCGATGCCGTGCTGGCGGAGAATGCCGGACCGCTGAAGGACACAATCGCCAATCTCAAGACATTCTCTGACGGGCTCGCCAGAAACACCGGGAAGCTCGATGGCATCGTCTCCGGGCTCGAGAAAATGACCGGCGGCGGCACGCCGGTGCAGAAGATCACCTACGATCTGACGGCGCCGCGAGACGTCGGTCCCGTCGGCAGGACGATCAAGGGGCAGCTCGCGATCCCTGAGCCGACCGCGGTTGCGATGTTGCAGACGCAGCGCATGCTGTTCTCACCCATCCGGGAGGTCCCCGGCTTTGCCGAATTCCTCTGGGCCGACAGCATCCCAAAGCTCGTCCAGGCCCGGCTGATCGACACGTTTGAGAACTATGACGTGGCCCACGCGCCACTGCGCGCCTCGGACCTCGGCCAGCCGGACGTTCAGCTGGTGATCGATATCCGGCGCTTCCGCATCGATACCGAGGGCGGTGCCAAGGCGGACATCGGGCTGTCGGCGCGTCTGGTGGAAAAGAGCGGGAAGGTCGTCGCTTCGCGCTTGTTCGATGAGACGCAGCCGATTGCGCAGATCAATCCCACCGAGGCTGTCGCCGCCTTCGACGCAGCATTCGGCAGAGCCGCCAAGTCCATCCTTTCATGGACAGTTCAGGCGCTCTGATCCCGGGAGGTCCGAACGCTCATTCGAGGCTCTTGAGATACGACAAGAAATCGTTGATTTGCGGCGGTGTCAGTTCGAATTGCGGCATCGCCGGGTGGCCAGTGACGATGCCCTCCGCCAGCGCTTCCCCCAAGGTTTCCACGGGGTAACGGAGGTGCAATGTCCGGAATGGCGGAGCCGGCTCGAAGGGGCTGTCGCCGGTGCGGCCGATGGCATGGCACCGGGCGCAATGAACCTTTGCGAACGCCCGCCCGCGCTGCTCCGGCGTCGAAGCTGCGTATGATGGCGATGCGAGCGACATCGCCACGAGAAGATGACACCAAACGAGGCGTTGCATTCAAAATGTCCGCATAGGGAGGCTGCTGTTATTGGTCACGATAGGGCCCGCATTGTCGGTTCGTTTGATTTGAATCAATCGGAACTTGGCGCATCCGCTAGAATGCGGCCATTCCTCTTGCGCTTGGCCCTGCGGAGCCCCTGTATGAAGACGTCTCTCGTTGCAGTCGATTTCCATGGCCAAGCCTGCGCGGATTGTGCCGTGCGCGGTTTCAGCGTCTGTGCGTCGCTCGACCAGTTCGAAATGCGTGAGTTCGAACAGCTCAGCCGCAGAGCGCACTTCTCGACCTGCGAGACGATCTTTTCACAGGAAGACATGTCGTCCTGTTTCTACAATGTGTTGGACGGGGTGATGAGGCTGTACAAGCTTCTGCCCGACGGCCGCAGACAGATCGTGGGCTTCGCGCTTCCTGGCGATTTCGTCGGCATGACGACCGAGCAAAGGCATGGATTTTCCGCCGATGCGATTGGTCCCGTCACCGTGTGCCAATTCGCCAGGGGACCGTTCGGCCGATTTGCCGAGGACAAGCCGAACCTCCTGCGCCGGATGAACGAACTGGCCGTGCATGAGCTCAATCAAGCGCGCGACCACATGGTTCTTCTCGGGCGCCGGTCGGCCGAGGAAAAGGTCGCTACGTTCCTGGTCGGCTGGCGGGACCGGCTGGTCGAGCTGCGCGGCCCCTCCAACATCGTGCCGTTGCCGATGTCTCGTCAGGATATCGCGGATTATCTCGGCCTCACAATCGAGACGGTCAGTCGAACCTTTACCAAGCTGGAGCGGGAGGGGATCATCGCCATCCTTCCCGGCGGCGTATCGCTGCGCGATTCCGCACGCGCCGAGGCGCTGGCTGCCGCCTGACCATCCCCGCGGGATGTGGGGCGCGCCTCGGCATTGATCTGGATCAAAGACGGACGCGCGGGTGCTCGGGAAGAATGTCTCCAACTCAAAAATGGGGAGAGAGACATGCCGTTCGACGCCGTGATGGTCAGTGTTGCTGTGGTGGGTGTTTTCGTTGCCTTCGCTGCCGTTCTGCTGTGGGCTGATTCTCAGACAAAGCACCGTGCATGAAGCCGCAGCTTCCCGAGCAGGCCTACAGGTCCTCTCGACCAAGCGGGCATAGCCGCGCTGCAATAAGGCGTTCAGACTCCCCGCCGGACCACGTGCCGTCGGGGGACGTCTCGTTTTGACTTCTGCCGAGACGCCCGGCGTTGCATTTTCCTGGACAATCTGCCGATCTGCCGTATTCGGAAGGTGAGCGGAGATCGAGGGGCCGGCTATCGAAAGCCGATGGGATCGTCCTTGCCGGTGGACGTCGGCGCGACCGTCGTCCTCCGACATCGAGGGCGCACCACCAGCTTGCGACGCCACCCCTTGGCCGCCGGGGGATGCGGACGCCTGGGAGATGCGGTGTGACTGAGGAGAAGAGGGGCAGCGTTCGTTCGTCCAGCAGCGGCAAGCTGTCCGTATTGCGGCAGCATCCGATGTTCCGCGAACTCGAGGCCGATGCCCTCGATCAGCTCTGCCGCTACGCCAAGCCGACCTCCTTGAAGCGTGGCGCCACCATCTTCTCGAAGGGCGATCCCGGTTCGAGCCTCTATGCCGTGATCAGCGGGACCGTGAAAATCAGTGTTTCGTCGCCGGACGGCCGCAACGCAATCCTGAACCTGATCAGCGCAGGCGAGCTCTTCGGGGAGGTCGCCGTGCTCGACGGAAGGGAACGGACGGCGGACGCCACCGCCAATACGAACTGCGAGATCCTGGTGATCGATCGCCGCGAGTTTCTGCCGTTCGTGAAGAGCCAGCCCGTCCTGGCGATGAAGTTCATCGAGCTGCTTTGCGATCGGCTGCGCTGGACCAGCGATCAGGTCGAGCAGGTGATCCTCCAAGACCTTCCACGTCGTCTGGCCAGCGCTCTGCTCGGCCTGACGGAGAAGCGCAAGCTGGACCCCGCCAGCCGCACCATCGCCATCACGCAGCAGGAGATCAGCGAGATGGTCGGCATGACCCGCGAGAGCATCAACAAGCAGCTGCGTGCCTGGGCCGCGCGAGATTGGGTGCGGCTCGAGCATGGGGCGATCGTCCTGCTCAATCCAGAGCCGCTCCGCGGCTTGGCGGAAGCCGCCCAGCAAGAGGACGAGTAGGGCTGCTTCTGAACCGCGCCAAGTGTGTCGCTGTCTGGTGACGGAGCAGGGCAGGGCGCCCGCCGGCCCGATTCGGCCTACGCGATGTCCTGGATGCGTTTGATCATCTCTTGGTACTTCGGACCATACTTGTCCCAGACCGGCTTGACGGCCTTCTGGAACGGCGCTTTGTCGGCGATCTCAATGATCTCGGATCCTGCAGCCTTCGCCTTTTCCATCGCTTCCCGTTCATAGGCCTTCCAGAGGTCGCGCTCCTCGACCTGGGCTTCGCGCGCGAACTTCTTGATCAGCGCTTGATCATCGGTCGACAAGGTCGCCCAGGCTCGCTTCGAAAAGACGAGCAGCTCCGGGATCACGAGATGCTGCGTCAGGGAGTAGTATCGCGCCGCCGTGTATTGATTGCTGAAGACGTAACTCGGTAAGTTGTTCTCCGCTCCGTCGATCACCCCCGTCTGCAGCGCGCTGAAGACCTGTTCATAACTCATCGCGACGCCGTTGCCGCCAAGCGCATTCATCATATCGATGAAGATCGGATTGCTGATCACGCGGATCTTGAGACCCTTGACGTCCTCGACCCTTCTGATCGCCTTTTTGGTGTTGTAGATGCTGCGTGCACCCGAATTCATCCAGCAAAGCGCGACCAAATTGGCATTGGGATCGGTGCTGACACGATCGAGAAGGTCCTGACCTATCGGACCGTCCATCATCTTTTCAGAGTGCGCGATGCTCCTGAACAGGAACGGCATGTTGACGACGTTGACGTCGTCGACGATTGGTCCGAGCGAGCCGGCGCTGACACGCAGCATTTGAATAGCCCCGGTTCGGGTCTGTTCGATCGTGTCCTTCTCGCCGCCGAGCTGGGCGGACGGATACATCTGCATCGAAAGCCGGCCATTGGTCGAGGCTGTGAGCTTCCTGCCAAGATTCTCCGTCGCGACCACAGTGGGATAGCCCGGCGGCTGAACATCGGCCGCCTTGAACGCGGCCGTTGCTTGCGCGAGCGCATTCGAGACGGTCGGCAGGTTCGCAAGGCCCGCAAAGCCCATGCTCAATTTGACGAAGTCGCGTCTCTTCATGGCGCCGCTCCCACGGACATTGGCATGTGCTGCGACCGCGGCCAAGGCGCGGCTGCCTGTTAGCTTGGTTGAGCGAAGTATTCCGGGTTCAGCGTCTGAGTTTCAGAGATGTCGCCGAGGAGCCGTTCGAGATGACTTGCCATCGCCGCCCGGGCACCCTCCGGGTCGCGCCGCTCGATCGCTTGCAAGATCTGCTCGTGCTCGGCAACCACTTCAGCCATCCGTCCGATCTGCGGGAGGGTTAGCCGCCGATAACGGTCGACGTGCACCTTGACCTGCTGGATCAGCTTCCAGATCCCGGGATAACCGGCAACCTCGGCAATTCCAGCGTGGAACGATTCGTCGGCCTGATGGAAGGCCTCGCGGTCTTTGGCAGCGCAGGAATCGCGCTGGCGCTCGAGGGTCGTATGGAGGTCGAGAAGCTTGGTCGACGTGGCATGCTCGGCCGCCATGCGGGCCGTGGTCTCTTCGAGCGATTTTCGGATGATGATCGTCTCGGGGAGCGCAGCGACCGGAATGCGCGAGACGAAAATACCGGACTGAGGGAAGATTTCGACCAGTCCTTCATCCGCGAGTTTCAGGATGGCCTCGCGGACCGGGGTTCGGCTGACGCCATAGGCGGACGCGATCCGGGCTTCTGAGACAGGCTCGCCGGGCAGGCGCACAAGCGACACGAGTTCGACCTTGAGATCGGCATAGATGCGCGATGCAACTGTCGCGCCGCGAGGCCGGCTGCTGCGGCGCACACGTGCCGACACAGGGCGTGGCACAGGGGCCAATTTCCTTGGGCCTCGACTGGGCATCTGGCGTTTCCTAAGATTGATATATTAGTATATGAAACCGGTTTGACAACCCAAAAGGCCCGTTGCTCGACGAGTCCTTGTGCTGCGTTGCAAAGCCGGGATCGCGGGTTTTCGCTCGATCGTGCGGAAGACTTCGCCTTCTCTCGCGGTGACTGCGACCGAGGACATCGGTGGTGCAGCGAGTTCGCCTGCTCCCGCGCTATCCCTCGGCGCACGAATCTTGTTCATGCGAATGCCTCGCGAATGCTCTCGGCGAGAGACATGTTTGGTGTTACCAATCCCGCATGAACCAGCAGACCCGCCTCAATATCCGCCACTCCACCTGTCCGCACGATTGTCCCTCGGCCTGCGCGCTCGACGTCGAGGTGATCGACGAGAAGACGATCGGCCGCGTTCGCGGCTCGAAGCGACAGACCTATACGGCCGGCGTGGTGTGCGCGAAAGTCGCAAGATACGCCGAGCGCATTCATCATCCTGACCGCCTGATGCATCCGATGCGTCGCGTCGGCCCGAAAGGTTCGGGGCAATTTGCGCGCATCACCTGGGATGAGGCGCTCGACGAGACCGCCATGCGGTTTTCGGAGGCCGAGCGGGATTTTGGTGCTCAGTCGGTCTGGCCGTACTACTACGCCGGCACGATGGGCCTCGTCATGCGCGACGGCCTCAACCGTCTCACCCACGTCAAGAAGTACTCGCGGTTCTACTCGACCATCTGCGCCAATGTCGCCCGCGTCGGCTTCGCGATCGGGACCGGCAAGATTGCCGGTGTCGATCCGCGCGAGATGGCTTTGTCGGACCTGGTGGTGATCTGGGGCACCAATCCGGTGAACACCCAGGTCAACGTCATGACCCATGCCGCGCGCGCGCGGAAGGAGCGGGGTGCCAAGATCGCCGCGGTCGACATCTACGACAACGAAACGATGAAGCAGGCTGACATCAAGATCATCCTGCGTCCCGGCACCGACGGCGCATTTGCCTGCGGCGTGATGCATGTGTTGTTTCGCGACGGGCATGCCGACCGCGCCTACATGGCGAAGTACACGGATTGTCCGGATGAGCTCGAGGCGCATCTGAAGACACGAACGCCGGAATGGGCGTCGCAGGTCTCCGGCGTTCCCGTAGCCGAGATCGAGGCCTTTGCGAAGCTGGTGGGAGAGACCAAGCGAACCTTTTTCCGCCTTGGCTATGGCTTCACGCGCAGTCGAAACGGCGCGACGCAGATGCATGCAGCGTCCTGCATTCCCGCCGTGACCGGCGCCTGGCAGTATGAAGGCGGTGGCGCCTTCTTCAACAATGCCGCGCTGTGGCATTTCGACGAGTCGATCATCGAGGGACATGACGCGATCGATCATTCGACCCGCTATCTCGACCAGTCGCAGATCGGGCGCATCTTGACCGGTGATCGCGAGGCGCTGTGCGGCGGCCCCCCGGTCAAGGCGATGCTGATCCAGAACACCAATCCGATGACCGTTGCGCCTGAACAGGAACGGGTCCGGGAGGGCTTCGCGCGCGAGGACCTGTTCGTCGCGGTGCATGAGCAGTTCATGACAGAGACGGCGCTGATGGCGGATATCGTGCTGCCGGCGACGATGTTCATGGAGCACGACGACCTGTATTACGGCGGTGGTCACCAGCATATTTCCGTTGGCCCGAAGCTGATCGATCCCCCGGGCGAATGCCGTTCCAACCACGAGGTGCTGCAGGGCCTCTCGCGCCGGCTTGGTGCGGTTCACCCGGGTTTCGAGATGACGCCGCGCGAACTCATCGATGCGACGCTGAAGAAGAGCGGTCACGGCGATATTGCCGCGCTCGAAGCCGATGTCTGGCGCGATCTGCAGCCCGATTTCCGCACCTCGCATTATCTCGATGGCTTCGCGCATCAGGACGGCAAGTTCCACTTCAGGGCGGATTGGGCGCACCCGCCATTCGGCCGGGTCATGGGCAACCCTGAGCGCATGCCTTCGCTGCCGGATCATTGGGCCGTGACGGAGGAGGTCGATCAGGAGCATCCGTTCCGCCTCGCCACAAGCCCGGCGCGATCGTTCCTCAATACGTCGTTCAACGAGACCCCTTCCTCTCAGGCGAGGGAAGGGACGCCGTCGCTGATGATCCATCCTCTCGATGCCGCGCCACTCGGCATCGTCGATGGCGACCTGGTGACGCTCGGCAGTCCGCGCGGGCAGACGTCGCTGACGGCGCGGCTGTTCGATGGCGTTCGCCGCGGGGTGCTGATCGCCGAATCGATCCATCCCAACCGCGCTCATGCCGGCGGCCGCGGCATTAATACGCTCACGGGCGCCGATACCGTCGCACCGATCGGCGGCGCGGCCTTCCATGACAACAAGGTTTGGCTGCGGAAGTCGGTCGCGTAACAGTCAGAAAACACCAATAACTTCAAATTCTTGATGTCCCGGTGCGCGCTGCTTTCGCGCGCCGGGAAGATTTCGTTTACCCACCGGCGGGCTCCCTTGCGGATTTTTCTTGAGCGCCGCTCAAATCCGAGGTATTCGTTTTGAGCGATGCTCAAAACGGGAAGTTTTCAATGTCGGTCCTCAGCCTCTCCAGTCCGCGATTTTTGTCGACCTCGTCGGAAGTCTTGATGAACGGTTTGGCGCGCGCAGCGTCTCACCTGATGGTGGCGCGCATTGAGCGTATCGCCAACGCCTGTGATGTCGCCGGCCTGCTGGCGGCAAGACGCACACGGTGGAAAGCCGGCAACCAGCTCTATCGCGCCGCCGGCCGCGAAGGGCGCTGGCTCCGCCGCAGCAGCCTGTTCGGTTGCTTTCACTACCTCCGCGAACTGAGTTGACGGCTCAAATCCCCGGCTCCTGCGCAACGAAGCGGTCACCATGTCCTCACGTCTCACCTCATGCGTGCAGCTGTCCTCGCTCCGGATAAGCTTTTTGCACATGACCTTCGCAATATCGTTCGTGCTGGTCGGGGCTGGCAGCGTTGCGTTGCCGCTCGACTGGCCGCCACGCGGCGGGGCTCGTGGCGCTGGTGTGGTCCTCCTTCACGCTGGCCGACACGATGGCTTTGTTGTCGCGGCGTCCGCGGCGGAGCGGCCGATACGGCAGACCGGGACGGAGCGGCGCGTAACGCCGCGCCCGTGTCGGACGAGTGTCCATTTCAGCAGCAAGTTTTCAACCTCGCGCTATCGGCGGCACATGCGCCGCAACACAGCAGGAAACGACCATGATCAAGCAGTTGATGTCGTCGCGCCGCTTTGCTCCGCTGTTCTGGGCGCAATTCGCGTCGGCGCTGAACGACAACGTCCTGAAGAACGCGCTGGTCATCATGTTGCTCTACGGCGCCGTTGCGTCGCATGGCGATGCGCTCGTGACGGTCGCCGGTGCAGTTTTCATCTTCCCGTTCTTCATCCTGTCCGGTCTCGGCGGCGAATTGGCCGATCGTTATGTGAAGGGCGTCGTCGCACGCCGGCTGAAATTTGCGGAGATCTTCGCCGCCGGTTTTGCAGCGCTGGGCTTCTTCCTGCATTCGGTCCCGCTGCTGTTCGTCGCGCTCGGCATGTTCGGCGTCATCGCGGCGCTGTTCGGTCCGGTGAAATACGCGATGCTGCCGGACCAGTTGACCGTCGGCGAGCTCGCCACGGGCAATGCGCTGGTGGAAGGCGCCACCTTCATGGCCATCCTCATCGGCACGATCGCCGGCGGCCAGCTGGTCTCCGGCTCGTCGCATATGGGATGGGTCGCGCTCGCAGTGATCGGGCTTGCCGTGATCTCCTGGGCCTCGGCCTCGCGCATTCCGCACACCGCGCCGTCGGCGCCCGAACTGCGCATCACGGCCAATCCCTGGACCTCGACCTCGCATCTTCTCAAGTCGCTGTATGCCGCCCCGCGGCTGTGGGACGGCATGGTGATCGTGTCTTGGTTCTGGCTGGTCGGCGCCGTCGTGCTGTCGCTGCTGCCGGCCCTGGTCAAGGATGTCGTCGGCGGCACTGAGGGCGTCGTCACGCTGTGCCTCGCGATCTTCGCGATCGGCATCGCCATCGGCTCGCTGTTCGCCGCCAGCCTCAGCCACGCTCGCCCCAACCTGGCTCTGGTGCCGATCGGCGCGATCGTCATGGGCGTGCTTGGTCTCGATCTGTCCTGGGCGATTGCGACCACGGATACCGCGAAGGATGTCGCGCCGCTCGGCTTCATCGGCTCTTGGGCCGGAGCGCGCATGCTGATCGACTTTGCCTTGTTCGCCTTCGGCGGCGGCCTGTTCGTGGTGCCGGCATTCGCAGCCGTCCAGGCCTGGTCTGAGCCCAACGAACGCGCCCGTGTCATCGCTGCGGGCAATGTGCTGCAGGCCGCGTTCATGGTGGTCGGCTCGCTCGGCGTGGCCGGTCTTCAGGCCGCAGGCGTCTCGATCGCCTGGATCTTCTTCGGCCTCGCGCTGGCAAGCTTCGGCGCTGTCTGGTTCGTACTGACCAAGTGGGGCCGCGAAGGCGTGCGCGATTTCGGTGCGATGCTGTTCCGTGCGCTGTTCCGAACGGAGGTGCGCGGCCTGGAAAACCTGCCGCCGGTGGGCACCCGGATGCTGATCGCGCCGAACCATGTCAGCCTGATCGACGGTCCGCTGCTCCACGCCGTGCTGCCGATCGATGCGACCTTCGCCGTTGACACCGGCATCTCGAAGGCCTGGTGGGCGAAGATCTTCCTGAAGATGGTGAGCCACATCACGATCGATCCGACGAAGCCGCTCGGCGCGCGTGATCTGATCAAGCTGGTGGCGAGCCAGGAGCCGGTGGTGATCTTCCCCGAGGGCCGCATCACGGTCTCGGGCTCGCTGATGAAGGTCTATGACGGCACCGCGATGATCGCCGACAAGGCCGACGCCGTCGTCGTGCCCGTGCGCATCGAGGGCGCGCAGCGCTCGCATCTCAGCTACCTCAAGGACGGCCAGATCAAGCGCTCGTGGTTCCCGAAGGTGACGGTGACGATCCTGCCGCCGGTGAAGCTGAACGTCGACGCATCGCTGAAGGGCAAGACCCGCCGCAACGCCGCCGGCGCCGCGCTGCAGGACGTCATGATCGAGGCGATGGTCAAGAACGCGATGCTCGACCGCACGCTGTTCGAGGCGCTGGCCCATGCCCATCGCGACCACGACACCGGCAAGGTGATGATCGAGGATCCGCTCGGCACCAAGCTGACCTATCGCAAGCTGCTGCTGGGCGCGCAGTTCCTCAGCCGCAAGCTCGAACATGGCACCATGGTCGGCGAGAACATTGGTGTGTTGTTGCCGAACTCCGCCGGAGTCGCCGTCGTGTTCATGGCGCTGCAGTCGATCGGCCGGGTGCCGGCGATGCTGAACTTCTCGGCCGGCCCTGTGAACGTGCTTGCGGCAATGAAGGCCGCGCAGGTCACGACTGTGCTGACCTCGCGCGCCTTCATTGAAAAGGGCAAGCTCGACAAGCTGATCACCGCGATCGAGGGGCAGGCACGGCTCGTCTACCTCGAGGATGTGAAGACATCCGTCAGCGCCGTCGACAAGCTCAAGGGCATCCTCGACGGCACCAAGCCGCGCGTCGCCCGCAATGCCGATCATCCGGCCGTGATCCTCTTCACCTCGGGCTCGGAGGGCACGCCCAAGGGCGTGGTGCTGTCCCACCGCAACATCCTGGCCAATGCTGCCCAGGCGCTGGCGCGGGTCGATGCCAATGCTAACGATCTTGTGTTCAACGTTCTGCCGGTGTTCCACTCCTTCGGCCTCACCGGGGGCATGATGATGCCCATGTTGGCGGGCATCCCGATCTATATGTACCCGTCGCCATTGCATTACCGGATCGTGCCGGAATTGATCTACCAGACCGGCGCGACCATTCTGTTCGGTACCGATACGTTTCTCACCGGCTACGCACGATCCGCTCATGCCTATGATTTCCGCACCCTGCGGCTCGTCATCGCCGGCGCCGAGCCGGTCAAGGACCGTACGCGGCAGATCTACATGGAGCGCTATGGCATCCGTGTTCTCGAAGGCTATGGCGTCACCGAGACGGCGCCGGTGCTGGCGATGAACACGCCGATGGCCAACCGCGTCGGAACCGTCGGCCGCCTGTCGCCGCTGATGGAGTACCGGCTCGACAAGGTGCCGGGCATCGAAGAGGGCGGCCGGCTGTCGGTCCGCGGTCCCAACGTCATGCTCGGTTATGTCCGTGCCGAAAATCCCGGCGTGCTCGAAGCGTTGCCCGAGGGCTGGCACGACACCGGCGATATCGTCACCATCGACGAGCAGGGCTTCATCACGATCAAGGGCCGCGCCAAGCGTTTCGCCAAGATCGCCGGCGAGATGGTCTCGCTCACGGTGGTCGAGCAGATCGCCGCGAATTTGTGGCCGCAGGCCGCCTCCGTCGCGGTGTCGATCCCCGACGAGCGCAAGGGCGAGCGCATCGTACTGATCACGACGCAAAAGGACGCCGAGCGCGCGGCGATGCAGCGCCAGGCCAAGGCGCAGGGCGCGCCCGAGCTTGCAGTTCCGGCGGTCGTCATGGTGGTCGACAAGATTCCGCTGCTCGGCTCGGGCAAGACCGACTATGTCGGCGCCAAGGCGCTGGCCGAAGAGACTGCCAAGGCCGCGGCTCCGGAACGCGAGCCCGAGGAACGAGAAGTGGCGTGATGGCATCGCCGCGCCGATTTCGCCAGGAGCATGGCCCCCGCGACGCGGGGGTCGTCCTGCTGCATGGCATCGCCGGCCGCTCATTGATGCTGCGCCCGCTGGAAAAGCGACTGCAGCGCGCGGGCTTCGCCACGCTGAACCTCGACTATGAGAGCCGCAAGAAGCCGCTGGAGGAACTGGCTGAGGACATCCATCCCGCCATCAGCGACTTTGCCCACAGCCTCGACGGACCGATCCATTTCGTGACCCATTCGATGGGCGGGCTGCTGGCGCGCGTCACCATCGCCCATCACCGTCCACGGCGGCTCGGCCGCGTCGTCATGCTGGGCACGCCCAATGGCGGTAGCGAACTCGCCGACCGGCTGCAGAATGTCGGGCTCTACCGCGCCTATTTCGGTCCTGCAGGCCTGCAGTTGGTGACGACAAAAAGCGCAGCGCTCGCATCGCTGCCGCCGGCGGACTACGAGATCGGCGTGATCGCCGGAAGCCGCTTCCTCGATCCGATCTCCGGACTGTTTCTGCTGCCATGGCCCAATGACGGCCGCGTCTCGGTCGAGAGCTGCAAGCTCGCCGAGATGACCGACTACACGGTGATCAAGGCGTCGCATATGGGCCTGCTGGTGCACCCCACCTCGGTCCGGCAGACGATCGCGTTCCTGCGCGACGGCCAGTTCGAACCGGTGCGCCCGCTGCTGCGCGACGCCATCGCCGAGATCGGCCGCCGCGCGGCCTCCTGACGCAAGTTTTCCTTGCTCCCCGCCGCTATCCCGCGACAATCTCGCATTCGACAGCAAGCGACAGGCAAGGCGATGACCGATAACAGCGTGATTCTCGACAAGCGCGGGCAGGCCCTCTGGATCACCATCAACCGTCCGGAGAAACGCAATGCCCTCAACGGTGACGTCATCGCCGGGATCTCGCGCGGCTATCGCCAGGCGCATGAGGACCCTGAGATACGCGTCATCGTGCTGACGGGGGCAGGGGACAAGGCCTTCTGTGCCGGCGCCGACCTGCAGAACTCGGGCGCGGCCTTCGCGATGGATTTCTCGCGCCCCAATGTCGACTATGCCGATCTGCTCAGGCTGTCGCAGAACGCCACCAAGCCGGCGATCGCGCGCGTCGGCGGCGTCTGCATGGCGGGCGGCATGGGCCTTCTGTGCATGACCGACATGGCGGTCGCTGCCGATCACGTCATCTTCGGCCTGCCGGAAGTGAAGGTGGGCGTATTCCCGATGCAGGTGCTGAGCCTGCTGCAGAGCATGGCGCCGCCGCGGCTCGTCAACGAATGGGCGCTGACGGGTGAGCCGTTCGACGCCAAGGCCGCTCAGTCCGCAGGTCTGCTCAATCACGTCGTCCCGGCCGCCGAGCTCGACGCCAAGGTCGATTGGCTGATCGGCCGCATCGTCGACAAATCGCCGACGGCGATCCGCCGCGGCAAATATGCGATGCGCGCGATCGCCTCGATGTCGTTCGACGAGTCCATCGCCTATCTCGAAAGCCAGATCGCGCTGCTCGCGATGACCGAGGACGCCAAGGAAGGGCTGAAGGCGTTTGCCGAGAAGCGCAAGCCGGTCTGGCCGGGTAAGTAGTCTCGCCACTATCAATTCGGCGTCATTCCGGGGCGCGCGCAGCGCGAGCCCGGAAACCATACGCCCGATCGTGGTTATGGATTCCGGGCCCGCGCCTTTCAGGCGCGTCCCGGAATGACGCCGGTTGAGATGCCCGAGCGTTCCCAACATCTTTGCTGTCGTCAAACTGAACACATACATCCGCGATCTCGCGGCGCGTCGCGCCCGAGTTGTTGATCTGACATCCGCCCTCTGAAGAAGAGGGCGCAGGGAAGGCCGGGAGCTCGCCGCCCCCATGGCCCGCCTGCAGGAAGAAAAGCAGGCGGCAGTCACCACAGGTTTGGCCGCAACTTCCGGCCTTCCCTGCGCGATGGGCTTACGGCTTATACGTGATCTCCCTGGTGCGCCGGGCTTTCTGGCCACCATCCTCGCGCGAAGCCAAGCTTCGTCGTGAGTTGACATCAGCGTCGGGATGTCAGGACCACACGATTTCGCCGTCCGCCACGTCACCAGTCGTCTTGCGCAAACGCGCCTGATGCCGCGACGGCCATCGCATCAACGGTCCAACGCTCGTGACGATCGCGAGGCGCCCCTCTCGTGGGCCGTGACAGCGGAAAATGTGCGCCTGATTTGCCCGACGACACAACGGCCCGGAGGGTGCGACATAGTAACCCGACGGGCAAAGTCTCACTGCGTGAGCATTTCCTGCTGCGGATTGCGTGGGGCGGGACTACCATGACGCCATGACCTCACATCTTGCATTCGACGGCGATGGCCTAGCCATTCGCCCTATGCGCGCCGACGAGATTGCTCTCGCGGTCGACTGGGCTGCGGCCGAAGGCTGGAATCCGGGTCTCTCCGACGCGGCCTGCTTCGCGGCGGTCGATCCGCAGGGCTTCCTCGTCGCCGAGCTCAGGGGCGAGCCGGTGGCGACCGTGTCCTGTGTGAACTATGACGATCGCTTTGCCTTTCTCGGCTTCTACATCGTCCGTTCGGACATGCGCGGGCGGGGATACGGTCTGCGGCTGTGGCAGGCGGCGATGGCGCATGCGGGGGCGCGGGTCGTTGGCCTCGACGGCGTGATCGCTCAGCAGGACAATTATCGCAAGTCAGGCTTCGGCTACGCCTATGCCAACATCCGCTGTGGCGGGCGGCCCTCCGCCAGACCGGCCACGGTCGGGCCAGATCTCGTCGCGCTGGCGGACGTGCCGATGTCGCAGATCGAAGCCTCGGACGCGACCGTGTTTCCGGCGCAGCGACGCGCGTTCCTGCAGACCTGGATCGGCACGCCCCAGCACGTCGGTCGGGCGTTGGTCAGGGGCGGTGAGCTGGTGGCGTGGGGCGTGATCCGCCCCTGTCGCACAGGCTACAAGATTGGTCCGCTGGTTGCGGATCGTCGCAGCGATGCCGAGACTGTCGTTGCTGCGCTGCTGCACACGACGGGCGAGGGTGAGGTGTTCCTCGACGTGCCCGCAATCAATGCGGAGGCAGTGGCTCTCGCCGAAGGCCTCGGGCTCAAGCCGGTGTTCGAGACCGCGCGCATGTACACCGGGCCGATCGCGCCGCTGCGGATCGAGCGGGTGTTCGGCGTAACGACGTTCGAGCTCGGCTAACTCATGTGCCGAGTGGACGCGCGAAGCTCAGCTCGTGAGCGTCGGGATCGGTGAGGTGGAAATAGCGCTCGCCCCATTCCGCATCGCGCGGTGTGGTCGAGGGTGCGAAGCCGGCCGCCAGCGCCTTGGCATAGATGGCGTCGACGTCCCAGACATGGAAGATGATGCGGCCCCACCAGCTCCACTGCTTGTCCTCCGGCATCGTGATCAGGTTGAGATAACCCGCGCCGACGCGGAAGGTCGTGAACGGCGACTCCGCGCCGCCATAGGGGATATCGTCGAAGCCGAGCGCGCGATAAAAGGCGACCGCGCGGGCCATGTCGTGGGTGGCGATGGTGATCGCGCTGATGCTCTCGATGGTCATGGAGACTCTCCGGACCGGACTTGAAGCCGCGGAACAGAGAAACGCATTTGACTGGGGTCGCGCAAGGGCAGCATTGCGGCACGTGGCCTAACGCCACCGCCGCCGGGTCATTGTGGCCCCGAGCGCGAAGAAGATCGCGGCCCCGATCGCGACCGTCGCGGCCCGCGCGACGTCGCCCGGCACGAGCATCGCCTGCTGGGCCGCACCCTGGCTGAACGACCCGCGGGTGCGGTGCAGGCGCGTGACCGTGTGGTCGAGATTGTCGGTGCGGTCGGGCACCAGCGGCACATCGGTCTGCTGCCCGGCGATCGCCTTGGCGGCAAGATAGCGGTCGAGCAAAGCGGGCGCGACGGCATTGCCGAGGATCGTGAGCAGTGTGGGCCAGCCGATCCAATATTCGCGAAAGCCGCCATCGGCGACGCGGTAGACGGCGTCCGCGATCACCTCGGGTTCGACCGGCCGTCCCATCGGCCGCGGCGTGTGCGCGAGATGCGCGCGGGCCCAGTCGAATTGCGGCGTGTTGACCGCGGGAAGATCGACGATGCTGAGCGAGATGCGCGAGCGCTCGTGCATCAACTCGGCGCGCAGCGAATCGGTGAAGCCGCGGATCGCGTGTTTGGCGCCGCAATAGGCCGCCTGCAAAGGAATGCCGCGATAGGCGAGCGCAGAGCCGATCTGGATGATCCGGCCCTCGCCGCGCCGGCGCATCGAGCGCAGCGCCGCCATCGTTCCATGCACGAACCCGAGATAGGTCACCTCCGTGACGCGCCGAAATTCCTCAGGAGTGATGTCGGCGACGGTCGAGAACACCGTCTCCATCGCATCGTTGATCCAGATATCGACCGGTCCCAGCCGCTCCTCGAGCCGTTCGGCGGCATCGAGCAGGGCCTGCGCGTCTGCGACATCGACCGATTCATATTCGGCATGAACGAAGCGCGCCTGCAATTCGCGCTGAACGTCGCGCAAGGCATCCTCGTCGCGCGCGATCAGGCCGACACGATCGCCTGCTTCGCCGAAGCGCTTGGCGATGGCGCGGCCGACCCCGGCGGAAGCGCCGGTGATGATGACGGTGCGGGCTCTGATCCGAGGCATGTCCGGTTCTCCGTGCACCCCGTCGTACAAACGTTCTGCGGCCGGCAATGTTTCGGCCGCGAATGTCCGCTCCCGATGAACTCTTGTTAAGCTCAGCGATGCAGGCCGTCGCGCGTGTCCTCGGGAACCGGGACGACGTCGAAATCGTCTGCCGGTGCGGCGAGTGCCCGCTTCGACTCCTGATACGCATTGCCGTGCCTTGCCCGGTGATCACGATCTGCGCCGCTGCAGCGATCGAATCCGATGATGCTGATGTTGTGCGAGGCGCGCTTGGCCTCGTCGCCCTGCACGGAGGATGGCCGAGATCGCCAAAAAGGCGGGCCTCGACCAGGAGAGCATCTACAAAGCGCTCGTTGAGACGGGCAATCCGGAGTTTGGCACTGTCATGCCCATCGTCGATGCCTTGGGCCTGCCCCTATCGGCACGCAAAGCACCGAGCGACCCCGCGCCGAAACCGGACCGCACGGCATTATCGGGAGGGCTCGCGCGCCGGTGATCGCCGACGCGCGGTAACGCAACGACCAGCTCAGCCGGCATTCGCCTTGAGGCCGGCGGCCTCGATGCCGGCGATGGCGCAGATCTCGTCATTGTCGGAGGTGTCGCCGGAGACGCCGACCGCGCCGAGCAAAGTGGTGCCGTCCATGATCAGCACGCCGCCGGGCACCGGCACCATGCGGCCCTGCGCCAGCGTGTTGACGGCATCGATGAAATAGGGCTGCTCCTGGGCGCGCTGGAACAGCGCGCGTGAGCCGAGGCCGAGCGCGAGCGCGCCATAGGCCTTGCCATGCGCGACCTCGGCCCGCATCAGGCTGGCGCCGTCCTGAGCGACGGCGGCCTTCAGGCAGCCGCGCGCGTCGAGCACCATCACGGCGAGCGGCTTCAGTTTCTTCTCGACGCCCTTGGCGAGCGTGGCATCGAGGATCTTGCGGGCGGTGTCGAGCGAGAGGTCGGCCATGTCGGAGTCCTTTGTCGGTTCAACGAATAATGAGGTGGCTCTTGCCGTCATTGCGAGCGTAGCAAAGCAATCCAGGGGCCACGCATGAAACCCTGGATTGCTTCGTCGCTTCGCTCCTCGCAATGACGAACATCGAGATTGCGCTCCGCGGCTGCCAACGCTTGAACTACGCGCGGGGCTGCGCCCGATCCAGGCTCATCGCCAGGAGCTGCGCGGCGTGGACGGCGCCGCGGGCGGCGCCGTCGTGGATCTGGTGGCGGCAGGAGGTGCCATCGGCGACGATGAAGGTCGTGCTGTCAGCCTTGCGCACCGCCGGCAGCAGCGAGGCCTCCGCCATCTGCAGCGAGACCTCGTAGGTCTCGGCGCCATAGCCGAACGCGCCGGCCATGCCGCAGCAGGAGGACTCGATGGCCTCGACCGCGAGCTCGGGGATGAGCCGCAGCACCTGCTCGACCGGCTTGAACGCAGCAAAAGACTTTTGGTGGCAATGGCCGTGCAACAAGGCCTTGCCGGGCAGGGGACCAAGCGGCAGGGCGAGCCGGCCGCTCTCGGCCTCGCGCGCCAAGAACTCCTCCAGCAGCAGGGCGTGGGCGCTAATCGTCTTGGCCGTGGCGTCGTTGCGCAGCGACAGCAATTCGTCGCGCAGCGTCAGCAGGCAGCTCGGCTCCAGTCCGATGATCGGCACGCCGCGCGACGCAAACGGCGCGTAGGTGTCGACCAGGCGCTGCAGCTCCGACTTGGCTTCGTCGACGAGACCTGCGGAGAGGAACGTCCGGCCACAACACAGGGCGCGGCCGGCATCGGCCGGCTTGGGCACATAGACGCGGTAGCCGCCGGCGACCAGCACGCGCAGCGCGGCGTCGAGGTTCTCGCGCTCATAGACGCGGTTGAATGTGTCGCCGAACAGCACGACCTCGCGGCCGTTTTCTGGGCCGAACGCCTCGGCGTCGACGCGGAAAGTGTCGCTGCGGAACGCGGGTAGCTTGCGCTTGGCACTGATGCCTGCGACGCGCTCCATCAGCGCGCGCAACGGCGCGAATTGATTGCGCAGGTTCACCAGCGGCGCGAAGCGGGCGGCGAGATCGGCGTAGCGCGGCAGATAGGCCACGAGCCGGTCGCGTAGCGTGAGGCCATGCGTGCTTGCGCGCGCCGCCAGCACCTCGATCTTCATCTTGGCCATGTCGACACCGGTCGGACATTCGCGGCGGCAGGCTTTGCATGAGACGCAGAGCTTCAAGGTCTCCATCATCTCGTCGGAGGACAGCGCGCCGGAGCCGAGCTGGCCGGAGATCGCCAGCCGCAAGGTGTTGGCGCGACCGCGCGTGACATCCTTCTCGTCGCGGGTGGCGCGATAGGACGGGCACATCACGCCGCCGTCGAGCTTGCGGCAGGCGCCATTGTTGTTGCACATCTCGACCGCGCCCTGGAAGCCGCCGGCGGCGCCGGGATAGGCCGACCAGTCGAGCACGGTCTTGATGTCGTCGACGCGATAGTCCGGCGGATAGCGGAACAGCGTGCGGTCGTCCATCCTGGGCGGATCGACGATGCGGCCGGGGTTGAGCACGTTGCCGGGGTCGAAGCGCTGCTTGATCTCCTTGAAGTCGGCGACGATGCGAGGGCCGAACATCTGCTCGTGGAATTCCGAGCGCACGATGCCGTCGCCATGCTCGCCGGAATGCGAGCCCTTGTATTCGCGCACCATCGCGAACGCTTCCTCGGCGATGGCCCGCATCGCCTTGACGTCCTTCTCCAGCTTCAGGTTCAGCACGGGGCGAACGTGAAGGCAGCCCTCGGAGGCATGCGCATACATCGTGCCGCGGGTGCCGTGCCTGGCGAAGACGTCGTTGAGGCGCGCGGTGTAGTCGGCGAGATGCGGCAAGGGCACCGCGCAATCCTCGACGAACGACACCGGCTTGCCGGCTTCCTTCATCGACATCATCACGTTGAGGCCGGCGGCGCGGAAATCGGCGACGGCGGTCTGCAGCGCGGGCTCGGTGATCTCGACCACGCCGCCCCATTTACGTGGCTCGTTGCTCCAGGCAAAGCCGAGGTCGCCCATCAGCTCGCCAAGCTGCTTCAGCTTGGCGAGGTTTTCGTCTGTCGTCTCCTCGGCGAACTCCACGACCAGGATGGCGTCGGGGTCGCCGCGGACGGCCGCCGCGATCACCGGCTGGAACATCGCGATATCACGGCCTAGCCCGATCATGGTGCGGTCGACCAGCTCGACGGCGATCGGCTTCAGCTTGACCAGATGCTGGGCGGCATCCATCGCCTCGTAGAAGCTGCCGAAATGGCAGACGCCGAGCACCTTGGTGCGGATCAGCGGCCACAGCTTCAGCTCGATGCGGGTGGAGAAGGCGAGGGTGCCTTCCGATCCGACCAGCAGGTGGGCGAGGTTGTTGGCGGCATTGCGCGGCGTCAGGGCATCGAGATTGTAGCCGCCGACGCGGCGCTGCACCTTCGGAAACTTGTCGGCGATCTCCGCCGCCTCGCGCTCGCCGAGCGCCAGCATGTCGCGGAACAGGGCGCGGGTCTTGTCCGGCGCATTGACGTCGTTGAGATCGCGCGGCACCTCGCCGAAAAGCGCGAGCGTGCCGTCGGCGAGCGCGGCATCGATGGCGATCGTGTTGTCGCGCATCGTGCCATAGCGCAGCGAGCGGCCGCCGCAGGAATTATTGCCGGCCATGCCGCCGATCGTGGCGCGTGAGGCGGTGGACACATCCACCGGAAACCACAGCCCGTGCTTCTTGAGCTGGCGGTTGAGGTCGTCGAGCACGATCCCCGGCTCGACCACGCAGGTGCGTCCCTCGACGTCGAGCGAGACGATGCGGTTCAGGTGTTTGGAGAAGTCGACGACGATGCCTTCGTTGACGGTCTGGCCGCATTGCGAGGTGCCGCCGCCGCGCGGGGTGACGATGCGGCCGTCGTCGCGGGCGATGGCGAGCGCGCGCAGCGCCTCGTCCATGGTGCGCGGCACGACCACGCCGGCCGGGATGACCTGGTAGAACGAGGCGTCGGTGGCGTAACGGCCGCGGTTGAAACGGTCGAAGAAAACGTCGCCCGTGATCTCGGCACGGAGCTTCTGTTCGAGCCTGGACGGACCGGCTTTGGCGTTCGGCATGGTGATCCCTGATCAGCCCTGGTCGCGTCGCAGTTCACCGGGCCTTGCCCCGGTGTCAATCATTTATGGAACAGCGTCAACCGAATTGCATGCAATTTTAGAGGAGCGACCTCGACCTTAGTCTAGCCTGTCGGCTTGCCGCCGGGCACGGTCGCTGTGCCGTTCTGATCCTCGGCGAAGTAGGTGATCGCAGCGGCGCCCTTGTTGCGCAGGTGCTGGAACAGGATGTCCGACAGCTCGCTGCCGGCGCGCCGGCGCAGCGCGTCGAGGATCAATTCATGCTCCCGCATGGCTTCGCTCCAGCGCTCGCGCTTGCGGGCGAAGTTGGCGGAGAAGCGGACCCGGCGAATACGCCCTGCGAGACTTTCATATGTCGCATGAAGCGTGGCGTTGGCGGCGGCATCGACGATCGCGCGGTGGATGAGCTGGTTCATGCGGAAATAGCCCTGCATGTCCTGGCGCATGTAAAAACCGTACATATCATGATGATATTGTTCGATTTTTATGATCTCTTCATCCGAGATCTTCTCGCAGGCGAGGCGGCCGGCGAGGCCTTCGAGGCCGCCCATCAGGTCAAACAGCTCCTGGATGTCGGACGCGCTCAAGGGGCGGACGCGGGCCCCCCGATTCGGCAGCAGCTCAACCAGGCCTTCAGCCGCCAGGACCTTGAGAGCTTCGCGCAATGGCGTGCGCGAGACCCCCAGCATTTCGCAAAGCTGCCGCTCGGACAGCCGGCCGCCATCGGCGACATGACCCTCGACAATATAGTCGCGCAGCCGCGCCAGGATCTCCTCGTGAAGCGAGGTCTCGTCGCGCGCGGGGGAGGGGCGGCTGGTCGGCTCGCCCACATCGACAGTTTCGATATCTGGAATCGTGGAACTCATGCTGGCCCATTGTAGCGGTAGTTACAGATGGGGTCGATTGCAGAAATGCATGCGTTGATCTCTTGTTCTTGAGAAAATTGCATGCAATTGTGGGTGCCTTGATGCCGCTGCTTCCCTGGAGTTCTGCCGTGACCCGTCACCAAGGTCGTCATTTCCTGCATATTCCGGGCCCGAGCCCCGTGCCCGAGCGCGTGCTGCGGGCGATGGACATGCCGGTGATCGACCATCGCAGCGCCGAGTTCGCGGAGTTGGGCAAGGCCGTGCTCAGCGGCTCGCAGAAGATCTTCAAGACGACCAGCCCGGTGATCATCTATCCATCCTCCGGGACCGGTGCCTGGGAGGCCGCGATCGTCAACACGCTATCGCCCGGCGACAAGGTGCTGATGGTCGAGACCGGCCATTTCGCCACGCTGTGGCGGCAGATGGCGGCACGCTGGGGCATCGAGGTCGATTTCATTCCCGGCGATTGGCGCCGCGGCGTTGATCCCGCCGTGATCGAGGAGAAGCTGGCGGCCGACACCGCGCATCAGCTCAAGGCCGTCATGGTCGTGCACAACGAGACCTCGACCGGCGCGACCAGCCGGATCGCCGAAGTGCGCGCGGCGATGGATCGCGCCAAGCATCCGGCGCTGCTGATGGTCGACACCATCTCAGGTCTCGCCTCGGCCGACTTCCGCTTCGACGAGTGGAAGGTCGACGTCGCCGTCTCCTGCTCGCAGAAGGGGTTCATGCTGCCGCCGGGTCTCGGCTTCAACGCCGTCTCTGACAAGGCGCGCGCGGTTGCCAAGAGCAACAAGATGCCGCGCTCGTTCTGGGACTGGGAGGATATGCTGAAGCTGAATGCGAACGGCTTCTTCCCCTACACGCCGGCGACGAACCTGCTCTACGGCCTGCGCGAGGCAATTGCGATGCTGCTCGAGGAAGGCCTCGATCAGGTGTTCGCGCGCCATCAGCGGCTCGCGGCTGCGACCCGCGCGGCGGTGGAGCATTGGGGGCTGGAGGTGCTGTGCCAGGAGCCCAGGGATCATTCGCCGGTCTTGACCGCGGTGCTGATGCCGCCCGGCCATAATGCCGATGAGTTCCGCCAGGTCGTGCTGGACAATTTCAACATGTCGCTCGGCTCGGGCCTGTCCAAGGTCGCCGGCAAGGTCTTCCGGATCGGCCATCTCGGCGAGTGCAACGAGCTGACCTTGATGGCGGCGCTGAGCGGTGTCGAGATGGGGCTTCGGGTCGCCGGCGTGCCGCATCGTGGCGGCGGCGTCGATGCCGCCATGGCGCTGCTGGAGCAGCCGATGCCCGGCAATGCGCCGCGGCATCTCGCAGTTGTGAAGTAAGGCGAAATCGCGGGCGGCGGCCGGTCATTCCGGCTGGTGTCGCACTGCACAGAAGAAAGGGAGTCGTGTGCATCTGAGGGATGTCAGCCCGAAGCGATCGGTGCTCGCGTCTTCTTTGTTGACGCCAGCGGTCTGGCGGGAGAAAAGCGCGACGAGCGCGTGGCATGCCACGTCCGCGCACCAACCAAATGACCGGGGATGGACGCCAATGACTGTGCACACAGGACGGCATTTTCTTCAGATTCCGGGGCCGACCAACGTGCCCGACCGCGTGCTGCGCGCGATGGACATGCCGACGATGGATCATCGCGGCCCCGAGTTTGCTGAACTCGGCTTTGCGGTGCTCGCAGCATCGCAGCGGATCTTCCGCACCAAGCAGCCGGTGATCATCTATCCGTCGTCCGGCACCGGCGCGTGGGAAGCCGCGATCGTCAACACGCTCGCGCCCGGCGACAAGGTGCTGATGGCCGAGACCGGCCAGTTCGCGGTGCTGTGGCGGGGCATCGCCGACAAGTTCAAGCTCGACGTCGATTTCATCCCCGGCGATTGGCGTCATGGTGCCGATATCGCGGCGATCGAGCAGCGCCTGGTCGATGACAAGGCGCACAAGATCAAGGCCGTCTGCGTCGTGCACAACGAGACCTCGACCGGCTGCCTGACGCCGCCGCTGGAGGTGCGCAAGGCGCTCGATCGCGCCGGCCATCCGGCGCTGTTGATGGTCGACACCATCTCGGGCCTCGGCTCGATGGAGTATGAGCACGACGCCTGGGGCATCGACGTCTCCGTCGCCGGCTCGCAGAAGGGACTGATGCTGCCGCCGGGCCTCGGCTTCAATGCCGTCTCCGAGAAGGCGCTTGCGGTGGCCAAGGCCAATCCCGGCATGCGCTCCTATTGGGACTGGCAGGAGATCATCAATTTCAACAAGCTCGGCACCTTCCCCTACACGCCGGCCTGCAATCTGCTGATGGGCCTCAACGAGGCGCTGAAGATGCTGGAGGAAGAGGGCCATGAGAACGTGTTCGCGCGCCATCGCCGCCACAGCCTCGCGACGCGCGCCGCCGTGAAGGCCTGGGGCCTCGACACGCAATGCGCCGACCCGCAGGCGCATTCGCCGGCGCTGACCGGCGTCGTCATGCCCGAGGGGCACGATGCCGATGCGTTCCGCAAGACCGTGCTGGAAAACTTCGACATGTCGCTCGGCACCGGCCTGAACAAGATCAAGGGCAAGGTGTTCCGCATCGGCCACATCGGTCACTTCAACGACCTGATGCTGATGGGGACGCTGTCCGGCGTCGAGATGGGCCTTGCGCTCGCCAATGTGCCGCATCGCGCCGGTGGCGTGCTCGCGGCGATGGATGTCCTCAAGGCGCGCGAGGCCGCGCCGATTCCGAAGGTGGCCTGATGAACGCGCCTGCGAGCGGCTCCGACGATCTCATCTATGCCGTCGACGACGGCATCGCCAAGATCACCTTCAACCGGCCGCAGGCGCGCAACGCGATGACCTTCGCGATGTATGACCAGATGGCCTCGATCTGCGAGGCCATCAACGCCGACCGGTCGATCAAGGCGCTGATCCTGACCGGTGCCGGCGACAAGGCGTTCGCCTCCGGCACCGACATTTCCCAATTCCGCGCCTTCAAGACGGCGCAGGACGCGCTCGACTACGAGGCGCGCATCGATCGCGTGCTCGGCACGCTGGAGCTGTGCCGCGTCCCCGTCATTGCCGCGATCGCTGGCGCCTGCACCGGCGGCGGCGCCGGCATCGCGGCCTGCTGCGACATCCGCATCGGCACCGAGACCACACGCATCGGTTTTCCGATCGCTCGTACACTCGGAAATTGCCTGTCGATGTCAAACATCTCGCGCGTGGTGTCCCTGATCGGCCCGGCGCGCACCAAGGACCTGATCTTCAAGGCGCGGCTGGTGGAGGCGCCGGAGGCGCTGGCGCTCGGGCTGCTCAACGAGATCGTGCCGGATGTCGACACGCTGCAGGCGCGCGCATTGGAGACCGCGAAGCTGGTCGCCTCGCATGCGCCGATCACCCTCGAAGTGACCAAGGAGGCGGTGCGCCGCATCCGCCGGACGCTGTCGCGCGACGAGGGCGAGGACCTGATTCTACGGGCCTATATGAGCGAGGATTTCCGCGAGGGCATGGATGCGTTCCTGAACAAGCGGACGCCAAACTGGAAGGGCAAGTAGTCTGACGCGGGGCTTGCGACCTTATGACGACATCATGAGGCCGCATCTCGCTTGTGTTCTTGAAGTGATCACAATAAGCCGACAGTATCCTGGTAGGATACAAGCTGGCACTTCGAACGGGGATGAAAACACGTGCGTAACCTGATCAAGATCGCAGCCACCACCGTGGCTCTTTTCGCCAGTGCGCCGGCCTTTGCCGGCTGGGAACCGACCAAGCCGGTCGAGATCGTCGTAGCCGCCGGCGCCGGTGGCGCGTCCGACCAGATGGCTCGCATGATGCAGGCCGCAATCCAGAAGAACAATCTGCTGAAGCAGCCGGTCGTCGTGTCGCTGAAGGGCGGCGCGTCCGGCGCGGAGGCGCTGATGTACATGAAGTCCAGCGACGGCGATCCGAACAAGGTGCTGATCGCCTATTCGCTGATCTACATGCTGCCGTTGTCGGCCAAGCTGCCGTTCGATTGGCGCGAGCTGTCGCCGGTCGCCGTGATCGCGCTCGACCAGTTCGTGCTGTGGGACAACGTCAATGGCCCGAAGACGGTGAAGGAGTTCATCGACGCCGCCAAGGCATCGAGCTCGCCGTTCAAGCTCGGCGGCACCGGCTCGAAGCGTGAGGATCACGTGCTGACCGTATTCCTCGAGAAGAAGACCGGCGCCAAGTTTTCCTATCTCCCGTACAAGTCCGGCGGCGAGGCCGCGACCCAGCTGGTCGGCGGCCACACCGAGGCCAACGTCAACAACCCTTCCGAGAATCTTGAAGTCTGGCGTGCCGGCCAGGTCCGTCCGCTCTGCGTGTTCGACAAGGAGCGCATCTCCTACACCACCAAGGTCACGGAGACGCAGTCCTGGAACGACATCCCGACCTGCAAGGAGCAGGGTCTCGACGTGCAGTATCTGATGCTGCGCGGCATGTTCCTGCCGGGCAAGGTGACCCAGGAGCAGCAGGAGTTCTACGTCGACCTGTTCAGCAAGCTGGTGCAGACGCCGGAATACAAGGACTACATGGAAAAGCAGGCACTCAAGCCGATCTTTCTCACCGGCAAGGACATGCTGCAGTTCCTGGAAGAGGACGGCTCGCTCAACAAGCAGCTGATGACTGAAGCCGGCTTCGTCGCGAAGTAGGACGGGGCGAGGGGAGCAGGATCCATGTCCAACGCTGAGCTCGAGATCGCGGTCGACGATCCCACTGCGCCGGAGGAGAACTCTCCGTCCGTGACATCCAACCGGACGGTCGACGTCGCCGTGTCGCTGCTGCTGCTCGGGCTCGCTGTCCTGCTGGCCTGGGACAATTGGCGGACCGGCGCGTCCTGGGACTCGACCGGTCCCGAGCCCGGCTACTTCCCGTTCTATCTCTCGGTCATTCTCGGCGGTGCCAGCCTCTACGGCATCGGCGCCGCGTTCCTGTCGCGCAAGGAGGCGGTCGAGACCTTCGTCACGCGGGCGCAGCTGCGCCGCGTGATGGCGGTGTTCGTCCCCACGCTGTTGTTCTGCATCGCCATGCAGTTCCTCGGCATCTATGTCGCGAGCTTCCTCCTGATCGCCGGCTTCATGCGTATCGTCGGCAAGATCGCGATCTGGAAGTCGCTGCTCACGGCGTTCCTGTTCAGCGCCGTGATGTTCGTGACCTTCGATGTCGTGTTCGATGTGATCATGCCCAAGGGACCGCTCGAAGCGGCGTTCGGGCACTAACAATCCTCCCACCGTCATTGCGAGCGAAGCGAAGCAATCCAGACTCGAGCCTGACAACTCCTGGATCGCGTCGTCGCTTCGCTCCTCGCGATGACGGAGTAAGTGGAACTGACCAATGGAAGCCAAGTGATGGAAGCTCTGGGTCTGCTGCTGCACGGGTTCGCGGTCCTCCTGACCTGGAAGACGCTGCTCTTGATGATGGTCGGGCTGGTACTCGGCGTGTTCGTCGGCGTCTTGCCGGGGCTCGGCGGCCCCAACGGCGTCGCCATCCTGTTGCCGCTGACCTTCTCGATGGATCCGACCTCGGCCATCGTGATGCTGTCCTGCATCTATTGGGGCGCTCTGTTCGGCGGCGCCATCACCTCCATCCTTTTCAACATTCCCGGCGAGGCCTGGTCGGTGGCGACCACCTTCGACGGCTATCCGATGGCGCAGCAGGGCAAGGCGGCGGAGGCGCTGACCGCGGCCTTCACCTCGTCCTTCATCGGCTCGCTGGTCGCGGTGCTGCTGATCACCTTCCTGGCGCCGTGGATCTCGTCCTTCGCGCTGAAGTTCGGGCCGCCCGAGTTCTTCGCCGTCTATCTGCTGACCTTCTGCTCCTTCGTCGGCTTGGGACGTGAGGACAAGCACAAGACCGTCATCGCGATGGCACTCGGCTTGCTGCTCGCCGGCGTCGGCATGGACACCGTCTCGGGCCAGCTGCGCATGACCTTCGGCTCGACTGATCTCTTGCGCGGCATCAACTTCCTGGTCGCCGTGATCGGCCTGTTCGGCATCAGCGAGATTCTGCTGACGATGGAGGAGCGCCTTGCGCTCCGCGGCCACGCCGCATCGATCTCGCTGCGCACCGTGCTCGCCGTCTGGAAGGACCTGCCGAAATACTGGATGACGCTGTTCCGCTCCTCGGTGATCGGCTGCTGGCTCGGCATCACGCCGGGCGGCGCGATCGCGGCCTCCTTCATGGGCTACAACCTCGCCAAGCGCTTCTCCAAGGACCAGGACAGCTTTGGCAAGGGCCGCATCGAGGGCGTGTTCGCGCCTGAGACGGCGGCGCACGCTTCGGGCACCGCCGCGCTGCTGCCGATGCTCGCGCTCGGCATTCCCGGCTCGGGCACCGCGGCGATCCTGCTCGGCGGCCTGATGGTGTGGGGTCTCAATCCCGGCCCGCTGCTGTTCGTGGAGCACAAGGATTTCGTCTGGGGCCTGATCGCCTCGATGTATCTCGGCAACGTCGTCGGCCTCGTGCTGGTGCTCTCCACCGTGCCGATCTTCGCCTCGATCCTGCGCGTGCCGTTCGCGGCGGTGGCGCCGATGATCGTGGTGTCCTGCGCGATCGGCGCCTATGCGATTCAGAACGCGATGTTCGACGTCTGGCTGATGCTCGGCTTCGGCGTCGTCGGCTACGTCTTCAAGAAGATCAAGATTCCGCTGGCGCCGTTCACGCTGGCGCTGGTGCTCGGCAGCCGCGCCGAGGACGCCTTCCGGCAGTCGATGATCATCTCCGGCGGCAACATGAAGGTGTTCTGGGCGAACGGCCTGGTCGGCACCATCACGACGCTGGCGATCGTGCTGCTGTTCTGGCCGCTGATCGACCGGCTGGTGGCGAGCGTCAGCAAGTCGACCCCGCCGGCGGCGAAGGTCGAGGCGTAGGCGTTCCCGTTTCGACCAACAGTCATTCCGGGGCAAGGCCGCAGGCCTTGAACCCGGAATCTGGAGATGGGTTGGCGTTCTTTTCGACAGCTCGGGATTCCGGGTTCAATCGCCAACGCGTAGCCGCTGTCGATTGCCCCGGAATGACGTTGGAGACGCGATGGGCCACGCGCCTATCAACTCGGCGGTGTCAATCGCCACACCGGCTCTCACCACGCGTAACGCACTGTCCCTTTGCCGGCATACGACCGCGTCACGTTCGAGATTTCGCTCTCGAACGTCGCCATCGCGCTCCAGCCGTTCAGCCAGTTCATCTCGATTGAGGTCGTGGTCAATGCAGAGTCGCGCGCCTGCGCTGCGCCGTTGATGACGAAGCTCGCGCCGGGCAGCGTCTGGAACGTCGCGGCTATGGAGCGATCGGGATTGAAGTCGTGAGCCCAGGCGAGGCGACCGCGCAGGGTGAGATTGCCGTCTGCCAATGCATAGGATTTGTCGGAGCGCAGGCCGAGCTCGGTGCGCGTGTCGGTGACGGTCTTCCCTGCGTAGGTCAGGGCGAAGGTCGCGGCGCCGGCGGTGGCCTGTTCAATATAAGTGGGCAGGCGCAAGCTGGTCACCTGCGCTGCCGCGTAGGGCGTGACGCCGATGCCGCCGAGCGGCGCGACGAAGCGCGTGCCGCCCTCGATGCGGCCGGTCCACGCATTGGCCTGATAGCTCGCGCGCAGCCGGTCCGTGCCAGAAATTGCGACGGTGCGGTCGGTGGTGACGTCCTGCCAGCCATAGGCCAGCGCCGCCCGCAGATAGCTAGGGCCGACATGGTGATGCAGATAGGCGCCGGACTGGAACAGGTCGGAGCGGCCGGAGCCGAGGCCGTTGACGCTGAAGCTGGTGCCGCCGCCTGCGAGCGCGAAGCCCGCGGTGGTGCGCGGCGCGATCCGATAGTCGGCGCCGACGGCGGTGCCGGCGATGCGGCTGGTGGTGTCATTGGAGCCGATGCTCGCATTGCCGTTGGTCGATTGCGAGCCGCCGAAGCCGGCCGCCCACACATTCCAGCGCTGCGCAAAATCCGCAGGCCGCTCGTCGGACAGCATCGCAAAGGCATCGGTGCGCTTGCGCGTTGCGTCAGCGTAGCCGGTCGCACCACCGCCGCCCTGGCGTTGCGCGAACGGGTCGGTGAGCAGTCCGGTGAACTGACTCATGGCGTTGAAGGTGGTCTGCTGCACGCCGGTGGCGCTCTCGCCAGAGGCTTGCGTCAGACCAGCCTGGTTCAATCGGCCGAACACGACCGGAATGTCGCCGGTGCGATCGAAGTAGGCCGACAACGTGTCGCCCACCGCCTTCTGATTGCCGTTGAGGCCACCGGGCAGGGCGAAGGCGAGGACCAGGTCGAGATAGGCGTTGTTGGCGTCGTAGCCCAGGCTGGTCTTGAAGCCGGAAGGCAGGTTGGTCTTCACGACCGATCCGAAGCTGCCGGAGATGCCGCCGCTGGTCGTCAGGATCGTGTAGCGCTTGTCGACATAGCCGCCGGTGCCGAACACGGCGTTGACGGTCGCACCGCCGAGGGAGGCAGATCCACTCACGCTGGCGAACGAAGCCGTCGTCGGATCGAGCTGCACCAGATAGTACGCGCCCGACTGGAAGGCGAGATTGCCGATGATGGTCATCGACGAGCCGGCGGTGCCGTTGCCCGGCGCCAGCGTGCCGCCATTGTTGATGCTCACCGTCATCGGCGGATCGACGAGACCCGCGCCCATTAGCGTGCCGCCGGCATTGACCGTCACGCCCGAGGTGTTGGTGATGGCGCCTTCGACGTCGAGCACGCCGCCGTTGACGATGGTGGCGCCGGTGTAATTGCTCGTGCCGGTGAGCGTCATCCGGCCGGTGCCGGTCTTGGTGAAGCCGCCGCTGCCGGAGATCGCGCCGGAGAAGCTGGTATTGCCGTTGTTGCCGCCCGCCGTCAGCATTGCCGCGCCGAGCAGGACATTGCCGCTGCCGGCCAGCGAGCCGATGGCCTGATCGAAGCCGTTGAGATCGAGCGTCGCGCCTGACGCGATCATGAACGCACTGGCCGAGGCGAGCACGCCGGAGGCGCCGGCCTGCAGGGTACCAGCACTGATCGTCGTCGCGCCGGTGTAGGTGGTCGCTCCGTCGAACCGCATCGTGCCGGTGCCGACCTTGGTGAAGCCGCCGCTGCCGGAGATCGTGCCGAGAAAGTTCGTGCTGGTATTGTCGCCGCCCGATGTCAGCGTGCCCGCGCTGAGCAGCACGGCGCCCCCGCCGGTGAGCGAGGCGATGGTCTGGTTGAAGCCGTTGAGATCGAGCGTGGTGCCGCTATCGACCTCGAAAGAGCTCAAAGGTGCGAAGGCGCCGGCCGCGCCCGCCCGCAGCGTGCCGCCATCGACGATGGTCAGGCCGCTGTATGTGTTGGTGCCGCTGAGGGTGAGCACGCCGGGACCGCTCTTGACGAACGTGCCGTTGCCCGAGATCGTGCCCGAGAACACTGCGGCCCCGCCATTGTCGCCGATCGCCAGCGAGCCGTTGCTGCCGAGCAGCACGCTGCCGCTGCCGCTCAATCCGCCGATGGTCTGGCCGGTGCCATCGAGGTCGAGCGTCGCACCTGTCGCGATCATGTAGCTGCTGGCGACTGAGAGAACGCCGGACGCGCCGGTCCGCAGCGTGCCGCCGCTGACGAGAGTGTCACCGGCGTAGCTGGTGATCCCGCTCAGCGTCAGGACTCCGGTGCCGAACTTGGTCAGGCCGCCGCTGCCGGAGATCGTGCCGCTGAGCGTGGCGTTGTAGCCGTTGGTGTCGAAGCTGCCGCCGCCGGCATTGAGCGTGATGTTGCGGCTGGAGCTGAAGCCCGCCAGAACTTGCAGCGTGCCGCCGCCGAAGGAGAGCCCGCCGGAGGCCGCGCCGAGATTGGCATCGGAGGAAACCGCAAGCGTGCCCTGGTTGATCGCCCAGGGTGTGACGGCGGCCGTGGTGCCGGTCAACGTCCACGTGCTGGTGCCGGTCTTCACGAAGCTCGAGAAGCCCTGATACTGCGCCGAGCCGCCGATGCTGGAGACGTCGAATGTGCCGTTCGCCGCGCCACCCAGCCGGAACGTGTCGCTGCCGGTGCCGACCACATTGCCGTTGATGATCGAGCTCGCCCAGATCTCCAGCACGTTGCTGCCGCCGGTGAAGGTGATGGCGTTGGCGTCGAACAAGGGATCGGCGCTCAAATTGGATCCCGCCGAGATCGCGCCGCTGTTGATGACGGTGAGATTGGCCCCGCGCACGCCGTTGCCCGCTGACCCGAAGACGCCATTAGACGAACTGCCGCCGATGCCGCGGATGCCTGTCGCGCCGCCCGTGATGCTGCCGGAATTGATCAGCGTGCCGCCGGTCGCGAAGACGACGCCCGCGCCACCATTGCCTCCGTCCCCGCCCGCGTTGGGCTGGCTGCTGTTGAGAGCATTGCCGCCGTCGCCGCCATTGCCGCCGGTGATGCTGCCGGAATTGGTGAGAACGCCCGTGCCGGTCAGATAGACGCCGTAGCCGCCATCGCCGCCGGCGCCGCCATGCCCATTGTTGTTGGCCGTGCCGCCCGGACCGCCGATGCCACCGGCGATCGCGCCGGTGTTGGTGTAGTTGAGGCCAGTGCCGTCGATGACGAGCCCATAGCCGGCTGCGCCGCCGCCACCACCGCCCCAGCTCAGGCTGGCGGAGCCGCCGCGTCCGCCATAGCCGCCGGTAATGGTCGCAGTATTGCTGCCGTCCGTCGTGACCACCGCACCATGAGCGCCGCCACCGCCGCCGCCGCCGCTCGACGTGCCGCCGCCGCCCTGGCCGCTATTCCCCTGTTCGCCCGGCGCTACGCCGCCCAGGCCGCCGCTGAACGCGCCGGAGTAATCGCCACCACCGTCACCGCCGATCGCGCCTGCGCCGCCGCCGCCGCCCCCTTGCGTGAGGTTGCTGCCCGCAACACCATTCGCTCCGGTGCCGGTTGCCGAACTGGCGCCGCCGTTGCCGATGCCGTTGACGTTGCCGCCGGAGCCGCCGCTGGTCGCCTGGGCGAGCGCTGGGCTTGCCAGTGCGAGCGATAGCAGCGCCGTGGTCGCCGTGAGCCAATGCAGGCGGGTCCGTCGGAGAGAACCGGCCGCACGATCGGTGTTCGATGTTTCTGGAATCAGCACGCCAGCCCTTTGCGCAGCTCGAAGTCAGGGCCGGTGCCGATCGACGGACAGAGGCCGTCATCCAAAGCACGCAAAAATGCGGAGACGGGAACTGTGACTTTTTGGGTGAATTGCAGCGCCGCGCGGTTCGCAGCCGAACTGTGGCACCACCGACACGGTCGCGACAGGCCGGATTGACTGCGGCGGACCGTTGTTCGATTCGCCCCGGCGCTTCTCCAGAGGTTGTGTCTTTGCGATGACAGCTTTTTAGGCAGAGCGGTGGTAGGCTTCATTCATGGGCAGATTTCGTCCTGCTCAGCGTGGTGGCGCCTCACGGATGGTCATCGCGCCCTGATGTTTCCTCCCGAGACGATCCCTTGCCCGGCGCTTGCGTCGGGCTTTTTTTGTGCTGTCCTCGTCAGGACGGCCTGCTCATCAGCGGGACGAGAAAAGCAAAAGCCTCCGTCCGGTTCATCGAACGAAGGCTTGGTGATACTACATCGACAGGACGCGCGCGTGCAGGCGCCAGCTCCGCCTCAGTTGACGGTCTCCTCGACCGGCAGGTGGTACCAATCCGAGTCGTTGTCGAGCACCGTCTCATCGAACAGGACAGCGCTGTCCTTGGTAAGAGCGGCCGCGTTGACGTCGCGGACCATGTCCATCGCCGTCAGAAACTCGTTCAACTCGGATGCGCTCATGACCCGCTACTCCTTACGCCCGCGGGCCACCTCAGGTCCGCGTCAACTGATGAGAAGAGATTAACGCGGTCTTGCCTCGGCCTCAATCCGGTCAAGGTCGAAGTTCCAACGTGGTGACATCTGGGCCACAGCGACGGGATGCCGCGGCTTCGTCATATTGCACCTGCTCACACGACACGATGCAGGCGGAGATCGGCGATCTCGCCGTCGGTGAAGCCGAACTCGGAGAGGATCTCCTCGGTCTGCTCGCCGAACTCTGGCGGCCGCGCCGCCATGCGGCTCGGTGTGCGGGACAGGGTGAAGGGCTGCGCCACCAGCGTGATGTCGCGGCCGTCGTCGCTCGGCACCGGCTGCGCCATGCCGAGATGCTTGACCTGCGGATCCTCGAACATCTGATCGATTGCGTAGATCGGCCCACAGGGCACGCCAGCGGCGTTGAGCTCGGCGACCCATTGCTCGCTGGTTTTTGAAAGCGTGCGCACGTTGATCTCGGCATTGAGCGCGTCGCGGTTCTTCGAGCGCGCCGGCGCGGTCGCGTAGTCCGGATTGTCGATCCATTCGGGCGCGCCGAGCGTCTGGCACAGCCGCTCCCAGATCCGCCCGCCGGTCGCGGCAATGTTGATGTAGCCGTCGGAGGTCTTGAACACGCCGGTCGGGATGCTGGTCGGATGATTGTTGCCGGCCTGCGGCGCGACGTCCTTCTCCATCAGCCAGCGCGCGGCCTGGAAATCGAGCATGAAGATCTGCGCCTGCAACAGCGAGGTCTGCACCCACTGGCCCTCGCCGGAGACCTCGCGCTCGAGCAGCGCGGTGAGGATGCCCATCGCGCAGGACAAGCCCGCCGAGAGATCAGCGATCGGAATGCCGGCGCGCATCGGGCCCTCGCCGGGCGCGCCGGTGATCGACATCAGCCCGCCCATGCCCTGTGCGATCTGGTCGAAGCCGGGCCGCTTGGAATAGGGGCCGTCCTGGCCGAAGCCGGAGATGCTGCCATAGACGATGCGCGGATTGACCTTGCGCACGGCCTCGTAGTCGATGCCGAGCTTGGTCTTCACGTCGGGACGATAGTTCTCGATGACGACGTCGGCCTGCTTGGCGAGCCGCATGAACACGTCGACGCCCTTCGGGTCCTTCAGGTTGAGCGTCATCGCCCGCTTGTTGCGATGCAGGTTCTGGAAGTCGGAACCGCGGCGCGGGCCGCCGAGCGCCTCGCCGCCGTCCTCCATGACAGCGTCGATCTTGATGACGTTGGCGCCCCAGTCCGCAAACTGCCGCGCGCAGGTCGGGCCGGCGCGCACCCGTGTCAGATCGAGCACGGTGAAGCGGGACAGGGCTTTGGACGCGCGCGGGAAGGCCATGCGGACGAACTCCAGGGAACGTGACATGGCTGTATAGGAGAGCGCGCGGGAGGCGACAATTGCGCATGGGACGTGCGCAGGGCGCGGCTCATGCCGTCGCCGCAGGGCTTCGCCTCGGTTGCAGGAACCAGGCTCAGCGTTCGTCGGCGATCACCTTGCCGTCGTTCGGCAGCGTGCCCGGCGCGACCAGCTCGACTTGGCCGCCGAGCTTGGCGACGCTGCGCAGGCTGGTGGCGAGTGCCTCTTGCAGCCCGTCTGCCGGCGAGGCGCATTCGGCCTTCAACGTCATCGCATCGGTCTCGCCGGCGCGGGTGACGACCAGACGAAGGCGGCCGAGCTCGGGATGGCGCTTGCCGATCTCGGCGACCTGCTCGGGCCGCACGAACATGCCCTTGACCTTGGTGGTCTGGTCGGCGCGGCCCATCCAGCCCTTGATGCGCATGTTGGTGCGGCCGCAGGCGCTGATGCCGGGCAGGGCGGCGGTGAGGTCGCCGAGCGCGAGGCGAATCCAGGGATGGTCAGGATCGAGCGAGGTCACGACGATCTCGCCGACGTCGCCGGGCGCCACGGGATCGCCGGTGCCGGGGCGGACGATCTCGAAGATCAGGTCCTCGTTCACGACCATGCCCTCGCGCGCTGATGTCTCATAGGCGATGATGCCGAGATCGGCGGTGCCGAACGCCTGGTAGGCATCGATGCCGCGCGCCTTGATCTCGGCCTGCAATGACGGCGGGAACGCCGCGCCCGACACCAGTGCGCGCTTGAGCGAGGAGACGTCGCGGCCGGCGCTGGCGGCGGCGTCGAGCAGGATCTTCAGGAAGTCGGGCGTGCCGCTGTAGCCGACCGGCCGATACGCCTCGATCAGTTCGAACTGCGCCTCGGTATTGCCCGGACCGGCCGGGATGACCGCGCAGCCCAGCGCACGCGCCGAAGCGTCGAAGATGAAGCCGCCGGGCGTGAGGTGATAGCTGAAGGTGTTGAGCACGACGTCACTGCTGCGAAAGCCGGCCGCGAACAGCGCGCGCGCGCCGCGCCAGGGATCAGCGTGCGCCGCCTCCGGCTCGAAGATCGGCCCGGGCGAGGTGAACAGGCGCGAGAATGCCCCGGGCGGTCGCGCGACGAAGCCGCCGAACGGCGGCGCCGCCTTGTGCAGGGCAGGGAGCTCGGACTTGCGCAGCACCGGCAGTTGCGCGAGGGCAGTACGGCTGGTGATGTCCTGCGGATCGATGCCCTGCAGCAGCGCGGCATAGGCCGGCGCCTTGATCGCCGCACGCAACACGTCGGACAGGCGGCCGAACAGATCCTGCTCGCGCTCAGTGGGATCACGGGTCTCGAGGGCGTCGTAATGGGTGGTCATGTCAGGTCCCCAGGTGCCGCTTCACCTCTCCCCGCGTGCGGGGAGAGGTCGCATCGCATCGCCAGATGCGATGCGGGTGAGGGGGGGCTCTCAGCAGGCGCGGTGCCCGGAGCTGCCCCTCACCCCGACCCTCTCCCCGTAAGAACGGGGAGAGGGAGAAGAAAGAGCTACAGCCACCGCTTCCGCCGCTTGAAGCTCTTCAGGTTCTTGAAGCTCTTGCGCTGGTCGCCGGCGCCGCCGAGGTAGAATTCCTTGACGTCCTCATTGTCGCGCAGCGCATCCGCGGTGCCGTCGAGCACGACCTTGCCCTGCTCCATGATGTAGCCGTGGCTCGCGACCGACAGCGCCGCCCGCGCATTCTGCTCGACCAGGAGAATGGTGACGCCGAGATCCCGGTTGATCTCCTTGATGATCGCGAACACTTCCTTGACCAGCAGCGGCGACAGGCCCATCGACGGCTCGTCCATCAGGATCATCTTCGGCCGCGCCATCAGCGCGCGCCCGATCGCCAGCATCTGCTGCTCGCCGCCGGAGAGATAGCCGGCCAGGCCGGTGCGCTCCTTCAGCCGCGGGAAGTAGTTGTACACCATCTCGATGTCTTTTGAGACTTCGCGATCGCTGCGGGTGAACGCGCCGAGCTTGAGGTTTTCCAGCGAGGTCATGTCGGCGACGATGCGCCGGCCTTCCATGACCTGGAAGATGCCGCGGCGGACGATTTTCTCGGGATCGATGCCGTCGATGCGCGCGCCGTCGAACATGATCTCGCCGCGCGTCACCTCGCCGTCCTCGGTCTTGAGCAGACCCGAGATCGCCTTCAAGGTCGTCGATTTGCCGGCGCCATTGGCGCCGAGCAGCGCCACGATCGCGCCCTTCGGGACATCGAGGCTCAGCCCGCGCAGCACCAGGATGACGTCGTCATAGACGACCTCGATGTTGCGCACGGAGAGCAGCGGGGCTGCTCCAGCTGTTGCGCTCGTCCGCGGACTATCCAATGTATCGGTCATGGCGACACTCTATCCGTCGTCATGCCCGGGCTTGACCCGGGCATCCACGCCCATCGGCGTGTGAAGCTGGACGTGGATGGCCGGGACAAGCCCGGCCATGACGTCCCGTGTGTGGGACTACCAACCCGCCCATTCGGCCTTGCGCGGCAGCTCGATGGTCTTGACCTTCTCGAGCTTGATGACGCCCTTGGCCATGAGGTCGTTGAGGTCGCCATCGGTCGGCCCGGTGACGCGGGCACGATAGAGGTCGACCTTCATGGTGCCGCGATGGTCCTTCTCGGTCCAGGTCGAGGGGCTGCAGACGCCTTCCATGCCGGCCGGCACCCAGTCCTTCTTCTGGTGGAAGCCCTTGGCGACGTTCTCGCCGGTGGCGCCGCCGTTCTTCGCCGCCCAGTCGAGCGCTTCCTTCATGTAGAGCGCCGAGCAGACCGCGGCGACGTAGTGCACCGGGCGATAGATCTTGCCGGTGGGATCCGACATCTTCGAGATCTCCTGCACCGTCTTCATGCCCGGCGCATCGCCGCCCCAGGCGACCGAGGTGCGCAGCGGGAAGATCACGCCGTCAGCAGCATCGCCCGCGGTCTTGGCGGCGTTCTCGTCCATGCCCCAGACGTTGGAAAGGAACTGGATGTCGACGCCGGCATTCTTGCAGGCCTTCATCACCGAGATGTTGGAGGCCGCGGTGTTGCCCAGATAGGCGTAGTTGGCGCCGGAGCTCTTCAGGCTCAGGCACTGTGCGCTGTAGTCGCCCGGCGCCAGCGCGAACACCAGCGGCGGCAGCACCTCGAAGCCGAGCTCGGTGGCGAGCGCTTCGCCCGCGGCCTTGGGCGCGTTGGGGTAGGGGTGGTTGGCGCCCATGTGGACGAATTTCGGCTTGCCCGGCTTGCCCTTCGCCTTCCAGTCCTCGGCCGCCCAGGTCAGCTCGGCGCGCAGCGCGTCCGAGTAGCTCGGGCCGTAGAAGAAGTTGTAGGGCGCGGGCTTGGCCTTGCCGCTGGTGCCTTCCGGGTCGGTCAGCGCGGCGGCGTAGGAGCCGGACATGTCCGGGATCTTGTCGTTAGCGAGGAAGCCGGTCAACGCCTCGGTGTCGGCGGTGCCCCAGCCCATGATCGCGGCGACCTTGTTGTCCGGCGCCGACCACTTCTTGTACAGCGCGATCGCCTTCGGCACCTGGTAGCCGTAGTCGTTGCTGTCGACCGCGAGCTGCTTGCCGCCGATGCCGCCGTTCTTGTTGACCCAGGCAAAGGTGTCGACCACGGCCTGGCCATAGGGCGTGCCGACGTCCGACGTGCCGCCCGAGAGATCCTGCAGATGGCCGATCGCGATCTGCTGCGCTTGCGCCGAGCTGGCGAAGGTGCCTGCCAGCAGCGCGAGCGCCGCCGAGCCGAGCCATGATTTGATCGTCATAGTGCTTCCTCCTGTGGTGGTCCGGGCCGGATTGTCGCCGGTCCCTGTTGGTTGGAATCAATGCGAGAACGGGTAGAGCTTCCAATATGTCTTGATCTGCCGCCAGCGATGCGCCAGCCCGTCCGGCTCGAACATCAGGAAGCCGATGATGATCAGGCCGATCGCGATCTCGCGCAGAAACGTGATGTTGTTGTTGAGCGCCAGCGCCTTGTCGATCGCGCCGCCCTTGAGGTGATGGCTGAGCCATTCCATCGATTCCGGCAGCAGCACCACGAAGGCCGTCCCCATCAAGGTACCCATGATCGAGCCGGTGCCGCCGATGATGATCATGGCCAGGAACAGGATCGATCGCTCGATGCCGAATCCTTCCTGCGAGACCACCAGCTGGTAGTGCGCATACAGCGCGCCTGCGATGCCCGCGAAGAAGGCGGCGAGGCCGAACGACAGCGTCCGGTATTTGGTCAGGTTGATGCCCATGATCTCGGCCGAGAGATAATGGTCGCGGATCGCGATCAGCGCCCGGCCGTCGCGGGTGCGCATCAGATTGGTGACCAGGATGTAGCAGACCAGCACATAGGCGAGAACGACGTAGAAATATTGCCGGTCGCCGCGCAGCGTGTAGCCGAAGATCGAGAACGGATTGGCCGACGCAGGCACCGAGCCGCCGGAGAACCACTCGGCCCGTGAAAAGAAGTCGAGCAGGATGTATTGCGCGGCGAGCGTCGCGATGACGAGATAGAGCCCCTTCAGCCGCGCGGCGGGAAGGCCGAACACGAGCCCGACCAGCGCGGTGACCACGCCGGCGAGCGGAATCGCGAAGAACACCGGGATCGCATAGGCGTTGTTAAGGTAGGCCGAGGTGAAGGCGCCGAGCAGGAAGAAGCCGGCCTGGCCGATCGAGATCTGGCCGGTGAAGCCGACCAGGATGTTGAGGCCGAGGGCTGCGATCGAGAAGATGCCGATCTGGATCGCGATCGACAGCCAGAACTCGGTGAACACCTGCGGCGCGAAGCACAGCAGGATCACGCCGGCGATCGCGAAATTGCGGCTCGTCCTGGTCGGGAAGATCGTGGTGTCGGCCGCGTAGGAGGTGCGGAAGTCACCGGCGGGAATGGTGGAACGTGCAACCATGATGGGCTTCTATCTCGCCTCAGGCTTGAGTTGCGTCATGGGCTCGTCCTTCTTCTTTGTTTGAGCATGATCGTTACCGAAAACCGGTGCCCACTTTTCGGCGATCATGCTCATATCCGCTCGATGTCTCGTGTGCCGAACAGGCCGTAGGGCTTGATCATCAGGATGATGATCAGCACGTAGAACGGCGCGATCTCGTAGAGATTGCCCCAGTGCAGGTACTGGCTGTCGACATATTGTGCGATGTTCTCCAAGAGGCCGATGATGATGCCGCCGAGCACTGCGCCGCCGACGGAGTCGAGGCCACCGAGGATCGCCGCCGGAAACACCTTGATGCCGTAGGCGGACAGACCCGAGGAGACGCCATTGACCACGGCGACGACGACGCCGGCGACCGCCGAGACTGTTGCCGAGATCGCCCAGGCCATCGCGAACACGCTCTTGACGGAGATGCCGAGCGACTGCGCAACCTGCTGATTGAAGGCGGTGGCGCGCATGGCGAGGCCGTATTTCGAGGCTTTGAAGAACCAGGCCATGCCGAGCATCATCAGCACGGACACGACCAGGCTCATCACGTAGACGGTCTGGATCTGCAGCCCGAAGAGGTCGACGGCCTTGCTGGAAAACACCGGCGGGAATGGCTGCGGGTTGACGCCGTAGATCCATTTCAGCGCGGCCTGGAACACGGTCGACAGGCCGATGGTCACCATGATGACCGAGATGATGGGCTCGCCGATCATCGGCCGGAGGATCACGACCTGGATGGCGATGCCGAACGCGAACATGAAGATCAGCGACAGCGGCATGCCGGCCCAGAACGGCACCTGGAATTTGGTGAGCAGCGTCCAGCACACCCAGGCGCCGATCAGCAGCAGCTCGCCTTGCGCGAAATTGACGACTTGCGTCGCCTTGTAGATCAGCACGAACGACATCGCGACCACGCCATAGAGCGTGCCGACCACGAGGCCGTTGACCAGGAGCTGAATGAGGAAGGCGGTGTTCATGGTCAGTCTCACTCGTCATCGCCGGGCTTGACCCGGCGATCCATCGCAAGAGAGGTTTTCGGAAGGGGATGGATGCGCGGGTCAAGCCCGCGCATGACGACCGGGTTTGAAAGCAAGCGCATCACTCCGCCGCCTCCGCCATCGGTCCATGGCCACCCAGATCCACCACCTTCAGCGTCGTGCGGATGCGCTGGGTGGTGCCGTCCTGGAAGCGGATGACGGTGTCGACCGGGATCGCCGGCTTGCCGCCATAGATGCCGTCGATGATGTCTGCGTATTTCTCGTTGATGACGCTGCGGCGCACCTTGCGGGTGCGGGTCAGCTCGCCGTCGTCGGCGTCGAGCTCCTTGTAGAGCAGCAGGAAGCGGGTGATGCGCTGGGCGGGCGGCAGATGGGCATTGACCGTCTCTACCTCCTTCTGCAAGAGCGCATAGACCTCGTTGCGCGAGGCGAGGTCGGAATAGGTCGTGAAGACGATGCGGTTCTTTTCCGCCCATTTCGAAATGATCGAGTAGCGGATGCAGATCATCGCCGCCAGATGCTCGCGGCCGGCGCCGAGCACGACGGCTTCCGCAATGTAGGGCGAGAATTTCAGCTTGTTCTCGATATATTGCGGCGAGAAGCGCTCGCCGCGCGACGTCTCGGCGAGGTCCTTGATGCGGTCGATGACGACCAGCTGCCTGGCGTCGTTGAAATAGCCGGCATCGCCGGAATGCATCCAGCCGTCCTTGATGTCGGCGGCCGAGGCTTCCGGGTTCTTGTAGTAGCCAAGGAACATGTTGGGGTGGCGCACCAGAATCTCGCCGATGCCCTGGCTGTCGGGCTGGTCGATCTTGATCTCGATGTCGGCGGCCATGGGCACACCGGTCGTGTCGGGATCGACCTTGTCGTCCGGATGCAGGGTGTAGGCCCCGAGCAACTCGGTCTGGCCGTAGAGCGTGCGGAGCGGCACGCCCATGGCGCGGAAGAACTTGAAGGTGTCCGGCCCGAGCGCGGCCCCGCCGGTGGCGGCCGAGCGCAGTCGGGTGAAGCCGAGCCGGTCGCGCAAGGCGCGGAACAGCAGCATGTCGGCGAAGCCCGAATGCTGGCCCTTCTCCAGCGCCGCAAGGCCAGCCGACATGCCTACGTGGTACAGCCGCTGCTTCAGCGGCGAGGCATCCATCACGGCGGCGCGGACATCGGCGGCGATCTGCTCCCACACGCGCGGCGCGAACAGCACGAACGTCGGCGCGATCTCGCGGAAGTCGTTCATCAGCGTGTCCGGCTCCTCGACGAAGTTGACCTTCATCCGGCAGAGCAGGCCTTTGCCGAGCACGTAGACCTGTTCCATGATCCAGGGCAGCGGCAGCACCGAGACGTATTCATCCTCCGGCCCCTTGGGGTCGAAGGCGAGATAGGTCGCGCAATGCTTGAGCACGCGCGCGGCCGAGAGCATCGCGAGCTTGGGATGAGAGGTCGTGCCCGAGGTGGTGCAGAGGATGGCGACGTCGTCGCCGACCGTGGCATCGACCATGCGGTCGTAGAGATCGGGCTCGCGCGCAGCCCGGGCGCGGCCGAGCTCGGCCAGCTTGTCGGCCGGCATCAATCGCGGATCGTCATACTTTCGCATGCCGCGCGGGTCGGAATAGATGATGTGCTTCAGTGCCGGCACGCGTTCGGCGAGGTTGAGCAGCTTGTCGACCTGCTCCTCGTCCTCGGCGAACACCAGCCGCGCCTCGCCATAGTTCAGGAGATAGGCGGCCTCGTCGTCGAGCACGTCGCGATAGAGGCCGAGGCTGTGGCCGCGGATCGCATGGGTGGCGATCTCGGCTGAGACCCAGTCCGGCCGGTTGTCGCCGATCACGCCGACGACGTCGTCCTTGCCGAGACCCAGCTCGACCATCCCCAGCGCAAAGTCGCGCACGCGCGCCTGGTAGTCGGCCCAGGTGAACGTCCGCCACAGACCGAGGTCTTTCTCGCGTAGCGCGATGTCCTTGCCGTGCTCCCTGGCATTCAGGCGCAGCAGCTTCGGATAGGTATCGGCCTGCTTCACGCGATCAGCATAGTCCATCATGCCGCGTCCTCCGCGATGGGGGGCGCCTCGTCGGGATCGACCAGCAGTTCGTCCTCCTCGCCGAGATAGGCGCGCTTGACGTGGGGATCAGCGAGCACCGCGGCGGGATCGCCCTCGGCAATCTTGCGGCCGAAATCGAGCACCATGACGCGGTGGGAGATGTCCATCACCACGCCCATGTCGTGCTCGATCATCACGACCGTCATGCCGTATTCCTCGTTGAGGTCGACGATGTAGCGCGCCATGTCCTCCTTCTCCTCGAAGTTCATGCCGGCCATCGGCTCGTCGAGGAGGATGAGATGCGGCTCCAGCGCCATGGCGCGGGCGAGCTCGACGCGCTTGCGCAGGCCGTAGGAGAGGGTACCGGCCGGCGCCTTGCGCACCGACTGCAGGTCGAGAAAGTCGATGATCTGCTCGACCTTTTCGCGATGCTTCAGCTCCTCGCGCCGCGCGCCGGTCAGCCAGTACAGTGATCCCGTCAGGAAGTTGTTCTTCAACAGGTGATGGCGCCCGACCATGATGTTGTCGAGCACGCTCATGTGGTGGAACAGCGCGAGGTTCTGGAAGGTGCGGCCGATGCCGATATTGGCGCGCGCGTTCGGCGGCAGGCCGGTGATGTCGCGCCCGCGGTGGAACAGGCGGCCCTCGGTCGGCTTGTAGCGGCCGGACATGCAGTTGACGATCGAGGTCTTGCCGGCGCCGTTCGGGCCGATGATCGAGAACAGCTCGCCCTCGCGCACGCCGAAGCTGACGTCGGTCAGGGCTTTCACCCCGCCGAAACGCAGCGAGACTCCGCGCGCTTCCAACGTATAGTCCAAGTCGTCCTCCCGAACGGTCTTCGGCGCTTTGCGCGCTCTTCAGGAATCGTGTGGCGCGACGTTGAGCTCGTCGCTTGAGGCAATCCTATCCCGCGGGCCGGTTCCGCGCCATCCGACGAATGACGGGCCGCCCCGGATGGGTGCACTTTGCCGCATCTCGATGCGCCCGGCGTGGGCTTCGGCGAGTCGAATGCGGTGGTCCTGGATAGGAGAAAGCGCTATCAGGAACTGTCTTGTGCCTGACAATTCCAGGCAAAATTCATCCGGGCGTTGTTGCGATGCAATATGATCGCCGTGGGATTCGACACGACGAGATGACGGCTTGATCTCTTCCGACACCCTGCTGCGCATTGCGCCCTGGTCGCGCCATCTGAAGCCCGAGGAGATCGACGTGGCCGCAGCCGGCATCGTCGAGCGTTCCTTCGCGGCCAACGAGCACATCTTTCTGCGTGGCGACCAGTTCGAATATTGGACGGGGATCGTCACGGGCCTCGCGCGCATGAGCACGGTATCGCGGGGTGGGAAGGCCACGACCTTTGCCGGCATGTCGGCGGGCGCCTGGTTCGGCGAGGGCAGCGTGCTCAAGAACGAGCCGCGCCGCTATGACGTGGTGGCGCTGCGCGACAGCCGCGCGGCGCTGATGGAGCGGCCGACCTTCATGTGGCTGTTCGAGAACAGCGTCGGCTTCAACCGCTTCCTGGTCACCCAGCTCAATGAGCGGCTCGGCCAGTTTATCGGTCTCGTCGAGGTCGGCCGCACGCTGGATGCGACGGCGCGGCTAGCGCGCAGCATCGCCTCGCTATTCAATCCGATCCTCTACCCGAACACGACCCGCCACCTGGAGATCACCCAGGAGGAGATCGGCGCGCTGTCCGGCCTGTCGCGGCAGAATGCCAATCAATGCCTCAAGTCGCTGGAGCGCGAGGGCCTGCTGCGCGTCGAATATGGCGGGGTGACGGTGCTCGATCTCGACCGGCTGCGCTGCTACGGGGATTAAATCCGCCTTGAATCGGCTGATCTTGCGCGGCTTTGTCTGCGGGGCTTGACCGCTGGTCCCGGCTATGGACTCGTCAGGGAACCTGCGGCCCTGGCGGCCGGAGTAAGTGTGTGGAGACGGTATAGTGGGGCAGAATTGCAGCGGCCGCGTGGCCCTCATCACGGGCGTCACGGGCCAGGACGGGGCTTATCTGGCCGAATATCTGCTCGGCCTCGGCTATACCGTGCATGGCATCAAGCGGCGTTCATCGTCTTTCAACACCGCGCGGGTCGATCATCTTTATCGCGACCCTCACGAAGGCAACGTGCCGTTCCTGCTGCACTACGGCGACATGACCGACTCCACCAACCTGATCCGGCTGGTGCAGCAGATCCGCCCCGACGAGATCTACAATCTGGCCGCGCAGAGCCATGTCGGCGTCAGTTTCGAGAGCCCGGAATACACCGCCAATGCCGACGGGCTCGGCGTGCTCAGGCTGTTGGAAGCCATTCGCATTCTCGGCATGGAGAAGCAGACGCGGTTCTACCAGGCCTCCACCTCGGAGCTGTACGGCCTGGTCCAGGAGATCCCGCAGCGCGAGACCACGCCGTTCTACCCGCGTTCACCCTATGGCTGCGCCAAGCTCTACGGCTACTGGATCACGGTGAATTATCGCGAAGCCTACGGCATGTTTGCCTGCAACGGCATCCTGTTCAATCATGAAAGCCCGATCCGCGGCGAGACCTTCGTCACGCGCAAGATCACCCGCGGCGTCGCGCGGATCGAGGCCGGCCTGGAAGAGACGATCTATCTCGGCAATCTCGAGGCCAAGCGCGACTGGGGCCATGCCCGCGACTATGTCGAGGGCATGCATCGCATTCTCCAGGCCGAGACGCCGGACGATTACGTGCTGGCCACAGGCGAGACGCATTCGGTGCGCGAGCTGGTTGAACTCGCTTTCGCCGAGGTCGACCGCCGCATCGAATGGCGCGGCGAGGGGGTTGAGGAGACCGGCATCGATTGCAGATCCGGCAAGGCGGTGGTGCGCATCGACCCGACCTATTTCCGGCCGACCGAGGTCGATCTTTTGGTCGGCGACTGCAGCAAGGCGCGCGACAGGCTCGGCTGGGCGCCGAAGACCAGCTTCGCGCAGCTGGTCAAGGAGATGGTTGCGAGCGATCTCAGCGCGGCGCGGCAGGAGACGGTGCGTGGCCACGCCTTTTGATCTCCAGCCTTTTGAACTCCAGCCTTTTGATCTCCGTGGCAAGCGGGTCTTCGTCGCCGGCCATCGCGGCATGGTCGGCAGCGCGCTGGTGCGGCGCTTGGCGAGCGAAGGCGTCACGCTGCAGACGGTGTCGCGCAGCGAGGTCGACCTGCGCGACCAGGCCGCGGTGTTCGCGTGGTTCGCGCGGATGCAGCCTCAGGCCGTGTTCCTCGCGGCCGCCAAGGTCGGCGGCATTGTCGCCAACAACACGCTGCGCGCCGAGTTCATCTATGACAACATCGCAATCGCCACCAACGTCATTCACGCCGCGCATGTGAACGGCGCCGAGAAGCTGATGTTTCTGGGCTCGTCCTGCATTTATCCGAAGCTCGCGCCGCAGCCGCTGCGCGAGGATGCCATGCTGACGGGGCTGCTCGAGCCCACCAACGAGCCCTATGCCATCGCCAAGATCGCCGGCATCAAGATGGTCGAGGCGTATCGCAGCCAATATGGCGCCGACTTCATCAACGTGATGCCGACCAATCTCTATGGTCCCGGCGATAACTATCATCCCGAATACAGCCACGTCGTCGCGGCGCTGATCCGCCGCTTCCACGAGGCTAAGCTTAGCGAGGCGCCGGAGGTCGTGGTGTGGGGCACCGGCACGCCGCGGCGCGAATTCCTCTATGTCGACGACATGGCCGATGCCTGCGTGCACCTGATGAAGACCTATTCGGACGCCGAGCTGGTGAACATCGGCACCGGGGAGGATATCAGCATCGCCGATTTCGCGAAGGTGGTGGCCGCCACGGTGGGTTATCAGGGCCGCCTCAGCTTTGATCCCTCTCGCCCCGACGGCACGCCGCGCAAGCTGCTCGACGTCTCGCGCCTCGGCAAGCTCGGCTGGCGCGCGACGACGTCACTGGAGGAGGGAATCGCGCGCGCCTATCAGGCGTTCCTGCAGGAGACTGGGCAGGCTCTTGCGTAATTCTCCGCCGTCGTCCCGGCCTCGAGCCGGGACCCATAGCCACCGAACGCTATTAGGGAACCGGGCTGGCGGTGGCCTGCCTCATCACGGCCGGTGGCTATGGGTCCCGGGTCAAGCCCGGGACGACATCTTCAATGAGGTGCCGTTGGCTGTGCCTTCACACCCAGCGCCGTGGCCATCGCCGAGATCAACGGCTTCATGAAGTAGGCCTCGCCCACCGGCATGATCGATGGCGACAGCCCATGCGCGGCGAGCTCATCGGTCACGACCGGCCCCACGGATGCGATCTGCGTCCGTGCCAGCCCCTGCCGCAGCCGGTCCTCCACGCCGTGCGCCTTGGCGACGTCGAACAGCCGGCGCGGCTGGCCCGAGCTGGTCAGCGCGATCGCATCGACATGGCCCGCGATCATCTCGTCGATGGCGGTGAGGATATTCGAATCCGCCGCTTTCGCGTCGTAGACATAGGGCAGCACCGGGTCCACCGCGGCGCCCCCGGCCGTGATCGCGCCGATCAGCGCGGAATGGTCCTTGTCGGGATAGAGCTGCAGGCCGAGACGATGACCCTTCAGGTCGTAGCGTCCGAGCAACTCGGCGACGCCTTCGGAGGTCGGCTTCTCGGTCGTCGCCTGCGACTCGAGGCCGAGCTCGCGCAAGGCGCGCCCTGGCTTGGGGCCGCGGGTGAACTTGCGGGCCTTGCCCAGCGCTGCGACGAACTCGGCCTCGACGCCGATCCTGCGCACCACCGTCATCAACCGCCGCAATCCCTCGCCGGTCATCAGCACCAGATCATCGAACGGCTGCGCAATGGCGCGGCGGATCCAGGCCTCGACCGGCGCCGGGTCGGGCGCATCCTCGATCGTGAACATCGGACATTGCAGCACGTCGGCGCCCTGCTCGGCGAGCAGCCGGGAGAACTGCGCCTCCTCGCGGGTCTCCAGAATGAGGATGCGGTTGCCGGTCAGCCTGTCAGCCATGGTTGGTCTCGCCGGTGAGAGGTGATCTTTTGTTCATCCTGCCTCCGCGTCGAGCGTTGGCGCAAGCGTGCGGAGGGTGGTAGAGCAGGGCCGAACGGGCGCCAAGCCCGCCGCATCATTCATCTTCATCTCCCCGCCGGTGACGCCATCGCCATGTCCGACCACCAGTATGTCCTGACCCTGTCCTGCCCGGATCGTCCCGGGATCGTCTCGGCCGTGTCCACGTTCCTTGCCCATAATGGCCAGAACATTCTCGACGCCCAGCAGTTCGGCGACTTCGAGACGGGTCACTTCTTCATGCGCGTGGTGTTCACGGCGGCCGATCTCGCCGTCAACCTGCCGGCGCTGCAGACCGGGTTCGCCGCGATCGCCGAGCGCTTTGCGATGGACTGGCAGATGCGCGACCGCGCCGGGCAGCGCCGGGTGATGCTGCTGGTGTCCAAGTTCGACCACTGCCTGGTCGACATCGTCTACCGCTGGCGGACCCGCGACCTGTCGATGATCCCGACCGCGATCGTCTCCAACCATCCGCGCGAGACCTATGCCGGGCTCGATTTCGGCGACATTCCGTTCCACCACATGCCGGTCACCAAGGACACCAAGCGCGACCAGGAGCAGGCGATCCTGAAGCTGGTCGACGACACCCAGACCGATCTGGTCGTGCTGGCGCGCTACATGCAGATCTTGTCGGACGAGATGTCGGCGAGCCTGTCCGGCCGCTGCATCAACATCCACCACTCGTTCCTGCCGGGCTTCAAGGGCGCCAAGCCCTATCACCAAGCCTATGAGCGCGGCGTCAAGCTGATCGGTGCCACCGCGCACTACGTGACCCGCGACCTCGACGAAGGCCCGATCATAGACCAGGACGTCGAGCGCATCAGCCATCGCGACACGCCCGAGGACCTCGTGCGCAAGGGCCGCGACATCGAGCGCCGCGTGCTGGCGCGGGCGATCCGCTATCACCTCGAGGACCGCGTCATCCTCAACGGCCGCAAGACGGTCGTGTTCATGGACTAGTCGAACCGCTGGCGGAAGTCGCGGGCGGTCCAGCCGGCATCGCGGCTCGCGGGCGTGGCGTCGAACGCCATGTCCTGGATCATGCGCAGGCCCATCGCGACATTGGCGCCGGGGTGGAACGGCGCGACCAGGGACGACCTCAGCGTTGGGACGCCGGCGCCTGGGCCTTGGCGTCGGACTGCGTCTCCTTGTCGCGCTCGCTCGCCGGCATCTGCCGCCGCCGCTCCCGCTCCTGCATGAACCGGTCGTATTCGACCGTTCCGGGACGGGGCGGGGCGTCCGCGGGCAGACCGCCGGCCCATTGCGGGATCGCGTCGCCCATGCCCGCGCCGACCTTCGCGTTGATCGACGAGCAGCCGGCCAGGGGCAGCACGGCAAAGACGGCCAATAGCGGGATCAGAAGGCGGAAACTGCGTGGCATGTCTCGGCAACACCATGTCGAACGGGGCATTTGGGACCAGGGCAGGCGAGTTGAGCGGCCCGGGTTTGTCGTCACCCAGCGACGCGCTGGGCTCCAAATAAAGGTATCATATTACGGTAAACGTACTCGATCCCCTGCACTTTGTCCCACGGCCACGCGGGGCTAAACCCTCTCAGAAATTACGCAGTTGCATGGCTGGCATACAGAATCTATTCCGAATTGCTATAGCTGTTAGAGCGTGCGGCAGATGTTCGGAGATCACAAATCGCTCTAGCGTCGCCGCAAAACTGGGCATTTGGTCTTAAGCACCGTCCTTCAGAGGCGGCGCAAAGGGAGGATGGCACGTGAACAATCGAATTGCGGGGCTGATGGTGCTCGGCGCGGCCGCGGTCGCCGCTGGTCCGGTTTACGCCGAGGATACGTTCAAAATTGGCCTGATCGTGCCGATGACCGGCGGCCAGGCGTCGACCGGCAAGCAGATCGACAACGCGATCAAGCTCTACATGCAGCAGAACGGCGACACCGTCGCCGGCAAGAAGATCCAGGTCATCCTCAAGGACGACGCCGCGCTGCCGGACAACACCAAGCGGCTGGCGCAGGAGCTGATCGTCAACGACAAGGTCAATGTCATCGCCGGCTTCGGCGTGACGCCGGCGGCGTTCGCGGCCGCGCCGCTCGCGACGCAAGGCAAGATCCCGCAGGTCGTGATGGCGGCCGGCACCTCCATCATCACCGAGAAGTCGCCCTACATCGTCCGCACCAGCTTCACGCTGCCGCAGTCCTCCACGATCATCGGCGACTGGGCGGTCAAGAACGGCATCAAGAAGGTCGCGACGCTGACCTCGGACTACGCGCCGGGCAACGACGCGCTGGCCTCGTTCAAGGAGCGCTTCACCGCCGGTGGCGGCGAGATCGTCGAGGAAGTCAAAGTGCCGCTGCAGAACCCGGACTTCGCGCCGTTCTTGCAGCGCATGAAGGATTCCAAGCCGGACGCGATGTTCGTGTTCGTGCCGGCCGGGCAGGGCGGCAACTTCATGAAGCAATATGCCGAGCGTGGCCTCGACAAGAGCGGCATCAAGGTGATCGGACCGGGCGACGTCACCGACGACGACCTGCTGAACGACATGGGCGACGCCGTGCTCGGCGCGGTCACCGCCCATATGTATTCGGCAGCGCATCCCTCGGCCAAGAACAAGGAATTCGTCGCGGCCTACAAGAAGGCCTTCAACAGCCGTCCCGGCTTCATGGCCGTCGGCGGCTATGACGGCATCAACCTGATCTATCAGGCGCTGAAGAAGACCGAGGGCAAGACCGACGGCGATTCCCTGATCGCGGCGATGAAGGGGATGGCCTGGGAGAGCCCGCGCGGCCCGATCTCGATCGATCCGGAAACCCGCGACATCGTCCAGAACATCTACATCCGCAAGGTCGAGAAGGTCGACGGCGAACTCTACAATGTGGAGTTCCAGACCTTCGAAGCCGTCAAGGATCCGGGCAAGGCGAAGAAGTGACGCCTTAGCGGCGTCATCGAAGGGCGCACCGCACGGGTGGTGCGCTCCCTCTCCCGCTTGCGGGGGAGGGCCGGGGTGGGGGCGCCCCACGGCACACGGCTCGTGCGGAGAGAGTTTCCCCCACCCGGATCGCATCTGATGATGCGATCCGACCTCCCCCGCAAGCGGGGGAGGCGCTGACCGAGCAAGCGTTTGATGTGCCCTTCCCTGGAAGGGATGAGACCAGGGGCCGACGTACACCTCAATGACCTCCATCCTCACCAATCTGTTCGACGGCGTCGCCTACGGCATGCTGCTGTTCGTGCTGGCCTGCGGGCTCGCCGTGACGCTCGGCCTGATGAACTTCGTCAATCTGGCGCACGGCGCCTTCGCGATGGCTGGCGGCTATGTCTGCGCCGTGCTCGTCAACCGCATCGGCTGGCCGTTCTTCGCCGCGCTGCCGATGGCCTTCGTCGCCAGCGCGTTGATCGGAGCTCTGCTGGAGCGCACGCTCTACCAGCATCTCTACGCGCGCAGCCATCTCGACCAGGTGCTGTTCTCGATCGGGCTTGTCTTCATGACGGTCGCGACAGTCGACTACATCATGGGCTCGTCGCGCATCTTCATCAAACTGCCCGCGGTGCTGCAGGGCCAGTTCGACATCTTCGGCGTCGGCATCGGCCGCTACCGGCTGATGATCATCGTGATCTGCGGCCTGCTCACAGTCGGGCTGCAACTCGTCCTGTCCAAGACTCGCTTCGGCAGCCGGCTGCGCGCCGCGGTGGATGACCCCCGTGCCGCGAGCGGCCTCGGCATCAACGTGCCGCAGGTGTTCGCCTTCACCTTCGCGTTCGGCTGCGGGTTGGCCGGCCTCGGCGGCGCGCTCAGCGCGGAGATCCTCGGCCTCGATCCGTATTTTCCGCTGAAGTTCATGATCTACTTCCTGATCGTGGTCACCGTCGGCGGCTCGTCCTCGATCACCGGTCCGTTCCTGGCATCGCTGCTGCTCGGCATCGGCGATGTCGCCGGCAAGTATTACGTGCCCAAGCTCGGACCCTTCGTCATCTACACCATCATGATCGTGATCCTGATCTGGCGCCCGAACGGCCTGTTCGGTCGCACGGCGACGCGGTGAGGATCGCATGACCACGAACGCACAAACCGAGGTCGGCTTTCACGCAAGGCAGCACGGCCGCTGGCACTGGAGCGAGTTCGCCTTCTGGATCGTCGTCCTGGCGGTCGGGCTGGCGTTTCCCTCGCGCTATCTGATCATGACCGAGATCCTGCGCCTGGCGCTGTTCGCGCTGTCGCTCGATCTGATCCTCGGCTATGCCGGCATCGTCTCGCTCGGCCACGCCGCGTTCTTCGGCGTCGGCGCCTATTGCGCCGGCCTGTTGTCGGTGCACGGGATCATCAATGAGCCGGTGCTGGCGCTGATCGTCGCCGGCCTTGCCGCAACGGTGCTCGGCTTCGCCACCAGCTTCCTCGTCATCCGCGGCGTCGATTTGACGCGGCTCATGGTGACGCTCGGCATCGCGCTCCTGATGGAGGCGCTCGCCGAGCGCTTCTCCAACATCACCGGCGGCACCGACGGCCTTCAGGGCATCGACATCCAGCCGATCTTCGGAATGTTCGCCTTCGACATGTTCGGCAAGACCGGCTTCTTCTATGCGCTCGCGGTGCTGTTCGTGCTGTTCCTGCTGGCGCGGATCATCGTGCATTCGCCGTTCGGCTTGTCGCTGCGCGCCATCAAGAACAATCCGCTCCGCGCCGCCGCCGTCGGCATTCCCGTCAACAAGCGCCTGATCGCGATCTACACCGTCGCGGCCTTCTACGCGGGCGTCGCCGGCGCGCTGTTCACGCAGACCACGGCGCTCGCCTCGCTCGACGTGTTCTCGTTCGAGCGCTCCGCCGACCTCGTGCTGATGCTGGTCATCGGCGGCTCCGGCTATCTCTATGGCGGTCTGATCGGCGCCGCGGTGTTCCGGATGCTGCAGGAACTGTTCCAGTGGATCACGCCGCAATACTGGATGTTCTGGATCGGCCTCGTACTCGTGATCATCGTGCTGGTCGGCCGCCATCGTATCCATGGCTATGCGCTGTGGCTGCCCAATCTCATTCTCCGGCAGATCGCCGGCCGCAAGGCCGCGGTGGCCCTCACCGACAACGAGGCGCCATGACCTTCGCCCTGGAAACCCGCGGCCTCGACAAGCATTTCGGGGGCCTCCACGTCACCCGCAATCTCTCCCTTCAGATCGTTCCAGGCGCCCGGCATGCGCTGATCGGCCCGAACGGCGCCGGCAAGACCACAGTGATCAATCAGCTCACCGGCGTGCTGGAGCCGAGCTCGGGGCGCATCCTGCTCGAGGGCCAGGACATCACCGATCTGCCCGTGCACAAGCGCGTGCTGCGCGGCCTGTCGCGCACCTTCCAGATCAACCAGCTCTATCCGGATCTGACGCCGCTCGAGACCATCGGCCTCGCCGTCTCCGAGCGGCTCGGCGGCGGCGGCAATTGGTGGCGGCGCATGGGCACGCGCGACGACATCAATGCCGAGATCGCCGAGACCCTGGAGCGCTTCCGGCTGCTCGACGTCATGAACGACCGCACCTCGACCTTGCCTTACGGCAAGCAGCGCCTGCTCGAGATCGCGGTCGCGATCGCCGCCAAGCCGCGCGTGCTGCTGCTCGACGAGCCCGCAGCTGGCGTGCCCGAGGGCGAGCGCAAGGACATTCTCGCCGCCGTCGCCGCGCTGCCGCGCGACGTCACGGTGCTGCTGATCGAGCACGACATGGATCTCGTCTTCTCCTTCGCCGACCGCATCTCCGTCCTGGTCTCCGGCGCGCTTCTGGTCGAGGGCACGCCTGAGGAGGTCGCGCGCGATCCGCAGGTCAAGGCCGTCTATCTCGGCGAGGCCGCGTGATGACCGATCTGCTCGCCATCGAGAACCTCCGCGCCGGCTACGGCCAGGCCGTCGTGCTGCCGAACATGTCGCTGTCGCTGCCGGAAGGCCAGGTGCTGGCGCTGCTCGGCCGCAACGGCACCGGCAAGACCACGCTGATCAACTCCATCGTCGGCGTCACCCGCCGCTTTTCCGGCAAGCTCGCGCTCGGCGGCACCGACATCACGTCCCTGCGTGCCGACCAGCGCGCCCGCGCCGGCATCGGCTGGGTGCCGCAGGAGCGCAACATCTTCCGCTCGCTGACGGTCGAGGAGAACATGACCGCGGTGGCGCAGCCGGGCCCGTGGACGGTCGAGCGCGTCTACCAGATGTTTCCGCGGCTCAAGGAGCGCCGCAACAATTTCGGCAACCAGCTCTCCGGCGGAGAGCAGCAGATGCTGGCGATCGGCCGCGCGCTGACGCTGAACCCGAAGGTGCTGCTGCTGGACGAGCCGACCGAAGGATTGGCGCCCATCATCGTCGAGGAGCTCCTGGCCGCGATCGGCACGATCAGCCGCGCCGGCGGGCTGTGCTCTGTTATCGTCGAACAGCATGCGCAGAAGCTGCTCGCGCTGGCCGACCGTGTCGTGATCCTGGAGCGCGGCACCATCGTGCACGATGCGCCGTCAAGCGACCTGAAGGCTGACCCTGCGCCGCTGGAGCGGCACCTCGGAGTCGCCAGCGCTGCGGCGCACTGATGCTCGGGTTCGCTGGACGGGCCTGGCCGGCGAGGCAAGCTGTCTCGAACAGGAGCGGGGGTGTTATTCTGTATACCGGAACATCGACCGCAGGGAGCGCAGTCAAGAGCGCCCTATGACCGGAATCGTGAAATCGGCCTAGACGCCAAAGCCAGACCGGCGCACGGGTGGGACTTTCCACGCCCCGCACACAATCCTGACCGAACGGAATTGTATACTGATCGGAGACGCGCTAGGGCTTGCCCCGGCTTTTGAGAACGCGCGGGCGCCGGCCACGGAGCCGCACGTCAAGGTAGATAATTCAACCGGTCCAACGACCCAATCGAAGACGTCGACCATTCCAAGGAGTGAACAGATGCAACGCACCAAGCCTCCCTTCCGCGCCGACGAAGTCGGCAGCCTCTTGCGCCCGCAGAAGATCAAGGAAGCCCGCGCCAAGCTCGAGAAGGGCGAGATCTCCGCGGCGGACCTCGCCAAGATCGAGGACATGGAGATCGAGAAGGTCGTGCACCGCCAGGCCTCGACCGGCCTGAAGCTCGCGACCGACGGCGAGTTTCGCCGCTCCTGGTGGCATTTCGACTTTCTCGCCAAGCTGACCGGCTGTGAGCTCTTTCATCCCGACGCCGGCATCCAGTTCACGGGCGTGCAGACCCGTCATGACGCCGTGCGCGTGATCGGCAAGCTCGACTTCCCCGACGACCATCCGATGCTCGACCACTTCCGCTTCCTCAAGAAGCACGCCGATACGGCGCATGTGACGGCGAAGATGACGATCCCGTCGCCGGCCGTGCTGCACTTCCGCGGCGGCCGCAAGTCGATCTCGAAGGACGTCTATCCCGATCTCGACGCGTTCTACGAGGATCTCGGCAAGACCTACCGCAAGGCCGTGAAGGCGTTCTATGACGCCGGCTGCCGCTATCTGCAGTTCGACGACACCGTCTGGGCCTATCTCTGCTCGCAGGACGAATTGCAGAAGGCGCGCGAGCGTGGCGACAATCCCGATGGCCTGCAGCAGATCTATTCGCGCATCATCAACTACGCGATCGCCGACCGTCCAGCCGACATGACCATCACCACCCATGTCTGCCGAGGCAATTTCCGCTCGACCTGGATCTCCTCGGGCGGCTACGAGCCGGTCGCCGAGACCATGCTCGCCAACACCAACTATGACGGCTACTTCCTGGAGTATGACAGCGAGCGCGCCGGCGGCTTCGAGCCGCTGCGTTTCCTGCCCAAGGGCAACAAGGTCGTCGTCGTCGGCCTCGTCACCTCGAAGGTCGGCGAGCTCGAGAAGAAGGACGACATCAAGCGCCGCATGGAAGAGGCCTCGAAGTTCGCTCCCCTCGACCAACTCGCGCTGTCGCCGCAATGCGGCTTCGCCTCGACCGAGGAAGGCAACATCCTGAGCGAGGAAGAGCAGTGGGCCAAGTTGCGCCTCTGCGTCGAACTCGCCGAGGAGATCTGGGGCAAGTAAGCTCTTTAGGAGCGTAGCCCTGAGCGGTGGCTGATCCCAGCGCTGCTCACGTGACCTTATCGAAGCGGGGCGGACTCGATGTCCGCCCCGTTTTGCGTTAGTGCGCACCCTTCACTCGGGAACGTCGCAACACGCGGGACGACATCCCCGCGCAAAGTCGTTGCGACCTATTCCGCGGGACTTCCGACGGTCACCGCCTGCCTGACGTCGTCGCGGGCAAGGATCATCAGCAGGCCGACGATGATGAACTCGACCGCGGCAAAGGCGATGAAGGCCCCGGTGAACGAGCCGGCCGAGGCGCTGATGATCGCGCCCATCATCCACGGTGCCACGAAGGCCGAGAGGATGCCGAACACCTCGGCATAGCCGATCGCCGCCGGCGCGAGCGCATCGGAGTATTTTTCGCTCAACAGGGCAAAGATGGCGCCGCCGCCCAGCAGCGCGATGCCACTGAGCGCCGCAAACAGCACCAGCATGCCGAACGGCATCGGCGTGACGACGCTCCACAGGAACATCAGGGCGGTGAGCAGGGCCAGGAACGCGGTGAGCTTGATCATGAGCGGCTTGCCCAAGCGGTCGGACATATAGCCGCCGATCACCAGGAACAGCACCTGAGACAGTCCCATCACGGTGCCGATCACCGCGCCGGAGTCCGGTGCCATGTGCTGCACGGCGATGAACGCGGGCACGACCCAGGTGGCGGTGCCTGCGATCGCGAAGGTGCAGGCCACGATGCCGAAGCCACCGACCGCGATCCATTTCGAACGGAAGATCTCGCCGAGCGGCAGATGCTGTTGCTGGGCCTCGTTGCCCCAGGTGAAGCCGTCGACACCGATCTCGCGCGGATGATTGCGGACGACGAGCGCGTCGACCACTGCTACGATCAGCGTTCCCACCGCCAGAACGGCGAAGAAGGTCCGCCAACTGGTCGCGATCGTCAGCGGAATGCCGAGCGCGAAATCCAGCGTGATGGCGAGGCTATAGGCGGCGAGGATGATCCCGACCACCGAGCCGCGCCGGCTCTGCGGAAACCAGCCGAAGATCAGCTTCATGTTGCCGATGAAGATGGCCGCGTCGAAGAAGCCGATCGCGAGGCGCAGCAGGATGAGCTGGACATAGCTCTGGACGAACACCTGGAGCACCATGCCGAGGCCGGTGCCAGCAAGCCCGATCAGCAGCAGATTGCGCGCGGTCATCGAGCGGCTGACCGGCGACCACACCACCATTCCGACGCCGTAGGTGAGCGCGAAGATTCCTTGCGCTAACCCTGCCTCGGCGGCATCAAGTTTGAGGCTTTCGGAGACGAAGGGCAGGACCGCCGCGAAGGCGTACCAGTCCGCCGCAAGAAAGATCTCACAGAGCACCGCCAGCGCCAGCATTCCCTTTTGCCAGCGTGCAATCCGGCGGCGGTCGCTTTCGGAAATTGTCGTCCAGTTGGTCGTCAGCACGGTCATGGTCGATCCTCGCAGGCTGGATATCGTCTGGCACGGGCCCGGGAGTCAGGCGGGCGGCGGCAGGAAATTGACCTCGTGCTCGGCGGCGCGGCGCACGACTTCCTCGGGATCGGCGAGGTCATGGATCCGCTCGAACAGCTCCTTCAGCGAGCGCGTCGGCGCCACCCAGAACAGGCTCGTCGCGGTCTCACCCGACTTGTTGAAGATGCCGTGGGGGATCCCCTTGGGCATGCGCACGAGATCGCCGGCCTTGGCCACGAAGTCCTTGCCATCGAGCCACAGGTCGTAACGCCCGCTCAGCACGTAGACGAATTCGTCCTGAGTCGGATGCACATGCGGCGGCACGAACGTCCCGCTTGGAAACACTGCGTGCCAGGCCATCGAGGCTTCGGAGTGCTGCTTGAGCGTGTAGGTCTGGCCCAGAATGTTCCAGACGATGTTGCCGAAGCCTTGTTCGGACGGGGTCACGCCCGGGGGCATCTCGATCATGCTTGTGTCCTCTGTTGCGGTGTTCAATCGGCGAGAAAATCGAGGACGTGCTGCGCGGCAGCGGGAGTCTCCTCGAAGACGAGATGGCCCGTCGCGGGCACCAGCGTGACGCGGGCTTTGGGCAGGCCGGACTTCCAGGCCTCCGCTTGGGCCGTCGGACGCAGCCGGTCGGCCGCGCCCCACAGCACCAGGGTCGGCATTGCAAGCCGATGCAGCCAGTTCGCGAGCTTGGGATTGCCCTGAGGCTCGTCGCGGATCAGCTTGGCGAAGCCTGTGACCTCGCGTCCCAGGCGCTGGTCGAAGTCGGGGTCTGGAGCGGTTGGAAAGTAACGCAGCGCCGCGGCTGGATCATGCGCGAGATAGGCCGGCAATTCCTGCGGCGGGATATCGAACAGTCCCGGTGCTGGCGCGCTCGGCACCACGAGACCTGCGGGGGCGACCAGGACCAGCTTGCGCACCCGATACGGCTGGCGGATCGCGAACTCCGCGGCGAGCCATCCGCCCAGCGAGAAGCCGGCGAGGTCGAATTGCGCAAGCCCGAGTCGATCGAACAGATCCATGTAGTGGAGCGTGTGATCCTCGATCGTGTCGATCGCATCGGCATCACCGGACTCGCCGAAGCCGGCGTGATAGGGAATGATCACGGTGTGCCGCTTCGCCCAGTCCCGCGCCATCTCGAAGCCGGTGAAGGTGCCGGTGCCGTGCAGGAACACCAGCGGCGGACCGCTTCCGATCTGCAGGACCACCGTCTGCACGCCGTTGATGTCGTATTCGCTCCGAATGAAGCCGGTGAGATCGGGGGAGAGTTTGAGTGTGTCGTGCAAGGCGCCAACTCCGGCTGATGTCTGTGGTCGTGTGTCGGGAGGCAAGTTCACGCGGCGTTCGCCCGGCGGCCGTCGAGCATCATGGCGAACTGCTCGACCGCATTGGCGATGCGCTCCGTGATCGCCGGCGCGAACGGTTGATCGATCTGGACGTCGCCGCTGCTGGCGTAGATCGCGGTCGAGACCGTGCAGGCCTCGAAGAAGCCGAACAGCGGACGGAGCTGATGTTCGACCACCAGGGAGTGGCGCAGACCGCCGCCGACGGCCGTGAGCAGCACCGGCCGATTGCGCAAGCTGCGCGGTTCGATCAGGTCGAAGACGTGCTTGAACAGACCGGGATAGGAGCCCTGGAACACCGGGCATCCGATCACGAGGCCATCGGCCTGCTCGATGGCGTCGACGACGGCGCTGGCGGGACCGTCGAGCCCGATGCGGGTGAAGGCGGCGAGGCCCGTGCCGGCATCGACGAGGTCGAGCACGTCGGTCTCGAGGCCGTGCTTGTCGCGCAGATCAGCAGCGACCGCTTCCACCAGAACGCGCGATTTGGCCGGCCGCCAGCTATTGCCGCAGAACCCGACGATGCGAGCTGTCTTCACGTTCACGCCCTCATGCCTGGCCGCACGTTCAGCCTGTGACCCCGAATACGGTCCATTGCGCGCCCGGGCCGGGAAGGCCGAGCAGCGCGCGGCCGCATTCCTCGACGATCTGGTCGGCCATCAGGATGTGCTGAGTGCCGGCGTGGATGTCGCGATAGAAGCGCTGCATCGGCGTGTTGTGCAGCGAGGCTCCGCGAGCCGCGCGATGCGCGAACGTGCCAACGTCGGACAGCACGTCGTGAATGTGGCGCAGCGACAGCTTGATCATCGTCAACTGGTCCAGCGACAGCTTCTTGCCGTTGGCGCAGGTCTCGGAGACGTCTTGCCAGGTTTCGTGCACCAGCGCCCGCGCCGCGCGGAAACGGGCTTCGGCCTGCGCGTACTGAAACTTGAAGCTCGCGCTCTCGCGCGATTTGCCGAAGGGGTCCTGGCGCTGCACGATGACCTTCACGAGTTCGTCGAGCATGCGGCGTCCGACGCCGACCGCCCAGCCCGAATGCGCCCAGGCGCTGTAGCCTGCGAGTCCGAGTCCGCCTTGCGCGCCGCCGCGGCGCGGCGCCTCGATGTCGAAATCGTAGGTCATGTGAGCAGGCACGAACAGCTCGTCGCCCTCGCTCAGCGTATAGTCGAAGCTTCCGGTCGCCCGCAGGCCGAGCACGTCCCAATTGCCCATCAGCTTGATCGTCGCGCGCGGATGATGGGCGACGATGATCTTGGGCTGGCCGTTCGGCCCCAACACCATGTCCTTGCCGGATGCGTCCGTCACGAAGCAGCCGGAATGCACCCACTCTGCATGCTGGATGCCGCTGCCATAGGCCCAATTGCCGCGGATCATATAGCCGCCGTCGACAGGGCGAGCGTATCCCCGTGGAACGCCGTTGCCGGCAATGGTGATATCCGGGCCACCAGCAAACACTTGTTTCACGCCCTCATCCTCGAGGTAGATGGCGAGTGTCGTGCCTTCCATGTTGCATCCGATCGCACACCAGCCGGCGGATGCGTGGGTGTAGGCGAGGCGCTCGATCACGGTCATCGCGTCGTAGGGAAGAAGCTCGGCGCCGCCGACCTCCTTCGGAAACAGCATGGTGTAGATGCCGGCCTTGCGCAGCGCGGCCACGACGTCATCGGTCAGATAGCCCTGCGCCTCGGCCTCGGCGGCTTTCGACTCGACCAGCGGAAGCAGAGCGTCCAGCCGGGCATGAAAGTCGGCCACCGTCGGCGTCGCGGTGGATTTGGCCGCGCGCTGTGCAAGAAGGCTCATGGTCGATGTCTCCAACGTCAGGCTGTTGGCCGCCCACGCGCGCATGGGCGGCGGGAAGGCTCGGGTCGGTGTGAACACGGGGCGGCGCTGTGCAATACGAGTCCGTCGCGTGCCAAGCCGGTTGGCACGTGTGATGGACGGCTTGCGATGATGTCGACCTTCCCCGTCGGAACCGCGCAACAATGGCCGCGCGATCACGATGCTTGGATGCTAGGGATGAGGTCGGTGAACGGGCAATCCCCCATCATGGGGGGGGACGACAGAGGTGCACTGCCGCAAAGCTGAGCCCTTGGAACGAAGCTTTGCCGCTTCTTTTCGCTTGACCAGACAACAAGCAGCGACGAAGCTTTAAGCCTATAATAATCGCCAATTCCGCGTCGTTGCTCTCGGGCGCGACACGATCTCGCGAGGAACGTTGGTGAGAGCCGAACAGGAGCATGGGGGTGGTCTGCCCGAGAGGCAGCTCGCAGATCAGCTGCTCTCGATCGCAGAGAGCCGGTCCGTTCGGTCACTCGGCATTGCCTGCTGTTCTGCGATTGCGCGCATGACAGGGTCGCCGACAGTCGGTCTCTATCTTCTCGATGGCCTCGAGCCTGAGTTGGTCTACAGCGATCATGTCGCCGAGGGCCTGCTGGAGAACTACAAGGCCGGTTTCTGGAAGTGTGATCCCGTGCTCGACTGCATCATGACCAGGGGCTGCGCGGCCGACGGCGAATCCGTGGTCGGTCCGCAGCAATGGCGGCACAGTGCATCGTTCGAGATGCTGCACGAATGGGGCTTTGCCTACAACATGGGTGGGCCGCTGTGGAGCAGCGACAAGATCGTCGGCGTGCTGTTCACCGCGACGACTAACAAGGATGCACCGTACACGTCGCGGACGCGGCAGCGCATGGAACTCCTGTGCCGTGCCGGCTCGCTCGCTTTGACGAACATGAAAGCCGGCGAGATCGAGGCGCATCTGAGTGGCAGCCCGGTTCACGAACCGGCACCATTGCTGTCCGCATCGCTTCCGCCACGCTCGGCCGAGGTGGCTGTTCGCGTGTGTCGTGGCCAAACCAACAAGGAAATCGCGCGGGAGATGGGGATCTCGGATCAGACCGTGAAGGAGCATGTCGCAAACCTGTGTCGCCGCTTCGGAGCCCACAATCGCACCGAGCTGGCGGCCTTGTTGCTGAACATGCCCGGCCGGCGATCCATGACCAAAGCACAGGTTGCGACCCGCGCCCCCGGCTGTCGCCCTCTCTCTTCTTGATCGATCGTTAGCGCTATCTGCGCCTGTGGGGGCGAGCTCGCCGAGAGAATCTGGGGAAGTCATCGGCGTCTGAGATCAGAGATGATCGAGCAGGATCAGGCCCTGCCGGATCCAGCTTTCCTGATCTCAGTTCGCCCGCGTCCAGGTCGATGACCGGCAGATCATGCCGCCGAGCGCACAGCCCGAGGTCGTCAGGGTGTTGCCCGAGAGGGTCATCTTGGCATCATAGGTCTTGCCGTCATCCGGATTGCTGTAGCTGCCGGCCCACGCGTTGGGACCCGTCGACTTCATCCCGGAGAACAATCGCTGGCCGACCTTGGCCGGGGTATCCGTGCCGTCCTTGATCCAGACCAGCGTGCCGCAGACGGCGCCGCCGCAGGGCGCGAACTTCACCTTCGAGGCGCCGCTCTCGCGCAGCCAGACACCGGTGACGTCGTCGGCGCGCGCGGCGTTGCCCAAAAGTGCAAGCGCCAAGCCCAGTCCAACGACGAGACTCTGTCGATTGATCATGTACGCCTCTCCCCGGCATGCGAGACGAACGTTTGCCTGCGGTCGCGGCGTCCGGCTGCGATCCGTGTCGTCTCTGTCGGCCGTGAGGATAGCAGGATTCGACCACGCTGCATCCGCCGCAGTGCCGGGTGATGCCCCCAGCCGCGGCTCATTTCGCCGCGAGATAGACCTCACCGAGCAGCGACGAGTTCGACCACGGCACCTGCTTGTTCTGGGTGGCGGCGACGACCTCGGCGCGGACGCGCGTCAGCATCTGCTGCACCTCGAGGCCGGGCGTGCCGATGTGTCGCGACAGGGCCGCCGAGAACGGGCTGTTGTCGCCCTGGCCGTCGAGCGCGACCTTGCCGGGCGCCGTGGCGAACGCGATCAGCGTGCCGGCACCCGACGTCGCACCGGCCCCGAGCGACGTCGGCGCGGCAAGACCGCTGGCGCTCAGGCTTCGGCTCGCGCCGGCACTGGCTGTCATGGGAGCAGCAAACGGATTGTTGCGGCATGCGTCGAGGATCAGGATGTTGGTGCGGATCTGGTCATCGAGACCGGCCAGGATCTGGTCCATGTCGATCATCGCGGTGACCACGTCGCTGCCTGCGGAGGGTGCGATGTCCGTCGGCACCAGATAGTTGCGGCCGTCGATCTGCACGCCGTGGCCGGCGTAGAACACCACGGCCATCTGCGCTTGCGCCTGCGCCGCCTCGCGCAGGAAGTCGCGTGTCCTGGCCTGCATCGCCGCGCGATCGAGATCGATGCCCTCGACGACGGTGAAGCCGATGTCGCGCAGGCTCTTGGCAACAATGCGCGCGTCGCGCGGCGGATTGGGCAGCGGCTGCACATGCGCATAGGCGCCGTTGCCGATCACCAGCGCCATGCGCGGCAAGGTCTGAGCCGCTGCCAGTTCGGAGGAGGGCGAGACTGCCGCCGGCTCGGCGCGTTGCGCCTGTGGAGCAGGGGGCTCGGACAACAGCGACAGCCGCACCTTCGCGGTGGCCTGGTTGGCCTTGCTGCCGGCATCGGAGGCGGTGGGCTTCAGCGCCGCGGCATAATCGGCCTTGGCGGCATCGCGCTCGCCCTTCGCCTCATAGGCCAGCGCGCGATGCACATGCGCCGAGATGACCACACTGCCGGGTGGGGTCATCACATTGACGGGTGGATTCTGCGCCAGCCGGACCGCCTCGGAGGCATCGGCGATGGCGCGGTCGACATTGCCCTTGGCGCGCCAGATCACGCTGCGATTGACCAGCGGCGAGGCCAAGGCCGGATCGAGCCGGATGGCCTCGTTGATGTCGGTGAGCGCACTGTCGAGATCGCCGGTCGCCGCCTTGGAGATGCCGCGGTTCTGCCAGGACAGCGCGGATTTCGGCGTCAGCCTGATCGCCTGGTCATAGTCGGCGATCGCCTTGGCGTAGTCGCCCGTGCCGCGATAGGCATTGCCGCGGTTGTGGAAGATCGTGCCGCTCGGCGGGCCGCCCTTGAGCGCGTCGTTGAAATCGGCGATCGCGATCTCATACTCGCCCTTGTCGTAATAGGCCGAGCCGCGGAGATTGTAGATCGCCTGCGCCGGCTGCAGCCGCAGCGCTTCGGTCGCATCGGCGATCACATGGGCGTAGTCGCCTTTCTTGTTCCAGCCGACAGCGCGCCAGAAGTAGATCGTCCCTAACTGAGCGCCGGAGAACACTTTCAGCGCGATGATCTTGTTGCAGGCCGCGATCATCTGGTCGGCCGGCGTGGTCTCGGTGGTGCAGAGCGGGCCGAGCTGGGACTTCGACTGGGCCAAGCTGGGAGGTGCCCAGAGGGCCGTCAGCAGCGGTATCAGCAGCAGGAAAGAGCGGCGCATCGGCAGGGACCGGGGGAAAGCGAGGGCGGGAACCACTCCGGTTTGTTGCGTCCGGGCAGTTCCGGGTTCAGCCCCTTTCCATTGGTGGGCAGAAGGTGCTAGGACGTTGGGCCAACGGGCATCTGCCCACCCTCGCTTCCCACCCCTCCGGCCGCATGAAGAACGACCAGCTGCTCGCCCAGATCACGGAGTTCTGCCGCCAGTCGGACATGGCGGAATCGACGTTCGGCCGCCGCGCCGTCAACGACGGCAAGCTCGTGCAGCGGCTGCGCGAGGGCAAGCGCATCACCATCGACACGCTGGACCGCATCCAGGCCTATATCGCGGCGTCCACCGGCACGCTGCCGCCGCCGCGGCTCGACGTGGTGCCGGAGAAGCGCGACCCCAAGAGCAATTTCCGCTTCTTCGAGAACCGGCAGAAATATCTGCTGTTCGTGCACACCTGCAGCGAGAAGCGGGTGGTCGCCGAGCGCGTCGGCCTGGAGCTCGCTAGCATCCACCCGCGTCCGCCCGCGTTGCGGCTGTTCGACGCGGGCGTCGGCGACGGCACCGTGCTGTCGAAGGTGCTGCGCACGATGCACGGCCGTTTTCCACACATTCCGTTCTATGTCGCCGGCAAGGAGCTGAGCCTCGAGGACGTCCGGCTGACCCTCGAAAAAGTGCCGGACCGGCTGTTCGAGCATCCGGCCTCGGTGTTCGTGTTCACCAACATGAACTATGCCGAGGCGCCATGGCTGACGCCGGCCTCGCCCTCGGTGGCGGCCTCGATGATCTGGCACGAGGTCGTGCTGCAGGGCGATTCCTCGGGGGATTTCGAGGCCCAGATCACGGCGCTGAAGCCGTTCCTGGAGCAGAACTGGCGCGCCAATGTCTCCCAGCGGACGGGCATGCCGGTCTATGAGCGGCCGATCGCGCTGGTGCTGTACCGCGAGGATCACCGCTTCCTGCTCGACAACATCATCCCCAGGGCAGGGCGGGTCGAGGCCAATTTCGACCTGATCATCGCCTCGCAGCCCTACCGGGCGCGGTCCTCGGTGAATTTCCGCGCCAAGCGCATCATTGCACCGCTGGCCCGGGCGCTGAAGCCCGGCGGCCGGCTGATCGGAATCCACTCCCACGGCCAGGATCCGGGCCTGGAAATCATCCAGGCGGTGTGGCCCGGAGAAAATCCTTTCTCGGTCAGCCGCCATGAGCTATTGCGCGCCGTCAAGTACGAGCTGGGCTCCAGTGGGCGGGACTTAAATTTTAACGCCTATGCGGACAATCGCTCGATTTTCAGGTATGAGATGGAGGCTCTGCCCAACGAGGTCACCGGTGCGATCGGAACCTCGACGGCCTTTGCAGCCTGGAACGCGGCGGTGTATGTCGCGCAGATCGAGGAAGACCGCCTGACCGAGGTGGCCCACTCGTCCCGCGCGCTCGACGCCGCCAGAGAGGTCCTGCGAAAGCACAACGGGCTGTGGTTCTACGACGAGTCCTACGTCATCTCGCGGCGTCGCGACTGACATCCTGGGGATCAATCGAGGTCACCTTGAGATCAATACAAACGACCGCCGTGGGCGGCAAAGAAGGGGTTGCTTGATGCGCGCGTCATATCTGTTCACGTCGGAATCGGTGTCCGAAGGCCATCCGGACAAGGTCTGCGACCGCATTTCGGACGAGATCGTCGACCTGTTCTACCGCGAAGGACCGAAGGCCGGCATCGATCCGTGGGCTATCCGCGCCGCCTGCGAGACGCTGGCCACCACCAACAAGGTCGTGATCGCCGGTGAGACCCGCGGCCCGTCCTCGGTCACCAACGAGCACATCGAGCACGTCGTCCGCGAGGCCATCAAGGACATCGGCTACGAGCAGAAGGGTTTCCACTGGAAGACCTGCGACATCGAGATCCTGCTGCACCCGCAGTCCGCCGACATCGCGCAGGGCGTCGACGCGCTGCAGCCGGGCGAAGTCAAGGAAGAGGGCGCCGGCGACCAGGGCATCATGTTCGGCTACGCCACCAATGAGACGCCGGATCTGATGCCGGCGCCGATCTTCTACGCCCACAAGATCCTGCGCCTGATCTCGGAAGCCCGTCACTCCGGCGTCGAAAAGGTGCTCGGCCCGGACTCCAAGAGCCAGGTCACCGTGCAATATGAGAACGGCAAGCCGGTCGGCGTGCGGGAGATCGTGGTCTCGCATCAGCATCTGGTCGAGGACATGACCTCGGCGCAGGTGCGTGAGCGCGTCGAGCCCTACGTGCGCAAGGCGCTGCCGGAAGGCTGGATCACTCCGAAGACGATCTGGCACATCAATCCGACCGGCAAGTTCTTCATCGGCGGTCCCGACGGCGATGCCGGCCTCACGGGCCGCAAGATCATCGTCGATACCTACGGTGGCGCGGCTCCGCATGGCGGCGGCGCGTTCTCCGGCAAGGACCCGACCAAGGTCGACCGCTCGGCCGCCTATGCGGCGCGCTATGTCGCCAAGAACATTGTCGCCGCCGGTCTCGCCGACCGTTGCACCCTGCAGCTTGCCTACGCCATCGGCGTGGCGCGGCCGCTGTCGATCTATATCGACACGCACGGGACCGGCAAGGTGTCGGAGGATGCGCTGGAGAAGGCCGTGGCCAAGGCCATGGACCTGACGCCGCGCGGCATCCGTACCCACCTCGACCTCAACCGCCCGATCTACGCGCGCACGTCGTCCTACGGCCATTTCGGCCGCACGCCGGACAATGAGGGCGGCTTCTCCTGGGAGAAGACCGACCTCGTCGAGCCGCTCAAGCGCGCGGTGTGATGCATACGTCATCTCTCTCCGCGCGCGGGGAGAGATGACAGCCGATGCTTCGCATCGGTGTCGTCAGACTGAAGACGGCGGCAGAAGGCCGCCGTTGCCTCTCCCCGTGAGGAACGGGGGGAGTGATCTGGACTGCGCCTCGACGCGTCTCTCTTCGTTCGTCACGACCAGTTTCGAATTCATCCGACCAGGAAACCCGACATGACCGCCAAGCCAGGCTTTACCGACTACATCGTCAAGGACATTTCGCTCGCCGAGTTCGGCCGCAAGGAGATCTCGCTCGCTGAGACCGAGATGCCCGGCCTGATGGCGACGCGCGAGGAGTATGGCCCGAAGCAGCCGCTGAAGGGCGCGCGCATCGCAGGCTCCCTGCACATGACCATCCAGACCGCGGTGCTGATCGAGACGCTGGCCGCGCTCGGCGCCGACATCCGCTGGGTCTCCTGCAACATCTACTCGACCCAGGACCACGCCGCCGCCGCGATCGCCGCCGCCGGCATTCCGGTGTTCGCCGTCAAGGGCGAGACCCTGGTCGATTATTGGGACTACACCGCCAAGCTGTTCGACTGGCACGGCGGCGGCCACCCGAACATGATCCTCGATGACGGCGGCGACGCCACCATGTACGTCCATCTCGGCCTGCGCGCGGAGAACGGCGACACCGCGTTCCTCGACAAGCCGGCCTCCGAGGAGGAGGAGGTGTTCTTCGCGCTTCTGAAGAAGCAGCTCAAGGAGAAGCCGAAGGGCTACTTCGCCGAGATCGCCAAGTCGATCAAGGGCGTGTCGGAAGAGACCACCACGGGCGTGCATCGCCTCTACGACATGCAGAAGGCCGGCACGCTGCTGTGGCCCGCGATCAACGTCAACGACAGCGTCACCAAGTCGAAGTTCGACAACCTCTATGGCTGCCGCGAGTCGCTGGTCGACGGCATCCGCCGCGGCACCGACGTGATGATGTCGGGCAAGGTCGCGATGGTCGCCGGCTTCGGCGACGTCGGCAAGGGCTCGGCCGCCTCGCTGCGCCAGGCCGGCTGCCGCGTCATGGTCTCCGAGATCGATCCGATCTGCGCGCTGCAGGCGGCGATGGAGGGCTATGAGGTCGTCACGATGGAAGACGCCGCGCCGCGTGCCGACATCTTCGTGACCGCCACCGGCAACAAGGACATCATCACCATCGAGCACATGCGCGCGATGAAGGATCGCGCCATCGTCTGCAACATCGGCCACTTCGACAACGAGATCCAGGTCGCCTCGCTGAAGAACCTGAAGTGGACGAACGTCAAGCCGCAGGTCGACGAGATCACCTTCCCCGACGGCAAGCGCATGATCCTGCTGTCCGAAGGCCGCCTCGTGAACCTCGGCAATGCGATGGGCCACCCGTCCTTCGTGATGTCGGCGTCGTTCACCAACCAGACCCTGGCGCAGATCGAGCTCTACGCCAACAACAAGGACGGCAAGTACAAGAAGGAAGTCTACGTGCTGCCGAAGTCGCTCGACGAGAAGGTCGCGCGCCTGCACCTGTCCAAGATCGGCGTCAAGCTCACCGAGCTGCGTCCCGACCAGGCCGCCTATATCGGCGTCAAGCAGGAAGGCCCGTTCAAGTCGGACCACTACCGCTACTGATCGCAGCGCTCACGCGCGGCGGAGACGACGAAGGCCGGGGCATCGCCCCGGCCTTTTGTTTGTCCAGCTCCGTTCAGCCGCCCGCGCGCGCCGCGCCGTGGCCGCGATGATAGTCGTTCGGCTGCGGCCACGGCCAGCCGGCCAGCCGCGTCCGGTCGGGCTCGTAGATCTCGACGCGCAGCGGATGGCAGGCCGCCGCATCGCTCGAATGCGTCGCGCCGCAGTCGCCGCCCGGGCAGGCCGAGAGCGCGCCAATGAGGTCGATCTCGGCCAGGAACTCGATGAAGTCGCCGGGACGCACCGGGCTCGCCTTCATGAAGTACTGATGCGTATCGCGGGTGAAGCCGGTGCACATGAAGACGTTGAGGACGTCGTGCACGTGATGCTCGACGGCTCGCGGCTCTGCTTTCAGCTCGGCGGCCAGCGCACGCGACAGGTTCGAATGGCAGCAGAAGTCATAGCTGCCGCCGCTGAGCAGGCGGTTGGTGTAGGGATCGCAGCGCGTGCCGATCACGTCGTGGATGCCGGCGCCGTCGGCGTCGAAGCCGTACCAGCCGAGCGTGTCGTAGCTGATCGTGGCCATCGGCCGCAGGTTCGGCATGGTGCTCCACAGCCGGTCGCCGGTGGAGACGTGCGTGGCATGCAGCGCCCGCGTCTTGCCGCTGAAGAAGCGCTCGGACAGATCATGCGCATGCCACAGATTGAGGTCTCCGACCTGCGGGCCCTCGATGCTGACGATGCGGAAGAACTGCCCGCGCGCCACCCGAAAGCTGCGCGCATCGCGCGGCGGCACGATCACCTCGTCGACCTTGCTCAGCGTCTGCCGCGCCGCCTCGAGCATCGTCATGTCCGGCCGCGGCAGCGTGCCGGCGGGATAGACAATGGCGGGGCGGACTGCGCGCCGTGCGGCGGCATCGGCGGGCTCGGGCGGCGATTGTGATGGCATGATCGTCTCATGAGGCGGCAGGTGGGAGACCGTCACCATAGCGCCTCTCGGCCGCTTCTGTCCCGGGCGGCCGATTGCCGTCCGGACGGCCGATCGACTGGCCTGCGTCAGCCGGTCCGTCGCGAGCCCAGCGCCGAGGCGCGCACGGCCTTCGCGCGCTTGGCGGGATGATGCTCCGACCGCGCTGCGATCCGCTTATGCTTCTTCGTCTCCGCCGCCGCGAGCTTCACGGCCGGCGTGCGGTGCTTGGTGTATTCCTCGCCGTCGACCGGGCCGACATGCGGCGGGTCGCGATCGAGATAGGGCCGGCCGATGCCATAGCTCTTGCCATTGGCGTCGACCCACTTCCAGAGCTGCTCGGTCGCGACCCAGCGCTGCGCGCGGGTGGCGCCGTTGACGCTGACGATGTCGGCCGCGAGCCCATGGCCGTAGCCGCCGCGCAGGCTGCCGCCGTGATAGGAGCGGTTGCTGGCGGCCTTCAGCCCGCTGGCGATCTCCTGGCGATAATCGTCGCGGAAGCCGCTGGTGATGCCCGGCGCGAGCCCTGCGGCCTCGGCGGCGTGCAGCGTGTGAAACAGCTTCAGCTTGAAGCCGCGGTCCATGCCGCCGATGACGTATTCCGCCATGCTGCGGCCGACGCGCTCGGCGGCCTTCGGATCCTTCCAGGTGAAATCATTGTCCACGAGCCTGGTGAAGCTGCGCGTCACCTTGACCAAGCGACCCTTGCGCTTGATGGTGACCACGCGGCGCTCGGTCTCCCTGATCTTGTCCAGCTTCGGCGCGCGCTCATACAGCGCGAACAGATAGCGGTCGACGCAGGCGTCGATATCGGGGCACTCGTCGAGGATTTCGATACGATCGGCGCTGGCGACGGTGGGCTTCGGGATGTCGCCTGACGGTGCCGGCGATTCGTCGGCAGGGAGAGCCGCCGACGGCGTGATCGATGCCGTCGTCAGCGCCGTTTCCGACGAGAGCGGCTGCGCAGCCGCGGCCTCGGTCGTGGTCACCGCCGTGACCTCTGCAACGACTGGCGTCGCCGCCTCCGGCTCGGCAGCGCCGGCAGGCCAGGCCATGACGCAGCCGGCGAGGACAAAAGATCGGCACAACGCACGCGTGGTGAACTGCTGCGAGCTCATCATCCGGCCTCCGAGATCCAGGCCCCTGCGAGCAGGAGCGGTCAGGCATCCGATACCTGCGATTGTTCGGTGCCGGGCGGCCGGGCGCAATATCACAGCGTGTGCCGCCGGCAGCTTTTGCGTGACCTGTGACATCAGCGCAACGGCCGCGGATTGCGAGTTCCGTGTGTCGCTTATGAGTTGAGTCTTGGGCGGTCGCGGTGCGCGCGAGGCATCGTCCGCCGCAGCAGCTTGCGCCCGGTCAGCATGGCGCGCGCGAGATTCTCGCCCTGCATCCGGCTCACCAGCACGACGCCGGCGACATGCAGCACGACGAGCGGGATCAAGAGATACGACGTCACCTCGTGGGTGTCCTCGACCCACCAGAGGCCGAAGAAGCGCACGGTGACCTGCATCGCGCCGGTGACCGCGGAGACGATCAGCACGAGCAGCAGCACAAGCTGCATCGCCGTGCCCGCGGGATTGAGGCCGAGATAGCGGCCGGTCTTGCCGCGCCGCAGGCTCCACAAATAAGAGGGCGTCGCGCGCAGCCGCGCCTTGAGGCTGCGAAAGCGCGAATGGCGCGTGCCGATCAGGCCCCAGATCAGTCGGAACGCGAGCAGCCCGAGGATTGCGTAGCCCGCCACCCGGTGCAGCCCATCATAAACGTTCGGCGTCACCCAGGCGATCAGCACCAGCACGGCCAGCAGCCAGTGCCACAGGCGCAAGGGAAGGTCCCAGACCTGCACCGTCTCGGCCGGGTCCGGGGTCTTCACGCTGGCGCTGGGAGCTGTGCCGTGCATCGGTATCATGTCACGTCATCCAGCCGCGCCGGATGACGCCTCTGCCGACTACTTGGCGACGGTGTGCTTCAGGCTGAGGTCCTCCGGGCTGTAGAACAGCTCGTACAGCTTGCCTTCCTTGACGCCATACACCTCGTAGCAGCTGCCCTCGATCTTGGAGCGGCGCACCTCGTAGCCCAGCGCCTTGGCCTTCGCCTCGGCTTCGGCCGCCGGCTTCCACTGGGCCTTGTCGAGCTTGGTGCAGTCCTTGTAGCCGTCGGCCAGGGCCGGCGAGATGGCGAAGCCGGCGAGTACGGCGCCGATGACGGCGGCAGTGGTCAGTCTCATCAATCCCTCCAATGAGCAAATTCAAACACGATGCATCGTGGGATCAGGGAAGACGGCAATGGCATGAATGTGTCAACGGAGCGGCAGCTGGAATCGCTCTTAGAGGACTTCCAAATTCGTCCCGAAGCTGCAAAACAAGGGGTGCCGCGCTTGCCCCCGCATCCGCGACGTTAGGTCTCGCTCATCACTTGAAGCCCAGTGCCTTCCGCCACACCGCCTCGAAGTCGGACGCCGAGATCTCTCGCGCGGAAAATCCGCTGAGGGCATTGATCTCGGAAAGCGACGGAATCGTGCCTTCCGGCATGACGTCGCGCCAATTCGCCTGAGCGAAACTGCAGGTCTCGAGCCGGCCGTCGGGATACATCCTGATCCACCGGATCGGACAACGATCGCGGTCGAGCTCGCCATAGCACTCGATTTCGGTATCGCCGTCCGGGGGATTGATCGTGTGCATGTAGCTGTGCGGCGGTCCGACCGACGGCGGCGGAGGCCGGGAGCGAAGATGGTTGATCAAGTCCAGCGCGGCTCGTTGGCTTTCGGGCGGCGCGATCCAGCTCGTCTCCTGCTCGCTCAATCCCAGCGCGGCAAGGAGCTCGGTGACCAGGAGCGCGACGCCATCTGTGGCGAGTTCGGCGCCATCGATGAAGGCGGTCGGCCCTGTCGCGCCGAAATGCTCGATCTGGTGACGCAGCTCCATCAGCAGAACAATGCGACCGGACCCGAGTCTGAGGAGCACGCCTGACGCGTCGCCGAGCCCGCCCTCCTGCCATGCCTCGACCGTCCAGCCGTGGCTTGCCGCGAGCTCCGTCAGTCGCCGTTTCACCGTCACGATGGCCATGTCCACGTTCGGAAAGCGATAGTCGAAGATCTGTTCGGCGTGAGTCATGGAAGGCTCGTCATTGAATGGGCCGGAGGTGCCGATGCTGCGCACATCGAACGCAAGGGGACGATGGTGATCGGTGCAGCACGCCATTGTAACGGGACGGGCCCGCGGATCGTCAACGCCGGCAAGGTGCTCCCTGGACGACGTCTCCGATCTCTGACAAGATCACCGGCATGATCTCACACGTCCACCTCGCAGGCGCGGCCCTCGGGCGCCGAATTACCGACCCGGCCTGATCCGTCGGGCCGGGCGACGCTGCCTGCGAACTATCTGTGAACGTGTCGAGTGCCCGAGCTGGCGCCGGAGGTCTTTCATCATGTCTTCGAACCCACCCACGCTGCACCTGGTGTGCGGCAAGATCGCTGCCGGCAAGTCGACGCTCGTGGCGGAACTCGGCCGGCGCCCGGCAACCGTTGTCATCGCCGAGGACGACTGGCTGGCGCAGCTCTATCCCGGCGAGCAGACCAGCCTTGCCGACTATGTGCGGAATTCGTCCCGGCTGCGTGCGGTGATGGGCCCGCATATCGTCGCGCTGCTGCGCGCCGGCGTCTCGGTCGTGCTCGATTTCCCCGCCAACACGCTGGCGAGCCGCGCCTGGATGCGCGGCCTGTTCGAGGCGGCCCGCGTGCCGCATCAGCTGCATCATCTCGACGTCCCCGACGAGATCTGCAAGGCGCGGCTGCGGGCGCGAAACGAAGCGGGTGGGCATGCCTTCACGGTGACGGACGAGGAGTTCGACCTGTTCACGTCGTACTTCGTGGCGCCGACGCCCGAGGAAGGGTTCGACGTGATCGTGCATCGGCCCTGACGTCGCTGGCCGCGCAAGGGCCAGCTCCATCCGCCCGTCATTCCGGGGCATTCGCACGTTCGCGCGAGCGGACGTGCGAATGAGCCCGGAATCCATAGCCACAGGCCGGCATGAGCGGTCAGATCCTCGTGGAGAAATCAACCCACGCTCTAGGGGAGGCGTGGCTATGGATTCCGGGCTCGCGCTGCGCGCGCCCCGGAATGACGCCGGAGAGAGTTTGGCCTTCATCGATGACGACGTGGCGGCGACGCGTTGAACGGCGCGTCTATGCCGCACCCGAGCCGATCCGAAATCTTCGGTTCTGCCGGCCCTTGTTGTCGACCTTCAGAATCCGTATCCGCCGCGCCTTTGCCGTCGAGACCAGATGCGTGCCGCCGCAGGCCTGGCGGTCGAGGCCGTCGATGTCGACGATGCGGATCATGCCGTCGGCCTGGCGCGGCGGGGCGACGGACTTGGCGCGGAAAAGTCCGGCGGTGGCCTGCGCCGCGTCGTACTCCATGTCGAAGGTGAGCACCGGGCGGTCGTCGGCGATCGCGGCGTTGACCGCGTTCTCCACCGCGCGCAGCTGTTCCGGCGCCACCTTCGGCAGATCGAAGTCCACGCTGAACTCGTCGGTGTCGGTCATGCGGACGCCGGTCAGCAGCGCGCCATCGAACAGCGTGTACACCGCGCTGTTGACGAGGTGCGCCACCGTGTGCTGCTCGCACATCCGCTGCCGGAAGGCAGGGTCGACGCGCAACTCGATCGTCCCGTCGGGAATGGCCTCGTCCCCGATCAGGTGCCAGAGGCCCTCGGCGGTCGCCTCGAAGCCCACGACCTCACGCACGATGCCGTTCCAGGCGATCGTGCCTCGGTCCGGCAACTGGCCGCCGCCGCCCGGATAGAACGGCGAGCGCGCCAGCAGCACCGCGCCCGGGCGCGCGTCCAGCGTGGCGATGTCGAGGCTCAGCACCTCGGGATGTTCGACGGCGAAGGGACGAGGAAGAAAGTCGGTCATGCGAATGGGATCGCTGCGTAGCCTGGATGAGCGCAGCGACATCCGGGTTCACCGAGAATGCGCATGAGACCCGCATGTCGCTGCGCTCATGCGGGCTACGAAGTCTACGCAGCGTGGTTGATCCGTGCAATGTGCCTGCCGTCCTTCACCGGCACGCCGCCACGCTGAACCACGCCATGCGAAACGCGCCGTCGCGCAGGCGCAGGCACACGGTGTCGCCCGGCTGCAGCCGCTCGTGCAGTGCCTGTGGCACATGCGCCTGCGTCGGCGTTGCGAACGGTCCCCAGGCCTCCAGCGTCACCTGGTGGCCCGCGAGCCGGCTGTGGCCGAGGTGTTTTGACAGCACCCGGCTGCGCAGCAGGGCCGGGGCCGAGCGATCGAGTGCGGTGTTGAACTGGCCGAGCGTCCCGAAGGCATAGGCGCCGACGAAGACAGACGCGAGCAGCAGCCGCCAGCCGCGCCGGCGCAGCTGGGTTTCGAACCGCATGGCGACGACCAGGAAGATGATGGCGACGGCGATGGCGAACGCCGTGAGCGGCAGCCAACTGACGAGGTTGACATCCGAGAGCGTGCGCGCAGCGAGCGTCCCGGCGGCCACGATGCAGCCGGTGCCGAGATTGGCGCCGTAGCCGGAGCCGAGTCCGATCCTGAACAGGCCGGGGAAGCGCAGCGTGAGGATCAGCGCCAGCAGCGGAATGACGGTGACCACCGCGATCAGTTGCCCGGCCGGAAAACTGGGGAACAGCGACCAGGCTCCCAGCCCGATCGCGGTCAGCGAAAAGCCCAGGGCGATGCGCTTGGCCCGCACGCTGTCGCGTTCCCGGCTGCTGCCGTCGCCGGGCGTCTGCTGAAGCGGGTCGGGGGCGTTCATCGCGAGGTCCGTCTCATCGGGGTCATCTTGATAGAGCAGGAGAGTTGATCGAATGCCAATGCACGGCCGATTTGACAGCGGCGAGCAGGGTTGCAACTGTCGGTGACGAGACGCAAGACGCTCGCTTCAGGGAACGCCAGGACCGCCTCATGTCAACAGAACATGTCGACGTGCTGATCGTCGGCGCCGGACTGTCCGGCATCGCCGCCGCCTATCATCTGCAGCACAAATGTCCGGGCAAGCGGTTCGCGATCCTGGAGGGGCGGGGCGCCATCGGCGGCACCTGGGACCTGTTCCGCTATCCCGGCATCCGCTCCGACAGCGACATGTATACGCTCGGCTATTCGTTCAAGCCGTGGACCGATCCCAAGGCGATCGCCGACGGGCCGCAGATCCTGAAATACGTTCGCGACACCGCGACCGAGAACGGCATCGACCGCCACATCCGTTTCAACCATCGCGTCATCCGTGCGTCCTGGTCGAGCGCGGACGCGCGCTGGACGGTGGAAGCCGAGCGGACGACGGAGCAGGGCACGGACACCGTGCAGATCACCTGCTGCTTCCTGTTCATGTGCTCGGGCTACTATCGCTACGAACAAGGCTATCTGCCGGACTTCAAGGGCATGGCGAATTTCAAGGGCCGTATCGTGCATCCGCAGGCCTGGCCTGAGGATCTCGACTATGCCGGCAAGCGCGTGGTGGTGATCGGCTCCGGGGCCACCGCCGTCACGCTGGTTCCGGCCATGGCCAAGACCGCGGCGCATGTCACGATGCTGCAGCGCTCGCCGACCTATGTGGTGTCGCGTCCGGCGCAGGATGCGCTCGCCAACAAATTGCGCCGGCATCTGCCCGCGAGCCTCGCCTATCACCTGATCCGCTGGCGCAACGTGCTGTTCGGGATGTATTTCTTCCAGCTCAGCCGGCGCAAGCCGGAGCGCGTCAAGCAGCTCATCCTCGGCGGCGTGCGCGCCGCGCTCGGCCCGGGCTACGACGTCGCCACCCATTTCACGCCGCGCTACAACCCATGGGATCAGCGGCTGTGCCTGGTGCCGGACGGCGACCTGTTCAAGACCATCCGCGAGCAGCGGGCGTCAGTGGTGACGGCGGGGATCGAGACCTTCACCGAGCGCGGCCTGCGCCTGTCCGATGGAAGCGAGCTCGAGGTCGACGTGGTCGTCACCGCGACAGGACTCGTGCTACAGGTCCTCGGCGGCATCGAAGTGGTGGTCGACGGCCGCAAGATCGATTTCGCCAAGACCCTGAACTACAAGGGCATGATGTATTCCGACGTGCCGAACCTCGCGGCCACGCTCGGCTACACCAATGCCTCCTGGACGCTGAAATGCGACCTGACCTGCGAATATGTTTGCCGCCTGCTCAACTACATGGACCGGCACGGCTACCGCCAATGCGTGCCGCACAATGAGGACACCACCGTCACGCCGCTGCCGTCGCTCAGCTTCAGCTCCGGCTATGTGCAGCGGTCGATCGCCGACCTGCCAAAGCAGGGCTCGAAGCGGCCCTGGCGGCTTTACCAGAACTACGCGCTGGACATCGTTTCGCTGCGTTTCGGCAAGGTGGATGACGGGGTGATGCGGTATTCGTGATCTGACATCTGCCTCGGCAGGCCGACTGAGCTTCACCGCGAACTATCTCTCCTCACCCTGAGGAGCCCGCCTATAGGCGGGCGTCTCGAAGGGCGAGGCCCGAGCAGTGGCCTCATGGTTCGAGACGCGCCGCAACGAACACTGCGCGTTGTCTCCACCAGTCCCGCGGCGCTCCTCACCATGAGGTTCTGGCACCCAAGCGGTCCTTGCACACCGACCATGAACACGCCAAGAGGCGTGTTCATGGAGAGGATCGGCACCCGGGGGGCTTGCGCGCCGATCCTGGAACACGCCAGCGGGCGTGTTCAGGCAGAGGTTTTGTCACTGAGACCGGTGTTGCACAGGCAGGACGAACGTCGCCGCCGCGATGACGGTGCGCTCCCTCTCCCCGTGAAGAACGGGGAGAGGGAGCGCGGCGGCGCTCGGGGCGAATGAGCGGGTCACATCCTCGGCTGTCAACACTCACCGCTCCGCCGCGCCCTCGCGCAGCGGCGCGCGGCTGAGGTCGTTGCCGGCGGCAATCGCCTTCTGCATCAGACGCACCAGCTCCTTCGCCTCGGCCCCCGTCAGGCCGCGCACCATCAGCCGCTGCGCAGCCTCGACCGCCGGCGTGATCGCCTCCAGTGTCCGTCGTCCCTCCGCCGTGATCGAAAGCTCCCGCGCGCGCCGGTCGCGCAGGCTCGCCTGGCGGACGACCAGACCCTTCTGCGCGAGGCGATCGATCACCCCGGTGATGGTGGTGCGGTCATAGGCAATCAGGCCGGCCAACGTGATCTGGTCGATCGCCGGATTGGCCGCGATCGCCGCCAGCGCCGCGTATTGCACCGGCGTTAGGTCGAAGCCGACCGCCTCGACCTCTGCCAGGAACACCGCCACCGCGATCTGCTGAAACCGCCGCGCCAGGTGCCCCGGCATGTCCTGCATCTCGGCCAAGTCCAATCTCCCTCGCTCGCTTGACAAGCATACTGATGATCAGCATACTGATCAATAAGGAACAACGCGGGAGGGCGCCACATGCAATTCCATCTCAACGGATTCCAGCCGGGCGACCCTGACATTGCCGATGCCGCCGAGCGCGTGGCGAGTTCGGGCGCGACCGGCCCGCTGCCGTCCGAGGTCGACGTCCTGATCGTCGGCTGCGGCCCTGCCGGCCTCAACCTCGCCGCTCAGCTCTCCGCCTTTCCCGGGATCAAGACCTGCATTGTCGAGCAAAAGCCCGGGCGGCTGCTGCTCGGCCAGGCCGACGGCATCGCCTGCCGCACCATGGAGATGTTCAACGCCTACGGCTTCGCCGACAAAGTACTGAGGGAAGCCTGCTGGATCAACGAAACGACGTTCTGGAAGCCCGATGCCGCCGACAGCGCGAAGATCACGCGCAGCGGCCGCGTGCAGGACGTCGAGGACGGTCTGTCGGAGATGCCGCATGTCGTGCTCAACCAGGCCCGCGTGCACGATTTCTTTCTCGACATCATGCGCCGCTCGGCGAGCCGGCTCGAACCGCATTACTCGCGGCGGCTGCGCGACCTCGCGATCGACCCGGCCGCGCCAGCCGGCGCGCACGGCGTGACCGTCAGCTTCGACCGCATCGATCCCGCGCATGAAGGGCAGGTCGAGACCATCAAGGCACGCTATGTCGTCGGCTGCGACGGCGCGCGCAGCGTGGTGCGCAAGGCGATCGGCCGCGAGCTGCATGGCGATTCCGCCAATCATGCCTGGGGCGTGATGGACGTGCTCGCCGTGACCGACTTCCCGGACATCCGCTTCAAGTCGCTGATCCAATCATCGAGGGACGGCAGCCTGCTGGTGATCCCGCGCGAGGGGGGCTATCTCGTGCGGCTCTATGTCGAGCTCGCCAAGCTCGAGGTCGGTGAGCGTGTCGCCGGGCGCAACATCACTGTCGACGAGGTGATCGCCAAGGCGCAGCGCATTCTCGCGCCCTATACGCTCGAGGTGAAGGAGGTGGCGTGGTGGTCGGTCTACGAGATCGGCCAGCGCATCACCGATAAGTTCGACGACGTGCCGGAGGCGGAGGTCGCCTCGCGGCTGCCGCGCGTGTTCATCGCCGGCGATGCCTGCCATACCCACAGCCCGAAGGCGGGGCAGGGCATGAACGTGTCGATGCAGGATACCTTCAATCTCGGCTGGAAGCTCGCCGCCGTGCTCGGCGGGCGCTGCGCGCCGGAGCTGCTGCACAGCTACTCGGCCGAGCGCAAGGCGATCGCGCAGGAGCTGATCGATTTCGATCGCGAATGGTCGGGCATTCTCGCCTCGGCCGCCAAGCAGGGCGGCGCCGACGCGGCGAAGACGCAGGACTATTTCGTGCGCCACGGCCGCTACACCGCGGGCACCGCGACCCGTTACCGGCCTTCGGTCCTCACCGGGGACGACACCTTCCAGCAACTGGCCGCGGGCCTTGTGATCGGCAAGCGCTTCCATTCCGCGCCCGTGATCCGGCTCGGCGATGCCAAGCCGCTGCAGCTCGGTCATGTCGTGCAGGCGGACGGCCGCTTCCGGCTGTTCGCCTTCGCCGGCGCCGAGGATCCGAGCGCGCCGAACGCCGCCATCCACCGCTTGTGCAGGTTCCTCGCCGACGACGCGGCGTCACCCGTGCGGCGCTACACGCCTGATGGTGCCGACATCGATGCCGTCATCGATCTTAGGGCGGTGTTCCAGCAGGGCCATCGCGAGCTTGCGATTGAGGCCCTGCCGGCGTTGCTGCTGCCGAAGAAGGGGCGCCACGGTCTGATCGACTACGAAAAAATGTACTGTCCGGACCTCAAGAGCGGCCATGACATCTTCGCCATGCGCGGCATCGATCGCGCGAGCGGCTGCCTCGTGATCGTCCGGCCCGACCAGTATGTGGCCGACGTGATGCCGCTCGACGATTTCGGCAGGCTGGCCGCTTATTTCGCCGGCTTCATGCGGCCCGCCGCCGGTAGGTAAACGAAATGTAAATCACATCGCCGGATTCCCGGCCTTCGCGATAGCCAGATCCAAATCTTTCCGCGCTACAGATTCGATCTCAGGATGGACGATTGAGTGGGCGAGTGGCGAGATGTTGATGTTGGCGAACCGTCGCAAGAGCGAACGTCGGCTGTGCAGGAGGATCGCGAAGATCCACTACGGCAATGGCAGCCTGCCGCGTGACTGCACCGTGACGGATATTTCCGACGGCGGCGTCAAGGTGGTCGCCGAATTCGTCGAGATCCCGCCGCAGTTCACCATCGTGTTCGCGCCCGACCACCAGCGCAAATGCCGGCTTGCCTGGCGCATCGGCTGCGAGTTCGGCGCCGAATTCATCGACTGATTCTTGGATTGAGTTGCGGCCGCCGCGCTCGCTTAACGGGACCTTAGGGTTAATCTGCCAGCGTGCAGATCATCGGTCCCGAAGTAGTTCAGTTGCATGCGTACGCGGCCCCCTCGATCTCTCCCTCTGCGCCGGCCGGCGGCGTTCGCGCTGTGCTTCGGCGTCGTCCTGCTCGGGCTTGGCGCATGCCAGACCACCGACCTCGGCGACATCACCGGCGCGCTCGGCGGCAAGGCTGAAAAGCCGGCCGCGCCCGCGTCCGACCCGCGCGCCGAGCTCGATCAGCTCCGCGAGCGTTTCCGCGCAACGCCGAACGATCCCGACATCGCGCTGCGCTATGGCGTCGCCCTGCGTGCCACCGGCCAGCGCGCGCAGGCCGTGGCCGTGCTGGAGCAGGCGACCATCGCCAATCCCGGCCACAAGGGGCTGCTCGCCGCCTACGGCCGCGCGCTCGCCGACAACGGCAATTTCCAGCAGGCCTTCGACGTACTGAGCCGGGCGCATTCGCCCGAGGATCCCGACTGGCGCATCCTGTCGGCGCAAGGCGCGGTGCTCGACCAGATGGGGCGTAACGAGGAGGCGCGGCAATACTACATCAGCGCGCTGAAGATCGCGCCTGATGATCCGTCCGTGCTGTCCAATCTCGGCCTGTCCTACGCGCTGTCCAGCGAGCTGCCGAAGGCCGAGGAGCAGTTGCGCAAGGCCGTTGCACATCCCGATGCGAGCCCGCGCGTCCGCACCAATCTCGCCGTCATCGTTGGCCTTCAGGGCCGCATGAGCGAGGCCGAGACCATCGCGCGCTCCGGCCTGCCGCCGGAGCAGGCGAGCGCCAATGTCGCCTATGTGAAGAAGATCCTGGTGCGCCGCCAGGTCGCGCAGCGCGAGCTCTCGCCGCGCCATGATCGCCCCGTCGCGGGGCAGCCGGACAAGGCGCTGGCGAAGGCGCTCAGCCGCAGCGACGACTGAGCGTTATTTCGCGCCGAGCAGCTTTGCGATCGGCGCCAGCAGCGAGCGCTGCGGCTTCGGCTCGACGCGTCCGGTCAGCCGGTTGGCGATCTCCTTGAACAGCTTCGGCGTGCGGCTCAGCGCTCCGACTTCCGCGATCATCTGGCCGTTGTTGGCGGCGGTGCCGAACAGCTTGCAGTCGAACGGGATGATCGCGACCGGCTCGGCCTCGACCGTCTTGGCGAAGCGCTTGAGATCGATCTCCGGCCGCTTCGGCATGCCGACCTGGTTCAGGCAGTACAGCGGCGGCCGATCGTTCGGCCGCGACGATTTGAGCACGCTGAGGAGGTTCTTGGCATTGCGCAAATTGGCGAGATCCGGCTCGGCGACGACGAGGATGTCGTCGGCATTGATCAGCGCATGGCGCGTCCAGGCCGACCATTGGTGCGGCACGTCGAGCACGATGCATTGCTGGGTCAGCCGCAGCGTATCGAAGATCGCGTCGAAGGCGTCTGCGCCGAAATCATAGACGCGGTCGAGCGTCGCGGGCGCCGCGAGCAGGTTGAGATGCTCGGTGCATTTGGCGAGCAGGCGCTCCATCAGCGCGGTGTCGGGCCGATCGGGCTGGAAGATCGCGTTGGCGATGCCCTGCAGCGGATCCTGGTTGTAGTCGAGGCCGGCGGTGCCGAACGCCATGTCGAGATCGATCACGACGGAATCCAGCGTCAGGTCGCGCGCCATGCTCCAGGCGACGTTGTGCGCCACCGTCGAGGCGCCGACGCCGCCCTTGGCGCCGACCACAGCGATGATGCGGCCGGTGATGACGTCCTCGGAGGCCGAGAACAGGCTGCAGATGCAGCGGATGATGTCGATCGTCTCGACCGGCCCGACGACGTAGTCGTTGACGCCGCGCCGCACCAGCTCGCGATAGGCGACGCCGTCGCTCATGCTGCCGATCAGCACCACGCGGGTGCCGGGATCGCAGACGCTGGCGAGATCGTCGAGGCCGCCGATGATGTCGCCGCCGGGCTTGGTCTCGATCACGATGACGTTCGGCGTCGGCTGCGAATGATAGGTCTCGATCGCCCGCGCCATGCCGCCGGCCTTGATCGTGATGTGCGCCTTGCCGAGCCTGCGGTCCTGGCTGGCGGCGAGCACCGCCGCCGAGGTCTGGTCGGTCTCGGTGAATGCCTGCACGGAGACGCGCGGCACCGGCGCGATGTGATCGTCGAGCATCGGGCCGCTCGGGCCCGGCTGCTCCTCCTGGCTCTGACGGGACGCGTTGATCATTTGCCTGTTTCGCTGAGCTTGGCCTTGTCGGTCTCGGGATAGGTCACCGCCGTCGACTCGCCCTTGCGGTATTTCTCGAACAAAGCGGAGCGGCGCGGCGTGTAGGAGGCGGTCTCCGCGCGCGGCTGCTCGAGATCGGCCGGGTTGTCGATCATCGCGGCGAGATTGCGCTGCGTGGCGCAGCCGAAATTCTGGTAGTGCTGGTTGCTGCTGTAGCCGGGGTTGTTGATGTTCGGCCCGAGATCGTCGGGCCACAACCCGCAGGGACCGGCGACAGCGGCGATCTTTGGATAGGTCAGCCGGATGACGGCGAGCTGGCGCGGATCGTCGGGCATGGTGTTGCGCAAGCTGATCGCGTGGCCGGGCACGCCGCCCGCGGTCAGCGTAGCGCGGATCTCGCGATAGGCGTCCGCCGCGGCGCGCGCATTCGAGGTGCCCGTCGGCACCTCCGCGACGATGCCGCCGGTGCCCTCGCGCAGCCAGTTGCGGGCAAGCCCCGCGACGTCGGCGCGCTGCTGCGACGTCAGGCCGCCGCGGCCGCTGCCGATGAAGACGACGGTCGACTGCCGGCCTTCCTCGATCGCGATCGGATGGCGCATCTTGTAGTCATCCGGAATGGTCGCGACGACCTCGCCGGTGGTGTAGTTGCAGGCGCCGAGCGTCAGCGCCAATCCGGCGATGGCCGAAAGCCTTTGCAGCGCGCGCCGTCCGTCCCGTACAGATGATTTCGCCATGATCGTTCCCCGTGCCCCGAAATCCCGCGCCGTCTCAGTCGATGATGAAGCCGAAGCCGGCCGGCTGCCCCGTCGCCGTATCGACCTTGGCGGCGATGCCGTAGAGCCGGTTCATGCGGCCGAGCAGAGCGGACTCCGCGTCGGTGGCCGGCGCGAAGCCGTCATCCGGGCGCGACAGCTCCTTCTGGGCCACGGCGCGCACCACATAGGGCGTCACCATCACCATCAGCTCGGTTTCGTTGTTGACGTAGTCCTGGCTGCGGAACAGCTGGCCGAGCACCGGCAGCTGGTTGAGCCCGGGCAGGCCGTTGATCGCCTGCTTGGTCTGGTTCTGGATCAGGCCGGCCATCGCCATCGAGCCGCCGGAGGGAATCTCCAAGGTGGTCTCGGCGCGGCGGGTGCGGATCGCGGGGATGGTGACCGACGACGTCGAGGCCGAGGTCAGCGCGTAGGACACCGTGATCGCGTTGTCGTTCGACAGCTCCGAGACCTCCGTCATCACCCGCAGGCTGATGCGGCCCTCGCTGAGCACGACCGGCGTGAAGTTCAGCGAGATGCCGAACTTCTTGTAGGTGATCGAGGTGCTGCAGACCCGCGTGGTCGGATCGCAGGAATAGCCGCCGGGGATCGGGAATTCGCCGCCGGCGATGAAGGTCGCGGATTCGCCGGAGATCGCCGTGAGGTTCGGCTCGGCCAGCGTCTTGACCACGCCCGCGGTCTCCATCGCGCGCATCGTCGCCGACACCGACGACAGGCCGCCGCCGGTGGCCGACAGGCCGTTGGTGCCGACCAGCGACTTGCCATAGGCGGTGAACGGGTTGGTCTGGTTGAAGTTCACGACCGCGGTGCCGTAGGTCATGCTGGCGCTGAGATCGATGCCGAGCTGCTTGACGACCTCGCGGCGGACCTCGGAGACGTTGACCTTCAGCATCACCTGGTCGCGGCCGCGCACGACGATCGAGTTGACGACCTTCTCGTTGCCGCCGACCAGCCGTGCCGCGATCTCGCCGGCCTGCTGCGCCTCGACCGGGCTCGACACCGAGCCGGTGAGGATCACGCCGTCGCCGACGCCGTCGATCTTGACGCCGGGAATGCTCTGGCTCAGCGCCTGGCGCACGCCGTTGAGATCGCGCTTGATCGCGATGTCATAGGCCGCGACCTGCTGGCCCTCGCCGTCGAAGAACACGACGTTGGTCTGGCCGACGGTGGCGCCGATGATGTAGGCGCGCCGCGCCGATCGCACGACCGCGTTGGCGATCTTGGGATCGGCCACCAGCACGTCCTTGACGTCCTGCGGGAAGTCGACGACGACGGACTTGCCGATGCCGAGCGACAGATAGCGAACCTTCGACGACCCGACCGACACCATCGGCGTGTCCAGCCTGTCCTCGGCCGCCTTCACCGGCGCGAACGCCGGATTGAGCACGAGGCCGAGCGCGGCCGTCACTGAGAGTGCGCGGACGGCCCATGCTCCGAGCGCTGCGCGTTGATGCCCACCCATCATTGTCCCCGTCCTTCTCATCACTTCGCCGCCGACAGCTGGCTCGTGATCCCATAGCGAATGATCTCGATGGCGCTTCCCCGTCGCGCCATCTGCTGCTGCGTGTCGGTCTTGCCGGCGTCGGCCGCATTCACGTCGGCGATGGAGCGCAGCGCCAGCGCCAGCGATCCGGTCTGCCGCGCACGCTGCAGCGTCTCGGCCTGCTCGGGCTTGAGCTCGAGCGTCACGGTCTTGCCGACCACCGTGTTCTGGCCTTCCTTCTCCTTCGGCGCCTGGTCGATCGCCAGCACGCGCACGTTGGAGAGGATGATTTCGGAGGTGACGTTGTCGGGCGCGCCCGGCCGGTCCGGATTCTTGTCGCGCTTCGACAGGATGACGTCGACGCGATCGTTCGGCAGGATGAAGCCGCCGGCGCCGGTCTCCGGCGAGATCTCGGTGGAGATCGCGCGCATGCCCGAGGGCAGGATCGCGGCCATGAAGCCGGAGCCGTCCGCCTTCACCAGCTTCTGCTCGCGGATCGGCTCGCCGATCACGAACGGCGAGCGCGCGATCGAGCCGATCAACTGAGTGGCGGCCTCGGGGCGGTCGCCGCGGCGGATGAAGATGTTGCTCGCCGCTTCAGGCCAGGTCTGCCAGATCAGGTCGCCTTGCTTGATCGGCTGTCCGAGGCCGATGTCGTTCTTGGCCACCAGCACCTCGACGGTCGGCAATTGCGCGACCGGCGCGACCGGGGCCTGCGGCTGGCTTTCGGAGGTGCTGACGAGATACGCCGCAACGCCGCCCGCGCCGAGAGCGATGGTTAATACCACGATGCGTGCGGTCATCATCTGCGTGACTACTCTACTCACTCACAACAGGGGCGACATGCGAGCCGAGTGACAGCTGTCCCCCTCACTAACGACTAAGCGCCAATGGTATAGACAGACTTGAACGCGGCGGACCGCAGCCCCTGCCTCAAGCAACGATTGTGCAAGTGGTGAACAGGTTGTTAGCGTGCAAATAATGAAACGCCGCGAATGTGTTAGCACTTTGCGCGCAGCGCGCCTGCACGCATCCGTCGGCGCTCACTCGGCAGAATGAGATCGTGAGTTGCAGCGGCGCCTCAGTGCCGATTCCGTTAAGCTTGATCGTTTGCTAACAACTCGCGCGAGGAACGTCGCCGACGCCGAATGGTTGTGCGGTGGCGCGGATCGGCCGCGCGCCATTTGCATCCGCGCCGCGCGAGCCACGTACGCAGCGCCTTCGATGGGAGACGAGATGTCGCCACGTCATTCCGCGCTGCACCGTAGTCAGACGGAGCGGCATCTTCAGAAAGCCGAAACGGGTTGGACCTACGATTCCGTTGGGCGGGATTTCCGTCCTGATTTTCAGAGTTCCTTAGGATTTTGCGCGCACCGTCCGGCCATGATGGCTGGGTTCATGCGCGGCGTATTTTGCTCGAAAATACACGCAGAGATTGCATTGCCTGCGCCGTGCCGCGAGCCGCGGCCGGCGGTCGGGAGTCACGGGGATGGATGGGGGGTGAGGGGAGGCGTGCAATGTCGGTTGCTCGATTCCTGAAGCAGCGTGCGGTCCGGATCCAGACGGTCGGCACCTACACGCTGCCCAACTGGTATGATCCGCAGGGGAAGCTGCGCTCCTTCGCCTGCCGCACCACGCGCGTGTCGCCGTTTCGCGCGCTGCTCGACGTGCCCGTGGTCGGCAAGGTCGGTGACCGCCTGACGTCGTACTTCCGCGACTTCGGCAAGTTCGAGGGCGAGATCAGCGACACCGTGCATGGCGGCTTCCTGCTCGAGCTGGAGATGACGCGCGCCGAGCGCGCCAAGCTCGCCGAGAAGCTGGTGTGGCTCGAAAAGAAGCAGAAGGACCCGTCGATCCGCGATTCCCGCCGCGACGCGCGCTTCGTGCCGAACTCGCCGCATTCCGAGCTGACGCTCGCCGACGGCAGCTGCATCCCGTGCCTGGTGATCGATGCGTCGATGTCGGGCGCCGCCGTTTCGGCCGCGGTCCAGCCGGAGATCGGCACGCCGCTCGCGGTCGGCAGCTGCATCGGCCGCGTCGTCCGGCATTTTCCCGACGGCTTTGCCGTGAGGTTCGTCGACACGATCCCGGCGTCCTCGGAGCTCGAGCGTCGCGTGATCACGCCGCCGTCGCGCCCGACCCGGCACAAGCTCGCCACGGAGCACGACGACCAGCGCGTCGAGGCGCCCGAGGATTTCTTCATGGTGTGAAGGCCGGCGGCCCGAGGGAAGGCGCTCTCACCGCGCAGATGGTTCTTCACCCTCCCCTGGAGGGGGAGGGTCGCCTCACGGAGCGCGAAGCGAACCGTGAGGCGGGGTGGGGTGATCTCTCCACGCGCACCGGTTTCCGCGGCTTCACCCCACCCCGCTCGCCCGCTTCGCCCGCGACCGACCCTCCCCCTCCAGGGGAGGGTGGGCATCCCGGCGCGATCGGCGTCGCCCTCCACGGGCCGCCGCGCGTCACCGATTGCGTCCGCCGAGCAACATCCGCAGTTTCGCGTATTGGGTGAGGGCACGAATCCGGGCAAGGGGAACTGGCAGGCGTCCGCACGGTTAACGCGCTGTTAAGCGGCGTCGTGAAAGCTTCGCGGTGCCGGGTGCAATGCCAGGAGGACCAGTCCCATGGAGGCCCAGAAGACCGCGGTGGACGCCATCGTCGTCCTGACCGGGTGCGAGCGTGAGGCGGTCGCCGCCTTCATCCGCCGGATGTATCTCGCCGGCGTGCGCGATCCCAAGCGGCTGACATTCAAGGGGCTGCAGGAGATGGCGCGGGGCTGACCGCGCCAAGCCGACGGCGGGCGCCGCGACCGCTCCGGCTGTTGCCGCCAGGGCACGCCGGGCGATTATTGCGGTGCGTTTCCAATCACAACTCGTCCCCCGGGGGATGCAGCCTGCCGCGCTTCCGGCTAAATTAAGGCTTTGCGGCTGGCATCAGATTACCGTTTGTCCTCGCCCACAAGGCGACACGGTTGTGCGCAACACGCTCTGAGCGGCCGGATCATGGGGACCGGGCATGCTCAGTCAGATCTTCGCGCCACAACTCGTCGGCCTCTACATCCTGATCGGGGCCACCTTCTACGTCCATTTCCGCGGCAAGGAGCGGCTGCGCTTCGCGCGCCAGCTCGGCGATCACTCGACCTATCTCGCCCCCTACAACGTGCTGATGTATGCCGGCTCGGCCGTGCCGAACACGCCGGTGATCCCGGTCGAGCAGTTTCCGGAATTGCAGAAGCTCACCGACAATTGGCAGGAGATCCGCGAGGAGGCGGTGCGCCTGTTCGACGAAGGCTTCATCCGCGCGGCCGCCAAGAACAACGACTGGGGCTTCTATTCCTTCTTCAAGAGCGGCTGGAAGCGCTTCTATCTGAAATGGTACGACGACTTCCTGCCGTCGGCGCGCACGCTGTGCCCGAAGACGGTCGAGCTGCTTAACTCCATCCCGAACGTGCACGGCGCGATGTTCGCGATGCTGCCGCCCGGCGGCAAGCTCGGCGCCCACCGCGACCCCTTCGCCGGCTCGCTGCGCTATCACTTAGGGCTGGTGACGCCGAACTCGGACAAGTGCCGCATCCTGGTCGACGGCGTGCCCTGCGTCTGGCGCGACGGCGAGGCCTTCATGTTCGACGAGACCTTCATCCACAGCGCCGAGAATGCCACCGACGTCAACCGCATCATCCTGTTCTGCGACGTCGAGCGCCCGATGAAATACGGCGTCTTCACTGCCTTGAACCGCTGGGTCAGCCACCACATCGTCAAGGCCTCGGCCACCCAGAACGTCGAGGGCGAGCAGGTCGGCGTGCTCAACAAGGTGTTTGGCAAGCTGTACGAGTTTCATCTCGCCACGCGCAAAGTGAAGGCGTGGAACCGGACGGTGTACTACGCGGCGAAGTACACGCTGACGGTCGCGATCGTCGGGGCGATCGTGGTGTCGGCGTTTCGGTGAGATGGGGAGTAGGGCGGATTAGCGGAGCGTAATCCGCCGCTTCTTGTCCGGGGAGACTGCCAAGGAGCATTCTTGAACGAAGGTTTTCTTCGAGAGTTTGTCTCGCCTGATGGTTCAGCGACGATCGTGGTCGAGGACGACGGCCGGGTCGCCTATGCCTATTGGCTCGACGCGAGCGGTTCGATCTGCGGCGACGTCTGGCTCTACAACCGCGGTCCGGCTCCTCAGCAACCCGAATGGCACGCTCGCGACGGTGCGCCTTATGCCAATCCCGCAGCCTTCATCGATCAGTCGATCGAGTTTTCGCCTCCATCGGCTGCTTCTTCCATCTCTGTGAGCTGGGATCTGACCGGCTCCGAGCTGGTGGCGCGCATTTACGTGTCGGAAGTCGTGTTGGCCCAATTGACCCAGGGAAGCAAGCCCGGCTGGTCCCGCTTGGCGGCCAGGAATGGACCCTTGGCATTGTGCCTGCCGAAGTGAATTTCGCCGCTGGGTGGGGGGCAAATAGGGCGAGTTAAGCGAACGGTCCGCCGCTCTTCGTCGTGAAACGCGGCGGATATTTCGGCTTCCTGCCTGTTTCCACGAGTGACGCCGTTGTCTACGGCACCGGTCTGATTTGCCTTGGGTTGGCTCCGATCCTAGATTTGGCAGTACATCTGGATCCTGAGGTATCTCAGATGGCCAGTCTTCAGCTGATCGCAATGATGTTCCCGGTTTTTGCCGGGGTGGGAGCGGTAGCGACCGTGTATGCGGCACTGCGATGGATCGCTCCTCACCCCAACCGGCAGGCCGCCGGTGCGTCGGACCAACATGGTGCGGCGGGTCAACCGGACATGTCGGAGGCCGTGGTTCTCAAGAAAAAACTGAAGCGAGTAGGGCGGATTAGCGAAGCGTAATCCGCCGTTCTTCGCGGCAAACGCGGCGGATTACGCCTTCGGCTAATCCGCCCTACGCGGCTACGCCGCCGCCCGTCCAGCTTCCCACAATTCGAGCACATCGTCCCGCGCAATTCCCCGCGTGATGAAGACGATGCGCGAGCGGCGGTCGGGGTCGGGCCATGCGGCAAGCGCCACCGGTGGATGGAAGACATGGTGCACGCCGTGGATCACCACCGGTGTCGGTTCGCCATGTAGATTGAGGATGCCCTTCACCCTCAGCAGATCCTCGCCACGCACCTGGCGAAGATAAGCGAGCCAGCCGGACACGGTCATCCAGTCCAGCGGCTCGTCGAACGCGATCATGAAGCTCGTGACCGACGACTCATGAGCGTGGCCGTGATCGTGATGGCCGTGACCGCCATGATCGTGGGTGTGATGCTGATGCGCGGCTCCGCAATCGTCAGCGAAAGCGTGTTCGTTGAGCCAGCGTGCGACGTCCACCGCCTTCTTCTCCGGATCGATCAGCGCGGCCCCGAACAAATCGGCGGGATCGATCTCGCCATGGGTCACGCGCGCGATGTGGGCGCCGGGATTGAGTCGCTTGAGCCGTTGCTCCAATGCGGCAACATCGCTGACCAGGTCAGACTTGGTGACTAACAGCCGGTCGGCCAGTGCCACCTGTTTCACCGCTTCATCCTGGCGATCGAGCTGATGCGCCGCGTTGACGGCATCGACCGTCGTCACGACCGTGTCGAGGCGCAGGAAATGCGAGACCAGCGGATTGTTCAACAACAACTGGAGGATCGGCGCGGGATCGGCAAGCCCGGTGGTCTCGATGAGGATACGCCGGAGCGGCGGCACCTCGCCGCGGTCGCGCCGCACCAGCAGCGTGCGCAGTGTCTCTTCGAGGTCGCTGCGGATCGTGCAGCAGATACACCCGCTCGCGAGCACGGCGACTTCGCCGTCGACGCGTTCGACCAGCAGATGATCCAGCGAGATCTCGCCATATTCGTTGATGATAACGGCGCTGTCGCTCATCTCGTCGCGGCGCAGCAAGCGATTGAGCAGCGTCGTTTTGCCGCTGCCGAGAAAGCCGGTGATCAACGACACCGGCAAGCGTCGAGCTGATTTGTCGCTCTCGAACAGACTCATCGGCGCCTCTCCTCACCGTCTTATATTTGTCGCTGGACATTAGACTAACGGAGGAGGAGCATGCCGAAAATGATTTTCTAAAGGCTCAGCAAATGAGCTCAACCTGGGGAGGGTGACGATGGACGACGAGGTCAGGAGTCAGCAGACCAATCAGGATCGCAATGAAGGACCGGCCACCGATCGCCGGACATTGTTGCGCACGGCGGGTCTCGCGGGTGCCGCCGGCGCGGCGCTTGCCGGCTCCATGCACGGCAAGTTCTCGCTGGCGCCGACCAGCGAAGCGCAGGCGCAGACCGCGCCGATGCCGAAGGGGACCGACAAGCCGTGGTGGCCGTCGAAATGGGGCAAGGACGACGAGGCCGGCGCGTCCAACCACATCACGCCCGAGAAGGTGCTCGACACCGTCAAATGGATCAAGGACGGCAAGATCTACAAGATCGGCCGCGTCTACGAGACCGGCATGCCGCTGTTCGGCGCGCGTGTGTTTGCCTTGCGGATTCCCGGCAGCCCGACCGGCGGACCGTTCGGCGACAACCGGCTGGTCTATCATGACGAGTTTCTCGCCACCGAGATCGGCCAGACCGGCACTCAGTTCGACGGCCTCGGCCATATCGGCCTCCAGCTCGGCAAGGACGGCGATAAGAGCGAGATGAAGTTCTACAACGGCTTTTCCGCAGCGGAGATCAGCGACGCCTACGGCCTCAAGAAGCTTGGCGTCGAGAAGCTGAAGCCGCTGTTCACCCGCGGCCACCTCATCGACATGGTCGCGCTCAAGGGCGGCATGATGGACGCCGGCCAGGAGATCACCTCGGCGGACATCAAGGCCGCCTTGCAGAAGCAGAACATGAGCGAGGCCGACATCAAGCCCGGCGACGCGATCTTCTTCCACACCGGCTGGGGCTCGCTATGGATGAAGAACAACGATCGCTTCAACAGCGGCGAACCCGGCATCGGGCTCGACGCCGCTAAATGGGTGATCGAGAAGGATCTCGCGCTCACCGGCGCCGACACCTGGGCCGTCGAGGTGGTCCCCAATCCCGACAAATCGCTCGCTTTCGCGGTCCATGCCGAATTGCAGACCAAGAACGGCATCCACAACCACGAGAACCTGGTGTTCGACGAGCTGATCGCTGCCAAGAAGTACCAGTTCGTCTATTGCTTCACCCCGTCCCCCATCAAGGGCGCCACGGGCAGCAACGGCTGCCCGATTGCGATTACGTGATCGTTCCGGCGAGAGACGGAGTAGGGCGGATTAGTACTACTGCGTCACAAATTTCTTCTTTTTGGCTTTGGCGCGAGGCCGCAACATGGGCATCGAGGTAAAGTTCTGGCC